>NZ_AKJE01000052.1 GCF_000282495.1 Pseudomonas sp. GM79
TTCGGCCGCCGCCAGTGGCTGCCAGAGCTTCGGCCTGAGCATGGCCGAGTCGCGTCAGCTTTCGGACTTCGGCGTGGTCAGCCTGCTGCTCAGCCACCAGCGAACGCTGCGAGATGCGTTGCAGGTCGTGGTGCATTACCGTCATCTGATGAACGACTCACTGGCCATCTTCATTGAAGAGGCCGGCAAGATGGTGATCATTCGCGAAGAGGTGGTCACCGAATCGCCGATGCCCAGCCGGCAAGCCACCGAACTGGCCATCGGCGTGATGTTCCGCCTGTGCGCCGCGCTGCTCGGCAGCCACTGGCACCCTTACAGCGTCAACTTCACGCACCAGCCTCCCGACAACCTGCAACTGCATCGGCGCCTGTTCGGTTGCAAGCTGGAGTTCGGCAGCGAGTTCAATGGCATTGTCTGCTCCGACGCCAGCCTCGATGTGACCAACCCCAATGCCGACCCGGCCATGGCACGTTACGCGCAGAGCTACCTCGACTCGCTGCTCAGCCACGAAGGTCCTTCGATGCTGTTCGAGGTGCGCAAAGCCATTTACCTGCTGCTGCCGATGGGACGCGCCACCATCGAGCAGATCGCCCAGACCCAGGGCATGAACGTACGCACCCTGCAACGTCGCCTGAAAGACGACGGCTGCGCCTTCAACGACCTGATCAACGACGTGCGCCGCGATCTGGTGTTGCGCTACCTGGAAAACCCGAATTACTCGTTGGGCCGAATCGCCGACATGCTCGGCTATTCGATGGCGAGCTCCTTCACACGTTGGTTCATCACCCAGTTCGGCATGCCGCCCGCCGCATGGCGCAGCGCGCAAAAGCACCCCGTCAAAGCTCCGCCGGACTTGAGCACCCTGCCCGGCTCCAGCGACTCCTGAAGCGGACGAAGGGCAGGCAAAAAAAAACGGCGACTGCTGGCACAGTCGCCGTAAAAGAACCGGTGTTTATGACGCACCGGCCGAGGAGTCCCTCTGCAATGTGGAACGAGGTCCGGCCCTGTAGGAGCTGTCGAGCCTGCGAGGCTGCGATCGGCTGCGAAGCAGTCGTGAATCCGGCTGACGCGGTTTGCCTGATGCACCGCAGGTTCTGGTTTTACGACTGCTTCGCAGCCGATCGCAGCCTCGCAAGCTCGACAGCTCCTACGGGATAGCATTACGGCTGCCAGTATTTTTTAACAGGCTTAAAGACCCCAGCGCAGCAACAGCAGCACCAGCACGACAAGGAACACCGTCTCCCCCACCATCAGCAGGATCGGCTTGATGCCCACCGCCGCCAGCTCCTTGAGCTGGGTTTTCATGCCCAGGGCGCTGATGGAAACCACCAGGCACCAGCGCGACAAGTCATTGACCGATCCCTGCACCACCGGGGCTATCCAGCCGGTGCTGTTGATACAAGCCAGAATCAGAAACCCGACGGCGAACCATGGCAGCAGCGGCGGTCGTTTGCCGGCCGGGTCGGCGCCTTGCATGCGGGTAATCATCGCGGCGCAGACGATCACTGGCAGCAGCATGGCAACCCGCATCAGCTTGATCACCGTGGCCGTATCGCCGGTCTCGGTCGACATGCTGTAACCGGCGCCGACCACCTGGGCGACATCGTGGATGGTCGCCCCCAGGAACACGCCCGCCACTTGCGGCGACAACGACAGCCAGTTGGCAATCATCGGATACACGATCATCGCCAGAGTCGACAGCGCCGACACCCCGATCACCGTGAACAACGTTGCGCGTTCTTTCTGCGGATGGTTCGGCAATGCCGCCGCCAGCGCCAACGCCGCCGACGCACCACAAATCGCAGTAGCCCCGCCCGTCAGCATGCCGAACAAGCGTTGAAACCCCAGCGCCTTGGCCGCAATCACCGAGACGCCGATCGTCACCACCACCACAATCACCACCAGCGCCACAGGCTTCCAGCCCAGCGCGGCAATCTGTTCGAGCGTGATGCGCATGCCCAGCAACGCCACGCCAATGCGCAACACCGTACGTGCCGTGAATTCGATGCCAGCCTTGCAGGCGCCATCACCGGCCAGGAAGTTCAGCGCCATGCCCAACAGCAAGGCAAACAGCATCACCGGCGCGCCGTAATGCTCGGACAAAAAGGACGCGGCCGCCGCCACGATCAGACTGACGACAAAACCCGGCGCCAATTCGCGCGTTCGGCTGTGGATACGGGTGAGAGCGATAGTGCTCATGGCACGGACTCCTCGGGAACGATGACGATGAATACCTGGCCGTCAATGATCTCGACGGGGTAGTTGGCGACTTTGAGCTGGGTTGAATTGAGCAAGTAACCGCTGCGCAAATCGAAGCGCAGGCCATGGGCGCAGCACTGAATCACCCGCCCCTCAAGACGCCCGCCACACAGCGAGGCGCCCTGGTGCGGGCAACTGTCGTCGATGGCGAACAAGTCACCTTCAACGTTGAATAACGCCAGGCTTTTGCCATCGAATTCGAACAGCGCACGACCGCCTGCCTGCGGGAGTTTTCCGGCAGGCACGGGAATACGAAGACTCATGCCGATTGCTGCTTGCGAGTACTTTCTTTCAGTGCCTGGCTCATGGCCCCGAGCAATGCCACTGCAGGTTGCGCGCCCACCACCGTCATGCGGCGGTCGAACTGAAAGCTCGGCACGCCACTGCTCGCCCCGAGTGACCCAGCAAATGGAGTGGCGTCACCCATCAGGCAGTCGGCCAAGGCCTCGACATCAATGCCGCAGGAGCGGGCAATCGCGAGCAAGGTCTCACGGCAACCCAGGTCTTCGCCCCTCTGGAAATAAGCGGCGAACAGGCGCTCGAGCAAGATGTCACGCTGGGCAACATTGCCTAGCTCGCAGGCACGCTCGAAGAAACGATGAGCGTCTGCGGTGTTAGGCATTGTCGCGATGCGGCTCAAGTCAATGGCCAATCCGACCGCCGCAGCAGCCTGCTGTACCTGGGCCTGGCGCATGGCCACGGCGTCGGCATTGCCCAGACGCTTGCGATAGAAGTCGGCGAAGGGCTCACCTTGTACCGGCAACTGAGGCAGCAACTGCACGCCATGCCACACCGTGGTGATCTGCACATCCGGGTGGCGACTGCGAAACTGTACCTGCGCATGCTCCAGTTGACGCTTGCCGATCAGGCACCACGGGCAGATGAAATCGAAAAACACATCAATACGTAAACGACCACTCACAACTTCACCTCTAACGCCGCTTTGCCAATCGAATCGAGAACTTGCTCGCCCTTAAGCCGGGCAATGTCCTTGTGGTAATGACACTTGGCATAAAAGAACACGGCCGCAGCCGCGATGCTGACCAGTGGCACCAGCTGAAAAGCAGCCTGCAAGCCGATAAGGTCGGACACCCTGCCGGTGATGAACGGCCCAGGCGCCAGCCCCAGCATGTTGTTGGCCAGGGTCAGCGTGGCGAAGGCCGTGCCGTGGACCGAGTAATGGGTCAGGTTGGCAACCATGGCTCCGCAAGGGCCGGTCGTGCCGGCGGCAATCAACATGCCCAGGCAGATCAGCACCAATTGCCCAGGCCCCGCCGGCAGGGCGAACGCCGCCGACAGCAGCAGGCAACTGCCCAGGCAATAGGCGATGGCCAAAGCGACTTTGCGCTCCGGCGAATGGCGACACAGTCGATCACTGAGCATGCCGCACAGGATCATCCCCGCACCGCTGCACAGCACGATGATCGCGGCGAGGCCTCCTGCCTTGTCGGTGGCCATGTCGTAATAACGATTGAGGTAACTGGGCATCCACACAATGACGGTGCCGCCGACGAACAGTTGCAAGCCACTGCCGATGTAGGCCGCGATCACCGAGCGGCTGGAAAACAGCGTACGCAACGGACGCTTGACCGCGGCAGCCGTCTTGTTCGCCGCCTGAGCGGCACGTTGCGGCGCAATGCGTGCTTCCTTGACGATGACCGGGTAAAGCACCGCCAGCAGCAGACCGAACAGCGCCATGCCGGCAAACGACCAGCGCCAGCCAAGCTTGGCGGCGATTGCACCACCCAGCGCCATCCCTAACACCGAACCGAACATGCCACCCGCCATGAACGCACTGGCAAGCGTTGCACGCATGTGTTTGGGAAACACCGAGATCACCACGGCGATGCCGACGCTGCCGTACGCCGCTTCACCGACGCCGACCATGAATCGTGCAATGAACATCTGCTGATAGTCCTGCGCCAATGCGCAGCCCAGCGTCGCCAGGCTCCACAGCAAAGCCATCAGTGCCAGGCTCTTGACCCGGCCGAAGCGATCCGCCAGCAATGACAGGGGAATGGTCAGCAGCCCCACCATCAGGGCGACAATGCCACTGAGCAGGCCGAGCTGGCCGTCGCTCAGGGCCCATTCGCCCTTGAGCATCGGGAACACCGCGTTCAACACCTGACGCGACATGTAATCGGAAATCAACAAACCGAACGTCAGCGCAAAGACGATCCAGGCGTACTTGCGCGCAACGCCGACGCCACTGCAGTCATCATCGTCTGCGGCGATTGGGTGAAAGGCCATGCAGCCTCCTCAAAGCTTCGTTTTATTGTTGTTATCAAGCGTGTTGCAGTGCAGCGAGCGGGAGGCCATTGCCCCCCGCTTCGTCTGCCGATCAGCCGCGTTGTGGCACACCTTTCTGCCCGGCCTTGCGGTTGGGGGCCATGCCATTGGCCAACAGGGTTTCTTCGATGCTTTGGTACTGCACACCAATGCGGTAGATCTCACGGGCTTCTTTGCCCGTGGCGATTTCGCGACCCAGTTCATGGGCGATGCGTACGGTTTGCTTGATCTGCGCAACCGAGCCGAAACGATCGCCCTTGTGATCAATGATAGTGTCTTCATTGCCCACACGCGGGTGCATACCCATGGCCATCGCCATGGTGTTGAATGGCATGACGTTTTTGAGCAGCGACTCGGAGGTCAATGTGCAACCGTCTGGCGCGCGGTGGATGAAGTTGAAGAAGTTGAACGGATTGGGGCCATCGAAACCGCCGCCGATACCGATCCAGGTCAGGTTCAACGGGCCCTTGTAGACGCCCCTGCGCACCAGGCGCTCGAGGGTTTCCATGGCATGCATGCCGGTCAGCTGGAAATGCGGCTGGATGCCGTTGTCCATCAGACGCTTGAGGTGCTCGGCGACCCAGGCCGGGCCGGCCGGTACGGTCATTTCGCTGTACGCCGCCTGATAGGCAGGATTGGCCAGGGACGTGCCTTCCAGGTATTCCGGATACAGCAGTTCCATGATGTTCATCTGGGTGGTGTTGATGGCCACTGTGACCTGATCCGGTTTTGGCGTCAGCTCGGCCAGCATGTGCCGTGTATCGTCAGACAGCCACTTGGCGGCTTCGCCATCGCTTTCGGGGGCGAAGGAAATCGAGCCACCGACCTGGATGATCATGTCTGGCACGGCTTCACGCACACCGGCGATCAATTCGTTGAACTTGGACAGACGCTTGGAACCCTTGCCATCCAATTCACGCACGTGCAGGTGCAATACCGTTGCACCCGCCTCATAACACTCAACCGCCTTCTGCACCTGCTCGTCCATGGTCAGCGGGATGTCTTCAGGAAAGTCTTCCGGCATCCATTCGGGGCCATACGGGGCCACGGTGATCACCACCTTTTCCATGTTTTCCGGGTGCAGGGAATCGTCGAAGAATTGCATGAGTTACTCCTATTCTTATGATTGTTCCGCCCACCCGGGATCGTGCCGGGCAGGCGTGTTTACGAGTGCGAATGCAGTTGCGGTCGATCAGTAAGTCTTGTCGCCGATGATGCCGGCGCGTTCCATCTTGCGATGGCACGGCGGGTAATCCATGACGGCGTAGTGCTGGGTACTGCGGTTGTCCCAGATGGCGATGCTGTTGGGTTTCCAGCGCCAGCGCACCTGATACTCGGGGATGTAGGCCTGGCTGATCAGGTAACGCAGCAGCTCACTTGCGCCCGGGTTGGCGTCCTGGCCGAAGCGCACCCGCTCGGGGGTGTGGTAGTTGCTCAAGTGCGTCGTGAAGGCGTTGACGAACAGCACCTTCTCTCCGGTTTCCGGGTGGGTGCGCACCACCGGGTGCTCGGCATCCGGATACATCGCCTTGAGCGCCAGACGCTTTTCGATCGGCATGGCGGCACCGAAACTCGCTTCGATGCTATGGCGCGCGCGCAGGTCGGCGATCTTCACCTTCACGTCTTCGGGCAAGCGCGCATAGGCCTCGACCATGTTGGCCCACATGGTGTCGCCGCCTACCGGAGGGCACTCTACGCAACGCAGCACACAGCCCATCGGCGGCGCCTCGCGCCAGGTCGCGTCGGTGTGCCAGGCGTTTTCGTAGCGGTCCATCGGCTGGTCCGGATTCTTGTAGATGCGCACCAGCCCTGGATGATCCGGATCACTGCCGGCCACCGGATGATCCTCCAGTTCGCCAAAGCGCCGGGCGAAGGCCACATGCTCGTCACGTGTGATGTCCTGATCACGCAGGAACACCACCCGATGCTTGAGCAGCTGAGCACGAATCTCGGCAAAAAGACCGTCGTCATGGACTGCATCGGCGAGGTTGACGCCCACCAGTTCCGCGCCAATGTTGCAGGTCAATTGTTCGACTTTCATGGCAGACAACTCCCTTAAATGACGAAAATCGATGAGCCCGTGGTTTTGCGTGATTCCAGGTCGCGATGGGCCTGCACGGCATCCTGCAAAGCATAGTGCTGGTTGATCTCGATCTTGATCCGGCCGCTGCCGACATGGTCGAACAACTCGCCCGCCAACGCGGCTTTTTCCGCCGGATCGGCGATGTAATCGGCCAAGGCCGGACGGGTCAGGAACAGCGAGCCTTTCATCGCCAGCAATACCGGATCGAAAGCCGGGATCGGGCCGGATGCCGTGCCGACGCACACCATCAAACCGCGACGCTTGAGCGAGTCCAGGGAGCCCATGAAGGTGTTCTTGCCGACACTGTCGAACACCACGTTGACCCCCACGCCATCCGTCAGCTCGCGAACGCGCTGGGCGACGTCTTCATGGCTGTAGTTGATGACATGCTCGCAGCCATGGGCCCGGGCAATTTCACCCTTTGCCTCGGTGGACACGGTGCCAATGACGTTCAGGCCGAGCAGCTTGGCCCACTGCGAAACGATCAGGCCCACACCACCGGCAGCGGCGTGCAGCAGAATGCTGTCGCCGGGCTTGAAGTCGTAAATGCGTCGCATCAGGTACGAGGACGTCAAGCCGCGCATGGTCATGGCCGCGGCGGTCTCGAAACTGATGGTTTCCGGCAATTTGATCAGAGGCGCGGCCGGGATCAGACGCTCGGTGCTGTAGGCGCCCAATGTATTGAGAAAACCGGTGTAGGTGACGCGATCACCGACTTGTACGTTGGTCACCCCTGCGCCGATGGCCTGGACCACACCGGACGCTTCAACCCCCATGCCGTTGGGCATCGGGATCGGGTAAGTGCCATTGCGAAAGTAGGTGTCGGCATAGTTCAGGCCCACCGCCACATGACGAAGACGAACCTGGCCTGGACCGGGATCGCCGACTTCGACCTCTTCATAACGAAGGACTTCGGGACCACCGGTTTCGTAGAAGCGTACGGCTTTGGCCATTTTTTCTTATTCTCCAGTCTCAAGTTGGGCTGCTGCGTCGAATTGCGCTGATTGGACTGTAGGACGCCGTCTGGTGAGTCGCTTCTCATCAGACGACAATGGCTTTTCATTTCATGACAGTGAGCACTGCATCAACAGCTGCCATGGATGACTTATCCAGTGCCTCTCGATACCCTGCGCATCTCGGTGCCTGATGGTGTTCCAGGTCAAACCACCTCCCTCCAGACGAGCATGTAATGAAATCCCCTGCAGGTTTGCTGCTGTCGGCTATCGAGCTGGACCGTGCCAGCGCCATCCCCCTGTACCGCCAACTCTATTTGCAGATTCGCAAACAGATTCTCAGCGGAAAAATGCAAGGAGGCGTGCGCCTGCCGTCGACGCGGACCCTGAGCAAAGAATTGGCGCTGTCGCGGATCACCATTCTCAATGCATTCGATCAGCTGATTGCCGAAGGTTTCCTGGCCTCGCGCACTGGGGCGGGCACCTATGTCGGCAATGAGTGGGAGAGCCGAGGGATTGCCGACGAAGAGCAGCGCCAGCCACCGCGCCTGTCCGACCTGAGCCAGTCCATGCTGTCGCTGCGCAGCAGTCACTTTCGTGGGGTTTCCTATACCGATTGGGATCCTGCGACCCCCACCTCATTCCTGCCCAGCCACAGTACCTACGACGCGTTCCCCCTCGCGGTGTGGCGGCGCTTGATGAACCGCCACCTGCTCAAGCCGACCAAGGCCATGCTTGGCTATGGCGAACTGCAAGGGTTACAGGCCTTGCGCGCGGCGATTGCCGAATACGTTTTTGATGCCCGTGGCATCGATTGCAGCGCCGAGCAGGTGGTGATCGTTTCAGGGGCCCAGCAAGCCTTCAACCTGTTAGGCATGCTGTTGCTCAATCCGCAGGACAGCGTATGGATGGAAGACCCGGGACACATCGCGGCGCGCATTGCGTTGCAGGCCCAGGGGGCTCAGGTGGTCCCGTTGCGGATCGATGAACAAGGAATTGATATCCGGCAAGGCCTGGCCGAGTGCCCTGACGCCCGACTGGTGTTCACCACGCCATCTCGCCAGCATCCCTTGGGCGTGACCATGAGTTATGCGCGGCGCCAGGCACTCATCGACTGGGCCGCGCAGTATCAGAGCTGGATCATCGAGGACGATTGCGACAGTGAATTTCGCTACAGCGGCCGCCTCCTCCCCGCGCTCTACGCCATGGACCGGATGGCGCGAGTGATCTACGTCGGCACCTTCAGCAAAGTGCTCTTCCCCTCGCTAAGACTGGGTTACGTGATACTGCCGCAAGCCCTGATCGAACCCTTCTGTACCCTGCGCGCGGTGATGGATCGCAGCCCGCCGACGCTGCTCCAGGCGACGACGGCGGACTTCATGCGCGAAGGCCACTTCCTCGGCCATATTCGCCGCATGCGTACGCTGTACCAGGCTCGCCAGCAAGCACTGCTCGAGCAACTTCAGCAACAGCTGGGCGGCTTCTTCAATATCACTCCGGTGGAAGCCGGCATGCACTTGATCGCCTGGCTGCCACCCACGCTTGATGACGACGCCATCGCCAGGGAACTGGCCCGGCACAACATCCACACCTATGCCCTGAGCGACTACTGCCTCGAGCATGTCCTGCCACCTGCCCTGCTCATCGGTTTCGCCGGTACGCCTGAGGGCCAGGCGCAGGAGCGCGTCGAAGCACTGGCCCGGGCCTTGAGCAAAATGGGGTACCTGCAGGCCACTTGAAGCTAGGCAAGTGGTCTTATGATTTAACTGATAATGGATCTATCGAGAGTTCCTGACTGGCGCGATAAAGGCTGCGCCGGTAGACCCGGCGTCTGACCAGGAACGACTCGAATGAACAATAAGATCCAAGAGCGATTCAATGCCTTGCTCAGCCACAAGGCTGCCGAGGCAGGAACACCTCCCCTACTGACTGAAGCACTGGCCCGCCAACTGCTCGACCGCCTTGGGCAGATGCGCTTGTTTGCTCATGCCTATCCCTTGCTGACCAACCTCACCCATGGCCGTGTCACGCCAGCCGATTTGCTGGACTTCGCCTATCGCCACGAGTTGCAGGGGCTGAGCCTGCACTTGCTCGACGGCGAAGAAAACAGCCTGAGCCAAATGACGCCCGCACAGTTGCAAGCGTTTGCCGACAAGGCCAATGCGCTCGCACTGGATGTGCACCTGGAAATCAGCAGCACGCTGAAAAAAGATGTCGATCAGGTGATCGCCATCGCCAAGGCGCTTGGGGTTCGCAACATCCGCGTTTACTCACGCTACGAGGGGACGCTGTCCCGAGTCATGGACGTGATCGAGTCAGACCTGAATTACCTCGCGCAGCAGGCAGATGAGCACGACCTGTTCTTCGACTTCGAGCAGCATGAGGAACTCAAGAGCGCCGAGATCGCGCAACTCCTGAACCGGCTAAACCACCCACGGCTGCACGCCTTGTTCGACTTCGGCAACATGATCAACGCCTGCGAACAGCCCCTGCCGGCTCTGCACACCCTGGCGCCGCACATTCGCCAGACCCACCTCAAGGGTGTGCGTATCGTCCCCGAGCACAACGGCTTCGGCCATTACGGCGTGCTGCAGGGCAGCGACGAAGACGACCTGCCAAGCGCCCGCATGCTGTTCGAACTGTTGATGCTCGGCGACTCAACCCCGCAAGTGATCGCGTTCATTCTTGAGCAGGAAAACCACTATGTCGCCCCGGCGTTCCGCCAGACCTTTGAGGCTGCCGATCCATTCATTGCGTACCGGGAAATGAGTGACACCCCCCTCCCGGACGGCTACTCGCTCGAACGAATGCTCGCCGACGAACACCGTTGGGCGAACAACCAGGTCGCCTATGTACGAAGCCTGCTGACCGAGTTCCGAACCCTGGCCGAGTTGACCCTCGACAACCACGAAAACGCCTGAACCTGACGTTACTACCCAATTACGCCTGGAGAACAATAATGACAACTCGTGACAAGGCCAAATGGCTCAGATTCCTGATTCTCATCCTCGGTGGTGGCACCATCTACAAGCTGGCGAACCTCAAGGACGCCTTCTATGTGCCCATGCAAGAATTCATGGGCTTGAGCCACACTGAAATCGGCCTGCTGCTGAGCGCCAACGCCATCATCGCCACCGCACTGTTTGTCGTCGGCGGCATGCTCGCCGACCGCTACGACACGCGCAAAATGATTCCCATCGGCCTGATCGGTACCGGCGGCCTGGGGCTGTATCTGGCGACCTTTCCGCCCTTCAGCAATCTGCTGATCGTATTCAGCCTGCTGGCCGTCTGCGCCGATTGCTTCTTTTGGCCCTCGCTGCTCAAAGCCATCCGCAACCTGGGTGACGATCAGGAACAGGGTCGCTTGTTTGGACTGTTGGAAGGTGGGCGTGGCGTCATTGATACCTTGGTCGCCTTTTCTGCACTGGGCGTTTTCGTCGCCATGGGCTCCGGTGAAACCGGGCTGAAATCGGCCATCCTCTTCTACTCGGTCATCGACATTCTTGCCGGAACCCTGACCTGGTTCCTGCTCAAGGGCGGCAGCGCACAGTCGATTGCCAAGCCGAAGAACGGTTTGGCGAACCTGCTCGAAGCCATCAAGGTGCCGGGTATCTGGCTGGTCAGCCTCAACGTGTTCATGGTCTACATCGTCTACTGCGGCCTGACCTATTTCATTCCCTACCTCAAGGAAATGTACGGTCTGCCCGTGGCACTGGTGGGCGCCTACGGCATCATCAATCAGTACTTCCTCAAAATCCTCGGTGGCCCCGCCGGCGGCTTCATTGCCGACAAGCAATTCAAGAGCACCAGCCGCTATCTGAAATGGGCATTCCTGGCCTTGCTGCCGCTGATGGGCGTCATCCTGCTGATCCCGAAAAGCCCGAGCTTTATCTACGCAGGCATGGCCGCCACACTGTCCTTCGCGCTGATTGTGTTTTCCATGCGCGGCGTGTTCTGGGCGCCCATGGGTGAAGTCGGCATCCCTTCGCACATCACCGGTTCAGCCTTCGGTATCGGCTGCCTGATCGGCTACGCACCCGGCATGTTCGCTTACGTCATCTACGGCGCAATCCTCGACCATTTCCCGGGTCAGCAAGGCTACAACTATGTCTTCAGCTTGATGAGCCTGTTGGCCATTGTTGGATTCATGGTGTCCAGCGTGTTGTATAGGAGCGTGCGGAACAAATCGGTGGCAATGGGTGGGGTGGGTGCGGTGCAAAGCTGATCGGGGTCGCCCTCATTGAACAGGCCAAGGCCTTTCGGTGGAGCGCTCACCTTGGACTTGAAATCGTTGAGGGTTGCGACTATCAGTGAGGTTCAATCCTTCGAGGGCAATAACATGCCAACGACTGAAGAATCGATAATTGCAGCAGCAAGGCTGCGCGCCGCATATCGGGGAGAAAACGAGGCGCTGGCTGCGGCTTCAGCGCTCGAGGCCCTGGCAGTGCTGAAAAAAACTTTGAAGGGAGATAAATACCAAGAGGCGCTCGAAAGACTGTATCTCGAGTATTCAACCTCTTGATCCGCCTGTGCCGCCGTAGCGGCGGCACATTGTTCACTTATTGAGAGCAGTTTGAACTCGCATCACCTCGGAAGACCGCAAGAGCAACACCGCAGAAACGAGAAGGAACAACCGACCTGGCTTCACTTGCTGCCAGTACGTGACCACTCATCTCCCCTGACGCCCGCTGCACTGGCGACTATCAGCGCCACTACACAGGCAACCAACAAGAACAGAGCAAAAGCACCCATCACATGCAAATAAGGCAGTACGTGATTCCACGCTCGAGCTACCCCCAGGAAAGCAGCAAATAGCCAGCTGCTCATAGAGAGAGCGCCCAAGAGAGCGAGGCGAGTGCGGCCGGAGTTGCGTAACAAGACAAAAGGGGCCTTCTGCAGCAGCGGGAAACCGATCCGATGCAACAAAACACCATTGAGGCTAAGCAGCGCGACAACACTCACCTTGGCCCAGAGCTTTTGATTGAGCAGATACGCGCTCCCCTCATAGAGGTAACCCTGTAGCACCAGCAGCAAGCCACTTCCCCAAAGCGCCAATAGCGCGAGCGTGACGATTTTTTGGGTCTCTTCGAGGTACTCACGCTGCACCTCACTCAACACATCCTTGCGCCAGCTCCATAGCTTTTGATCCGCCTGTAACACCCTCCCCAGAGCAATACAGGTGGCAATCAGATGACCGTACACGAGTAGCATTTTGAGCATTACCTTGACCTTATTTTTATATGGGCAATGCACTCCCTCGCACCCTTGATATGAAACTAAATGATACAGATTCATATTTGTATCAACAAGTTACACAATCAGCCATCCATCTGGAAGCGGGTGTTTTTGCTGGGTTTTTTCCTTAGCCCGGCGCTTGCGGAGCTGACGAGTCTGCTTGGTTAACGTCAGCAAGCCGACGGGTGGGGGCAATGTGATCTGGCTGAAGCGATTCGCCAAGCATCCAACGAACCACGATTTTTACAGCCTGGTCATGCATTTTTTAACCATCAGACCCATCATCGCGGCCAGGTTACAACTCTGCTTTCGCAGGCGGGTGTCGACGTAGGCGATACGGATCTAGTCGTTTTGATTCCATCCGAGTCCCGCACTTAGCAAAACTGCTTCACTGAGGTTCCAGGCCTTTCGTGTTAATCCCCCTTATCAAAACGAACGTACGTTCGATCATTTTTAAGGATTTTATGACTGCTGAAACGTATCATCACCGAAATTAGCCGGTTTTAACCGAAATACACTCCGCATTGCACTGCGCCATCTCCGCTGACCTCGGAATTTCTCCATTTCGAGCCAGCTAGCGGAAGAGCAATACAAACAAAGAAACAGCCTCACTTAGATGAATACCGATACGCCCCCCTCCAGACGACTCTCCGCCTTCGAGGCGCACGCCCCCATTGAAAAGAGCATGTTCAACGCAATACGCGCACAAAGCTCAAATGCATGGGTGCTCGTCGAGCCTCTGCGATTACTTATTAACAATGAAACAACTATTAATCTAACCAAGATGGAGTACGCAGTACTCGACTTGTTAATAAGCAGCAGAGAACGGATAGTAAGTAATGATGCAATTGCCAAAAAACTAAACAAAAATCTTGACCACTATAAGGGGCTGGCGATGTGCCTCAGCAGGCTACAAGCGAAGTTCAAGAAGTCCGCTAGAGGAGACAACCTTTTTCGCTCGGTGAGAAATCGCGGTTACTGCATCGTCCAAGCAATACACATTGAGAAGGACTTATCTCACAGGCATAACGCATGCGATGAAAAAACCTGGAAGCGTTGCTCGCCTAATCTCCGCCACAGCATCTACTTGCTAGCTGGTGCATCCGCCGATTGGGTTGAGGTATGTAGCAGCTCTGGCACGAGAGGTGCGTATTAACCAGGCGACTATCGCCCTAAAGGAAAGCCAAGGTTTTGCACGCTGGTTTCCAGTGCTTATTTCGGTGGGTGGGTATGGGCTCGAAATAGTCTTTCTGGGGCCGGCTCAGAAGGACCTGCCCATGTCATTAAATACCTCGATGTGGTCCGGCCTTGGTCAACACTCATCACTGTGATTGCGGCCTTCAGATATCAACAGATTCCCAGTTTTACTGCTGCAGGAGGAATCACCCTTATCATTGCCGGAATCATTCTGGTCAATATTGCAAGCGTGAGCGCCAAAGCCTGCGTCCGACCACGCTGAAGCCGTGAGGATTCCACCCAGAGCCGGTGGTTTTGTGGGGGGGGTAAAAACGACCAAAAATAAAAAAGGGTCGCGAGATAAAATCTCGCAACCCTTTGAATTATATGGTCGGGACGGAGTGATTCGAACACTCGACCCCTAGCACCCCATCTTCTTTTTCATACTTCTTGAAAGCTTCCAAAATTTTACTCTGGATTTTTCTAAGCTAGTATTTACTTGAGCTCCAGCGGTGTTCTGCTCTACGAGAGTCCAGTAACGCCCATCAAGAGCCGACGTTTTTGTGGGGGGAAAAGTAGGGGGAACCCATTTTATGGCCAAAATCACCATCAAAGAACTCGAGTCGCTGACTCCCAACGATGCCGGCCGAATCCTCCGGGAGGATGGCAATCTAGCTGGTCGAATCTCAGTCCGTAAGGACGGTGTGTCGGTCAGCTTTTCTATCGTTATCGCTGGGGCGATCAGAACAAAGAGTACGCCTGCGGGTCCTGGCCGCGCAGATCCCTGACGGACATCCGTAAAGCACGCAACCAGGCACGTGCGCTCATCGATGAGCAGATCAATCCCAACGAGCAAAAGAAAACCGCCAAAGCACAGGCGCATGCCGCGACGAATGCAAAAGCCGAAAAGGAAAAGTCGACGAAGGTGCAAACACTAACCGTCCAGGATATGGCCAAGGCCTGGCTGTTGGATGGCGTCGCGCGTAAAGACGGCAATGCCGAGTTGCAACGACGTTTTAACAAGGACCTATACCCGGCACTCGGCAAAACATCGGTGAGTAGTGTGTCCGAGCACGATATTCGGGCGCTGATCCGGGCGGTCCTCAGCCGCGGCGCTCACCGGCAAGCCATCAGCTTTTTCGCCGACCTCACCCAGATGTTCAGCTGGGCCAGAAAGCGCCAACCCTGGTGGGCGTTACTGGTTGAGGGTGATCCGACGGAACTGGTCGACATCTCCCCCCTTATCCCTGCCGACTACGAAGCAGAAAGAAGCCGGATCCTTTCCTCGGCGGAGCTGTTGGAGTTGCACAACCGCTTCCAACACATGACCGCCGATTACCACGCCCTCCCCGCCGGTCAAAAGTACGAAGGTATTCGGCCGTTAAAAAAGGAAACCCAGCTCGCGCTCTGGATCAGCCTGGGCACGCTGTGCCGGATTGGCGAGTTGCTGCAGGCCGAATGGAAAAATGTGGATCTGGAACAGCAGACCTGGTTCCTCCCCAGTGAAAACGTCAAAGGCTCCCGGGGCAAGAAACAGGACCACCATGTCTTCCTCTCGCCCTTCGCGCTACATTTCTTTCAGGAACTCAAGACCCTGACGGGAGATTCCCAGTGGTGCTTTCCGAACAAGCAGGATGATGGGCATGTGGACGTAAAAGTGGTGAGTAAGCAGGTCGGCGATCGCCAGGCCCGCTTCAAAAACCGCAAGGCGCTGTCAAGACGGCGTAATGACGACACGCTGGTGCTTGCCGACGGCCAAAACGGCGACTGGACGCCGCATGACCTGCGCCGTACGGGCGCGACCATGTTGCAGGCCTTGGGGGTCAGCCTGGACGTCATCGACCGCTGCCAAAATCATGTACTGGCCGGCTCGCGGGTGAGGCGCCATTACCTGCATCACGACTATGCCGAAGAGAAGAAGCGCACCTGGAATCTGTTGGGCGATCGACTCAGCGCCGTGTTGTTTTCAACATACGAACATCCACCGACCGAGTCGATGATGTCTTTTCCAGACTACGCCGCCACTGGATCTCTGCCGCCCCCATAGGCCAAATTCTTCAATACTGAATCCCTCAGTTTCGTAATCAGCGGGGTCGGATTCGGGAAAAATCCCCCCGCCCTCGTCAAGGTGCGGATTCACGCTAAACTTTTGTTGCTAGCTGTTGTGACGGTTACGGGCTGACTGGCGATCAAATGTACGAGGCATTTAACGCATTTAAAAAAGGAATTTAAGCATGTTCATTGGACGACTCGCCGAGTTGACCGGCTGCACACCAAAAGCCATTCGACTGTATGAACAGATGGGTTTGATAAACGAGCCGGAACGCGACGGTCGATACCGGACCTACAACGCTCACCATCTGGAGATCGTCCACCTCATTCGTAGAGCACAAATTGCCGGTTTCAAACTGGCAGAGATGAGTCCCCTGATCAGCGCCAAAAACAAGCTCAAAGCCTTTCCTTTGGCGCTGGCAAACGAAGCCGTCAACGCCAAGCGTCAGCAAGTGAAAGAAAAAATCGCTGAGTTACAGGCGCTGGACCTTCATTTGATCGAGCTCAAAGGCGAGATGAACTCATTGTTCGGTCCTGCACCGACGTCAATTCTTCATAAGGCTGAGTCGATCGCCTGCCCAGATAAACAAAAGCTGACATCAGCGCCTCTTCGGGCGGTCGCGGGCTGAACCCCAATTCAGTCTTCGCCTTGACGATGCTGTACTCCTGCCGAACGTTATGGAACAGGCGCACCTGGCTGAGCAGTAACTGGGCAGGCTTGCCCGTCAGTTGCGCGGCCCGTTCCTGCATCCAGGCAATGCAGACCAATAGCCACTGCGGGGCTCGCGGTGGCTGGCGATAACCCGGCGAAAGCGCATTGGCGGCCTCGATCAGGTTGGCGAGCGACGATGAGCGCTCATTCGCAAGAATATAGCGCTGCCCTCCCCTGCCCTTTTCGGCGGCCAGAATCAAACCTTCCGCCACGTCGCGCACATCCACGAAATTGAAATGGAACCCTGGGTCCAGCGGGACCTGACGCTGTTTGACTGACTCCAGAAACCCCATGGTATCGGTCAGTTGGGTCGCGTTTGGCCCCACCATCGCCGAGGGCAGTACCGACACCATCCAGAGCCCCAGGTCGTTGGCGGTCCGCCAGGCCATTTGCTCGGAGAGAATCTTGGATTTGTAGTAGGCATTTTCGGCCTCGTCATTCCAATGCGCTTCATCCAGAGCACTGCCGTCATGACCAACCGCGGCGACGGAACTGACATAGACGACACGCTTGACGCCCGCCCGTGCAGCGGCCTCCAACACGCTACGTGTCCCCCGCACATTGGGCTCGACAATCTCGGTTTCCGGGCTTTTGGCCCAATGCTTGAAAACCGCCGCCACTTGAAACAGCACGTCGACACCGTCCAATGCCTTGAGCATTGCAAGCCCGTCCAGCAATTCGGCATAGACCAGTTCGCAATCAAGCCCCGCGAAGGGCGCCGTGTTACCGATGTCACGCACTCCGGCTCGGACTCTGTAGCCCTGACTGAGCAATGCTCTGACCAAGGTGTTGCCCAAGTGCCCATTGGCGCCCGTGACCAGACATAACTTGCTCACTGAAACTCCTTCTTCTGGAAGAGAACCATTCTGTTCAGGATCGAGAAAATCATAGAGTCTGTCCCGCAGGACAGAGTCAAGCGTGTCTTGGCACGTTAGTTCGAGTTATCAGAAAAACATGCCGCCGAAACATTTAGACACATCTGAGCAACACAATATTTAGAATATTTAACACCAGCAAGCATGAAACGATCGTTCCAAGTTTAAAAAAACACCATATAAAACACCACCTTATTCATCTGTCCCTTAGGACAGATGAATCGTGTTTAGCAAAAAAAAATTTCGAATCACACTTGTTGAGTTACAACGCGAGCACTGATAGCATTTCGCTACTGATCGAGAGCTCCACTCTTCGACTGATAACGCATGGACGCAGTAATGGATTTCAGCCCACAACTTTTATCTCTCCGCCAATTCTGCGAAGCGCTCTTCCCAACCGCTTTCCGTACGGCGATGTTTTTCTTGAGCGCTAACCTAAACATCAAGTCCTATCCTCACGCCCATCTTTAGTGCGTTTCCCGGCCGCTCTTGGCCCGGCAATTAAATAACTAGACAGCTTTAATAAAACGCAACCATTGCGACATTTCCGCGTGAACGATTAAAAATATAATACTTCGATCTAAGGCGTGCTCATGTTCAAACCATTCGTCTTCGCTATTTCAGCGCTGCCTGCACTTGCGCTCGCCGGAGAGTTCAACTCCGACTCGAAGATTTCATACCAGACTGCTGAAAACATATCCGTCGACAAGCTCTCCAAGTCAGAAACACGGTTCTATAACGCGCTGTCTTACGAAACCGACACCGATGCCCGTTTTCTGTTATCCACCCGCATCAGATGGAACATGAGTGGCCAACTTGAGCCAGGAGAACCCGATCAAACCGCGCTCTCGCCCATCAACGATGGCCGTAAGATCTATGACAACTATCCTTTTCAGTTCGAACTGCGTGAACTCTATTTCAGAGACACCCTGGGTGAAGACGGAACGCTGATTCTCGGCAAACAACAAGTGGTGTGGGGCCAGGCCGATGGGGTCACGGTGCTGGATATTGTCAACCCCATGAATTACCGCGAGTTCATCCTCGAAGACCCCGAAGAAGCCCGCATCCCGACATGGATGGCCAACATCGTGGTGCCGGTGGGCCAGTTTGATCTGCAATTGCTGTGGATCCCCGACCAGACCTACACCGACTTTCCGAATTACAACGAAGGCGAATTCGCCATTCGTTCGCGGCGGTTGATACCCCAGGCACCTCCCGGGTTGACGTTGCCCGTTGAGCGACGTCGCGCCGAACGCCCCGACCGGCCCATTAAAGATTCTGACGTCGGCATGGCCCTGACAACCAGCGTTGAGTCATGGGATTTCTCGCTCAACTACATGTATCACTACAACGACGCTCCGTTCTTCGAAACTCAAGTATCCATGGCGGGTACGCGCCCGGTGATTGTTGTTCGCGAGCGTTATGAAAGAACCCATACCTTTGGTGGCAGTGCCAGTACTTCAATTAATGATTTCGTCTTGCGCAGCGAGTTGGCCCACACCACTCACCGCTCGGTAATCGACTACGACCTGAATAGCGAAAACGGACGATTCCAGACCAACGACACCAGTTACGTCTTGGGACTTGATTATTATGGCGTAGAAGAAAGTGTATTCAGTGCTCAGTTCTATCAAAGCATCCTGGGTGAGACCACCGAGTACCTGCCACGCAAGAAAGTCGACAGCATCATGACCTTTCTCTACCGAAAGGACTTGCTGCACCAACGAGACAGTTTTGAAGCCCGATGGCTGACCAACAATAATGATGGCGATGGTTTGTTTCGTCTTCAGTACACATCGAAGCTGAGTAAAAACATTAAAGGAACCGTCGGACTTGATGTTTTTTACGGCGATAAGAATGGACTATTCGGACAGTTTAATAACAATGACCGCATTCAGTTAAAACTAGACTTTTACTTTTAACCCCCCTACCGCCAACGACCCCGAGTTTGCTTGGGACCGACTGCCTGCGAGAATGAAAATGCAGACCATCAATCATAGATTCAGCCATGCAATGACCCAAGGCGATGCCGTTTGGACGTTCGCTGATACGAATTGCTCGTACACGATTGCCGAAATAGGTGCGATTGTTGATACCTGCTCGTCGAAACTGGCCAGTCAGGGACTGCGGCGGCAGGACCGGGTGGGCCTGGTCCTGAACAACAGTATCGAACTGGTCGGCTATCTATTGGCTTGCTGGCGATTGAACCTGGTGGCGGTCCCCCTCAGAACCAAATCGGGCAAATATCTGAACTACGCGGATTTCCTCGCCAGTTGTGACAGCTCTTGCAGCTTCAAACTGGTGCTGTGCGACGGTGCAATCACGGCCGAGGACATCGAGCAATGGCGTTCACGCACGGGTCTTGAGATTCACTCGGAGCCCACATTCAACCCTCAATGCGTGGAAGTACTGCCGCTGGGTGCAGATGTCCAGCCAGAGGACATGGCGATCATTCAGTTCTCTTCCGGCAGTACCGGTTTCCCGAAGGGCATCATTGTCACCCATGACATGATCATGAATCAGTTGAGGCACATCGAGCTGTCCCACAACGCCAGCAGGCACGGTATCCCCATCAAAAACAGTGCCTCCTGGACGCCGATTCATCATGACATGGGCTTGTTTACCGGCGTCTTGTTGCCCATCTACGCCGCTTGCAACCATCTGCTCGCGACACCCGACTACTACATGCGCAATCCGGCGCGTTGGTTCAAGTTGCTATCAGAGAAACAGGCAGACTTGAGCTTCATCACCAATTCGGCGCTGGTGGCGGCACTTCGAACGGTGAAGCGTTTATATGGTGATGAACAAATTGATCTGTCCCGACTGCACCTCTACATCTCGGCAGAGAAAATCAGCGCGTTGGTACTAAGAAAGGTCAGGGAGCGATTCTCGCCTTTGAAGTTGCTGCCGGAACATATTCACTCAGCGTATGGAATGGCTGAAAACAGTCTGGGCGCGAGTTGCAGTAAACTGGGTGAGCTCAAGATTCTGATAGTCAGCATTAGTCCCGACGGTGATGTGAAACTCGCCGCCAGTGAAGATGAAGATCGCATTGAACTGGTTTCATCAGGACAAGCCAACGCTCGCCATCGCATTACGGTGCGCGACGCGAATGATCGCCCGTTACCGGAACTCAAGCTGGGCGAAATTAACATCGAGAGCGATTGCCTGACGCCCGGTTACTTGAACATGCCGGAGGCCACCCTCGCCAAACTGAAAGACTGTCGTCTGCGCACAGGTGACCTAGGGTTTTTCCATGAACAGGAACTCTACTTTTATAGCCGCCAGGACGATTTGATTATCATCGGCGGCAGAAACATTGTCCCGGACGACATTGAAGAAACCATCGAGAGTTTTGACTTTGTCCGCGCCTCCGGCAGTGCGCTGTTGTCGATGGAAAACAGCAACACGGGTTTGATGGAACTTCACCTGGTGCTTGAGGGGGATGCCAATGACAACAACAGTGAGCGCGCGCAAAAACAGCAAACCCTGACGTTGGCGGTTCTAGACACTCACGATGCGTTGTTGAGTCGGGTTCATTTCTGCCCACGAGGAAGCATTGAAAAAACTTCAAGTGGCAAGAAGCGCCGGCGGGTCATACGCCAGCGTCTGATCGACAAGCAACTCGTTGCTTTTTCGGCGCAGCACACCAGTCCCTGAATCACCCGGGCGCCTGTAACGCTCACCTTACCACCAATGCTATTTCACACATGGAGCAGTGACAGAATGAACGAGCATGCACTTGACCCTCTGACTTACGCGCCCCCGGCCTTATCGTCAGTCACGCGTGAAACTGTTGGAAACTGGATTTCCAGTTGGTTGACCGAACGTGATTACGATGAGAGTCAATCGATTTCCATCGACACACCGTTCTCTGAAATGGGATTGAGTTCAATCGACGCCGTTGAACTCGCCGCTGAACTTTCCCATGTTTCAAAAGTGCAATTGGATTCGACGATCGCCTGGCATTGGCCCACCCCTGATTCACTGGCAGGTTATGTGGCCGATACCGCCAGGGCCTATGTGCCAACGTCGGCCGAGGAGCCCGCAGGGCACAACGCGGCTTTCTTGCATCTGGATGAACAGGGCATGGCAGAACTTCTTGAGAGCTTACTACACCCACACAGTTTGACGCCGGCCACGTGATAACACGCGGCCAGAACTATCTGACCACTCGCTGACTTAAGTATCGAGCTGCGTTGCTCCTGAAAGAACCACTCCATTTAAATAAGCGCTGACCATCGATGTGCGGCCTCTTTCGCTGCAGGTTGGCTCGTGGTCACGGTTTGGCAATTTGCAGCACTTTTTTACTCGCCCTTTTGCGGGTGACGGCTAACTTCTTGAGATTAAAACAATGAAATCGACAGACACTACAACTTCGGGAATCAAGGAGCTTCTGGAAAACTCTGTCTCCGAAATCCTCAATCTCAGGCAGAAAGTCCAACATCTGCAATCTGGCATCAACGAGCCTGTCGCCATTGTCGGGATCGGTTGCCGGTTCCCCGGCGGAGCGAACACGCCCGACGCATTCTGGAAATTGCTCGAAGCGGGTAACTGCGCCGTTCGCAATATCACGGATGAACGTTGGTCGGCCGAAGACTATTACCATCCGGACGCCGACATTGCCGGCAAAATCTATAGCCAGCATGCCGGGCTGATTGACCGTGTCGATCATTTCGACGCGCAACTGTTCAAGCTTCCCGCCCATGAAGCCAATCTGATGGATCCTCAACAGCGCCTGTTGCTCATGGTCTGCTGGGAAGCACTGCGTAACGCCAACCAGAATCTGGACGCGTTGAAAGGCAGCAAGACCGGTGTGTTTTTCGGGATGAGCACCAGTGATTACGCACGCCTGGCCATCGATCAGAAAGCCCCCGAAAACATAGATGCTTATGCGTGCCTGGGGAATGCGCCTAGTGTCGCGGCGGGTCGTGTCTCCTACCTGTTTGGCTTCCATGGTCCGACACTTGCCCTGGACACTTCCTGCTCCTCGTCGCTGCTCTCCGTGCATCTGGCCTGCAACAGCCTGCGTTCCGGCGAGTCGACAATGGCCCTGGCCGGAGGGGTCAACCTGATCCTGGCGCCGGAAAACAGCATCGGCTTATCCCGGATGCAAGCCTTGTCCCATCATGGCCTGTGTCGCACTTTCGATGCAGAGGCCGACGGCTACGTGCGTGGCGAGGGTTGCGGTGTCGTCGTATTGAAGACGCTGACGCAAGCTCGCAAGGACGGCGACCATATCTACGCGGTCATCCGCGGTTCGGCCGTTAACCATGACGGCGCCAGCAATGGACTGACGGCCCCCAATGGTCGCATGCAGCAAGAAGTGATCGAACGGGCGCTGAAAGACGCCCGAGTCAGCGCCGCCCGTATTCACTATGTCGAAACCCATGGCACGGGTACCCCGCTGGGCGACCCGATTGAAGCCAACGCCCTGTCGCGCGCCTTGCGCCGAGACCTGTCCGATATTCCACTGGTCATCGGTTCGGTCAAGACCAACATCGGCCATCTGGAATCGGCCGCCGGCATCGCCGCGCTGATCAAGTTGACGCTCTCGCTCAAGCACAATCTAATTGTGCCCCACCTGCACTTTTCCAAGCCCAACCCCCATATCAATTGGGGCGATAACACGCTCGTGGTTCCCACGCAAAGTCGTGCCTGGCCACAAACCGACGAGCTCAATTACGCCGGTGTCAGTGCATTCGGGTTAAGCGGCACCAATGTCCACATGATCCTGTCATCGGCCGAGGAAAACACCGATACCGGCGAAGCGGATCCCGCCTCGGGCGTACTCACCTTTGCCGCCTCCACGGCTGAAACCGTGAAGCAAACGAGTCGCCGATGGAGCGAGTTCCTGCTTGAGAGCCCGCTGCCTTTTGCTGATGTCTGCAATAGCAGCAACGCCTATCGTCAGTCCGGAAAACACCAGCTCGCGGTGGTAGCCGAAACAGCAGACCATGCACGTGAACTACTTGCGCAATTTGCCGCGGGAGAATTATCCGAGCATGTTCACCATGGCATCACCCCGCTGCGCCGCCCGGCCGTTGCCATGCTGTTCTCGGGTCAAGGAGCCCAGTACGCCGGGATGGGAGAACGTCTTTACGCCACCCAGACTGTCTTCCGGGCAGCCCTCGATCAGTGCGACACGCTCTACATCGCCGAGGTCGGCCACAGTATTAAAGACATTCTGTGGGGCAGTCGCACGACAGAACTGAGCCAGACCGATTACACCCAACCCGCGATCTTCTGCCTTCAGTACGCGCTGACCCGACTCTGGGCAAGCATCGACGTCAAACCCGCCGCGGTGATCGGCCATAGTCTGGGCGAGTACGCCGCAGCCTGTGCCGCCGGTGTTTTCTCCCTTGAAGACGGCCTGCAGCTGATCATCAAGCGAGGTCAGCTGATGACCGCACTGACGTCGCCCGGTGACATGCTGGCGGTGCACGCCGAGCGGCAGGCTGTGGAGCTGATGCTCGCGCCGTTTGCCGGCCAGGTTTCGCTGGCGGCCCAGAACACCCTCAATGACGTGGTCATTTCCGGTGACGCCTCGGTGGTTGCGCAGCTCAAAGCCAGTCTCGATCAACAAGGCATCCGTAACACCGCTTTGTCGGTCTCCCGGGCATTCCACTCGGCGCTCATGCAGCCCATGCTCGAAGCGTTTCGTCGTTATGCCGAGCAGATCCGCTACAGCGCTCCCACCGTGTCGTTCTACTCCACCGTCCTGGGCCGGCGTGTCGAAAACGAGGTGTGCGAAGCCGCCTACTGGGTCAATCAGGTGGCCGCGCCGGTGGAGTTTCACGCCGCCCTGCAAGCGTTGCTTCACGAACACGACCATTTGCTGCTGGAAATCGGACCGAGCGCGACCCTGGTGGATTTGGCCAGCCGCAGCCTGCCGCCAGGCGATGCACGTGCAACGCTGTATTCTCTGCGCAAGGGGCACGAAGACAACCGGGTGCTGCGCAACAATCTGGCCCGACTCTACGTGCAAGGTGTGCTCTCGCGCATTCCCGCCAACAACGTCGTTGCACGCAAGCTCGCGCTGCCGTTCGAGGTACTCGATGAACAACCCTACTGGATCGGCGGCGGAGCAAAACCACCGCTCAAGAGCAAGAAACGCCCTGCGACGCGCCTGCACTCGAATCAGCGCCTGAGTCTCTACCGGCAATGGCACGACACCGGCAGTTTCCGCGGGCACCCACAACCGTTGATCGGTCGCTGGTTGCTGATCAGTGAGTCGGCCGACTTTCTGGCCGCCGTTCAGGACACCGCCTTCACTAAAGTGCTCCCCGCTGAACTGGATGCGAGCCTGCACGAAACCGGCCTCTCGTTTGACGGTGTCCTATATGTCGCGACCCCTACCAGTGCTGACGTTGCCCGGGCCGCCATGGCGCACATCGAGCGCTTCGTCTCGCTCAGCACCCGGATCTGCGCGGCAGAATGCCTGGTGCCCGGGGCGCGTTTTGTCGTCGCCCATTACAACCAGGGCCCGACCTCACGACTCATTCACAGCGGTGGTGTCGGACTGACCAAGACACTCGCGCAGGAATACAGCCACCTGCAATTTGCCCAACTCGACTTGTCGTCATCCGGTTCGTTGGCCGAAGACGCCCAACGCCTGCTCGATTGGCTCGCGGCCCCTGTTACAACCGGAGTGCCGTTCGAAGTGCACCTCGAACGGGACAATGCCTACGAATGCCGACTGGAGAACGCGGTTTGCGCCGGGCAGTCAGTGCCGATCGCAATCAAGGCCGACCGTAGCTATCTGATCACTGGTGGCCTCGGCGCACTCGGGTTGATGATCGCCCAGGCCCTGGCCCACAAGGGTGCCGGTCAGTTGCTGTTGATCTCACGGCGTACCACCCTGGATGAGCGGCAACAAACCCTCATCACCAGTCTGCGGGAACACGGTTGTGACATCAGGATCTTGTCGCTGGATGTCAACGACATCGATGCCCTGCGCGACCTCATCACCGAGTGCGACCAGTCGCTGCTGCCCCTGGCCGGCGTCGTGCATGCCGCCGGTGCGCTCAGCGACTGCCGGCTCGACAGCCTGGCACCCGGGGCGTCTGAACCCGTCGTTTCGCCGAAAGTGCTGGGTGGCTGGCACTTGCATGAACTGACTGCCCAGCTGAATCTGGATTTCTTCGCCCTCTTCTCTTCCGCCTCGGCGGTATTCGGCAATTACGGCCAAGGGATTTACTGCGCGGGCAACAGCTTCCTTGATGAGTTGGCGATCTTCCGCAACGCTCAAGGTCTGACCGCCACCAGCTACGCTTGGGGTCCGTGGGCCGGGTCCGGCATGGCGAGTGCAGACGCCGTCACCTCCGCGGCGCTGCACGCCCAGGGCCTGGCGCTTCTCGACCCCGTCGAAGGACTTGAGTCGTTCTTCAGCCTGCTCTCGGGTGCCTCGCCCACTCCGGTGGTGCTCGACCTGCAACCCAAGGCTCTGGAAGCCCTGCGGCACAACCCCGCCAGCCCGGCGCTGATGAGGCTCTATGGCCAACAGGTGTTGTCGGCGGCGTTGGCACAGGACGCAGAAACCATCATCTCCCCCCTGCGTGCCTACGTCGAAAGAATGCGCCCGCTGGCGCCGGAAAAAGCCATAGAACGCTTGCTGCGTGACAGCATCGCCGAAGTCTCGGGCACCGAAGTCAAAGGTGACTACAGCGCCGACTCGCCGCTGATAGAAATGGGCCTGGATTCGCTGATGGCGGTGCAGTTGCGTAATCGGCTGTCGAAAATGACCGGTGAAATCCTGCCCGTCAGTCTGTTGTTCGACTACCCGAGCCTTGCTCAACTCGGCGCCTACCTGGTATCGCTGCTCAAGGACCACGCCTCCGTCGCCGCGATGAGCGACGCGATCCCGGCGACCGCGTCCTCCGTCGAACAGGACATCGCGATCATCGGCATCGGTTGTCGCTACCCGGGTGGTGTGAATCACAGCGCGTCTTTTTGGGCGATGCTGGTCGAGGGTGTCGATGCCATTGGTGAAGTCGGCAATGCACGCTGGAACAGCGATGAGTACTTTGATGCAGACCCGGATGCGCCCGGAAAAATGTACAGCCGCTGGGGCGGTTTGCTCGATGATGTCAGCGGCTTTGATAACAGCTTCTTCAACATCAGCGCGCAAGAAGCTATCAGCATGGATCCGCAGCAACGGCTGTTGCTGGAAGTCGGTTGGGAGGCGCTGGAACACGCCGGTGTAACACCCTCGGCGGTAGAGAAAGGCGGGATCTTTGTCGGTTGCGGTCCCAATGAATACAGCCACGTCCTCAATGCGCAGGGCGGGCCCGAGACCAGTGCCTATTTCGCTACCGGGAACTCGATCAGTGTCAATGCCGGTCGCCTCGCCTATTTCCTGGGCTGGGAAGGCCCGGCCATCGCCATTGATACTGCCTGTTCGTCAAGCTTGGTCAGTGTGGCACTGGCCTGTCAGAGCCTGCGCAGTGGCGAGTGTTCGGTGGCGTTGGCCGGGGGCGTGAACCTGACCCTGTCGCCGCACACGAACGTGGCCCTGTCCAAGGCGCATATGTTGTCGCCTGATGGTCGTTGCAAGACATTCGACCAAAGTGCGGACGGTTATGTGCGCTCCGAAGGCTGTGGTCTGGTTCTGCTCAAACCGCTGAACGATGCCTTGCGTGATGGCGACAACGTACTGGGGGTGATCAAGGGCAGTAGCATCAATCAGGATGGACGCAGCCAAGGCTTGACCGCGCCAAACGGCCCGGCCCAGGAGCGCGTCATGCGTGCGGCGCTCACTCGCGCCGGGGTCGAACCCCATCGTGTGCAATACCTTGAGGCGCATGGCACCGGCACACCGCTGGGCGACCCGATAGAAATGCGCTCCATCGAGGCGGTCTACGGCGAACGTGGCACCCACCCCCCCCTCTACGTAGGGTCGGTCAAAACCAACATCGGTCACACCGAGGCCGCGGCCGGCGTCGCCAGCCTGATCAAGCTGTCGTTGATGCTGCAACACCGCACCATCACCCGCAACCTGCACCTGAAAAACCTCAATCGGCACTTCAGCTCAAATGTCCTGGGTGAAACCCCCAGCGTCATTGTCGCCGATCAACTGCGTCCGTGGCCGTCGACGGATGGCAAGCCCATCGGCGCCGTCAGTTCGTTCGGTTTCAGCGGGACCAACGCTCACTTGTTGCTGGCCGCAGGCCCCGACTCACCCACCCATGCCGTCCCCGACGACGCAGGCGGGGCTTATCTGCTCCCGCTGTCTGCGCGAAACATGGCTTCGTTGACTGAACTGAAGCACAAGTACATCGAACAGCTTCAGAGTAATGAGCCCGATCTGGCCAGCCTGTGCCATAGCGCCAGTACCACTCGCTCGCATTTCGAGGTCCGTCAGGCGTTCGTCGCCACCACAGCGCAGCAGCTGTGCCAGCAGTTGCAGCTGCCAGCGGACGACACACCGCGGCCCAACAGTAACAGCCCGGCCACCGTCGCCTTTCTGTTCACAGGCCAGGGCAGTCAGTACCTGGGCATGGGACGCGCGCTCTATCTGCAGGCCCCGGTGTTCAAACAGGTTCTGGATCAGTGTGAGCAGCTTATGCGTCCTTATCTGGCGGGTTCGATCCTGGATGTGCTGTGGGCCAACAGTGCCGAACAGTTGAACGACACGTACTACACGCAACCGGCGCTTTTCGCCCTGCAATATGCCTTGGGCAAACAGTGGATGGCCTGGGGTGTCATGCCTGACTACGTCCTGGGGCACAGCGTTGGTGAATACGCCGCCGCCTGTCTGTGCGGCGTAATGACCCTCGAGGAAGCAACCAGGCTCATCTGTGCCCGCGCACGGTTGATGGTCGAGCACTGTGAAAAAGGCTCGATGCTGGTGGTCTATGCCGATTGCCCCGGCACTCAGGCACTGCTGGACACTCTTGGCGATGTCACGCACAAACTGTCGATCGCAGCCCATAACGGCCCGACCAACACCGTGGTTTCGGGCTGCTCTGAAGCGATGGCGCAGTTGATCGAGTTGTGCGCCGAACGCGGGATTGACGCACAGTCACTGCGGGTCTCTCACGGTTTCCATTCGCCCTTGATGGCACCGATGCTGGAGGCATTTCGCAGTGTGGCGCAAGGCATCCGCTTCAAGCCTGCGTCCATGACCTTTGTGTCGACGGTCACCGGGACGGTCCTAGGCGACGAATGCGCCTGCGCAGATTATTGGGTTCAACACGTGCAAGCCCCCGTGCTGTTCGATGCGGCGCTGACCACGCTGGCAGCGCTGGCGCCGCAGGTCGGGCTGGAAATCGGGCCGGCCACGCAATTGATCGGCATGGCCAGGCGCTGTGTGTCGGATGCGCCAATCTGCTGGCTGTCTTCCCTCAAGGCGAAAACCGACGATCAATCGCAAATGCTCACGTCCCTCGGTGAGCTTTACAGCCGCCAAATAACACCTGTCTGGTCAGCGTTGTTTGTGCCCACCCGCACCTATCAACGGGTCACTCTGCCGACCTACGCCTTTCAACGGCGTCACTTCTGGCCACTACAGAACGGCCCACAGCTATTCCCTTCCCGTCAGCCCCACTCCGTGGCGCAGCGCGCCGAGCTGCCGAAGCTGGGAGAGAAAACCATCAGCGCCACCGGCGATGTGATCTACCAAACCCGCTTCGGCGCCGACATGCCGTTCCCGATTACCGATCACCAACTCTACGGGACCATTGTCATCGCCGGTGCCACCCACCTGGCCATGACGGCCCTGATTGCCGAGAACCTGAACATCGCGCTCGGCTACGAGCTGAGCGACATCACCTTCCCCGGTGCGATGGTGTTCGAACCGGACGAAACCAAGCACTTCCAGTACATCGTCTCGCAACAGCAGGACGCGTGTGTGGCCGTCGCCGGGTACAGCCGGACGGAAGGTGATAAAGGCCCATGGCAGCAGAACTTCGCCTGCACCCTGAACCCGCAGACGAACCAGCAACCCGTCGGCGAGCAAACGATAGACCCGCAACACCTGAGCCAGGCACTGCACCAGCAGTTGGACGGCCCGACGTTCTATCGCGAAATGTCCCAGGCCGGTTATGAGCTCAATGGCGGCTTCCGTTGGGTAGAGCACGTGTGGCGGCGCCCGGGAGAAGCGCTTTCGCGCTTGCGTAAGCCCGAGACCGGTGAAAGCGATTACATCGTCGCACCCGGTTTGATGGACGCGTTCTTCCAGACCACTGCGGCGGCTTCCTACGAAGCGCAATTCAGCCTGTCCGGACGCGACACGATTTACATCCCGTTTGCCGTCGACGCAATGCGCGTACTCAAACAGGTCAAGGGCCCACTGTGGTGTCATGTCGAATGCTTGTCTCCGGCACCGATCGACGCCAGCGCTGCCGAACTTGAAGCGTACAGCCATCGGATCTCGGTCTACGACGAACACGGCGAGCGCGTGGTGACGGTCGAAGCGTTGCGCAGCAAGCGTGCGCCCAAATCCGTGCTGATCGACTCGCTCAAGCGCAAACAGGCGCTGACCTATCAGATCGACTGGATACCCTGCTCTACACCCACCGACCATCGGCGCTTGACGGCCCTTGACGCCGACCAACTCTGGGTCATCCTGGCTGACAGAAGTGGCCATGCCGCACGCCTGCAACAACGTTTGCACAGCATTGGCATTCGTTGCCTGTGCCTGGGCACTGATCTCGACAGCGACCTCGCTTCGTATGCTCGCTACGACATCGCGCATTTGCCGGACGGCCTCGCTGCGCTGATCGATCCATTGACCGAGGAACACTCGATTCAGCAGGTGATCGACCTCCAGGGCCTCGATACGCCGGCGGCTGACGATCACGATCTGGAGACGCAGCAACGCGATCTTTTACTGCCGGTGCTCGCCCTTCAACAGTACTGCCTCGTCAAAGGCGTCGAACCGGACTGGACCTTTGCCATGCCGGACGATTACGCATCAAGGAATGAGGCTCCTGTCTGGGCAATGCTGCGCGGACTGGCCAAAGTCATGGGTGAAGAACATCCCCAGTCGCGCATCAAGCAAGTCGCCGTTGCCGCGAATGATCCGTCAGCCTGCGTCGACACCCTGTTTGCCGAGCTCGAATTGGATGACGATGAAGGCGACATCCGCTACGTCAACGGTTCACGCCAGATCGCCCGGTTGGCGCCGATGGACTGCGATCCGGTCGACAAGACGCCCCCAGTGTTTCGTCAGGACCGGAGCTACCTGATCACCGGCGGGTTGGGCGCGATCGGGCTGAGTCTGGCGGATTTGCTTATAGAACGAGGCGCTCGACACCTGGTACTCGTAGCCCGAACCGTCAATACGGAAAAGCTCGACCCCTACCTTGCACGCTGGAACGCCGTGGGCGCATCAGTACTGATCAAGCCCTGCGATATCACGGTACGTGCGCAGCTGACTGACCTGCTCAATGAAATCGACCTCACGCAGCCAACGCTCGATGGCGTTTTTCATTGCGCGGGGATCTTGCGGGACGGCTTGCTCGGTTCCCAGTCCTGGCAAGACTTCCAGGCCCCGCTCGCGGCGAAAGCCAATGGCGCCTGGTGGCTGCACCAAGCCACCCGGGAGCGCCAACTGAGCTGGTTTGTGCTGTTCTCCTCGGCGGCGACCGTGTTCGGTTCACCGGGTCAGGGCAACTATGCCGCCGCCAACGCTTTCCTTGATGAACTGGCCGTTTCCCGGCGCGCCATGGGCTTATCCGGGCTGAGCGTCAACTGGGGCCCTTGGGACGGACAAGGCATGGCCAACACCACCGGACGCGCGGCGAACTTCCAACGCGCACCGGGAGTGGATTTGCTGCCGCCTCAAACGGCCCTTGAGCTGTTATTGAGCCTGGCCCGCACCGAGCAACCTAACCCTACCGTGATCAATATCGACTGGACCCGGATTCACGGTTCGGTCAGCGAGCGTGCGCAACGCTCGTTACTGTCCAATCTCATCAGAAAAACCGCCGCGAGCGCCGAATACCTGACGGACCTGGGCACGTTGCGCAGTGACTGCGATCAACTCGCCCCGATGGAGCGCCAGACCTACATCGAGCAGTTCGTGCTCAGGGTGGCCAGAGACATCATGGCACTCAACGAACGCCAGTTGCTGGACGTCAGCGAGCCGCTGCAATCTGAAGGCCTGGACTCGCTGATGGCGCTGGAGTTGCGCAACAAACTGGCCAGCATCGTCGGCCGCAAGTTACCCGCCACGCTGCTGTTCGACTACCCGACCGTTCGCGCTATGAGCACCTTCATTATCGATCAACTGTATCCGTCGACTGCGGCAAACGCAGAAGACTTCGCACACCTGTCGCCCCCCTCGGCACCCGCCGAAGCACCCGACAACTTCAGCAATTTGAGCGACGACGAACTCTCTGCCCTCCTGGCGGATGAAGCACTTTGAGCCGACACAACCGCACGCGAAAGGGAATGCAAGCATGACGCAACAAAACGATAGCCGCGCGCTCATGGAAAACGCGCTAAGAAAAATCCAGCGGCTCAACAGTGACATCAAAGAACTTGAGAACCGCCAGCACGAGCCCATTGCCATTGTTGGGATCGGGTGCCGATACCCTGGCGCCGACGACGGTGTCGAGCAGTTCTGGAGCAACCTGTGCGCGGGCGTGAACAGTGTCTCGCCACTGACAGACCAGCGCTGGAACCAGGCGCGCTATTTCGACCCGCAAAGCCCGGTGCCCGGGAAAACCTATTCGCCCAATGCCGGCCTGCTCGATGACGTCCTGCGCTTCGACGCCGAGCTGTTCGGCATTACACCCCGCGAAGCCGAATGCATGGACCCGCAGCAACGACTGCTGTTGGAGGTGACATGGCAGGCGCTGGAAAACGCCAGCATGGCCCCGGATAAAGTGCGCGGTTCAAATGCCGGCGTTTTTACCGGAATAATGAACAAGGACCATTCCGACCTGCTGGTCCGCCACCTGAACCTGGATGAAATCGCGGCGCACATGAACGCCGGTAATCATGAAAGCGTCCATTCGGGAAGAGTGTCGTATACCTTCGATTTCAAGGGCCCTTGCGTCACGCTCAATACGGCCTGTTCGTCGTCGCTGGTCACCGTGCACCTGGCCTGCCAGAGCCTGCGCCAGAACGAGTGCGACTTTGCCCTGGCCGGCGGTTGCAACGTCATGCTCGCACCGACCACCTCGATCGCCCAATCCCAGGCCATGATGCATTCGCCCGAGGGGCTGTGTAAGGCCTTCGATGCATCGGCCAATGGCTACGTCCGCGCCGAAGGCTGTGGTGTGCTGGTGCTTAAACGCCTGTCCCGGGCGGTGGCCGACGGTGACCATATTTATGCGCTGATCCGCGGCTCGGCGGTCAACCAGGATGGTCTGAGCCAAGGCATCATGGCGCCGAACGGCCCTTCGCAGGTCAGGGTCATTCGCAGCGCCCTGGACAATGCCCGCGTCAACGCCAAAGACGTCAGTTATGTCGAAGCCCACGGTACCGGGACCAAGCTCGGTGACCCGATTGAGCTGCAAACGCTGGGCGCGGTCTACGGACGGGCAACAGGCCGTGCCGCGCCGTTGCTGGTGGGCTCCGTCAAAACCAACATCGGCCATTGTGAATCCGCGGCGGGTGTTGCCGGCATCATCAAGGTCGCCAAAGCGCTGCAGCACGGCAAGATCCCTGCTCAGTTGCACTTCGACACCCCCAATCCGTTTGTCGATCTCAACGTCGAGAACATCGAAATATGCACGGACCCAAGAGCCTGGCCGGCCTTCAGCACGCCGGCGCCAGCAGCCGGCGTACCAGCGTCGCGTCTGGCGGCGGTCAGCTCGTTCGGTTTCAGTGGCACCAACGCCCACATCATCCTGGAGTCCTACACCCCTGCGACTCACCGTGAGCCCGGCGTTGAACACCCGCAGCAACTGTTGTTCATCAGTGCCCGCGAACAGTCGGCGCTTAAAGCGTACATCCCCAGGCTGATTGATTTTCTCGAAAGCAGCGACGAGCAGGCATTGGCCGATATTTGCTTCTCGCAGAACACTGGCCGCCGTCAGTTCGAGCAACGAATCGCCGTCAGTGGCAAAAGCCGCCGTGACCTGATTCAAGCGCTGCATCAATCGCTGACCGCTGAACGTCTCGTGACCCGGCATGACCCTCGAGGCCCGCAAATCGGTTTCGTCATGGGCAAGCTCGATCCCCAGAGCAGAGCCCGGTTGCGCCCGCTACTGGAAGCCAGCCTGCTGTTTCAAAAAGCATCGACCGAGTACCTGGACACTGCCACACAAACCCTTGGCCGCGACGTTTCCGCAGCCTTGTGGAACGCGGCAGCGAATGAACAGGACCAGGACCTGATCGACGGCGCGCTGCTCTATGGGTTCGCCATGATGTGGCGCGCACTGGGCGTCTTGCCCCGCTGGATTATCGCGTACGGTCCTGCGCACCCGGTGGCCGCCGCCCTAGTCGGCGCGCTCTCGCTGGAGCAGACGATCCTGGCGATTGCCGGCCTGGGCGCTCAGGACAAAGCCCTCGCCTACCTCTACCGGAACAAGTCCGATCGCCATCAACCGCTGCAGCTGAATATGGATCCGGAGGGGCTAGACCAGGCGCTACAGGCGGATGCCGTCAACGTCATCATTGCCATGGGGGACGCCAGCTTCATCGACGGATACCTGACACGTCACGTCAATATCACATCGGTGCAGATACCCGCGAAGTCCGGGGCCGATGTCTGGGCCGATATCGGCGCGACCCTTGTCACCTTGTATGAAGCTGGAACGCCGCTCATTGCCGCGGCGTGGGACAACCGCCCGCAACGCAAAAAAATGCCACTGCCCACCTATGCCTTCCAGGGCCGTCGTTATTGGCTCGAACGGCTGAACGCGTTGAATGACGAGCAGTCCAACGCCAACGTCCAACCTGTGGCGAACCTGGTGCTTGCCGACCCTTCCAGCATGAGCGCTCGGGAGTACGTGAAGTACCTGATTCGACAACTGGCCAAGCTGGAAGACTACAGCCTCTCTGACGAAAGCTTGTTGATCGACGACGTGGGTTTCGACTCATTGATGCTGGCGGAACTGCGTACCCGCGTCGAGAAGGCCTACCCCACCCTCGGCAAGATCCCGCTCGACCTGCTTCATACCGGCCAGCTTGGCGAACTGCTGGACTTCGTCCACACCGCCGTCGGCAAAACCCAGCCGAGCCTGGCAACGCCAGACGCCCTGAGCGGCCGGGATTTCGCCATGGCCTGGCTGACGCAGTGGAACGCCTCCGGGAACGTGGACAACGTTGGTCGAATGAACAAAAGGCATGTCCACAAGTCCAGCGAACGCAATGTGTTGCTGGGCGCTATCGCCGCCATTGAAGACACGGGCTGGTACGCCGCAGAACTGTTTCACGACCAGACCCACCCGTTCTTCTATGAGCACGCACAGGACCATATTCCCGGCTTGTACCTGATTGAAGCCGTGCGTCAATTCGGGATTGCCTGCACACACTTGTTCCAGGGCGTGCCTCACGACTTCCCGTTCGTCCTGGACGACATGCACATTCAGTTCGACTCCTTTGCCGAGCACGACAGCCCAGTGTTTCTGATCGCCGAATACATCGACCTGATGTTCAAGGATGGCCACCTGCATCGCAGCCACAGCCGCTGCCACATCGTGCAGAACGGCAGGGCCCTGGGCACCGTTGAAGGTCGCGGGCTCATTCTCCAGCCCGCGGACTATCAAACGGCCCGTTCCCTGGAAGCCACCATTTAACGCGTCAATCCATGACAGCAAGGATCACCTGTGCCTACTCAACCTAACGATAAACCGGTCATCGCCGTCTTTGACTTTGACCGCACGCTCACCGACCGCCATACCTTCTGGCGCTTTTTGCGACGGCTGATCGGCCGTCCGCGTTTCACCCTCGTCGCCATCAGCCTGATTCCCACGGCGATCCTGTTGGCGCTAAAGGTCATTCCATTGATGGCTGCTCGTGAAGTCATGATCCGTCGCTGCATGACCGGTATCAGTGTCGAAAAATACCGCACCCTGGGCGTGCTGTTCGCCCAGCAGGACATTCCCGACTGGCTGAAGCCCGAAGCTCTTGCACGGCTCAAGTGGCACCAAGCTCAAGGGCACCGTTGCCTGCTGATCAGCAACTCGGCCGATGTCTACCTGGAACCCTGGGGCAAAGCCGCGGGTTTCGACGCCGTCAGCGGTTCGCGCTTCAAGGAACGCAATGGTCGGCTGACCGGCGAACTGGATGGGCCGCACTGTCAGGCGGAAGAGAAAGTCATCCGGGTCCAGCAAATCATCGGAAACCCGCGCGACTACGTGATTCACGCCTATGGCGATAGCGAGGGCGACCGCAATCTGCTGGATATCGCCGAGTACCCCTACTACCGGTCTTTTGAACACTGCACTCAGTGACCAGGGAGGTCTGAAATGAGCCACCAAGCGAAAGGCACTACCCCCGTTCTTATTGTCGGTGCCGGCCCGGTCGGATTGCTGCTGGGTCTACAACTGCAACGCTTCGGCATCCCCCACAGGCTGATCGACAAGCGCCCGCAACGCCAGACCTTTTCCAAGGCATTCGCCATTCATTCTCGCTCAATGGAAGTGCTTGAGGACTTGGGTTTGCTGGAGCAACTGCTCGCCCGAGCTGTTCGGGTCGAGCAAATGAACATCTACAGCAATCGCAAGCGGCTGATCACCTACAACCTCGGGCAACTGGATGTGCCCTACCCGTTCACGGCCAGCATTCCACAAAACTGCGTCGAAGAAATACTGGAAACCCGCTATCTGGAGTCAGGCGGCCGCATCGAACGCGGGATCGAATTGCACAGCCTCATCCAGAACGAACACGCGGCCCACGCGACCCTTAATGACGAGCGCGGCAACCGGCAATCTCTGGAATGCACCTTGGTGGCTGGCTGCGATGGCGGGTTTAGTCACGTGCGCAAAGCATCGGGGATTGCCTTCGACGGCGCACCCTACAAGCGGCCCTACATCATTGCCGACGGCACGTTGTCGTGGAAAGGCGAGAACAGCAGCGGTCATGTGTTCACTTCAGGTGATGGTTACATGATGTTGTTCCCGCTCCCTGGCGGCAAACACAGAGTCGTCATCGATTGCGAAGACAGCACGTTGACGACCGCGGACCTGAACATCGAGCGGGTCAACGCCCGGCTGCATGAGCGAGGCTTCGAAGACATCACTCTCAGTGATCCGGTGTGGCTGTCGGTCACGACTTTTCAACATCGCCTGGCGGAGCAGTATCGGGTTGGCCGGTTTTTTCTGGCCGGGGACGCCTGTCATGTCCACAGCCCCATTGGTGGCCAGGGGCTCAACACCGGATTGCAGGACGCCTATAACCTGTCCTGGAAAATCGCCCATGTGCTCAATCACGACGCCAGCCAGACGCTGCTTGACAGCTATCAGGCAGAAAGAAGGCCCGTGGCGCAAACCGTGCTGAAAAACACCCAACAACAAATGCACATGCTGAACATGAAACATCCGTTGCTGCGTTTGTTGCGCGATGCCCTGGTGCCGACGCTCGCGACGACCCGTCGCTTCCAGAACAGGATCATGAAACAGGTCACGGGTTTTCAAATCGATTACGCGACAACGTTACTCGCGCCCCAGGCCCGGCAAACAGTCGAACAGGGGCCGCTCACCGGCCAGCGGATGCCCGACGGCACGGTGCTCGAACAAAACGGTGATGCCCGGCGTCTCTTCGAACTGCTCAAAGGCATCCACTATTCGTTGTTTGTCTTCGAGGACAACACACCGGACAGCGAAGCTCACTGTCAACAAATCGCCCACGCCCTGAGCGCTGCTCGTTGGCCGGCCAACTTCTTGCGGGCCTACCTGATACGCATCCCTGCCTCGACAGACTCAACGATCAGCGCTGGTTTCGAGGCTCGATATGACATGACGGATGTATTGCGCGAGCAACTGGGTGTCAAGAACGGAGGTCTGTTCCTGGTCAGGCCGGACGGGTATCTGGCGCTACGGTGTGACCTTGAGCAAGGTGCACAACTGAACAGTTACTTCGAGCGTTTCTACCCGGCGTTCACCGCAGCGAAACGCTTATACAGCGTGCCGACGGCATTGCCGGTCACCGGCTGATCCGCGCCCTATTCACCTGAAAAATTTTTATCAAAAACAAGGAACAGTTCAGTGACGTCCTTTTCTCAGCGCTACGCCAGTTTCATATTGAGGCACAAGAAGGCCACCCTTGGGGTCCTGGCCCTGACAACGATATTTTTCTGCTTGCAGTTGTTATCGCTGCAAGTCAACCCGTCACTGTTTCTGCTCGGCAAGGACTTCAAGGGTCGTGTGCTGATGGCCGAAGCGCGCCAGCATTTCAGCGGCTCCGGCGAGCAAATTCTGGTCGGCGTCGTTACCCAGGAAGATTCCATCTTCAATCCCGCGTCGCTGGCATCGATCAAAACGCTGACACAACAGTTCGCCAAACTGACGCTGATTGACGAAGACGATAACGAGCGACTCCAGTCGGCGGCGCTCGATGCCCAAAGCAAGGGCATGGTTGAGCAAATACTGGCCGGAGGTATCGACGCACTCGACAAAAACACGCTGAAGGCCTTGTCGTCTTACCTGGCAACGCTCGCTGATTGCCCGCAGAACGTTAAAGACTACGTCGCGGACCTCACCGTACGTGCAGCGCCTGTCGTTAAAGTCAGAAGCCTGGCCGATGTGGAAAACATCGAACTCGATGGCGACGCACTCGACGTTCACGACCTGATGACCGACGTACCGTCAGACACCCAGGCGCTGAACAACCTGTCGGAGGAAGTCTTTGGCAACGAGATGTTCAGCAACTCCTTGATCTCCCCCCAAGGCAAGGCCTCGATGATTCAGATCGAGCTGGCCGTGGATGAGGAAGACTCCCGGAACCTGCAGCGCGCTTACACCGAGGTGTTAAGACAGGTCAATGAAATCCCTTCCGAAGACTCATTCCACATTGGCGGCACGGCCACCTACTACGCGGCCATCACCGACATCGTCGAGAAGGACAACAACAAGTTCCTGCCCTTCGTCGTGCTGGTTATTTCATTGTTGCTGTACATCAGTTTCCGCCGCTGGCAGGGCGTATGGATTCCGTTGCTGATCGCCATCCTGTCGTTGATCTGGACCATGGGCCTGGTGAGCCTGACTGGGTTCAAACTGAACATCATCACCAACATGATTCCGGTTTTCATCATCTCAATCGCGGTCGCCGATTCCATCCACTTCATCAGCGCCTATTACGAACGCGTGGTCGAAAGCGATGCCGAGACGGCCATAAGAAACACGGCGCATTACCTGCTTGGCCCAATGCTCATCTGGTCGTTCACCACATTTGTCGGCTTTATTGCGATGGCGTTCACCAACCTGACGTTCATCCGCGAGTTCGGCATTTTCGTCGCCATCGGTGTTGCATTCGCCTTTGTGATTACCATTACCTTGCTGCCCGCCCTTCTCCCTTACCTGAAGTTGCCAAAACAGCAAATCCAGCAAAGCAACGACAATGGATTCATGCTGTTCGTCGACCGCTTCAGTCACGCGGCGAATCGTCTGTCACGCAACAATCCCTGGCGGTTGCTGAGCGTGAGCCTGCTTATTTTGGTGGGGGCCACGTACCTGAGTCTTCAGGTCAGGGTCGACAACGAAAACATATCGTCATTTTCAAAGTCCACCGCTGTGCGACAAGACAACGACGTGCTTAACAAATACTTCGGCGGAACCGTACCGGTCTCCATCTGGCTCAAGTCAGACACCCAGGACCGGGTCAAACAACCCGACTTTATCAATGCGCTGCGCCTGATCGAGCAACGGCTCAAGCGTCATGAGCAAATTGGCTACACCATTTCGCCTGTTGACTACTTGAATCGCATCAATGAGCTGATGTCCGACGATTCAAACTTCCGTCTACCGGCCGATGCCTCGCAAGAGCTGATCTCTCAATACTTCCTGCTTTATGAGTTTGGCAACGGCAGCGAGATAAAAGATGTGGTCGACTACACCTACAGCAGTGCCCGCATTATCGGCATGGCTTACACCGACCGAGGGACAACGTGGGAAGCCATCATTGATGACATACGCAGTTATGCCGCCACGGTGGTGCCTGAAGGCGTGACCGTCGAGGTATTCGGTACGGGGGAGCTGCAAGCAAGCAACATTCCGGAGATCGTTAAAAGCCAGGTTTATAGCTTCGTTTTCTCTTTCATCCTGATTGCCTCGATGATGATCGCGATATTCCGCTCGCTGAAATTCGGCATGGTCAGCATGGTGCCGCTCATCTTTACGCTGGCCTTTATCGGCGCACTCATGCAGGTCCTGGATATCTCGTTGGATATCGGCACCGCCATGATCTGTGGCATCTGCTTTGGCGTGGGGGTCGATTACACCATCCACTTCCTGAGCGTTTACAAGACCTACTCGAAAGTACCGGGCACGAACCATAACGAAGTGTTGGGCAAAACGGTCAACTCGGTTGCCCGGCCGATCATCATCAACTCGCTTTCATTGGCGTGCGGCTTTGCCATTCTCTGCCTTTCGAACTACGCGGCCATTGTGAATCTGGGTTTGCTGACCGCCGCATCGATGGTCGCCTGCGCGATTTTTACACTCATTCTGATACCGGCAACGCTGCGAGTCGCCGTCACTTTCGTCCCCGTAGAACAAGCGACCGGGACGCTGGAACCGATCGCCCATTAGTCACTGCGCGATGCCTGCAGCGTCACTTATTTCAAGGACTGTTTCAATGAGCCGGACATTCGTACCTTTCACCGAGCATCGCCAGGGCGCCCCCGTGCTCTTGTGTTTTGGACCCGCCGGGTGCGGCCCTAGCTTCTATCGTCGTTGGGCGAAGCTGCTCGACTCACCCACTCAATTGTTGGCAGTCCAGTTGCCTGGTCGCGAAGGGCGTCATCGGGAAGCGCGTGTTACTGACTTTTCGACGTTGACGGCTCAACTGGCAGACGAGATCAACAACCACATAAAAGGTGAGTTTTCGATCTTCGGTCATAGCCTGGGCGGTGCATTGGGGTTCGCGGTGGCTCAGGCGCTGGAGCAACGCCATGACCGTTGCGCAAAAACGGTCGTGATCTCCGCGCGCACGGTGCCGGACGAAACCCGTCTCACCGACATTGATCCGGAATCGTCGAACCGGGAACTGATCGACTTCCTGATCTCCCTGGGTTGCTTGCCTCCCCAACTGGCGGCCGACAGTGAAGCGATGGAGATGTATTTACCGATTATCCGGGACGACCTGCGCCTGAACGTTGATGCACAAAGGCACGCCTTCACCCGCGTCAACTCCCGGCTGGTGGCGCTTGCGGGCGACAAGGATGCCCTCGCGACACCTGCGCAGATGCAGCGGTGGTCGGAACACACGAATCAGGATTTTGCGCTGCACACCTGCCAGGGCGGGCATTTCTTCATCCTGGAACAGGAACCAAACATCATCGAACTATTGGCTCGTGTTGTGGAAGGGACCGACAGGCTGTCGCCCATTCTTTCACCCGGACAGGACGCTTAAGACAATGAAACGAACCGCATGGGTCGTGGGTGCGAGCGGACAAGTGGGCAGCGAATGTGTTGCCCTGATATGTCAGGACGCTCGTTATTCCAGCGTATTGGGGATTGTCCGTACCGCCACATCATTGCGCCATGAACAGTATCGTGAAGCGGTCATTGATTTTGACGATATTCAACGGTCTGGCGATTGGGGTAAATGCGACGACATTTATTTCGCACTTGGACAATCGAGCCGTGACAAGGCGCTTTTTCTCAAGGTGGATTGCCAGTACCCGGTATTACTTGCCCGGCATGCCCAACTGCACGGCGCGAGCCGCATCGGCTATGTCTCCAGCCTGGGGGCGAACCTGAACTCGTCCAATGACTACTTTCAGGTAAAGGCTCAAGCGGAAACCGAACTGTCCGGGTTGGGCTTTGAAACCGTTTGTTTCATCCGCCCTTCCATGATTTACGGAAGCAAGGATGACCGCCGCCCTTTTCAACGCCTCAGTCGCCACGCCTCCCGCTTCCTGGGCTGGGCGTTCGTTGGCGCGTTAAAAAAATACCGCCCCGTATCGGCAACCTGCGTCGCCGCCGCCTTGATTAATGCCGTTAACGGCCAGGTACGTGGCAACCATCCGATCGAGTCAAATGAAATCCCTCAGAAAGCGCCTCGCCAGGCGCTTTTCCAAACCCTTTAACTTCGCCAAATGGAATTGTATTTCAATGAAAAAGCTTAACCTCATAGCGCTCATTTTCAGTGCGGTAATCCCTTCTGCCTACGCCCAGAGCTACACCGGCGAGCAGATTATGCTGCTCAACGAAGACTCCCGTAAAAGCCTCTCGGAGACCAGCGATGTCTTTATTACGATGACGGATGCGCAGGGCAATGTGCGCGAGCGAACATTAAAACTGCGAATTGACGATGGTGATAAAGCGGCGCGCAAATCCTATCTGGAGTTCGTGGAACCGAAAGATGTGAAAGGCACGCGCGTACTGGCACTGGAAAAATCCAACGCTGAAGAAGACCCGGATCGCTGGATCTATCTGCCGGCGCTGCGCAAAGTTCGGCGGATCGCCGGGGCGGATCAGACCCAAAGCTTTGTCGGCACGGACTTCACTTACGAGGACATGTCGATTACCGATGGCGTGGTCGGTGTCAAACACCACAGCTACAAAATCCTGCGTGAAGAAACGATCAAGGACAACAGTGGCGTCGAGCGTAAATGCTGGGTCGTTGAAGCGACGCCGACGACTAAAAAACAAATGGAGCAGGGTTTATACGGCAAAAGGATTATCTGGGTCGAACAGCAGTACTACACCGCAATCCAGGAGCAATATTTCAATAAAAGCGGGCAGCTATTCAAAATACGAACCAGCTCTGACATCCGTGAGTTTCCTGCGACGGCGGGCACCACCGAATGGCGCCCTAACCTGTTTTCGATGAAAAACCTGGAGACAGGGCACAGCACACAAGTTCGCTTCGAGCAGGTACTGGACCAACCCATAGACGCCAAGATATTTACTCGCCGCTTTATGGAAATCGGGCTGTAACAGCCCTTTCCAAAACCGAAAAGTATCCGCCGGGTCGATCCGGTGGGTATCGTGCAGTGCTTTCAAAATATGCCGCATGACTGTGAAAGGCTCCGTCGGCCTAACAAGTAAAACTGATAAACAATCTGTCGAAGCCCCGTAAGCGAAGAGCGGCGTGGGTACTCAAAGTGCCAAGAATAGTCGGCAACGTGCTACTAAAGACCGTGCCATAAAGCGCTAAAGCTGGCGTTGGATTACAAAAAAGCCACGAGAATTCCACCCAGAGCCAGTGGTT
>NZ_AKJE01000053.1 GCF_000282495.1 Pseudomonas sp. GM79
GGCAAGCCTCGCAATTATCCCAAGCGACGAAAAACCGTAGGAGCGGGCTTGCTCGCAAAGGCGGACTGACATTCAACATTGATGTCGACTGACACACCGCTTTCGCGAGCAAGCCCGCTCCCACATTTGAACGGTGTGAACCTACAGGCCCAGATCAGACAAGCCCGGGTGATCATCCGGCCGGCGGCCCAGCGGCCAGTGGAACTTGCGGTCGCTTTCCTTGATCGGCATGTCGTTGATGCAGGCGTAACGGTTGAACATCAAGCCGTTCTCGTCGAACTCCCAGTTTTCGTTACCGTAGGAGCGGAACCAGTTACCCGAATCGTCATGCCATTCGTAGGCATAACGCACGGCGATACGGTTGTCGCCATGGGCCCAGAGTTCCTTGATCAGCCGATAGTCCAATTCCTTGGCCCATTTACGGGTCAGAAAACCTTTGGCTTCTTCGCGGTTGTGAGCGAACTCGGCGCGGTTACGCCACTGGGTGTCCAGGGTGTAGGCAAGAGACACCCGTTCCGGGTCGCGGGAGTTCCAGCCGTCTTCGGCCAGGCGAACTTTTTCGATGGCCGATTCACGGGTAAACGGCGGCAATGGCGGACGAACTTCGGCAGTAGACATATTAAGTCTCCCTATCAAATTAACGTTCATGCAAGTTGTCGGGCTTATTAAAAGTGTTACAGGTCCAATAACTTTCGCGCCATGCATTGCGCATTATCGGCGGCACTGTGATCACCCATCACAAGCGCAACGGTAATGGCACCGTCGATCAGGATCAGCAGCTGTTTGGCCAGCGTCTCCGGGTCTTTTGCGCCATGTTCGGTACAGAGCTCGCACACGTAGTCGAGCAGTTTCTGTTTGTGGTCTTTGGCGACCAGGCGAACCGGGTCTTGCGCATCGCCGGTTTCGCCGCTGGTGTTAATGAATGCGCAGCCGCGAAAGCCTTCGGAGGCGAACCAGGTCTTGAGCACGGTAAACAGGTTGAGCAGCCGGTTGGCCGGGCTCTCGGCCTTGCCGACTTCGCTTCGGTACCAATGCATCCAGCGCACATCGCGGCGTTGCAAGGCCGCGACGGTGAGTTCCTCCTTGTTGGCGAAGTAGCGGTAAATACTTTTTCTGGAGACGCCGGCGGTTTTCACCAGAAGATCCATGCCCGTGGCAGCGATGCCACTTTTGTAGATCAACTTTTCGGTGACATCCAGAATGATGTCGCGTGTGTCGTTGCTAGTGATTTCGTTCATGTGGCTAACAGTAGAATGATCGTTCTCCTTGGTCAAGCGGTTATTTTTGGCACCCATAAAATTGCCTTCGCGAGCAAGCCCGCTCCCACAGGGGAATGCATTTCAAATGTGGGAGCGGGCTTGCTCGCGAAGAGGCCATTACAGACAGTAACAAGACCCAAACCCATCCATGGTGTAAGCTCTCGGGTTCTTCGGATTCGACCCTTTGCGAGCCCTATGCCGTCGCTTTTCAAACGCTCTCTGCTGCCTAAACTGCGCAGTTTTCCGCTAACCGCCGATGCCGTCACCATCCTCTCTGGCGCCGCCGAGTTCCGTCGTTGCCTGCTGGAAAAAATCGCCCAGGCAACCCAGCGCATCTATATCGTCGCGCTGTACCTGCAACAAGATGAGGCCGGCCAGGAAATCCTCGATGCCCTGCACGCCGCCAAACTGGCGCGCCCGGAACTGGACGTGGTGGTGGTCGTGGACTGGTTGCGCGCTCAGCGCGGTTTGATCGGTGCCGGCAAGCAGCCGGGCAACGCGGCCTGGTATCAGGAAACGACCCGCACCCACGAAAGCGTGGTGCCGGTGTACGGCGTGCCGGTGCAGACCCGCGAGCTGTTCGGCGTACTGCATCTGAAGGGCTTCGTGATCGACGATTGCGTGCTCTACAGCGGCGCGAGCCTGAACAATGTTTACCTGCATAAATTCGACAAGTACCGCTTCGACCGTTATCACCTGCTGCAGAATCACGCGCTGGCCGATTCGATGCAGCACCTGATTCAGCACGGTCTGATCGCCTCCAAAGCGGTGCATCGCCTCGACCTGCCGAACCTGCCGACCACCCGCAGCCTGCGTAACGACATTGGCGACTTGCGCAGCCGTCTCAAGCACGCGGCATACGACACCACGACGGGCAGCACGGCGAAGGGCGGTTTATCCGTCAGCCCCTTGCTCGGTGTGGGCAAGAACAACCCGTTGAGTCGGGTGATTTGCGAGCTGATCGCCAGTGCGCAACATCAGCTGACCATCTGCACGCCGTACTTCAACCTGCCGCTGGCGGTGACTCGGGAAATCAATCGGGCGCTGGCACGGGGGGTGAAGATCGACATCATCGTCGGCGACAAAACCGCCAACGATTTCTACATCCCACCGAGCGAGCCGTTCAAGGTGATCGCGGCGCTGCCATACCTTTACGAAATCAGCCTGCGACGCTTCGCCAAGCGCCATCAGCGCAGCATCGACAGTGGCATGCTGAACCTGCATTTGTGGAAGGATGGCGACAACACCTATCACCTGAAGGGCATGTGGATCGATCAGCGCTATACCTTGCTGACCGGCAACAACCTCAACCCGCGTGCATTCCGTCTCGACCTGGAAAACGCATTGCTGATTGATGATCCGAAAGGTGAATTGCTGGAGCCGCGTGGCAATGAGCTAACGGAGATTTTCCAGCATACCCGCCGCATCGAGCGGTATCAGGATCTGGAAGCGCTGCCGGATTATCCGGCGGGGGTTGCCAAGTTTCTCAAGCGAGTGAGTCGGGTACGGATCGAGCGGTTGTTGTATCGGATTTTGTGAGGTTCAACCCGGCGTCGAAGGTGTGTCGCCGGTGATAATGCCTTCGCGAGCAAGCCCGCTCCCACAGTGAACTATGTGTCGGTCACACAATTGTGCATCGACTCAAATCCACTGTGGGAGCGGGCTTGCTCGCGAAAGCGATGTGTCAGGCGACATCAATGTTGACTGTTATGGCCCCTTCGCGGTGCCCGCTCCCACAGGGATCTAGGCTGCCCACAGGGATCTGCGCCGGGCGGGTGGCTGCGCTAATATGCTCACCACTCAAACAAGAACAAGGCTTGCCTCGGTCAATGTCGGAAAAAGACACCATCGCCATTCAACTGGTGCGTGAAGCGCTGTTGCAAAGTTGTGCCCCGGGCGCTGCCACCGAAGAGGTGTTGAACAAGGTCGGCATCGATCCTGCGCTGCTGCAAACCACCGATGCCCGTGTTCCGGCCACTGCTTATGCAAGGCTGTGGCGCTTGTTGGCCCGGCGCGAGGACGATGAGTTTTTTGGCATGGACCCGCGCAAGCTCAAGTCCGGCAGCCTGGAGTTTCTCTGTCGTTGCTCGATGGTCCAGCCAAGCCTGTCCGCCGGTCTGACCTCGGGCCTGAGCTTTCTGTCTTTGATGCTCGAGCGCCTGCCCGCGCAACTGGTGCGTCAGCAAAGCCTGGCGGAAATCGTCCTGCTGGAGGACGAGGAAGACCCGCGCCGCGCCTTCACCTATTTCACTTACTGGATGATCGTGCACGGCGTTGCCTGCTGGCTGGCAGGGCGGCGGATTCCGATCCTGGCCATCGAGTTGCGTTGCCCGGCGCCGGATTTTTGCGATGACTATCGGGTGATGTTCTCCGAGAACCTACGGTTCGACCGGCCGCGCACGCGGATGATTTTCTCGGCTGACTGCCTGGATTTGCCGATCAAGCGCAGCCCTGAAGAACTGAAGCGATTCCTCGCCCATGCGCCAGCGAACATTCTGGTCAAGTACCGCGATCCCGAGAGCCTGGCCAGTCGGATCAAACACGATCTGCGGCAACTGCCTGCCGAGCATTGGCCGGAAACCGAGGCGCTGGCGCAGCAACTGTGCATGTCGGCCTCGACCTTGCGCCGACGTTTGGCTGAAGAGGGCCAGACCTATCAGGGGCTCAAGGACAGCGTGCGCAAGGAACTGGCCATCGTCTGGCTGGCGGAGCCTGCCATCAGCTTCGCCGAAATCGCCACCCGTTTGGGGTTTGCCGATACCAGCTCGTTCTACAAGGCGTTTCGCAAGTGGTCGGGGTCTAATCCGGGGCATTATCGGAGTTTGATTCTTAACGAAGCCAACTAATCCGGATTTTGTGCCGCCTGATCTGGCGCCATCGCGGGCAAGCCCGCTCCCACATGGGTTTTGTGTGGGTTCCGATGGGTGGCAGACACAAATCCACTGTGGGAGCGGGCTTGCTCGCGAAGGCGCCAGACCAGGCGACACATCCCTTGAACCTTGGCCAAACCAGTCACACAACTTGATAGCTTTGACCATTGTCCCGCTCCCCGCGCAGAGCGAGTATTTCCCTGTTGTTTACGGTTCCCCCAACCTAATAAAAACACACAGGGATTCTGGCAATGCGCGATTACTTGTCTGCCACGTCACAGTTCAATTATCAGCACACCGTCGATGCCGCGCTCACAGGGTCGTTGAGCGCGCTCAATGCCTGCGTCGAGTGTTGCGACCGGCATGCCTTGCCGGGACGCATCGCGCTGTTCTGGGAAGGCCGCGACGGCGCCAGCGCGACCTACACCTTCAGCGACTTGCAGGACAAAGCCGCGCGCTTCGCCAACTTCCTGCTGGCCCAGGGCGTGAAGAAGGGCGATAAAGTCGCCGGCCTCTTGCCACGCAACATCGAATTACTGATCACCGTGTTCGCCACCTGGCGCATCGGCGCGGTCTATCAGCCGCTGTTTACCGCCTTCGGCCCGAAAGCCATCGAACATCGCCTCAACAGCTCCGGCGCCGCAGTCGTAGTAACCGACGCCGTCAATCGCCCGAAACTCGCTGAAGTGGCCGACTGCCCGACCATCGTCACCGTTGGCGGCCCCAAGGGCCAGGGCATCGTCCGTGGCGATTTCAGTTTCTGGGCCGAACTGGCCAACTACTCCAGCGTCTGCGAACCGGTATTACTGACCGGCGAAGACCCGTTCCTGTTGATGTTCACCTCGGGCACCACCGGGCCATCAAAAGCGCTGTCGGTACCGCTCAAGGCAATCGTCGCGTTCCAGAGCTACACCCGCGACGCCGTGGACCTGCGCCCTGAAGACGCATTCTGGAACGTCGCTGATCCGGGATGGGCCTACGGCATCTATTTCGGCGTCACCGGGCCGATGGCGATGGGGCACCCGATCACCTTTTACGATGGCCCGTTCACCCTCGAAAGCACCTGCCGGGTGATCAACAAATACGGGATCACCAACCTCACCGGTTCGCCGACCGCCTACCGCTTGCTGATTGCCGGTGGGGACGAGTTTGCCCGCTCGATCAAGGGCAAGCTGCGCATCGTCAGCAGCGCCGGCGAGCCGCTGAACCCGGAAGTGATCCGCTGGTTCGCCGATAACCTCGGCGTGGTGATTCATGACCATTACGGCCAGACCGAACTGGGCATGGTGTTGTGCAATCACCACGGCCTCGAGCATCCGGTACACGTCGGCGCTGCCGGTTTTGCCTCGCCGGGCCACCGCATCGTGGTGCTCGACGACGAATACAAAGAACTGGGCGTCGGCCAGCCAGGCATTCTGGCCATCGACCGCACCCAGTCGCCGATGTGCTGGTTCGGCGGTTACGAAGGCGCGCCGACCAAGGCCTTCGTCGGCAACTATTACCTGAGCGGCGACACCGTCGAGTGGAACCCGGACGGCAGCATCAGCTTCGTCGGCCGCAGCGACGACGTGATCACCACCTCCGGCTACCGCGTTGGCCCGTTCGACGTGGAAAGCGCGCTGATCGAACACCCGGCGGTGGTCGAAGCGGCGGTGATCGGCAAGCCCGATCCGGAGCGCACTGAGCTGGTGAAAGCCTTCGTCGTGCTCAGCCCGCAATACCGTGCCGAACCTGCACTCGCCGAAGAGCTGCGCCAACACGTGCGCAAGCGTTTGGCGGCGCACGCGTACCCCCGTGAAATTGAATTTGTCAGCGAGTTGCCGAAAACCCCAAGCGGCAAATTGCAGCGCTTTATCTTGCGCAACCAGGAAATCGCCAAGGCTCAAGAGGCCACCGCGAAGAACGTTTCAGCTTGAATCCAAGGAAACAATGATGCAGATCGAAAACAAGGTTTTTCTCGTCACCGGCGGTGCGTCCGGCCTCGGTGCCGCCACCGCTGAAATGCTGGTGGCTGCCGGCGCCAAGGTGATGCTGGTGGACATGAACGCTGAAGCCGTCGCGGCCCAGGCTGCACGTCTGGGCGCGCAAAGCGTGGTGGCGGATATCAGCAATGAAACTGCCGCGCAAGCGGCGGTGCAGGCGACAGTCAAAGCGTTTGGCGGCCTCAACGGTCTGGTCAATTGCGCCGGTATCGTCCGTGGCGAGAAGATCCTCGGCAAGAACGGCCCCCATGCACTGGCCAGTTTCAGCCAGGTGATCAACGTCAACCTGATCGGCAGTTTCAACATGTTGCGCCTGGCGGCGGCGGCCATCGCCGAAACCGAAGTCAATGAAGATGGCGAGCGTGGGGTGATCATCAACACCGCTTCGGCCGCAGCCTTCGACGGCCAGATCGGTCAGGCCGCGTATTCGGCGTCGAAAGGCGCGATCGTCAGCCTGACCTTGCCCGCCGCCCGTGAACTGGCGCGCTTCGGCATCCGCGTGATGACCATCGCCCCAGGCATTTTCGAAACGCCGATGATGGCCGGAATGACCCCTGAAGTGCGCGAGTCCTTGGCCGCTGGCGTGCCATTCCCGCCGCGTCTGGGCAAGGCGAGCGAGTACGCCGCGCTGGTCAGGCATATCATAGAAAACAGCATGCTCAACGGCGAGGTGATCCGTCTCGACGGTGCCCTGCGCATGGCCGCCAAATAAGGAGGATTTGAAATGACACTTTCCAACGATCCGATTGTTATTGTCAGCGCCGTCCGCACCCCGATGGGCGGTTTCCAGGGCGAACTGAAAAGCCTGACCGCGCCGCAGCTGGGCGCCGCAGCGATTCGTGCTGCCGTTGAGCGTGCCGGTATTGCTCCTGAATCCGTAGAAGAAGTGCTGTTCGGCTGCGTGCTCTCTGCCGGCCTCGGCCAGGCGCCGGCGCGGCAAGCGGCACTGGGCGCCGGACTGGATAAATCGACCCGTTGCACGACACTGAACAAGATGTGCGGTTCGGGCATGGAAGCCACGATTCTGGCCCACGACATGCTGATCGCCGGCAGTGCCGATGTGGTCGCCGCCGGGGGCATGGAAAGCATGTCCAACGCGCCATTTCTGCTGGACCGCGCCCGCAGCGGTTACCGCATGGGCCACGGCCGGGTGCTCGATCACATGTTTCTCGACGGCCTGGAAGATGCCTACGACAAGGGTCGCCTGATGGGCACCTTTGCCGAGGATTGTGCTGAAACCAACGGCTTTACCCGTGAAGCTCAGGACGCGTTCGCCATTGCTTCGACCACCCGCGCTCAACAGGCGATCAAGGACGGCAGCTTCAACGCCGAGATCGTGCCGCTCACCGTGACCGTCGGCAAAGAGCAGGTGCTGATCAGCCATGACGAACAGCCGCCGAAAGCCAAACTGGACAAGATCGCCTCGCTGAAACCGGCGTTCCGTGACGGTGGCACCGTGACTGCGGCGAACTCCAGTTCTATCTCCGACGGCGCGGCGGCATTGGTGTTGATGCGCCGTTCCGAAGCAGAGAAACAAGGCCTGAAACCGCTGGCGGTGATTCATGGTCACGCCGCGTTTGCCGACACGCCGGGGCTGTTCCCGGTGGCACCGGTAGGCGCGATCAAGAAACTGATGAAGAAAACCGGCTGGTCCCTGGACGAAGTCGAGTTGTTCGAAGTCAACGAAGCGTTCGCGGTGGTGAGTCTGGTGACCATGACCAAACTGGAAATCCCCCACGAGAAGATCAACGTCCACGGCGGTGCCTGCGCGTTGGGCCACCCGATCGGTGCGTCCGGCGCGCGGATCCTCGTGACCTTGCTCTCGGCCTTGCGCCAGAAAGGTCTGAAACGCGGCGTTGCAGCGATCTGCATCGGCGGCGGCGAAGCCACGGCCATGGCTGTGGAATGTCTGTACTGAAACTGACGCTATCCCATTGTGGGAGCGGGCTTGCTCGCGAAGAGGCCGGGTCAGTCGACATCAATGTTGAATGACACACCGCTTTCGCGAGCAAGCCCGCTCCCACAGGTTCAGCGTTTCAACCAGGCATTTTGTGCGTTAGGCTCATTTTTAAGGACTTGGCATGATTCCCAATGACGAACAACTTCAGATCAGCGACGCGGCCCGGCAGTTTGCCCAGGAACGGCTGAAACCGTTCGCCGCCGAATGGGACCGCGAACATCGCTTCCCCAAGGAAGCTATTGGCGAGATGGCCGGCCTGGGCTTCTTCGGCATGCTGGTGCCGGAGCAGTGGGGCGGTTGCGACACCGGTTACCTGGCCTACGCCATGGCCCTGGAAGAAATCGCTGCAGGCGATGGCGCCTGCTCGACCATCATGAGCGTGCACAACTCGGTGGGTTGCGTGCCGATCCTCAAGTTCGGCAACGACGATCAGAAAGAACGCTTCCTCAAGCCACTCGCCAGCGGCGCAATGCTCGGTGCGTTTGCCCTGACCGAACCGCAAGCGGGCTCCGATGCGAGCAGCCTGAAAACCCGTGCCCGGCTGGACGGCGATCACTACGTGCTCAATGGCTGCAAGCAATTCATCACCTCCGGGCAAAACGCCGGGGTGGTGATTGTGTTTGCGGTGACTGACCCGAGTGCCGGCAAGCGCGGGATCACGGCGCTGATCGTGCCGACCGATTCGCCGGGCTATAAAGTCGCGCGAGTCGAAGACAAACTCGGCCAGCACGCCTCCGATACCTGCCAGATCCTCTTCGAGGATGTGAAAGTCCCGGTGGCCAATCGACTGGGCGAGGAGGGCGAAGGCTACAAGATCGCCCTGGCCAACCTCGAAGGCGGCCGTGTCGGCATCGCCTCGCAATCGGTGGGCATGGCCCGCGCCGCGTTCGAAGCGGCCCGCGACTATGCTCGTGAACGCGAGAGCTTCGGCAAGCCGATCATCGAACACCAGGCGGTGGCCTTCCGGCTGGCGGACATGGCGACCCAGATCGCCGTGGCCCGGCAGATGGTGCATTACGCGGCGGCAGTGCGCGACAGCGGCAAACCGGCGCTGGTCGAGGCGTCCATGGCCAAGCTGTTCGCTTCGGAAATGGCCGAAAAGGTCTGCTCCTCGGCGTTGCAAACCCTTGGTGGTTACGGTTACCTGAACGACTTCCCGCTGGAGCGGATCTACCGCGACGTGCGGGTGTGCCAGATCTACGAAGGCACCAGCGATATTCAGCGCATGGTCATTTCGCGCAATCTTTGAGAAGGAACCCCGGTAGGAGCTGCCGCAGGCTGCGATCTTTTGATCTTGCTCTAAGAAAATCAAGATCAAAAGATCGCAGCCTTCGGCAGCTCCTACGGGGATCGAGTGTTTATCAGGAGTTATATATGAGCTACGAAACGATTTTATTGGAGATCAAGGACCGCGTCGGCCTGATCACCCTCAACCGTCCGCAAGCGTTGAACGCGTTGAATGCGCAAATTGTCAGCGAACTGAACCACGCCCTCGATGGCCTGGAAGCCGATTCGAACATTGGTTGCATCGTGCTGACCGGCTCGAAAAAAGCCTTCGCCGCCGGTGCTGACATCAAGGAAATGGCCGAGCTGACGTATCCGCAGATCTACCTCGACGACTTGTTCAGCGACAGCGATCGCGTGGCCAACCGCCGCAAGCCGATCATCGCCGCGGTCAACGGTTTCGCCTTGGGCGGTGGTTGTGAACTGGCGTTGATGTGCGACTTCATTCTGGCGGGCGACAACGCCAAATTCGGTCAGCCGGAAATCAACCTCGGCGTGCTGCCGGGCATGGGCGGCACTCAGCGTCTGACTCGCGCCGTGGGCAAGGCCAAGGCCATGGAAATGTGCCTGAGCGGGCGTTTGATCGATGCGGTGGAAGCGGAGCGTTGCGGCATCGTTGCGCGCATCGTGCCGGCGGATGAGCTACTGGAAGAAGCGCTGAAAGTCGCGGCGCTGATTGCCAAGAAGTCGCTGCCGATTGCGATGATGATCAAGGAAAGCGTCAACCGTGCGTTTGAAGTCAGCCTGTCGGAAGGCGTGCGTTTTGAGCGTCGGGTGTTCCATGCGGCGTTTGCGACGCAGGATCAGAAGGAAGGGATGGCGGCGTTTATTGCCAAGCGTGAGGCGCAGTTCCAGGGTAAGTGATGTAGCGTTCTCACGGATGCCTTCGCGAGCAAGCCCGCTCCCACATTTGATCCAGGGTGTTCACAAATGCTGTGTACACCGCAGGACTAATGTGGGAGCGGGCTTGCTCGCGAAGCTTTTTAGGTGTCACACCAGATAATTTTTCAACTCCCGGGCAATCACCATCCGCTGTATCTCGCTCGACCCTTCATAAATCTGCGTGATCCGCGCATCCCGGTAGTAACGCTCCACCGGGTAATCCTCCAGATACCCATACCCGCCATGAATCTGTATCGCCGACGAGCAGACCTTCTCGGCCATTTCCGAGGCAAACAGCTTGGCCTGTGAAGCCTCCGACAGACACGGCTTGCCGGCACTGCGCAACCGCGCGGCGTGCAGGATCAGCAAACGTGCAGCATTCAAGCGAGTGTGCATGTCGGCCAGCATATTGGCGATGCTTTGGTGTTCGATGATCGGCTTGTCGAACTGCACCCTATCCCGCGCATAAGCCAGCGCCGCTTCGAACGCTGCGCGGGCGATGCCCAAGGCTTGCGCGGCGATACCGATGCGCCCGCCTTCGAGGTTGGAGAGGGCGATGGCCAGGCCTTTGCCGCGTTCGCCTAGCAGATTCGCTTCGGGAACGGTGCAATTGTTCAGGGTGACGGCGCAGGTATCGGAAGCGCGGATGCCCATCTTGTGTTCACTGCGGTCGACGATGAAACCCGCGGTTTCGGTCGGCACCAGGAACGCCGAGATGCCGCGCTTGCCCAGCTCCGGATCGGTCACGGCGAAGACAATCGCCAGTTTCGCCCGTTTGCCATTGCTGACGAATTGCTTGGCGCCGTTGATCACCCACTGGCCATCGCGCAGTTCGGCGCGGGTGCGCAGGTTGTGGGCTTCGGAACCGGCCTGGGGTTCGGTCAGGCAGAAGCAACCGATGGCCTGGCCGCTGGCGAGGTCTGGCAACCATTGCTGTTTCTGTTCTTCGGTGCCGTAGTTGAGCACCGGCCCGCAGCCCACGGAGTTGTGGATGCTCATCAGCGCACCGGTGGCGCCGTCACCGGCGGAAATCTCTTCCACCGCCAAGGCGTAGGCGACGTAGTCGACATAAGTGCCGCCCCATTCCTCGGGCACCACCATGCCCAGCAGACCCAGTTCACCCATTTTCGCCACCAGACCGTCATCGATCCAGCCGGCCTTTTCCCAGGCTTGTGCATGGGGCGCGATTTCGCCGCGGGCAAAATCCCGGGCCATGTCGCGGATCATCACTTGCTCTTCGCTCAATTCGATATCGTGCATGGCTCAGCTCCAGCTTGGGTCGAACCCGGTGAAAAAACTCGCCACGTGCCCGGCGTCCAGCGCCTGCAGAGTCGGCGGGTTCCAGCGCGGGTTCTTGTCTTTGTCGATCAGCAAGGCGCGCACGCCTTCGATCAGGTCGCCGCGTTCGAACCACTGGCGATCCAGGTGCAGTTCGAGGGCGAAGCACTGTTCCAGGCTCAGGTGCCGACCGCGTCGCAGCATTTCCAGGGTCACACCCATGGCCAGCGGTGAACGGCTTTCCAGCAGGTCGGCGGTGGCCGTGGCCCACTCATGACTGTCGGCGACGGTCACTTCACGCAATTGTTCCACCATACTCGGCACATCGGGCAGGGCGAAGAAGTGATCGATGGCCGGCCGCAATGCCGCTAATGGTGCCGCCGGCAGTTGTTGCACGGCGAGTTTCGCCAGCAGACCTTGAAGGTCCTTCAACGGCGTTTCGTGCCATTGGAGCTGATCGAGTTGCTCGTCGAGAGTGCCCAGCTTGTTGCTTTCCAGGTACCAGTCGGCCAGGCCGCAATAGAGCGCATCGGCCGCGCGGATTTGCACGCCGCTGACACCGAGGTAAATACCCAGTTCACCGGGAACGCGCGGCAGAAAATGGCTGCCGCCGACATCCGGGAAATAACCGATGGCCACTTCCGGCATCGCCAGACGGCTGCGCTCGGTGACCACCCGCAAATCGGCGCCTTGCACCAGCCCCATGCCACCGCCCAGCACAAAGCCATCCATCAAGGCCAGGACCGGTTTGCGATAGTGATGGATGGCGAGGTCGAGGGCGTATTCCTCGACGAAGAAGTCTTCGTGCAGGGTGTCGCCGCTTTTGAAACTGTCGTACAGCGAGCGAATATCGCCGCCGGCACAGAACGCTTTCTCACCAGCGCCGCGCAACACCACGGCATGCACTTGCGGATCCTGTGCCCAGGCATCGAGCTGCTGTTGCAGGCTGCGAACCATGTCCAGGGTAATGGCGTTGAGGCCGGCGGGGCGATTGAGGGTCAGGTGACCGATGTGATTGCGAACCTCGGCCAACACTTCGTTTTGCGTGGCATCCATGGGCTGTGTTGTCGGGGATGAAACCTGAGCAGTCATCACTAACTCCCTGCTTTTATTGTTCTTTCTAGAGAAGCTCGCGCGCGAGCGATGCTGGATCGTATCAGTGCAAATTTGTGATGTACAACCGGGATATGTGCAGGTCCCGTCTGCATTTTTACCTTAGAGCAAGATCAAAAGATCGCAGCCTGCGGCAGCTCCTACGCAATCGGTGTTCATACCGAAAATCGCGGTGGACGCGGTCAATGTAGGAGCTGCCGAAGGCTGCGATCTTTTGATCTTTCCTCTGATCTTTACCCCCATCCGCCAATCAACGACAGAATCGGCTGTTAAAGGCCTTCGTTCAGCGCACTTGAGCTGTCTGAGCAGGGGCTTACGACACCCGTGCCGTCCGGGCAATTGGCATTCTGGCAATCCATTTCAAGCACTTGCGATCAAGAGCCTGGAACGGACTGACCCCGACGACTGATTAGACCCAGTCGAAAACAACAACAAATACGGCTGCGGTGAATGCCGCATCGACTCTCTGCCCCTGTCAAAAAGTGTGGTGCGGCGCAGGCGCCAAGCCGCGATAAATCCAAATAATCCGGGACTCTAGAAGATGAACATCAAATGGCTGACCTTACCGGCATTGGCTTTGCTGTGCTGCTCCACCGGAGCCAGCGCCAAGGAATGGAAAGAGTTGCGATTCGGCGTCAACCCCAGTTACCCACCTTTTGAATCCACCACCGCCGATGGCGGCGTGCAGGGGTTTGGCGTGGACTTGGGCAATGCAATCTGTGCCGAGCTGAAGTTGAAGTGCGTGTGGGTCAGCAATGACTTCGACGGGTTGATCCCGGCCCTGAAGGCGGGCAAGTTCGACGCCATCGAATCCTCGATGACTGTCACCGACGCGCGCAAAAAACAGATCGACTTCACCGATCGCCTGTATGCCGGGCCGACCGCCATCGTCACCCGCAAGGATTCCGGCTTGTTGCCCACCGCCGAATCGCTGCGGGGCAAAACCATCGGTTACATGCAGGGCACGATTCAGGAAACCTACGCCAAGGCCAAACTGGGGCCGGGCGGGGTGAAACTGCGCGCTTACCAGAACCAGGATCAGGTCTACGCCGACCTGGTTTTCGGGCGTCTCGATGCGTCGATCCAGGACAAGCTGCAAGCACAGATGAGCTTTCTGACGTCTCCCCAAGGGGCGGACTTCCAGAACAGCGAAGGCATCAGCGACCCGTTGGTGCCATCGGAAATCGCCATCGGCATCCGCAAGGACAACGAAGAGCTCAAAGGCATGCTCAATGCCGCCATCAAGGCCCTGCATGAAAAGGGCATCTACGCACAGATCCAGCAGAAGCACTTCGGCGATCTGGACCTCTACAACAACTGATCCTCGCGCCCCAAGCGCTGCGCCCTGGTAACAGGCGCAGCGCTTGCAAGCGGGCGCCTCAAGACAGGTGACTGGCGTGAATTCCTTCCTGAATCTGATCGGGGTCGATCTTTCGTCCCTGCAAGGCTATGGCCCTTTGTTGCTGCATGGCACCTGGGTCACCCTAAAATTGTCGGCGCTGTCGCTGCTGGTAAGCATGGCGCTGGGGCTGCTCGGCGCGGCGGCCAAGCTGTCGCCGCTGAAACTGTTGAACCTGCCTGCGACCTTCTACACAACGCTGATTCGCGGGGTGCCGGACCTGGTGCTGATGCTGCTGATTTTCTACAGCCTGCAGGGCTGGCTGAGCAGCCTGACCGAAGCCATGGACTGGCCTTACATGGAGATCGACCCCTTTGTGGCCGGCGTCGTCACCCTCGGTTTTATTTACGGCGCGTACTTCACCGAGACCTTTCGCGGGGCGATCCTGAGCGTGCCGCGCGGCCAACAGGAAGCCGCCGCCAGCTTTGGGCTGAACCGCTGGCAGCGTTTTCGTTTCGTGGTGTTCCCGCAAATGATGCGGTTCGCCTTGCCGAGCCTGGGCAACAACTGGCTGGTGCTGCTCAAGGCCACGGCGCTGGTGTCGATCATCGGTTTGTCGGACCTGGTCAAGGTGGCGCAGGAGGCCGGTAAAAGCACGTTCAACATGCTCGACTTCCTGCTCCTGGCGGGGGCGCTGTACCTGCTGATCACCAGCGCGTCGAACTACGTACTGCGAGTGCTCGAGCGGCGTTATAACCAGGGCGTACGGGGGATGGCGCGATGATCGAGTTGATTGCCGAATACTGGAAACCCTTTCTGTTCAGCGACGGCTACAGCCTCACCGGATTGGCGATGACCTTGTGGCTGTTGGTGGCGAGCATCGTGATGGGGTTCTTCCTGTCGTTGCCATTGGCGATCATGCGCACTTCGCGCTGGGGCCTGCTGCGTTGGCCGGTTCAGCTGTTTACCTATGTGTTTCGCGGCACGCCGCTGTATATCCAGTTGCTGATTTGCTACAGCGGGATCTACGGCATCGCCGTGGTCCGCTCGCAACCGCTGCTCGAAGCGTTCTTTCGCGATGCGATGAATTGCACCTTGCTGGCGTTCACGCTCAACACCTGCGCCTACACCGTGGAAATCTTCGCCGGGGCGATTCGCAGCATTCCCTACGGTGAGATCGAGGCGGCCCATGCCTATGGCTTGAGCGGCTGGCGCCTGTACCTGCGGCTGATCCTGCCTTCGGCGTTGCGCCGGGCGCTGCCGTATTACAGCAACGAAGTGATTCTGATGTTGCATGCCACGTCGGTGGCGTTCACCGCGACCATTCCCGACATTCTCAAAGTCGCCCGGGACGCCAATGCCGCGACCTTCATGACCTTTCAGGCCTTCGGCATTGCCGGCCTGCTGTACCTCGCGCTGTCGTTCGGTTTGGTCGGCGCGTTTCGCCTGGCGGAGAAGCGCTGGTTGAGCTTCCTCGGGCCGGCGCACTAATTCCTCTTTTCATCCAGAGCAGCGCCGAAGCAGGCGCTGCTGGAGACTTACGCATGTACAAACTCACGGTTGAAAATCTGTACAAACGTTTTGGTGACAATGAAGTGCTCAAGGGCGTCTCGTTGAACGCACGGGCCGGCGATGTGGTGAGCATGATCGGTGCCAGCGGTTCGGGTAAAAGCACCATGTTGCGCTGCATCAACTTTCTGGAGCGGGCGGACGAGGGTGCCATTGTGCTGGACGGTGAGCGCGTCATCACTCGCCCGGGCGCGGGTGGCATGCGAGTCGCCAACCCGGCACAGTTGCAGCGTTTGCGCACACGCCTGGCGATGGTGTTCCAGCATTTCAATTTGTGGAGCCATCTGACCGTACTGGAAAACATCATACTGGCGCCGTGTCGGGTGCTGGGTGTCAGCCGCAAGGCCGCCGAAGAGAGCGCACGGGCGTATCTGGACAAGGTCGGTTTGCCGCAACGGGTGGCCGATCAATACCCGGCGTTTCTGTCCGGCGGGCAACAACAGCGCGTGGCGATTGCCCGGGCGTTGGCCGTGGAACCAGAGATTCTGTTGTTCGACGAGCCGACCTCGGCCCTCGATCCGGAACTGGTGGGCGAGGTGCTGAAGGTGATTCAGGCGCTGGCTGAAGAAGGCCGGACCATGTTGATGGTGACCCACGAAATGGGCTTTGCCCGGCAAGTGTCCAGCCAGGTGTTGTTCTTGCATCAGGGGCGGGTCGAGGAGCAAGGTGATGCAACCATCCTTGACCGGCCAGAGAGTGAACGTTTACAGCAATTCCTATCGGGTCGTTTGAAGTGAGGCAAGACGTACATGGCGGATATCCGCGATCTGTCGATTGTGCTTGATCGTATCGATCAGGCCATTATCGAAGTGCTGCGCCACGAAGGGCGCATCACTTATCAAAAGCTTTCCGAGCGCGTACACCTGACGCCCAGGCCGTGCCTGGAGCGGGTGCGCAAGCTCGAACAGCTCGGGGTTATCCGTGGTTACGGGGCTATTCTCGACGAAAAAAAACTGACGCCGGGGCTGTCGCTGCTGGTGTTGGTTGCGCTGTCGAACCAAAGCGGGCGGGCGGCGCAAAAGGCTTTTGAGGCCAAGGTTCGCGGTTGTCCGCAGGTGTTGGAATGCCGCTTGATCAGCGGTGCGTTCGACTACAGCCTGCGCATGCGTTGCCGGGACATGGAGCATTATCGGGTGCTGACTGAAGTCTGGTTCGACGACCCGGAGTTGCACATCGACAAACTGGTCAGCCATCCGGAACTGGCGATGGTCAAGACCACGATGGAATAGGCGGCACCCGCAAGATCAAGATCAAGATCAAAAGATCGCAGCCTTCGGCAGCTCCTACGTGGACCGTGTTCACTCAAATTTTTGGGTATGAACACCGCTCCCGTAGGAGCTGCCGAAGGCTGCGATCTTTTGCTTTTCGCCCCCCGCCGAATCGGCTGGGCCAACCACATTTTTCAGCCATTTTCATCACGTCGCCGCCCCTTATCAACCGGGTTTTTCCGCCGCCGAAACAGACAATGAGCACCTCTCAACCCTCATTGAATCTGTGCCCATGCAAACCACCAATACCGTTTTGATGATTCGCCCGACACGTTTCTCGTTCAATCAGGACACGGCGGCGAACAACCGTTTCCAGCGCCCGGCCGAGGTGTCCGAGGACGTGCAGCTCAAGGCCTTGCAAGAGTTCGACGGCTACGTCGCCGCGCTGCGCAGCCACGGCGTCGAAGTGCTGGTGCATAACGACCTCGAAGCCCCGCACACCCCCGATTCGATTTTTCCCAACAACTGGTGGAGCAGCCACCCTGACGGCACGTTGGTGCTGTACCCGATGCAGGGCCATAACCGGCGCCTGGAGCGCGATAAAGGTGTGCTCGACTGGCTGCGGGACGAGTACCGCGTCGAGCAGTTGCTGGACCTGTCCAGCCTGGAACAGCAGGAAGTGTTCCTCGAAGGCACCGGCAGCATGGTGCTGGATCGACAGCAGCGGGTTTGTTACGCCGGCTATTCCACCCGCACCCACGCTCGGGCGCTGGATCAACTGGTCGACCATTTGGGTTACGAGCTGTGTGCCTTTAATGCGGTGGACCGTCAGGGCGTGGCGATCTATCACACCAACGTGATGATGAGTGTCGGCACCCAGCTGGCCATCGCGTGCCTGGCCTCCGTCACTCACCCGGCGGAACGCCTGGCTCTGCGCGCGCGGCTTGAAGACAGCGGCAAGAAGGTCATTGCCCTGGACTGGGCGCAGCTGGAATCGTTCGCCGGCAACATGCTGGAAGTCCACAACGCTGCGGGCGAACCCTTGCTGGTGATGTCGCGCACCGCCTGGCAATCGCTGGATGCCGATCAGCGCCGTTTGATCGAAGCCCACACCACGCCGCTGCCGGTGAACATCGACACCATCGAACGCATTGGCGGCGGCAGCGCTCGCTGCATGTTGGCCGAAGTCTATCTATCTAAACGTCAGTCCAAACCTGCCCAGGAGCAAGTGCGATGATCGTCCGTCCTGCAACACCGGCAGATTTGCCGGCACTGTTAGCCCTGGCCCATAGCGCCGGAACCGGTTTGACCACCTTGCCGGCCGATGCGGCGCGTTTGACCCAGCGTCTGGAATGGGCGGCGAAAACCTTTGCAGGCGAGGCCGAGCGCGGCGATGCCGACTACCTGTTTGTGCTGGAGAACGACCAGCAAGAAGCGGTCGGTATCTGCGCGTTGGCAGGTGCCGTCGGTTTACGCGAGCCTTGGTACAACTATCGACTGGGCCTGTTTGTCGCCGCGTCGAAAAACCTCGGGATCAATCAGCAACTGCCGACGTTGTTCCTCGGCAATGACATGACCGGCCACTCGGAGCTGTGTTCGCTGTTTTTGCATGCCGATCACCGCAGCGGTCTGAATGGTCGTTTGTTGTCGAAGGCGCGCTTCCTGTTTCTGGCGGAATTTCGTCAGCACTTCGGTGACAAGGTGATCGCGGAGATGCGTGGCTATTCCGACGAAGAGGGCGTTTCACCGTTCTGGGAAGGCCTGGGGCGACACTTCTTCAAGATGAATTTCGCTGACGCCGACTACCTCACGGGCCTTGGCAACAAAACCTTCATCGCCGAACTGATGCCCAAGTTTCCGCTGCCGACTTGCCTGTTGCCCGAGGCAGCGCGAGCGGTCATCGGTCGCGTGCACCCCAACACCGAACCGGCACTGGGCATGCTCAAGGCAGAAGGGTTCGAGCATCGGGATTACATCGATATCTTTGACGGCGGGCCGCTGATCGAATGCGCAACTGGTGATATCCGTGCGGTGCGTGACAGTCAGGTGCTGCAACTGAGCATCGGTACGCCAGGAGAGCAGGCGGCGACGTACCTGATTCACAACCGCCAGTTTGCCGAATGCCGGATTACCGCTGCTCCTGCACGCGTTGCGGCTGGTACGTTGATTGTCGATGCGCAGACGGCGAAAACCTTGGGCTTGAGTGCCGGGGCGTCGGTGCGCGCGGTGAGTGTGGCAGTGCCGGCGCGGCAGCAGTCTGCTGCATAGTGAAGCTCGTAGTCAGGATGCGGAACCTGTGGGAGCGGGCTTGCTCGCGAAGACGGCGGCACATTCAATATTGATGTCGCCTGAAACACCGCTTTCGCGAGCAAGCCCGCTCCCACATGGATTGCGCTTGCCTGTCAGGTTCTGCTGCTCAGCACTTCACCGATACTGCGCCGCCTGGCATGCAACTCGCTGGCATGGATCAACTGCTCGAGGTCTTCGGGGGTGACGTCGTAGAAGGCCTCCATGTCGGCGAGGGCCAGTTTCAGATCCGCGGCGGTGATCGCCTGGCTGTCGGGGACGGGCATCATCGGCGCCGGTTCAGCGGGACGTTTTGGGTAACGAATGCGCGTCAGATTGTTGTACGCCAATGCGCTGAGCAGCATCGTCGAGGCACTGAGCATCACCGGGCCGAGGGCTTTCCACTCCAGGGCGATGGTCGCCGGGTCTGCCACCACCATAAGCAACGCCAAGGCACCGGCCGGTGGGTGCAAGCAACGCAACCAGCACATCAGAATCAGTGCCATGCCCGCAGCCAGGCAAGCGCTGCCGAGGGTGCGTCCGAGCACATGAGCGACCAGTAGCGAGACCACTCCCGCGCAAAGGTAACCGCCAAGAATCGACCACGGCTGGGCAAGCGCGCCCGAGGATACAGCGAACAACAGCACCGCCGAGGCGCCCAGTGGCCCGATCAGATGCAGCGCCACTTGCATGCCGAATACCTGACTGCACAGCCAGACGCTGAACATCGTGCCCAGCGACATGCCGATGGCTGCGCGGCTCCATTCTGAAGGGCGGGTATTGATGGCAGCAGGTAACCAGCGAGCGAACATGAGGCAAACGGTCCGTATAAAAATCCAGGCAAAAAAAAGGCTTAGCTGGGATACCCAGAAAGCCCTTGAAGTGGTTCCAACTATTGGGGGAGGAACGCCGCACAGTGTGCCGATCATTCCTTATGCTGACAAATTCATATTAATGCTGCTTCAGTGCATTATTTATGCAGTATTGCCACACGCCGACCGCTCATGAAGCACAGCAAACCGCCCATCGCCGTCAATGCACTCAGGGCATAGAACATGGTGGGGGCAGGCGTATGCAGCAGCAGATAGCCACAGATCACCGGGCTCAGCGCCCCACCGAGGGCCGCGAGATTCTGCGCGCCATAGTAGCTGCCACGCAGTTCTTCCGGGGCCAGGGTGTCGACGAACAGAAATTCGGCCGGGTAAATGATCATTTCGCCAAGTGTGAAGATGAACATCGCCACGCACCAGCTCACCAGGCTGTCAGCCAGGCTGAAACCGATCAACCCGAGGATGAACAGGCTGGTGCCGCCAGCAATCCAGTAACGCAGTTGTTCGCGCTTGAGGAACCGGCCGATCTGATATTGCAGCAGGATCACGCTGATGGCGTTGCAGGCGAGCAGGGCAGCCATGGTTTCCAGGGCACGTTTGGTGTCTTGGGTGACCAGCAGGTATTGCGACAGGTACAGGGTGAAACGACCATGCACCACGGTGCTGAGCAGGCAGCCACAGGTGAACATGATCAGCGTGCGGTCGTTCTTCAGGGTGATCAGGGTTTTGAGAAAACTCTGGGGCTGGCCGATGGCGGGTGTCTGGGTCGGGTCTTTGGGAATTCCGCTCATCAGGAAAATACTGAAGAATGCGATGCCGCCGGCGATCAGGAACGGCGCCAGCGGCTGCACCCCGGCGATCACCACACCGAGCATCGGGCCGGTGGCGTAGCCGATATTGGTCAGGGTGTAGCGCAGCGAAAAGGCCTTGGCGCGCTGGCCCACGGGCAGGTTTTCGCTGAGGATCGCCTTGGACCCGATCAGGAACAGCGCCGAGGCAGTTTCGGTGATCACCAGGGTGGCGGTGGTCAGGTAGAGGTTTTCGGCGAAGGTCAGCAACACGAAACCGATGGCGCTGGAGAGCATGGTCAGAATCAGCAGCCGACGTTTTTCGAGGCGGTCGATGATGTAACCGCCGTAAAGCGCGAGCAGGGTGGCGATGAACACCGCGATGCCCAGCAACAGGCCGACGTCCTGTTGGTTGAGGCCGAGTTTGTTGCTCAGAAACAGGGTGAGCAACGGGCTGGTAATGGCGCGGCTGACGACGATGGTCAGCGAAACGATCATCAAGCGGCGAATAACGAGGGAGTAAGTGGCCACGGTGGGGCAAATGTCCTTATTTTAGATTTTGTAGTGTTTGCCGGGATATCGAGTCGCTGCCATTCGCGAGCAAGCCCGCTCCCACATTAAAACTGTGCCGATCACAAAATGTGTGATCAACCAGATCAACTGTGGGAGCGGGCTTGCTCGCGAAGAGGCCGGACCAGGCAACACAATATTCAACTCAGCCACCGATCAAGCGCCCGAACCGATTCCAGCTCATCCAGCCGCCACAACTGCTCAATCAATCCTTGCACCCGCTGTCGCGGCATCACTCGGCCCGCCAGACTGAAGAACTTCTCCTCCAGCGCCTCATCACTCAGCGGATTCCCTGGCGCACCCAATGGCACTTCAACACACAAACTCGCCTGCCGACCGTCCAAGGTCTGCAGGCTGACCACAGGCTCGCCATCCTCCGACAGTAGCGGGTCGACTTCAAGGTGAATGCGCGACATCCAGTGAGCAATTTGCGGGTGGTGGCGCTGTTCATCGTCGTAGGCTTCCAACCGGCAATGCCCATGGACCAGCCGGGCGGCGAGGGCATAGCGCAAGCTCATCTGCGCCGCCGGCAGGGTGTTGATGTCCTGACCGCCACACATGTCCTGAAGGAATCCGCACAGCGACACCTGAACGCTCTCGACCTGATCCGCACCGACCTGCAATTGATCCAGCAACAGGCCCAATGCATCGATCGCCGAATGCGTGCCTCGGCATGCCGCGTAGGGTTTGATCGAGCAGCGGGCGAGTTTCCACACGCGGCCCAGTTCGGCATCCAGCGCCTCGGGCACGGCGGTGTCCGCCGCGAGGGTCTTGAGAAAACCGCCCCAGACATCATCGAACAGTTTTGTCGGCCCGGTGATGCCTTGTTGCGCAAATCGCGCCGCCAGCAATCCACCTTCGGCGGCCCGGCCGCTGTGGAGTTTTTTGCTTTGCGAGCCGTCATGAATGAACGCCCAAAGACCGCCGCTGAAGCTGCCAGCGATGCCCAGCGCCGCCAGGGTTTGCTGTGCATCCAGACCCAGAATCCGTGCACTGGCCGCCGCTGCGCCAAACACCCCGCACGTCGCGGTGGAGTGCCAACCGGCGCCGTTGTGGGCCGAATAACTGCCGCAGGCTTCAAGCACCCGGCGGCCGATTTCGTAGCCGATCACCACGGCGGTGATCAATTCGCGGCCGTTTACTGACGCTTCAGAAACCGATAGCTCCGACATCGAGAGCGCAGCCATCACCGCCGGCAGCACCACCGCGCCGGAGTGATCGCAGCCGCCGGTGTCGTCCAGCTCCAGGGCATGTGCGGCGATGCCGTTGAGCATGGCGGCCTGCGCTGCGCCGACGCGCAGACCGGTGCCCCAGACCAACGTGCTGCCAGTCTCACCCCGGAAAACCTGACGCGCCTGCTTCGCCACATCACTGCCAGCTCCGGCCAGGGTTACGCCGAAGGTGTCGAGGATGTGTCGCCTGGCTTGCGCAACCAACGCGGGTGGTAAATCTTCGAAGCGAGTATCGACGCAGAACTGCGCCAACCGCTCCATCCGCATCACCCCATCGTAGGCGCTGCCGAAGGCTGCGATCTCTTGATCTTTCATACGCCGTAATCCCGATAGTGACGTTCGTACACGGCCGCCGGATGATCCTCGGTCACGGGCGCTGCCGACTCAGCCCACCACTGAGCGACCTCGGCACCGGTGGCGATCCATACGTCATCGTGCTGTTGAATGCTTTGTAGCAATTCGCGCAACACGCCGATCCGCCCGGGCGTGGCGATGATTTCCGGGTGCAGTCGCAGCACGTAACACAGCCCGAACCGGTGAAACCCGGCGAAGTCCATTTGCAGATTGCCCAGGGTATGGCTGTAGGAAGCGATCCGCGATTGCGCGGGCGGCACCGCCGGGCTGAGGTTGAAGGCGAAGTAGGGCTCGTCTTCCAGTTCATAGTGCAACGGCAGCTCGATCACTTCCGGGGCTGTCGGGTGAGCGAAGGGTAAATCATCGCCACGCCATGACGAAGACCAGCGGATGCCATGCTCCCTTAACGCCTCGATGAAACCCGGCGCACCGTTGCCGGCGGGGATGCGAAAGCCTGTCGGACGCTGACCGGTCAGCGCGCTCAAGGCCGCGCAACCTTTGGCAATCTCGGCGCTTTGCTCGGCCAGCGTCAGGTGGTCGTAGTTCTGATGGCGATACCCGGCGCAGGCAATCTCATGCCCGCCAGCCTGGATCGCTCGGATGTGCTGCGGGTTTTCCTCGGCGACGATGCCGGGAATGAACCAACTGCTGGAAACGCCCAGTTCTTCGAAAAGCTTGAGCAAACGCTCGACACCGCGTTGGGTGCCGTAGCGCCACACCGACAAAGTCTTGTCGCGCCCGGTGACTTCCGGCGCCTGGGTGAGGATGCCGTGGATGTCGTTGTAATCGACGGTCAGCACCACGGCGCAGCGGTAGCCGTTGGGCCAGACGATGGAATCAGCCATGGTGATGCTCCTTCAGCCACCAGTGGGCGACGTCGCGGCAGGTGGCGAACCAGACGTCGTCGCGTTGGCGCATGTGTTCGAAGAGTTTTTCCAGAAGCAGGATGCGCCCCGGTTTGCCGGTGATCTTGGGATGGAACAGGGTGGTCAGGCACAACCCTTCATCCATGGCGCCGTCGAACTCGCGGCACCAGTTATCGAGGGTCAGCGCGTAGCTGGCGGTGCGGTCCAGTCCCGAAGGAAAGTCCGGCGCGCGGGTGTAGGCGAGGGAGGCGTAGTCGTCCATTTCCCAGCGGCCGGGGATTTCCACCAGCGGCGTATCGAAGCCCGGCACGTTGACCAGATATGGCCGATCATCGCCGCGCATGCTGCTGGAATAAGTCACGCCGGCTTCCACCAGCATGGCCGGTGTTTCGGCCCGCCAGTCGCCGGATGGTGTGCGGAAACCTTCGGCGCGGATGTTCAGATGCTTCCAGAACACCTCGCGGGATTTGTGCATCACGTCCTTTTGCTGGTCCAGCGTCAGGGCGTAAAAGGATTCGTGTTTGTAACCGTGGTAAGCGACCTCATGCCCGCGCTCGACGATTGCCTGGCACTGTTTCGGCCAGTTCTCCACGACCCACGCCGGGACGAAAAACGTGGTCGGGATCTGGAACTCATCCAGTAAATCGAGAATCCGCGGCAGCGCCCGATAGGGGCCATAACCACCGAAACCGAAATACTCGGGTTTACGCCAGATCGAACCGTTGAGCATCGCATCGCCGGTCGGGCCGTCGAGGTCGAAGGCCAGGGCGAGACAGGCTGTGTGCTGATCGGGCCAGGTCGGTTGGGGTGAGGAGGACATGTGGTGCTCCAACTATTAAAAGTAAACGCCGAACCCTGTGGGAGCGGGCTTGCTCGCGAAGGCGGTGTGTCAGTCAACATCAATGCCGGCTGACAGGGCCCCTTCGCGAGCAGGCTCGCTCC
>NZ_AKJE01000054.1 GCF_000282495.1 Pseudomonas sp. GM79
CGCCTGCCGCTCCCGCACCTGCGCCGGCTGCTGCACCGGGGGCATTCAAGTTGCCACCGGTGGAAGAATTATCAGGAGTCGCGGCTGGTGCAACGCCGGTTCCTATGCGCCGATCAAGATCCTGATATCGCTCCAGGTTCTCTTGCTTCATGCGCGCCACATCATTTTGCAGAACTTCGATCACACCCTGTTGGCGTGAGATCTGCTCCTGCATCGATTGCAGTTGGTTGAACAGCTCGCCCTGTGCCGAGACAGGGGCCGAAACCCCTCCCCCGGCATAGGCGCCGTTCGTACCGTAACCCGCAGGCGGATAACTACTCCCGCTATTGTTATAGCCGGAGTTGTCCTCGACCACAGGAACCGCAGCCCACACCGCGAGCGGTGCGAGGCTGAGAGCCAAAACAGTTACAGCACGACGGCACGTTCGCATGACGAATTACTTACGCAGTTCGACGCGACGGTTTTGAGCCCAGGACTGCTCGTCGTTGCCGGTAGCAACTGGACGCTCTTCGCCGTAGGAAACCAGTTCCAGCTGAGCTGGGGAAACACCTTGCAGTACCAGGTAACGCTGAACGGCTTTCGCACGACGCTCGCCCAGTGCCATGTTGTACTCACGAGTACCACGTTCGTCGGTGTTGCCTTCCAGAACAACGCGAGCGCCGTTTGCTTTCAGGTCTTTGGCGTGAACGTCCAGAGCGCGCATGGCTTCTGGCTTCAGGTCCGAGCTGTCGTATTCGAAGTAGAAGGTGGTGATTGCGCGCAGAGCAGCTTCTTCGCTCAGGGAGCCGTCAACAGCACCAGTGTTAGCGCCGTAACCAGCGTTTGGATCAACAGCGCCTTCACCGGCGTTGTCGCCGCCTTTGGACGAGCAACCTACAGCTACAGCCATGGCCAGAGCCAGCGCAGCAAATTTACCAAACTTCAGCATTTCCATCGTGAAACTCCTAATGAACCCCAGTGTGTTAAGTACAACGTGTAGCGCCGCGTCAGTTCAGGTAAGGGGACCAGGACGGTTCTCTGACTTCGCCTTGTGCGGTAGGAAGCGGGAGCCTCACGCGTCCATTAATGGACACGAGCATCAAGACTCCCCGGCCCTGCTGGCGGGTGGCGTAGATTACCATGGTGCCGTTGGGCGCAACAGTAGGCGACTCGTCCAGAGTGCTATCAGTGAGGATCTTTACACTACCGCGCTGCAAATCCTGGGCCGCCACCTTGAAATTGGTGAAGCCTTCCTGGCGATGGATCATCACCAGGGTCTTTTCATCGGCCGACAGTTTAGGGTTGGCGTTGTAGTTACCGATGAAGGTCACACGCTCCGCACCACCACCGCCTGCACTGGTTTTGTAGATCTGTGGCTTGCCGCCACGGTCGGAGGTGAAGTAGATGGTCGAACCATCCTTACCCCAGAACGGTTCGGTGTTGATGCCCTGACCGTTGGTGACGCGACTGATCTGACGCGAACCCAGGTTCATCACATAGATGTCCGGGTTACCGTCTTTCGACAGTACGAATGCCAGACGCTGACCATCCGGCGACCAGGCTGGCGCACCATTCAGGCCTTCGAAGTTGGTGATCTGCTCACGGCGACCGGTGTCGATGTTCTGCATGAAAATGCGCGGACGCTTCTGCTCGAACGACACGTAGGCAATACGCTTGCCATCCGGTGCAAAACGCGGCGACAGGATCGGCTCGCGCGATTGCAGCAGTGTCACGGCACGGGCACCGTCATAGTCCGAACGTTGCAACGTGTAGCGAGTGTTCTTCTCGGAGAACCGCTCGGCCGTCACGTACAGCAGACGAGTCGAGAACGCACCTTTGATACCGGTGAGTTTCTCGAACGACTGGTCGGAGATGTAATGCGCCATGTCACGCAGTTGATCGACGCTGCCCGACACGCTGCCGGTCAGCACTTGCTGCTCGGTGGCGACGTTGAACAGTGCGTATTGAACCTGCAGGCGACCGCCCGCTGGAACGATACTGCCAACCATAATGTACTGGGCGCCAACAGCCTTCCAGTCACGGAAAATGATTTCGCTGGCCTGGCTTGGCTGGCTGATCATGTTCTGCTTTGGAATCGGTGCGTAGTAACCCGAGTTACGCAGGTCGTTACCGATGATTTCGGCCATGTCATCCGGCAGCACGGTGCCACCCTGGAAACCGAATGGCACTACGGCAATTGGAGTTGCCTGGGAGCTACCACTGCTGACCAGGATATTTTTTTCATCTGCCGTGGCCAGTCCTGCAAAGCAGAACATGACTACAAGCAGTCCTCGAAGAAGGTTTCTCACAAGGCTAGATCCTCAGGTGTGAATGTCATCTTGAATGAACGATAGGGTGCGAAATCAGCTGGCTTCAGCCCCTGCATTTCGGTCAATCGACCAATATTTTTTACTGCCGCTACCGCTGAACTGTCGAACGGCACATCACCACTGGAACGGGCAACCGATACGCCGGAGATCGTTCCGTCAGGCAGCATGTTGATTTGCAGGATCACTTTCATGCCCTTGCGGGCCGACGGTGGCTGCGCCCAACCTTCAGAAGCACGCGAGCGAATCAGGTCATCGAAGTTGCCGGCGACTTCGTCACCCTGCTCATCGGCCAAGGCCTGCTGACGCTGCGGCGTGTCGGAAAGCAAATCTGCCAGGGCCTGAGCCTTTTTCTCATCGACGGATTTACGTGCCGCTTCCTGCGATTTTTTCTTCGCGGCATCGGCAGCAGCTTTCTTCTTCGCGTCTTCGGCGACTTTCTTCTTCGCCTCTTCAGCTTCAGATTTCTTCTTGGCGTCTTCGGCGGCTTTCTTCTTCGCGTCTTCGACGATCTTTTTCTTCGCTTCTTCAGCGGCCGCTTTCTTGGCCTCTTCTTCAGCAGCTTTCTTGGCTTCTTCTTCAGATTTCTTCTTGGCTATATCAGCCAATTGTTTTTCTTCGGCCTTTTTGGCTTCGGCGGTCTTCTTGGCTTCATCGGCTTTCTTGGCTTCATCAGCCTTTTTTGCCTCTTCCGCTTTCTTCGTCTCGTCGGCCTTCTTGGATTCTTCGGCTTTTTGAGCCGCATCTTCCTTCTTTTGTTCCGCGGCCTTGATCGCTTCCTGTTCGATCTTTTTCTGTTCCATCTGTTCGACTTCGGTCTGGCGCGCAGCAGATTTCTGCGCTTCACCCGCAATCTTCTGATTGGTCTGGGTGGTCGCCCGACTTTTCGATTTCAACTGGTACAGGGTCGCCTGGACGATCGGCTTGGCCGGCGGCAGCTCCGGTGTGAAGGCGAAACTGACGAACAGCATGCCGAACACCAGCACGTGCAAGACAATCGCCCAGACACTAGGCCAGAAGTAGCTTTCCGAGGCGGACGGCTCTCGCATTTGCTGCATCAGGGTGCCTCGGTAATCAAGCCAACATTACCGACCCCGGCTTTCTGCAACCCGCCCATCGCGCCCATGACTGAGCCGTAATCGACAGTCTTGTCGCCGCGAATGAATACCTGGGTACGCTTGCCGCCTTCAGTACCGGCGCGAATGATCTTGGTCACCGCGTCGGTCATTTGCGGCAAGGTCATGGCCTTGTCCTGCTGCTTATCGGTGTCGACTTCGCTGCCAAGGTTCCAGTAGTAGGTCTTGTCAGACTTGATCGAAATGGTCAGGACCTGAGTGTTGTTGTCCTGCGGCAAGGCTTCGCTGGAAACCTTGGGCAGATCAACTTTCACGCCCTGATTGAGCATCGGAGCGGTCACCATGAAGATGACCAGCAGCACCAGCATCACGTCGATGTAAGGCACCACGTTCATCTCGGCAACCGGCTTGCGCTTTTTGCGAGCTCGAGCGATTAAAGCCATTGGAAATTACCTGCTTATTCTTCGCTGGTGTGCACTTTGCGGTGCAGGATCGCCTGGAATTCATCGGCGAAGGTGTAGTAACGGCCCAGCAGGGTTTCGCTGCGAGCAGCAAAACGGTTGTAGGCGATTACGGCCGGGATGGCGGCGAACAAGCCAATCGCGGTAGCAATCAGTGCTTCGGCGATACCCGGAGCCACGGTGGCCAGGGTCGCTTGCTGGGCAGTGGCCAGGCCACGGAAGGAGTTCATGATGCCCCAGACCGTACCGAACAGACCGATGTAGGGGCTGACGGAACCGACGGTGGCGAGAAACGGCAGGCTCTGCTCGAGTTTTTCTTCCTCGCGGGAGATGGCCACGCGCATGGCACGGGCCACGCCTTCCATGACCGCTTCCGGGTCAACGCCTGACTGCTGACGCAGACGGGAGAATTCCTTGAAACCGGCACGGAAGATTTGCTCCACACCCGAATCCGGATCAGGGTTGCTACCGGCCTGACGGTAGAGTTTGGACAGGTCGATACCGGACCAGAAGCGCTCTTCAAAGCTCTCCAGGGCACGTCGACCGGCGCGCAGCAAGTTGCTGCGCTGAAAGATCATGATCCATGAGGTCACCGATGCGGCTACCAGGATCAGCATTACCAGTTGCACCACGATACTGGCATTGCTGACCAGGCTCCACATGGAGGAATGGTCGACGACGTTAGCTTCCACGCTTTATCTCCTGCTTTGAGTGTGTACCCGCGCCGCTCACGTCGGCAAAGGCCGCACGTAGAGCTTCGGGAATGGCCCGGGGTTTCAAACTGTTGGTGCGCACACAGGCCACCAGAAACTGCCCTTCGCAGAGCAGCACATTATCCGTAGCCCGCCTGACCTGCTGTTTGAAGCGCAGGCTGACCCGGTTCAATTCAATTACTTCAGCGCTTACCAGCAGTTCGTCGTCCAGTCGCGCCGGCGCGTGGTAACGCGCTTCGCTGGAATGCACGACAAACAACAGGTCCTCCCCTGCCAGCGCCGACTGGGCAAAGCCCAGCTCCCGGAGCCGCTCGGTTCGAGCCCGTTCCATAAACTTGAGGTAATTGACGTAATACACGATGCCGCCCGCATCGGTGTCCTCGTAATAAACGCGACAACGATGTGCGAACGGCTCAAGCCCGTTTTGCGCGCGCATACTCTAGTGCTTACTCCTCAGGTTGCCAATCCGGCCAGGCAACTGTTTTTCATTGATTCGCGGCTTTCTGGTGAAAGTACGGTCCTGGGACAGCACAAACCCCGAATAAATCAGCGCGCAAAGATTACTAATCGTCCACGGCATCGAGGAACTCGTCTACCACGGGCATCTCGCCTAATCGTGACGGGATGTTTAAACCGAAGTGCAGGTACGCATGTCGAGTGACCACCCGCCCCCGCGGAGTGCGCATGATATAGCCCTGCTGGATCAAATACGGCTCCAGCACGTCTTCAATGGTGTGACGCTCTTCGCTGATCGCCGCCGCCAGACTGTCCACCCCCACCGGCCCACCGTCGAACTTCTCGATCATGGTCAACAGCAGGCGTCGATCCTGGTGATCGAAGCCACGCTCGTCGACATCCAGCAGGTTCAGCGCCAGGTCGGCGATCGGCTTGGTGATGTGGCCTTTGGCGCGAACCTCGGCGAAATCCCTCACTCGGCGCAGTAAGCGGTTGGCGATCCGCGGCGTGCCACGGGCACGGCGGGCGATTTCGAAGGCGCCTTCCGGGTCCAGCGGCAAACCGAGAATGTTCGCCGAACGGCTGACAATCGTTGCCAGGTCGGCGGTGTTGTAGAACTCCAGACGCTGAACGATCCCGAAACGGTCGCGCAACGGGTTGGTCAGCATGCCGGCCCGTGTGGTTGCGCCGACCAGGGTGAACGGCGGCAGATCGAGTTTGATCGAGCGCGCGGCCGGCCCTTCGCCGATCATGATGTCGAGCTGGAAATCCTCCATCGCCGGGTACAGCACTTCTTCGACGATCGGCGACAACCGATGAATCTCGTCGATGAACAGCACGTCATGGGGTTCAAGGTTGGTCAGCAACGCTGCCAAATCACCCGGACGCTCAAGAACCGGCCCCGAGGTGCTTTTGATCGACACGCCCATTTCCTGGGCAATGATGTTGGCCAGGGTGGTTTTACCCAGTCCCGGCGGGCCGAAAATCAGTGTGTGGTCCAGGGATTCATTGCGCCCACGCGCGGCCTGGATAAACAACTCCATTTGTTCGCGAACGGTCGGCTGGCCAATGTATTCGGCCAGGCTGACGGGACGAATCGCCCGGTCCTGGACTTCCTCGCGGTCACGGGGACCACCCGTGGCGGCGATCAGACGATCAGCTTCAATCACTTAGATCATTCCCTTCAGGGCACGACGAATCATGTCTTCACTGCTCAAACCTTTCTCCTTGATCGCGGAAATCGCCTTGCTGGCCTCCTGCGGCTTGTAGCCCAGGGAAATCAGCGCGCTGACCGCGTCATTTTCGGCGGTGGCAACCGGAGCTGGCGCATCTGGCCCACCCGGCTGGTTTGGCACCAACGCGAACATCGCCGGCACGGTTTCCCACGCCTTGAAGCGATCCTTGAGTTCCACCAGCAAACGCTCGGCCGTTTTCTTGCCCACGCCCGGCACCTTGGTCAGGGCCGAAGTGTCCTGGGACTGCACGCAACGAACCAGCTCGTCGACCTCCAGGCTCGACATCAAGGCCAGCGCCAGTTTCGGCCCCACACCATTGAGACGGATCAGCTCGCGAAAAAAGTCTCGCTCGCGCTTGCCAAAGAAGCCATAGAGTAACTGCGCGTCTTCGCGTACGACCAAATGGGTGTGCAAGGTCAGTGGTTCACCGACCGACGGCAAGCGATAAAGCGTGGTCATGGGGACTTCCAGCTCATACCCCAGACCGTTTACATCCAGAATCAGGTGCGGCGGCTGTTTCTCAGCCAAAGTGCCGCGCAAGCGTCCAATCACGTTTCAGATCCTTGAGCCTTGGCCAGATCAGTGCTGGCGACTGACAGAACAAGGGTTTTGCGCCGACAACACAGGCGCAAAACCCTCATTCCATAAAAAATGATTGCTGATGCTATCAGAGACGCAGGCGCCCGCCACGACTGCGTGCTGTGCCCAGACCATGAGGCAACAGGCTGGAACGGGTGTGAGCGTGGCAAATCGCGATGGCCAGGGCATCCGAGGCATCGATTTGCGGCTTGCTGGTCAATTTCAGCATGTGCATGACCATCATTTGCACTTGTTCCTTGTTCGCCCCGCCGGTGCCGGTCACCGCTTGTTTGACCTGGGTCGCGGTGTATTCGGCGATTTCCAGGCTTTCCTCGGCACCGGCTACGATGGCAGCGCCGCGGGCCTGGCCGAGTTTGAGGGCGGAGTCGGCATTGCGCGCCATGAAGACCTTTTCGATGCCCATGGTCACCGGGCCGTAGGTCTGGATCACTTCACGCACGCCCCGATAGACGATTTGCAGGCGCTCGTGCAACTCGCCGGAGCCCGTGCGAATGCACCCCGATGCCACGTACACGCAGCCACGCCCGGTATCACGTACCACGCCATAACCGGTGATACGCGAACCGGGGTCGATACCAAGAATTAAAGTCATAACGCCTGCGGGTTAGGTAAGAGCACGATATTCAATACAGCGAATAACAAATGTGGGAGCTGGCTTGCCTGCGATGGCGTAGGCACATCAAACAATGATGTAGCCTGACACGCCGCCATCGCAGGCAAGCCAGCTCCCACACTGAATCTTAGTCGCCCTTATCCGAGCTGTGCGGCGACCGACTCTGGAATGTCCGCGTTGGAATACACGTTTTGCACGTCATCCAGGTCTTCGAGCATATCGATCAGCTTCAGAACCTTCTCGGCGCCTTCCAGGTCCAGTTCGGCACTGGTGGTCGGCAGCATGACGATTTCCGCGTCATCGCCCTTGAAGCCTGCAGCCTCCAAAGCGTTGCGCACGGAATAGAAGCCGGCGAACGAGGTGAACACGTCGATTGAACCGTCTTCGTGGGTCACCACATCATCGGCGTCAGCCTCCATGGCCGCTTCCATCAGCGCATCCTCATCCACGCCTGGCGCGAAGGAAATCTGCCCCTTGCGCTCGAACAGGTAGGCCACCGAACCGTCGGTGCCGAGGTTGCCGCCGCACTTGCTGAACGCATGGCGAACAGCCGCTGCAGTACGGTTGCGGTTGTCGGTCATGCATTCGACCATCACCGCTACACCGCCCGGACCGTAACCTTCGTAGGTCAGCTCGACCATGTCGTCGGTATCGGCGGCGCCAGCGCCGCGGGCCACTGCGCGGTCGATGATGTCGCGGCTCATGTTCGCACCCAGCGCTTTATCCAGCGCCAGACGCAAGCGCGGATTGGAGCCTGGATCACCGCCGCCCTGACGAGCAGCAACCGTCAGTTCACGAATCCACTTGGTGAAAATCTTGCCCTTCTTGGCATCCTGACGTTCTTTGCGGTGCTTGATGTTCGCCCACTTGGAATGACCCGCCATAACTCGCTCCGAATTCTCTTTGAAACATTGCCCGCCACGCCATGATGCGCCAGCCAGCAAATAAAAATCTCGACCATTCTATAAAGAAAGGGCGCATCCGAAGATGCGCCCTTCTGGTCAGCCTTACTCAGCTTTCGGCGTTTCGCGCAGACGAATGTGCAGTTCGCGCAATGCCTTGGCATCCACCAGCCCCGGCGCCTGAGTCATGACGCAGGCAGCGCTCTGGGTTTTCGGGAAGGCAATCACTTCACGGATCGACTGGGCGCCGGTCATCAGCATCACCAGACGGTCCAGACCGAAGGCCAGACCACCGTGCGGCGGCGCGCCGTATTTCAGGGCGTCGAGCAGGAAGCCGAACTTCTCTTCCTGTTCCGCTTCGCTGATACCCAGCAGACGGAACACCGACTGTTGCATTTCCTTGCGGTGGATACGGATCGAACCGCCACCCAGTTCGGTGCCGTTCAGGACCATGTCGTAGGCACGGGACAGCGCGGTTGCCGGGTTGGCTTCCAGTTCTTGCGGCGTGCACTTCGGCGCGGTGAACGGGTGGTGCAACGCGGTGAAGCTGCCGTCGTCGTTCTCTTCGAACATCGGGAAGTCGACAACCCACATCGGTGCCCACTCGCAGGTCAGCAGGTTCAGATCGTGACCAACCTTGATCCGCAGCGCGCCCAAGGCTTCGCTGACGATCTTCGATTTATCAGCGCCGAAGAACACGATATCGCCATCAACTGCACCGACGCGATCGAGGATCACGTTCAGGTTAGCCTCAGGAATGTTCTTGACGATTGGCGACTGCAGACCTTCAACGCCTTTGGCGCGCTCGTTGACCTTGATGTACGCCAGGCCCTTGGCACCGTAGATGCCGACGAACTTGGTGTAGTCGTCGATCTTGCTGCGCGGCATGCTTGCCGCGCCTGGAACGCGCAGAGCGGCAACGCGGCATTTCGGGTCGTTGGCAGGGCCGCTGAACACCTTGAAGTCGACTTCTTTCAGTTGATCGGCAACGTCGACCAGTTCCAGCGGGTTACGCAGGTCCGGCTTGTCGGAACCGTAACGACGCATGGCCTCTTCGAAGGTCATGTGCGGGAAGTCGCCGAACTCCAGGTCCAGCACTTCCTTGAACAGGTTGCGGATCATTTGTTCGGTGATGCCCATGATCTCTTTTTCATCGAGGAAGCTGGTCTCGATGTCGATCTGGGTGAATTCCGGCTGACGGTCGGCGCGCAGATCTTCGTCGCGGAAGCACTTGGCGATCTGATAGTAACGGTCGAAGCCGGCGACCATCAGCAGCTGCTTGAACAGCTGTGGCGATTGCGGCAAGGCGAAGAAGCTACCGGCGTGAGTACGGCTCGGCACCAGGTAGTCGCGAGCGCCTTCTGGCGTGGCGCGGGTCAGAATCGGCGTCTCGACATCGAGGAAGCCGTTCTCGTCCAGGAAGCGACGGATGCTGGTGGTCATGCGCGAACGCAGACGCAGCTTCTCGAGCATTTCCGGGCGACGCAGGTCGAGGAAGCGATAACGCAGGCGGGTTTCTTCACCGACGTCGGAGAACTCGTTCAGCGGGAACGGCGGGGTTTCCGCTTCGTTCAATACTTCCAGCTCGTAGCCCAGCACTTCGATCATGCCCGACGCCATGTTGGCGTTGGTGGCACCGGCCGGACGCAGGCGCACCTTGCCGGTGATCTTGACCACGTATTCGCTGCGCACGCGATCGGCGGCGGCGAAGGATTCAGCGCGGTCCGGGTCGAACACCACCTGGGCCAGACCGTCACGATCACGGATATCGAGGAAAATCACCCCACCGTGGTCACGACGACGGTGGACCCATCCGCAAAGGGTAATTTCCTGGCCTTCCAGGCTTTCGTTCAGTTGGCCGCAATAATGGCTGCGCATCATGGTAGTGGTTTCGCTTCTCGTAATTCGAAATTCGGTTGGAGGTCTTGCCGCACCCCCACACTTGAATAAGGTGCCAGATGATGCAAGAGCTCGCGCGTGTCATTCAGCCGGGGCGCTAGACCCTAGTCAGCTTTGTCGCCACCGGCCAGATTTTTCTTGGAACCGGTCTTGAAGTCGGTTTCGTACCAGCCGGTGCCGCTGAGGCGGAAGCCCGGCATGGACAGCATCTTTTTAAGCTCTGGCGCCTGGCAGGCAGGGCAGTCGACCAGCGGTGCTGCGCTGATCTTTTGAATGGCTTCCAACTGATGACCACAGGAAGCACATTGATAGTCGTACATCGGCATGGGGGTTGTCTCGGCGATCAGATTGCTACCGCGCATGCTGGGCTTTGCGGCAAAGGGCGGGATTATATCCATTAAATGCAGCCTGTGCAGCCGTAAGACTGCACAGACCGACACTCGACCCGATCAACCGCCAATTGCTAAGCCATGACGAGGCAACTTCCCTCCTTCAGGCTGTGCACAACGCAGACAACCCGCACCAGCCCGGTGAAGTTCTTCACTCCGCCATGACGCAAATGCACTTCGCGATCCACGTGGGACAACAGCGCACTGACCGAGCAGCAATTGACCTTGGCCATATCACCCAAAATATCCCAATAGACCTGCTCCAGCCGCAAACAGGTCGCAAAGCCATTCAAACGCACTGACCGGGATGATGGCTGGGCCAGGCCCATATCGAATTCGCTGACAAATGAATCAATCCTTACATCCTTGAGTGGACCGACCCTCCCCTCGCTTCGCCTGTCTTGATAAACCATAGCGTTGACACTCCTTTGCCATCCTTGCTGCTTATAAGAGTCATATTCCGTTTCCTTATAAAAGCGCAGGCGCACAGGCATATCCAGATGACTTTATGACCATCAACGTAGGATAAGCCAACAACGGAGGGGAGATCATGGAGCACGTCCTAGGCCAGACGTTTTCCCACAAGTACTGACGCAACATCACTCAATGAAGAGGCAAAAGATCCGAGGAACACTGCGCGCGAACAACGATCAGCAAGCGTCACTCGCACACCGGCCAGTGGAAAGCACCGCTGGACCGCCTGATTTGAGTAGCTGCGGGCTTTGCTGTTAAATAGGCAGTGTGTCGCTACCGCCTATTTTCCGGGGGTTGCGCATAGGCTGATACCGGGTACGTGTCCAACGCCTCTTATTGTTCTGAAGCGAACCGTGCTCCATCAGCTCTTCCTTGTGATCCGTCTTAACGTGAGTTAATCAAAATGTTGAAAATCGTCCACCTGCTAATGGGCGCAGCAGCCCTGCTGCTGTCCTTCATCCCTAGCCTGCGATCCGAAGCGCTACCTTACCTGCAACAACCCGATGCGCTGTACCTGGCCTTTTTCGGCCTGCTCAACCTCACCCTTGCACCTGTTATCCCTTACTGGAACAAAGGCCCACGTCATCAACTGCAAAACCTGGTCAGCGCCTTGCTGGTTCTGGCTGTGGTACTGCAAACACTGACATTGTTCGCCCCGATGCCTGTCATCGCCGGTCAACCTGCCGTTCTGTTCAGTCTGGTCGTTGCCCTGATCGCCATTCTTTTGCACCTGGCCGTCAGCTTCTACAAATCTTCACCGGCCGCCGCCTCGCCAAGCTATGACATGAGCAACCGCGATACTGGCACCGTTAAATGGTTCAACACCTCCAAAGGCTTCGGCTTTATTTCCCGTGATTCCGGCGATGATATTTTCGTGCACTTCCGGGCAATTCGCGGTGAAGGCCATCGTGTTCTGGTCGAAGGCCAGCGCGTGGAGTTCTCTGTCATGAACCGTGACAAAGGCCTGCAAGCCGAAGATGTGATCGCCGCCCTGCCGCGTCGCTGATTCCAAGGCTAAAAAAAACCGCGAACGGCCTTGGCTGTTCGCGGTTTTTTTATGGCCTGCCCTTCACTAATGAGCTCACTAATGTGGCTCAGTAATGCGGCGGCGGCGCCTCTTCTTCGAAGGATTCGAACTGACCAACCATTTCCTCCTGCCGCTTGAGCAACGCAACCATTTGCAGTTGCAGGCGCTCCACTGCGCGTTGCTGCGTCGCCAGCACATCACTCAATGCCTGGATGGTGTCATCCTGAAACGCCAACTGGCTTTCCAGATCGGTAACGCGTTCTTCCAGGCTCATGATTCAACCCTCCAGAAACGTGAAGTCATCGGTCAACACCAGACGCAGCCGTTCGCGAATCGTCGCGATCTGCTCTGGACTGTAGGGTTTGGCCGGCTGCTTGCCCCAGACCGGAGCTGGCCAGGCGGCGTCCTCACGCTTGCGCACAATCACATGCATGTGCAACTGGCTGACGACATTACCCAGGGCCGCGACGTTCAACTTGTCCGCATCGAACGAGTCCTTGAGCATTTCCGCCAGTGCGGTGGTTTCCTGCCACAGCTGCTGTTGATCTGCGACATCTAATTGAAATATCTCACTGATATCCTCGCGGCGGGGCACGAGGATGAACCACGGGTAGTTCGAATCATTGGACAACAGCAACCGACAGAGCGGGAAATCGCCGATAGGCAACGTGTCTTGTTGAAGTCGTGGATCTAAAGCGAACACAGCGCACACTCCCCTCTGGTGATCTTTTTTCAGCTTAGCGCCCCATTGCGAAAGACGGCGCACCAAGCGACAGGACGGCAGCATACCTGCGAACGCCACACGCTTCACGACGAACTGCCACCTGCTGCGCCCTACGGGCGCCCCGACATGAGCCATTTTGATCCGGTATGCACCATGACAGAACCAGCCGCCGCACAAAAAATGCCGAAATGACCGATAAACGACGGGCCGTTCGAATCCACGACAAAGCGACACTGTGTGAATTCGGTACAGCAATTGAAATTTTTTGCACCAAAACCGCACAACGCGTCTACGCTCAGTGCGTCAGCATCCGCTAACTACTCACTGGCGGGGTGAACCGGTAACGTTTTTGGTTGTCGCCCCCACTGGATCGATGTGGTAAACACGATGCGAAGCATGGCGTCAAGCTCAGGTACAACGAGCTTGAACCCCCCGGTTTTATGAGGTTTTTACAGCAACAGGCAGGCCTTTGGAAAAAAACAGCAACAGAATTCCGATTTGTGCACGCTTGTTGCATTCACACCCGTATCGTCTATAAGCGCTCCGCTGGAAGTGGAAGCCTTAAGGCCAATAAAAACAGCGGCAGGGTTGCCCGATGGAGATTCAAGTGCAGGACAAGGGACTCTTTTTTACCGACGCTCAAGCCAAGGAAAACAACGTTGACGTTGTCAGTCCGATTGCGTCGGGATTGTGAATTTGCGACATCTACCGAGCCATTTGCGACAGGGTCGTAAAGAAGCTGAAAGGTTAGATACGCAAGTATCGCCAACATGGTCGGCGTGATATAAGTTTGCGCCGACACAAAAAGAAAGAGCCGCCCGGATAATAAAACAGGCGGGACGGCAGTACTCTTCTAAAAACCAAAGGAGCAAATCACGATGCGCGTGATGAAGTGGAGCATGATCGCACTGGCAGTTGCAGCAGCAGCCAGTACCCAAATGGCTACGGCCGCACCTTTCGTAAGTGACCAGGCTGAAGCCAAAGGTTTTGTTGAAGACGCCAAGTTCGACTTGCTGCTTCGCAACTATTACTTCAACCGTGACAACAAAGATGGCAGCAGAGACCAGAAAGACTGGACTCAGGGCATCTGGGGCAACTTCAGTTCCGGTTACACCCAAGGTACTGTAGGTGTCGGCGTTGATGCGTATGGTTACCTGGCAATCAAGCTGGACGGTGGCGATGGCACCGGTGGTACCGGCAACATGAGCCGTAGCGACACCCCAAATGCCAGCGGTCATCGCGAAGTCAACGACAGCCAGGGCAAAGCCGGCGGATCCATTAAATTCCGCGTATCCAAAACCGAGCTGAAATTCGGTGACATGCAGCCAAGCACTTCGCCAGTGTTCGCTGTTGGTGGTTCCCGTATCCTGCCGCAAACTGCCACCGGTTTCCAACTGCAGAGCAGCGAGATCAAAGACCTTGACCTCGAAGCCGGTCACTTCTACTCGGGGAGCAGCCAGGACAAAAACGCCCGTGACGGCGGCCTGTTTGCAAACTATGCGAACTTCGGTGCTGGCGAAGAAGCCAACAAGATCGACTATTTCGGCGGCAAGTATGGCATCACTGACAACCTGTCCGCATCGCTGTATGGCGCAAAACTGGAAGACATTTGGAACCAGTACTACGCCAACGTGAACCTCACCACTCCAATCAGTGGTGACACGTCGCTTAACACTGACTTCAACATCTACCGCACCACCGATACCGGCGACGCTAAAGTCGGCGACGTCAGCAACACCACGTTCTCCCTGGCTACTGCGCTCTCGTTCCTGAAAGCACACACCATTACCTTGGCCTTCCAGAAAGTTAACGGCGATACCCCGTTCGACTATATCGGTGTGGGCAAGAACAACCGCGGCGGCGACTCGATCTTCCTCGCCAACTCCATCCAGTACTCCGACTTCAACGGTCCTAACGAGAAATCGGCACAAATCCGTTACGACCTGAAAATGGCTGAATACGGCGTTCCTGGTCTGAGCTTCATGACCCGTTACGTAAAAGGTTGGGACATCGACGGCACCAACACTCCAGCAGGCAGCGCTTACGCTGGTATGTACGGCGAAGACGGCAAGCACAACGAAACCAACTTCGAGGCCAAGTACGTTGTACAGAACGGCCCGGCAAAAGACCTCTCCTTCCGCGTTCGTCAAGCATGGCACTTCGCTAATGGCGACCAAGGTGAAGGCGATATCAAAGAGTTCCGTCTGATCGTTGACTACCCGCTGTCGATCTTGTAATTGCGGCTCGTTAGTTCGCAATAATCAAAAAAGGCCCATCTTAGGATGGGCCTTTTTTATTGGTTACAGCATTGTGTTCAACAGATCAGACTCTACCAGAGCAAGCCTGACCGAAAGGTCAAACATGTATCGAAGACCAATCATTACACCGTTGCCGATTCCTGCATCACTCGAATAACCCGCTGCGGAAATGGAATATCAATACCGGCAGTCTTCAACCGATCGCGCGATTGCTCGTTAAACATGAACATCACATTCCAGTAGTCAGCGGTCTTCACCCACACCCGCAGGGAAACAGTGATCGAACTGTCACCCAGCATGGAAATTACCGCTTCGGGTGCCGGATCAACCAATACTCGCGGGTCCTTGGCCAGTTCCAGTAACACTTCACGGGCCTTTTGCAAGTCCGCCTCGTAAGCCACACCGACGTCAAACACGACCTTGCGCGTCGGCTGACGGTTGGTGTTGGTGATGATGCCGTTCGACAGATTGCCGTTAGGCACGATGATGGTTTTGTTATCACCGGTACGCAGCACAGTGTGGAAGATCTGGATGCTATCAACAGTACCCGCAACACCTTGAGCTTCGATCCAGTCACCGATGCGGAACGGGCGGAACAACAGAATCAGCACGCCGCCGGCGAAGTTCGCCAGGCTGCCCTGCAACGCCAGACCGATCGCCAGGCCAGCAGCACCGATCGCTGCGACGAACGAGGTGGTTTCCACGCCGATCATCGACGCTACGCTGACGATCAGCAGAACCTTGAGAATGATGTTCGCCAGGCTGCTGATGAAACCTTGCAGCGCCAGGTCGGCATTACGCAACGCCAGCAGGCCGCCGAGTTTTTGCGTGACTTTGTTGATCAGCCACCAACCGACGGCCAGGGTAATCACCGCCAGCAGTACGCGACTTCCGTATTCCATGATCATCGGAATCCAGGCTTGGGATGCCTTGACCAGGTTGTCCACTTCAGTATTCAAATCCATCTTTTTTCTCCTGATTTCCGGCTACCCGGCACGCAAAAAATGAGCGGCAGAAAGACCCGCCGGGTTAAGCACAATCGATGCGGGAGCGGCGGTGCGACGATTCGACTTGCTCGCGAAAGCGGTGTGTCATTCAACAGTGATGTTGACTGATACGCCCTCTTCGCGAGCAAGCCCGCTCCCACAGGTTCCCGCTTGAAAAGTCAGTCGCGGAAGTTGTTGAACTGCAGCGGCATGTCGAACGTCTTGGCGCGCAGGGCTGCAATCGCTTCCTGCAAATCGTCACGCTTCTTGCCGGTGATGCGCACTTGCTCGCCCTGAATGGCGGCCTGGACCTTGAGCTTGGCGTCTTTGACGTGAGCGACGATTTTCTTCGCCAGCTCTTTGTCGATGCCTTCCTTGAGGACCGCTTCCTGCTTCATCAACTTGCCCGACGCGTAGGCATCCTTGACTTCAAGGCACTGCACATCGATCTTGCGCTTGACCAGGGCCAGCTTGAGGATCTCGATCATCGCTTCGAGCTGGAAATCGGCTTCCGCGGTCAGGTTGACGGTCAGGTCCTTTTCCTTGAATTCGAAGGTGCCTTTGCCTTTCAGGTCATAGCGACGATCGAGTTCCTTGACGGCGTTCTCGACCGCGTTGGTGACTTCGTGTTTGTCCAGTTCGGATACCACGTCGAACGACGGCATGTAATCTCTCCAATAAAAAGGCACGCTCGATAACGATGGAGCGCGCTTGGCTTGCGGTTAAAATCGGGCTCATTATAACGGGTCTTTTCCAACCGATACTGCGAGCCTCACATGCCAGCGTCAAACCGAGCAAAAAGCTGATGTCCACGCCTTGGCATATTCTGGGCGCCGGCAGCCTGGGCACCCTTTGGGCCACACGTCTGGCGCGGGCTGACGTGCCGGTCAGGCTGATCGTGCGGGACGCGACACGCTTACAGGCCTATCGGACGGCTGGCGGTTTGACGCTGGTCGAACATGGCAAAGCGCAGCTGTATCCGGTGCCCGGCGAAACATCCGACAGCGACGGGCCCATCAGCCGTCTGCTAGTGGCCTGCAAAGCCTACGACGCCGAGAAAGCCGTGGCCCGGCTTGCCCATCGCCTGACTTCCGACGCCGAACTGATCCTGTTACAGAACGGCCTTGGCAGTCAGGACGCGGTTGCCGCGCAGGTGCCTCAGGCGCGCTGCATCTTCGCCTCCAGCACCGAAGGCGCGTTTCGCGATGGCGACTGGCGTGTGGTGTTCGCCGGTCACGGCTACACCTGGCTGGGGGATGCGGGCCATCCGGTAGCGCCGATCTGGCTGGAGGACTTGAGCGCCGCCGGTATTCCTCATGAGTGGAGCACCGACATCCTCACAAGGCTGTGGAGAAAACTGGCGCTCAATTGTGCGATCAACCCGCTGACCGTGCTGCACGAATGCCGCAACGGCGGTTTGCAGCAACATCATTGCGAAGTCGCCACCCTGTGCGCCGAGCTCACCGAGCTGCTTGAGCGCTGCGGCCAACCGGCAGCGGCGCAAAACCTCCGGGAGGAAGTCGAACGAGTGATCCAGGCCACCGCGGCCAATTTCTCATCGATGTACCAGGACGTCGCGAGTCAGCGCCGCACAGAAATCAGCTACCTGTTGGGCCATGCCTGCAAGGTCGCGTTGCGGCATCAGTTGAACCTGCCCCACCTCAGTCAATTGCAGGAGCGCCTGATTGCTCATCTGCGCAGCCTTGGATTGCCCAGCGACTGAGCAGCGGCTACGCTGGCCACTTGTTCCTTTTTAGCGATGAACCTGATGCCACTGCGCCAGCGCCTCGAAAACCTTCCAGTCGGCCAGAAATTGCTGGCCGCCCTGCTGGTGCTGTTGACCACCGTTTTGCTGGTCGCCAACCTGACCTTTATCAGCGCCGCCTATTACATTTCCCAGGAAAGCATGGCTCCTCAGGCCTTGCAGACCATCGGCCGACTGGTGTCCAACCCAAGCCTGATCTCCGACGCCTTGAAGTCGCCACAAACCGCCGAGCGCCTGCTCAACGAACTCAACAGCTATACACCGTTGCGTGCGGCCGCGCTCTATGACGGTAAAGGTGTGCTTCTGGCGCAGCTGCAGCAGGGAGACGAGCTCCTTCTACCGGAGCATTTCCGGCATCTGGAAGCCTGGCAAGCCATGGAGTTTCGCAGCAACCAAGTGATCACCCTGCCCCGCCCCGGTACCGCGCCGGGGCACTTGCTGCTGGTAGCCAGCAGCGAATTGCCGATGGCGTTCTATACCGGGACCCTGACCGCCAGCCTGGGGATTCTGATCTTCAGCGTGCTGTTGTGGCTGGTGATCGCCCGGCAGATCAAACGCCTTATTACCCGGCCGATTCATCAGCTCGAAGAGTTGTCCCGGCAAGTGACCCGGGAAGAGAACTACGCCCTGCGCGCCTCTCGCGGCAACCACGACGAAATCGGCAGCCTCGCCGAAGCGTTCAACACCATGCTCTCGCGCATCGAGGCTCGGGAGCAGCAGCTCAAGCGCGCCCGCGACGATTCCCAGGCCGCTTACGACCAGGCTCAGGGGCTGGCCGAAGAAACCCGTCACACCAACCGCAAGCTGGAACTGGAAGTTCAGGTGCGCAGCAAGATCGAAAAGAAACTCACCGGTTTCCAGAACTACCTCAACAGCATCATCGACTCCATGCCGTCGGCACTGATCGCCCTCGACGAGCAGCTCTACGTAACCCAGTGGAATCAGGAAGCCAGCGCCCTGTCCGGCACACGCCTGGACGAAGCCTTGAACCAGCCGATCTTCCTCGCCTTCGAACCGCTCAAGCCATTCCTTCCGCAGCTCAGGCAAACCGTCGAGCAGCACACCGTGGCGAAAATCGAACGCGTGACCTGGCTCAAGGACGAAGAGCCCCGGCACTACGCCCTGACGTTCTACCCGTTGATGGGCGGTGCCGGGCGCGGCGTGGTGATCCGGATCGACGACATCACCCAGCGTCTGTCCCTGGAAGAAATGATGGTGCAGTCGGAAAAAATGCTCTCGGTCGGCGGCCTCGCCGCCGGCATGGCTCACGAGATTAATAATCCGTTGGGCGCGATCCTGCACAACGTGCAGAACATTCGTCGGCGCCTGTCACCCGATCTGCCGAAGAACCTCGAACAGGCCGAGCAACTGGGCATCGAGCTGGAAACGGTCAACCAGTACTTGAAAGCTCGCGAAGTGCCGCAGTTACTCGATGGCATTCAACAGGCTGGCGCCCGGGCGGCAAAAATCGTGACGCACATGCTCAGCTTCAGCCGCCGCAGTACCCGGCAGATGGCTCCCTGCGATTTGCCGGCGTTGATCGATCAAGCGGTGGAAATTGCCGGCAACGACTTCGACCTGGCCATCGGCTTCGACTTCAAGGGGCAGGCGATCATTCGTCAGTTCGATCCGGCACTGGGGCCGGTGCCCGGCACCGCCAACGAACTGGAACAGGTGCTGCTCAACCTGCTGAAAAACGCCGCACAAGCCATTCACCAGCGTACCGACGACCGCGAACCGGGGCGGATTATTCTGCGTACAAAACTGAACCCGCCATGGGCGGAAATTCAGGTCGAAGACAACGGCATCGGCATGAGCGAGAACGTGCGCAAACGCACGTTCGAGCCGTTCTTCACCACCAAGGAAATCGGTCAGGGCACCGGCCTTGGGCTCTCGGTCTCGTACTTCATCATCACCAACAACCACAAGGGCCAGATGGAAGTGCAATCGACGCCGGGCCAAGGTACCTGTTTCACCTTGCGCCTGCCGTTATCGGGCACTCCGGTGGTCTCTCAAGAACTCAATCAGCTGTCGAGGTAACCATGGGCTTTCGCTTGTCGAAGATTTACACCCGCACTGGCGACAAAGGCGAAACCGGGCTCGGCGATGGCCGCCGTGTGCCCAAGGACCATCCGCGCATCGAGGCCATTGGCGAAGTCGATACGCTGAACAGCCAGGTGGGTGTGCTGTTGGCCGGGTTGGCGGCGCAAAGTGATACGTATCCGGGGTTGAACGAAGTGATCGAGGTGTTGGCGCCCTGCCAGCATCGGTTGTTCGACCTGGGTGGCGAACTGGCGATGCCGGTGTATCAGGCACTGAACACGGCAGAAGTCGAGCGCCTGGAAGCGGCGATCGATGTGTGGAATGAAGAGTTGGGCCCGCTGGAGAATTTCATTCTGCCCGGCGGTTCCGCGCTGATCGCCCAGGCTCACGTATGCCGCTGCCTGGCCCGCAGTGCCGAGCGGCGCTGTCAGCAGTTGAATGCGATCGAGCCATTAGCCGGGGTTGGCCTGGCGTATATCAATCGGTTGTCGGATTTGTTGTTTGTGGCGGCTAGGTTGATTGCCAAGCGTCAGGGGGTTGCCGAGATATTGTGGCAAGCGGCAACGAAACTCGGGGTTTAATCAGGAAGATGTTTTTCGTCTGACAAGCAGCCTTCGCGAGCAAGCCCGCTCCCACAGTTGACCGAGTTCTTCCAGAAGAAATGCGATCGAATGTGGGAGCGGGCTTGCTCGCGAAGAGGCCAGTAGCCTCAACGCAAAATCAAGCCTCAGGCCAAAACGCCCGAATCCCCGCCACACCCTGCGCTCCCGCTTCCCAAGCTTTTTGCCGCTCTGCCGGGCCCACCCCGCCGAGCAAAAACACCGGTTTGCTGAAACCCTCGATCAGGGTAGACGCCTGCTCCCAACCCAATGGCAGCGCATCCGGGTGAGTCTGCGTCGGCTGCACCGGCGACAGGGTCACAAAGTCCACGCCCATTTGCTCAGCCAACGCCAGTTCTTCAGCGTTGTGGCAAGACGCTGCCAACCAGCGTGACGCTGGTAGCGGACGCCCGGCCGCCGCGTATTTGCGCAACTGCGCCGACGTGATGTGCCAACCGGCGGACGGGAAGTCCCCCAGCCATTCAAACGGCCCCTTGATCATCAACTGCGCCTTGCCGGCACACAGCCCCGCCGCATCCACCGCCAGATCGCGGTATTGCGGGTCGTAACCGTTGGGCGCGCGCAACTGAATCAGCTTGATGCCGCCAGCGATGGCTTTCTGAATACCGCGCAGCAAGGCCGGGGTTTCCAGACCCTCCGGGGTAATCAGGTAGTCGCCGGGCAAGCGTGCAGCGGCGACGATCGGCTGGTTGGCGGCCGGAAACTCGTAGTCCACCAGTTCCCGCGCGGTCACCCAGGCCAAAGGCTGACCTTCGGCGCCATGGGGTTCGCCGGTAAATGCCGAGACTTCCCAGACATCCAGCAACACCTGCTTGTCCGGGTAGTCGTGGCGGACTTTGATCATCGGTCGCGCGGTATTGACCACGATACCCAGCTCTTCGTGAAGCTCGCGAGCCAGGGCCGTCTCGACGGACTCGTCATCCTCGACCTTGCCACCGGGGAACTCCCACAAACCGCCCTGATGCTGGGTGTCGGCACGGCGGGCAATGAGAATTTTGCCGTTGCTATCGCGGATAACCGCGGCTGCTACATGGACTCGTTTCACCGCTCTATTTCCTCCAGACCCGCCTTCTGCCAGGCCTTGAAGGCTGGCCATTGGTAGATGGTTTCGACATAGGCCGCATCGGCTTCGGGCAGTTTTACCTGATAGGTGCGCAGGCGTACGGCGATCGGTGCAAAAAACGCATCGGCCAGGGTCGCACCGCCAAACAGGAACGGGCCGGTTTCAGTCGCGGCGGCGCGACATTCAGCCCATAACGCCAGCATGCGCTCGATTTCAGCCTGAACCTCAGGCGGGGTCGGCGACAGTGGCGCATCGTGGCTCAGGTCGAACGGCATATTGCTGCGCATGGCGAAGAAACCGCTGTGCATCTGCGCGCACGCCGAACGCGCCTGGGCACGGGCGGCAGTGTCTTTGGGCCAGAGCCCGGCGCCGGGGAATTGTTCGGCCAGGTATTCGGCAATCGCCAGGGAATCGGCGATGGTGCCGTGTTCGGTTTTCAGCAGCGGGACTTTCCCGGTCGGCGAATGCTTGAGCACGCGCTCGCGAGTGTCCGGCTGGTTCAGCTTGATCAGTTCTTCGGTGTAGGACGCGCCGGTCAGATCAAGGGCCAGGGCGGCGCGCAGGGACCAGGAGGAATGCAGTTTGTCGCCGATGATCAGGTGGAGGCTCATGTTCGGGACCTTTTGATAGGGGGATGGACCAGAATCTTTGGTGTCTGGTCGGCCGCCTTCGCGAGCAAGCCCGCTCCCACAGTTAATCGAGTTCTTCCGCAAGAAATGCAATCAAATGTGGGAGCGGGCTTGCTCGCGAAGGGCGCGACTCGGTCCGGACCTGATTTACGTACGGTACTCGGCGTTGATCTTCACGTATTCGTGGGACAGGTCAGTGGTCCAGATGGTTTCGCTGCAATCGCCGCGACCCAGCTCGATACGGATGGTGATTTCTTCCTGTTGCATCACTGCCGCGCCCTGGGCTTCGGTGTAGGTAGCGGAGCGAGCGCCACGGCTGGCGATGCACACGTCACCGAGGAATACGTCGATCTTGCTCACGTCCAGGTTCGGTACGCCGGCACGGCCCACGGCGGCCAGAATGCGACCCCAGTTCGGGTCGGAGGCGAACAGCGCGGTCTTGATCAGCGGCGAATGGGCCACGGTGTAACCGACGTCCAGGCACTCCTGGTGATTGCCGCCGCCGTTGACTTCCACGGTGACGAACTTGGTCGCGCCTTCGCCGTCGCGCACGATGGCCTGGGCCACGTCCATGCAGACTTCGAACACCGCTTGTTTCAGCAAAGCGAACAGCGGACCGCTGGCTTCGGTGATTTCCGGCAGTGCTGCCTGACCGGTGGCGATCAGCATGCAGCAGTCATTGGTCGAGGTGTCGCCGTCGATGGTGATGCGGTTGAACGACTTGTTGGCGCCGTCCAACAGCAGGTTTTGCAGCACCTCGCGGGAAACTTTAGCGTCGGTGGCGATGTAACCGAGCATGGTCGCCATATTCGGGCGGATCATGCCCGCGCCTTTGCTGATACCGGTGACGGTGATGGTCACGCCGTCATGCTGGAACTGGCGGCTGGCACCCTTGGGCAGGGTGTCGGTGGTCATGATGCCGGTAGCGGCGGCTTCCCAGTTATCGACCGACAGGTCGTCAAGGGCGGCTTGCAGCGCGCCTTCGATTTTTTCGACCGGCAGCGGCTCGCCGATCACACCGGTGGAGTACGGCAGCACCAGGCTTGCATCGACGCCAGTCAGCTCAGCCAGCTTGGCGCAAGTGCGTTCGGCGGCAGCAAGGCCTGGTTCGCCGGTACCGGCGTTGGCATTGCCGGTGTTGGTCAGCAGGTAACGTACCGGGCCTTGCACGCGTTGTTTGGCCAGGATCACGGGAGCGGCGCAAAAGGCGTTCAGGGTGAACACGCCCGCCACTGTGGAACCTTCGGCACAGCGCATGACCACGACATCCTTGCGCCCCGGGCGCTTGATGCCGGCCGAGGCGATACCGAGTTCAAAACCGGCAACCGGGTGCAACGTTGGCAAAGGACCAAGACCAACAGCCATGAATGCGCTCCTTAATAAATGATGTCTGCACCGCCGTCGGGGCGTCGGTGGTTTAAATGGCAAAACGCCGCGACGGCATAAGCCGGTCGCGGCGCGGGTATTTCAGCGTATGAAACGGGTTTACTGGATCTGCCCGTGGCAATGCTTGAACTTCTTGCCCGAACCGCAGTAGCACAGCTCGTTACGGCCCAGCTTCTGCTCGTTGCGCACCGGTGCGGTGGCGAGGGCTACGTCGACCTCTTCACCCAACACTTCCGGTTGCTCCAGGCCAGGTGCTTCGTCGTGCTGGAACTGCATGCGCGCAGCCAGTGCTTCGGCTTCCTGACGCAGGCGAGCTTCTTCTTCGATCGGATCTTCGCGGCGGACCTGAACGTGCGACAGCACACGGATCGAGTCGCGCTTGATCGAATCCAACAGCTCGGAGAACAAGGTGAAGGACTCGCGCTTGTATTCCTGCTTCGGGTTCTTCTGCGCATAACCACGCAAGTGGATGCCGTGACGCAGGTGGTCCATGGTCGACAGGTGGTCCTTCCACAGATCGTCCAGTACGCGCAGAACGATTTGCTTCTCGAAGGTACGCAGTGCTTCGGCACCGGCCTGGTCTTCTTTCTCGTTGTACGCGGCGATCAGCTCGTTCATCAGCTTTTCGCGCAGGGTCTCTTCGTAGAGGTGATCGTCTTCGTCGAGCCACTGCTGGATTGGCAATGCCACACCGAAGTCGCTCTGCAACGCCGCTTCCAGACCGGCCACGTCCCACTGCTCAGGCAGCGATTGCGGTGGAATGTGCGCGCTGACAGTTGCGTTGAGCACGTCCTGACGGAAATCGGCGATGGTTTCGCCGATGTTGTCGGCGGCCAACAAACTGTTACGCATGTGATAGATCACTTTACGTTGTTCGTTGTTGACGTCGTCGAACTCGAGCAGTTGTTTACGGATGTCGAAGTTGCGGCCTTCAACCTTGCGCTGAGCCTTCTCGATGGCGTTGGTCACCATGCGGTGCTCGATCGCCTCACCGGACTGCATGCCCAGCGCCTTCATGAAGTTCTTCACCCGGTCAGAGGCGAAGATGCGCATCAGGCTGTCTTCCAGCGACAGGTAGAAACGGCTGGAACCGGCGTCGCCCTGACGACCGGCACGACCGCGCAACTGGTTGTCGATACGGCGCGATTCGTGACGCTCGGAAGCGATCACCTGCAAACCGCCCGACTCCAGCACTTGCTGGTGACGTTTCTGCCAGTCGGCCTTGATCTGGGCAATCTGCTCAGGGGTCGGGTCTTCAAGCGAAGCGACTTCCACTTCCCAGTTACCGCCCAACAGGATGTCGGTACCACGACCGGCCATGTTGGTGGCGATGGTCAGCGCGCCCGGACGACCGGCCTGAGCGATGATTTCGGCTTCTTTTTCGTGGAACTTGGCGTTCAGGACCTTGTGTTCGATGCCTTCCTTCACGAGCAGGCTGGACATGTGCTCGGACGTTTCGATGGTGGCGGTACCCACCAGCACCGGACGGCCCTGAGCCATGCACTCCTTGATGTCGCCGATGATCGCCGCGTATTTCTCTTCGGCGGTCAGGAACACCAGGTCGTTGTAGTCCTTACGCGCCAACGGTTTGTTCGGCGGGATGACCATGACCTGCAGGCCATAGATCTGATGAAACTCGAACGCTTCGGTGTCTGCGGTACCGGTCATGCCGGACAGCTTGTTGTACAGACGGAAGTAGTTCTGGAACGTGGTCGACGCCAGGGTCTGGCTCTCGGCCTGGATGTTCAGGTGTTCCTTGGCTTCGATGGCCTGGTGCAGGCCTTCGGACAAACGGCGACCCGGCATGGTACGGCCGGTGTGTTCGTCGACCAGTACGACCTGACCGTCCTGCACGATGTATTCGACGTTGCGATTGAACAGTTTGTGCGCGCGCAGACCAGCATAAACGTGGGTCAGCAGACCGAGGTTATGCGCCGAATACAGGCTCTCGCCTTCAGCCAGCAGGCCGACGCGGGTGAGCATGTCTTCGATGAACTGGTGACCGGCTTCGTTGAGTTCGACCTGACGGGTCTTCTCGTCCACGGTGTAGTGGCCAGCCTTGGTGACTTCGCCTTCGACTTCTTCGACGTGCAATTCCAGCTGCGGGATCAGTTTGTTGATCTCGATGTACAGCTTGGAGCTGTCCTCGGCCTGACCGGAAATGATCAGCGGGGTACGGGCTTCGTCGATGAGGATGGAGTCGACTTCGTCGATCACGGCAAAATTGAGTTCGCGCTGGAATTTTTCTTCCATGCTGAACGCCATGTTGTCGCGCAGGTAGTCGAAACCGAATTCGTTGTTGGTGCCGTAGGTGATGTCGGCGGCGTAAGCAGCGCGCTTTTCTTCCGGCGGCTGGAATGGGGTGACCACGCCGACCGTCATGCCGAGGAATTCGTAGAGCGGACGCATCCAGTTGGCGTCACGGCGGGCCAGGTAGTCGTTCACCGTCACAACGTGCACGCCCCTACCGGACAGCGCGTTGAGGTAAACGCCCAGTGTTGCCACCAGGGTCTTGCCTTCACCGGTACGCATTTCCGCGATCATGCCTTCATGCAAGGTCATGCCGCCGATCAGCTGGACATCGAAGTGGCGCATACCCATGACACGCTTACCGGCTTCGCGGGCGACCGCAAAGGCTTCTGGCAGCAGTTTGTCGAGGGTTTCCCCTTTGGCGAGGCGGGCCTTGAACTCGTCTGTCTTGGCACGCAATTGATCGTCCGAAAGGGCCACCATTTGCTCTTCGAAGGCATTGACGAGCTGCACCGTCTTGAGCATGCGCTTGACTTCACGCTCGTTCTTGCTTCCAAAAAGTTTCTTTAACAAAGGCGCAAACATATCGGCAGGATCTTCCACACTAAAGGGATGGAGGGCGGCCCCGTGAGTCGCCCGTGCAGCCCTCATGGCCGCATGCGAACGAGTATTCTACCCGGAAACGATGGTGAGGAAAGTGGCGTTATTCCACGATGCATGCACTGCGCTATGACGGGGCTCACTTAAAATAAGGGCATTTTGCTGAACTTCAACCCATCAAGGGCATAAGTTACTTGTTGATTTAATGGGTAAAGCGCTCGCAAAGCAATGGGTCGGGGGCAGCGGGTGCTTTCTGTTACCATGGCCGCTCTGTTACTTCAGGTGTCTGATCATGGCATTTCGCCCTCTCACGGCCAGAGCACCCGCCGTTCTGCTTCGCGAAGCCAAACCGCTGAAAGCCATTTTTGGCCATGCTCAACGCCTGGGTCATTTACAACGCCTGGTGGAAAGTCAGTTGCAGCCGGCGGCCCGCGAGCACTGCCATGTAGCGTCGTGGCGCGAAGGCAGTTTGCTGCTGATTGTCACCGACGGTCACTGGGCCACCCGCCTGCGTTATCAACAAAAGCGTCTGCAACGGCAGTTACAGCTGTTCGACGAGTTCGCCAGCCTGACGCGAATTCTGTTCAAGGTTCAACCGCCTACCGTTCAGCAAGGGGCTGCGGGGCATACGATAAATTTGTCGACCGATGCGGCGGCGACCATTCAGGCGACGGCTGACGGGATTGCCGACCCGAACCTGCGGGCGGCCCTCGAACGGCTGGCGGCGCACGCCAAGCCCAAAACCTGACATAAAACCAAAGTGGGAGCAACCAAAGTGGGAGCGGAAAGTGGGAGCGGGCTTGCTCGCGAAGAGGCCATCACATTCAACATCAATGTTGACTGTCAGACCGCTTTCGCGAGCAAGCCCGCTCCCACATTTTTACTGTGCCTGCTCGCTATCGGCGTTTGCTGCCACCGAGCAAAGACCCCATCAACCCGCGTACCAATTGTCGGCCCAATTGATTCGCCGCCTGTCGCATCGCTGATTTCAATGCCTGGCCTGCCGCTGTGCCGAGGAATTCCCCGGCCTGCTCGGTGAAACTCGGCTCTTCAGGTGCAGGTTTGCCCGGCACAGCTTCGGGATCCGGCGCCAGGCCTTTGCGCCCCATCAGCACTTCATAAGCCGATTCGCGATCGACCGGCTTGTCGTAACGCCCCTTGAACGGCGAACCGGCAATCAGCACGGTGCGCTCGGTCTCGGTCAGCGGCCCGATCCGCGATTGTGGCGGTGCAACCAATACACGCTGGACCATCCCGGGTGTGCCCTTGTCCTGCAAGGTGCCGACCAGTGCCTCGCCGATCCCCAACTCGGTCAACACCGACAAGGCTTCAAATGCCGGGTTCGGCCGGAAACCGTCGGCCACCGCGCGCAGGGATTTCTGCTCTTTGGCGGTGAATGCGCGCAAACCGTGCTGAATGCGCAGGCCCAGTTGAGCCAGTACATCATCCGGCAAATCACCTGGCGATTGGGTGACGAAATACACCCCCACACCTTTCGAGCGAATCAGTCGCACCACTTGTTCCAGACGCTCCTGCAACGCCTTGGGCGTACCGGCGAACAACAAGTGCGCTTCATCGAAAAACAGCGCCAGCAGCGGTTTCTCGGCATCGCCGCGCTCCGGCAGTTGCTCGAACAGTTCGGCCAGCAGCCACAGCAAGAACGTCGCATAGACCTTCGGTGCTTCATGCACCAGACGGCTGGCATCGAGCAAGTGAATGCGCCCGCGACCATCCACGGCCGGTTGCAACATGTCTTCCAGCTGCAGCGCCGGTTCACCGAACAATGCTTCGGCGCCTTGCTGTTCCAGCGTCGCCAAACGGCGCAACAGCGCCTGGCTGGAACCGGTGGTCATCAACGCGGCGTCATCCCCCAACAACTCGGGGTTGTCGCGCAGGTGATTGAGCAGCGCCTTCAAGTCCTTCAAATCCAGCAGCAGCAACCCTTCACGGTCGGCCACTTTGAACGCGGCATAGAGTGCCGACTGCTGGCTGTCGGTCAGCTCCAGCAGGCTGCCGAGCAACAACGGGCCCATTTCGCTCAAGGTCGTGCGCAGTGGATGGCCGGACTGACCGTTAATGTCCCACAGGGTCACCGGATACGCCTGAGGCTTATGGTTCAGCCAAGGCATGCCGGCGATCCGCTCGGCGACTTTGCCTTGAGGGTTGCCGGCAGCGCCCAGGCCGCACAAGTCGCCTTTGATGTCCGCCGCGAACACCGCCACGCCCGCATCGCTGAAGGCTTCGGCCAGGCGCTGCAAGGTGACGGTTTTACCGGTCCCGGTAGCGCCCGCTATTAGCCCGTGACGGTTGGCCAGGCGCATGGCCTGGGCGATGGACTGGCCCGCGAGGTCGGCGCCGATAACGAGTTGCGATGAATCAGGCATTTTGTCACCCATGGTTAATCTTTGATCCTTCATGGCCGATAACAAGCGGGAGACCAGACTGAAAATAGCGTCGGTAATTCCCTAAGGAGAGGTGGAAATATCAGCTTACTTTCAACACTGCCCATTTTGCGCGCCTTTATAAAAGCACGCCCTGGACATTAAGACTTTAGCGGACCCCCAAGCCATGAATAAAAATCTGCGCTTCAGCCATAAAATACTGCTTGCCGCCGCCCTCATCGTTATTGCTGCCTTCGCCTCGTTCACACTGTACAACGACTATCTGCAGCGTAATGCGATACGCAACGACCTGGACAACTACCTGCAAGAAATGGGCAGCGTAACGGCCAACAATATCCAGACCTGGCTGGCCGGACGCAGCCTGCTGATCGAGAACCTGTCACAAAACGTCGCACTGAACGCCGACACCGACAACGTCTCCAAACTACTCGAACAGAAGGCGGTAACCTCGACTTTCATGGGTGCCTATCTGGGCAACAAGGATGGCACCTTCATCATCCGCCCTGACAGCAAGATGCCCGACGGCTATGACCCTCGCGTCCGGCCCTGGTACAAGAGCGCCCAAAGCACCGGCGGCTCGGCACTGACCGAACCGTACATCGACCTGGCGTCCGGTCAACTGGTCATTTCCATCGTCAACAGTGTGCTCAAGGACGGTCAAAGCATCGGCGTGGTCGGTGGCGACTTGAGCTTGCAGGTGATCGCCGACAGCCTCAACGCGCTGGACTTCGACGGCATGGGTTACGCCTTTCTGATCAGCGCCGATGGCAAGATCCTGGTTCACCCGGACAAAGCCCTGGCGATGAAGTCCCTGAGCGAGGCGTACCCGAAAAACACCCCGCGCATCAGCAGCGACTTCAGTGAAATCGACGTCGACGGCAAGACCCGCATCGTCACGTTCACTCCGATCAAAGGCCTGTCTTCGGTCAATTGGTACATCGGCTTGTCGGTGGATAAAGACAAAGCCTTCTCGATGCTCAGCGAATTCCGTGCCTCGGCGGTCGTCGCGACTGTGATTGCCGTGGCAATCATCATCGCCCTGCTCGGCATGCTGATCCGCCTGCTGATCCAGCCGCTGCACGTCATGACCCGCGCCATGGAAGACATCGCCGACGGTGAAGGCGACCTGACCAAGCGCCTGACCATCCAGAATCAGGACGAATTCGGCATCCTCGGCACGGCGTTCAACCGTTTCGTGGAACGGGTTCATACCTCGATCCGCGAAGTGTCCTCGGCCACCGGCCAAGTCAACGAAGTGGCCCTGCGTGTAGTGGCCGCCTCGAACTCGTCGATGTTCAATTCCGACCAGCAAGCCTCGCGTACCAGCAGCGTTGCTGCGGCAATCAACCAGCTCGGCGCCGCAGCCCAGGAAATCGCCCGCAACGCCGCGCAAGCGTCAAGTCAGGCCAGCGACGCGCGCAGCTTGGCCGAAGATGGCCAGCAAGTGGTGGATCGCAGCATTGCCGCGATGAATCAGCTGTCGACCATGCTCAGCGCCTCGAGCACCAACATCGAATCGCTGAACAGCAAAACCGTGAACATCGGGCAGATTCTCGAAGTGATCACCAGCATCTCCCAGCAAACCAACCTGCTGGCGCTCAACGCTGCCATTGAAGCGGCGCGTGCCGGTGAAGCCGGGCGCGGTTTTGCCGTGGTGGCCGACGAAGTGCGCAACCTGGCGCACCGCACACAAGAGTCGGCGCAACAGGTGCAAACCATGATTGAGGAGCTGCAAGTCGGCGCCCGGGAATCGGTCAGCACCATGAGCGACAGCCAGCGCCACAGCCAGGACAGTGTGGAAATCGCCAATCTGGCCGGCGAACGCTTGAACAGCGTGACGTTGCGCATCGGCGAAATCGACGGCATGAACCAGTCCGTGGCCACGGCGACCGAGGAACAGACGGCGGTGGTTGAATCGATCAACGTGGATATCACCGAGATCAATACGCTGAACCAGGAAGGCGTGGAAAACCTGCAATCGACGTTGCGGGCATGCTCGGACCTTGAGCAACAGGCTTCGCGATTGAAGCAGTTGGTGGGTAGTTTCCGGATTTAGTGCCTGAACTGGCCCCTTCGCGGGCAAGCCCGCTCCCACAGTGATCTCTGTCGTACACAAAATATGTGTCCACCGAAGATCATTGTGGGAGCGGGCTTGCCCGCGATGAGGTCCACTCAGACACCACAAATCCCGCTATAGCCCCCACCCGCAAAACCCCAACCGAACATCTATCCTTCATATAGGTCAACCCAAGGGAGAACAAACGGACCGGAGGGATGTTCATCGTGCATATCGCTGACATAACCATGTTCTACGCCCCTGCCAGCGGTGGCGTGCGCACCTATCTGGATGCCAAACACCGTCGACTGGGCAGCAAGTCAGGCATTCGCCACAGTTTGCTGATTCCTGGGGCTCATTTGAGTGAACAGGATGGCATTTACACGGTTCCGGCCCCTGCCCTGCCCTTTGGCAAGGGTTATCGCTTTCCCCTCCGCCTCGCGCCGTGGCGCAATGTCCTGCAGGATTTGCAGCCTGACCTGATTGAAGCCGGCGACCCTTACCTGACTGCCTGGGCCGCTTTGGACGCCAAGCGGCAGCTCGATGTGCCGGTGATCGGTTTTTATCACTCGGATCTGCCGCTGCTGGTCAGCAATCGCATGGGCAATTGGGTTACACCCAATGTCGAAGCTTATGTCAGCAAACTTTATAGCAACTTCGACCGGGTTCTGGCACCGAGTCAAATCATGGCCGATAAACTGATCGGGTTGGGCGTCAAAAACGTTTTCGTACAACCGCTGGGCGTCGACCTGCAAACGTTCAACCCCAGTGCACGGGATCCAGGTTTGCGGGCCGAATTGGGCATCGATGAAAACACTCACCTGTTGATCTTCGCCGGCCGTGGGTCCAAGGAAAAAAACCTGCCGGTGCTGCTCAAATGCATGAAGCGCTTGGGTCGTCGTTACCATCTGTTACTGGTGGGTTCGTCAATGCCGACCCTGGTGCCGCGCAATGTCACCGTCCTCAATGAGTTCTACCCGGCGGCGCAAGTCGCGCGCTTGATGGCCAGTGCCGATGCGCTGGTGCATGCCGGTGATCAGGAAACCTTTGGCCTGGTGGTCCTCGAAGCCATGGCCAGTGGCATTCCGGTGGTGGCCGTGGCGGCCGGGGCTTTTCAGGAAATTGTCACCGATCAATGCGGCCTGCTTTGCGCGCCGAACAATCCAGCAGCGATGGCCAACGCGGTGCGCGAACTGTTCAGTCAGGGCAGTGCCGCGCTGGGCAAGAAAGCCCGTAGCCATGTCGAGCAGCATTACGCCTGGGATATCGTGGTCGACAGCCTGCTGGGGCACTATCACGCGGTACTCGGCACTCAATGGCCACTGATCGCCAATGGTTGAGCCCATGAACGCGCCCAGCCTGATACTGGTATTGCACGACGTTGCGCCGCAAACCTGGCCCGATTACCAAGCCTTTGTCGAAGCCGTCGACGCATTGGGTAAGGTGCCGATCACCTGGCTGGTGGTGCCCGATTTGCACAAACATAACGACCTGGCCGCGTATCCGGCGTTTCGACGTTTGCTGACCCGCCGCGTCGCTCGCGGTGACGAACTGGCACTGCACGGTTACTTTCATTGCGATGAAGGGCCAATCCCCATCACTCCCCGAGACTGGTTCATGCGCCGAATCTACACCCATGAAGGCGAGTTCTACGATTTGCCTCTGGAAGCCGCCCTCTCCCGCCTGCATGCCGGAATCGAGGTGTTTCACCGTTATAACTGGCCACTCGAAGGTTTCGTCGCCCCCGCCTGGCTGATGAGCGAAGGCACCCGCCAGGCCTTGCGCCAGGTACCGCTGCGCTACACCAGCGACTCGCAGCATCTGTATCGTTTGCCGGATTTCACCGCAATCGATGCCCCCGGTCTGGTCTGGAGCGCACGCAGCGCCTGGCGCCGCGGTCTGTCGAAAATCGTCAGCGATCAGCGCGAGCAACGTTGGCGCCAGGCGCCGGTGATTCGTCTCGGCCTGCACCCCGTGGACATGCGCCATGAGTTTTCGCGTCACTACTGGCTGCACACCCTCAAGCGCTTGCTCGACGAGGGACGTGTGCCGATGACCAAGGCCAACTGGCTGGCACAGCAACGCGACGTCGTCGGTCGCGCCGCATGAGCCGCGGGATTCTGCTGGTCGTCGCCCTGCTCGCTGCGGTGCTCATCCCGTCGTTACTGGGCGGCGGCGAGACATGGTCGCGGCTGCAAAGCTTTCCGCTGAAATGGTTGTTGGTCATGTTTGGCATGATCCTGCTGTGCTGGATGCTCAACACCCTGCGCTTGCGCCTGTTGCTGGGAGATCAGCGCGGCAAAATCAGTCACGTCAAAAGCCTTGGGGTGGTGATGTCCGCCGAATTCGCTTACTGCGCCACCCCCGGTGGCAGTGGCGGACCGCTGACCATCATGGCCCTGCTGGCACGCCACGGCGTACGACCGGCCAGGGGCAGCGCCGTGTTCGCCATGGATCAGTTGAGCGATCTGCTGTTTTTTCTCTGCGCGCTGAGCGCGATTCTGATTTATGCACTGTTCCAGCACCTCAGTCAGCGCATGGAATGGCTGCTGACCGTCAGCGCCATCTCGATGTTCGGCGGACTGTTCAGCTGCGTATTAGCGGCTCGCTACCACCGCTCGCTGATTCGTCTGAGCGGTCGCTTGCTCACTCGTCTCAATGTCCAAGGCACCACCCGGATGCGCTGGGCGCGAAAACTCCTGCACTTTCTGGCGGCGTTCACTGACACACTGAAGTTGCCCTTTCAGACATTGATCACTGTGTTTGCACTGACCTGCCTGCATTGGCTTTTGCGCTATAGCGTGTTGTATCTGGCGTTGCGCGGGCTGGGCGTGGATTTGCAGTGGGCCTGGTGTTTTCTGATCCAGATGCTGTCACTGAGTGCGGGGCAGTTCAGCCTGTTGCCGGGCGGGGCCGGAGCGGCGGAATTGACATCGGCGGCGCTGCTGGCGCCTATGGTCGGGAAGTCCACCGCGGCGGCGGCGATTCTGATCTGGCGGACAGTGACTTATTACTTCTACCTGGTGGTCGGTGGTCCGGTGTTTTTGCTGATGCTCGGGCGGCCATTGCTCAGGAAGCTGATGAAGTTCAAACGGGCTTAAAAGATCGCAGCCTTAAAAGATCGCAGCCTTCGGCAGCTCCTACAGGGTATACACCGCGCCCTTGGAGCTGCCGAAGGCTGCGATCTTTTTCAGGAGTCCCCGGATTCATCCTCAGAATCGTCCTGCAACTGCTCCCACAACTCGGCGGCACCGGGAAACTCCGTACCGTCTTCGGCGCTCAGGTCATCCGGGTCATAGCGACTCAAACAGCCCTCACCCAATGTGGCGGGTGCTTTGGAAGTGGCTTTGTCCAATGGATCGGCCATGGTCATGTTCTCAGTGCAAAAACGGCGAAGGGCCTGCAGCGATTGAACGCTCAGGCCCTTCGAATTTCAACCGTATGGCTATCAGAACACCACGGTTTTATTGCCATGCACCAGCACCCGGTCTTCCAGGTGATAACGCAGACCACGGGCCAGCACCATTTTCTCGACATCACGGCCGAAGCGCACCATGTCTTCAATACTGTCGCTGTGACTCACGCGCACCACGTCTTGCTCGATGATAGGACCGGCGTCCAGCTCTTCGGTGACATAGTGGCAAGTGGCGCCGATCAACTTCACACCGCGCATCGAAGCCTGGTGATACGGCTTGGCACCGACGAACGACGGCAAGAAGCTGTGATGAATGTTGATGACTTTATGGGCATATTCGCTGCACAACTCAGGCGGCAGAATCTGCATGTAACGGGCAAGTACCACCACTTCGGCCTCGTGCTGTTTAACCAGACGCGAGACTTCGGCGAAGGCCGGCTCCTTGTTCTGTGGATTGACCGGAACATGGTAGTAAGGAATACCGTGCCACTCGACCATGCTGCGCAAATCATCATGGTTGGAAATCACGCAGGTGATTTCACAGTCCAGTTCGTCGCTGTGCCAGCGGTGCAGCAAGTCGGCCAGGCAGTGAGATTCACGGCTGGCCATCAACACCACGCGTTTCTTCTGCTCGGTGTCGGTGATGCGCCAGTCCATCGAAAACTCTTCGGCGATCGGTGCAAACGCTTCACGAAAGGCTTCGATACCGAAAGGCAGCGAATCGGCACGAATTTCGTGACGCATGAAGAACCAGCCACTGAGATTATCCGAGTGGTGGCTCGCTTCAGTGATCCAGCCGTTATGTGACGCCAGAAAGTTACTGACTTTAGCAACGATGCCGACGCGGTCCGGGCAAGCAATCACCAGCCGAAAAGTGCGCATGAGGGGGAAACTCCAGAACTTCGCAAAGGCCGCTATTCTAGCGATTGCGCAGCAAAACTGCAGTATTGATGACGTATGGCTTTGTCCACAGGTCCGGTACAGGTTCTGCAAGCACCAGGCTGCCCCACGCGATGGTGTTCTTGCGGGCAATCTTCAAGAGGTCAACTGAGAATATTTGTGACGCTATTTAACTGTCCCTCCAATGTGTGTCCTATTCCGCAACTAATTTAAATAAAACTCCGGTTAAATGTTTACTTGATGAAACACCCTGACTATTATTGTCGCACTGTCACCCTGCCATCCAGCGCCCAACATAAGGTAGTCCTCATGTCCTTGATCAACGAATATCGCGCCACCGAAGAAGCTATCAAAGAGCTGCAAGCCCGTTTGAAGAATCTGTCCCAAGACGACAAACTGCAAACCGAGCTGGAATTCGAAGGCAAACTGCGCACCCTGATGGGCGAATACTCCAAATCCCTGCGCGACATCATCGCGCTGTTGGATCCAGAGTCCAAAACCAAGGCTCCACGTGGCGGCGCAGTAAAAACTACCGGCACCAAGCGTGCTCGCAAAGTTAAACAATACAAAAACCCGCACAACGGCGAAGTCATCGAAACCAAAGGTGGCAACCACAAGACTCTGAAAGAGTGGAAAGCCAAGTGGGGCGGTGATGTGGTTGAAGGTTGGGCTACCCTGCTGGGCTAAGCCGCAAGCGTGTCGCAGACTGATTCGCGACCAAAAGAACGCCAGCAAATGCTGGCGTTTTTTTATGCCTGAAATTCAAGCGCGGGTTATTTTCGTTTTCAAAGACTCAAACGTTTGCGTAATGACTGGACATGATTCTGCCATTGATCCAGAACCTCTCGCTGAAACGATGTAGCACTAGTCGTCAATTGAGCAGCCGCCTCCAGAAAACTATTCAGCGTATTTGGCGCGCCCCACTCAGGCGCACATAAACGTTTCTGACAGAATATTCGCCAGCGTTCTTGCTCTTCCAAGCTCAACGTATCGGGAAAGTTGCGTGCGCGATAACGAAACAATAATTCAGGCAAACGTTCATCATCGAAAGGCCACTGTTCTTGTGCTAATTGCGCAGGGTCGGCAGCTCTGACTTGCTCACATAGACGCCGGTCCCGATCACCGATAAAACCGTCGTATAACTGTTGCTCGGGGTCTTGGCTCGGAGAGAAATCGTCGCTGGCGTAAATACCTGCCACTTTATCTCGCCAAACGTGTTGTGCGTCACTTAGCCGCAGCGCCCGCTCCTGATAAAGCGCCATGTCCAGCCCCAGACGTTGCTGATCTACAGGACGGAGTACCGATAACGGCGCCACTACCGGGCACTTGTTTATGTGTATGAGCTTGAGCGGCACCGGCAGTTCGCCTTCGGCCAAGTCATCGCGGCGGGTATAAAGCCGCTGACGCAAGGTTTCGGCATCCAGGTCGAGCAACCCCTGAGGGTCCAGGTGCAGGTCACAGACAATCAGCGCGTTGCGATTACGGGGATGCCAGGCCAACGGCAGCACCACACCCATATAGTTGCGGGCGGCCGAAAAGCGCCCGGAAATATGCACCATCGGCTGCAACAGCCGAATTTGATCCATGACCTTTTGTTTACTGCGCAGTTGAAACAGCCAGTCATATAACTTCGGCTGTTTTTCCCGAATCAGGCGCGCCAAAGCGATAGTGGCTCGGACATCCGACAGCGCCTCGTGCGCATGCCCATGATCGATACCATTGGCGGCGGTCAGACGTTCGAGTTTGAGCGTGACTCGCCCCTCCTCGTCCCTGGGCCAGACGAGGCCATCGGGACGCAAGGCATAAGCTGCGCGCACCACATCGATCAAGTCCCAGCGGCTGTTGCCGCCCTGC
>NZ_AKJE01000055.1 GCF_000282495.1 Pseudomonas sp. GM79
TTCCCCAGCGGCTACAGGGCGCCGGCTGTCTGCTCGAGTGCCTGCCATTGCAACGGGGCGACAAACCCCGCCACCCAGTCCGGCACCTCACCGGGCGGCATCGGGCGCGCGATGAAATAGCCTTGAGCGACTTCGCATCCGAGCCGCAACAGCAATTCACCGTGCTCAACGCTTTCCAGCCCCTCGGCAATCACCTGCCGGCCGAACGCGCGTGCCAGGCCAATCACCGCTGTGGTCAGGGCCAGGTCGTCACGATCATTCAGAATGTCGCGCACGAACGACTTATCAATCTTGATGGTTTGGGTACGTAAACGCTTGAGGTAACTCAGGGACGAGTAACCCGTGCCAAAGTCACCCAGGGAAAACTGCACCCCCAACGCCTGACAGGCCTGCAAACAGGCACTGACATGCTGGATATTCTCGATCGCCACCGACTCGACGATTTCCAGATCGAGCATCTGCGGGGCGACCTGGGCATGTCGAGCGAGTACGTGCTTGAGCCGGTCGACGAAGTCCGTGCGCTGAAAATGTCGCGCCGCGATATTGATACTGATCGGCCAGCCCTGCCCCGCTTGCTGCCAACGGTGCAACTGCGACAGAACCTGATCCATCACCCATTCGCCAATATCGATGATCAGGTCGGTGTCCTCCACCAGCGGCAAAAACTCCCGGGGTGGCACCATGCCGTTTTGTGGGTGCTCCCACCGCAACAACGCCTCAAAACCGACGACCACGCCACGACGCATGTTCACTTTGGGCTGAAAATGCAGGCGCAACTCACCGGCGACCAACGCCTGACGCACCCGCTCGACGGTCTGGTGAGTAGCCTTGACCTCCTGATCCCGAGAGACATCGAATAGATGAAAGCGGTTTCGCCCGCTCTGCTTGGCCACGTACATCGCCTGATCGGCATGACGCAGCAGGGTTTCGGCATCTTCATTGTCGTGGGGAAACAGGGTTACGCCGATACTGGCAAACACATTGATGTCCTTGCCATGCAGCGTGTAAGGCGCCGAAATCGCCCCCAACACGCGATTCAGCGCTGCGCACAATTCCGGCAGATCACGCACATAACGCAGCACCAGCACGAACTCGTCGCCGGCCAGTCGCGCCACCACGTCTTCGCCGCGCACAATGTCGCGCAAACGCTTGGCCACTTCCACCAGCAACATATCGCCACTGGCGTGACCGTAACCGTCGTTGACCGCCTTGAACCCGTCGAGGTCAAGCATGCACACCGCCAACGGAATGTTTTCATGCCGGGAGAATTCCAGCGCCTGATCGAGTAAATCCGACAGGAAGGCGCGATTGGGCAGCCCGGTCAGCACGTCATGCCCGACCCGCCATTGCAAGGATTGCAGGAGTTGGCGTTTTTCGCTGATGTCGAAACGAATCGACAGGTATCGGTGAACGCGGCCGGTGGCATCGTCGAGCACCGGCACCATGGTGCTGTCGACCCAATACAGGCTGCCATCCTTGGCGCGATTACAGATTTCGCCCTTCCAGATATTGCCCAGGGCGATGGAGCGCCACATGGCGGCGAAGAAATCGGCGGAATGCAGGCCGGAGTTCAGCAGGCGATGGTTCTGCCCCAGCAGTTCCTCGCGGCTGTAGCCGGACACGGCGCAGAACTGATCGTTGACATAGGTAATCCGGCCGTCCAGATCGGTCTCGGAAAAAATCGCGGCTGCATCCACGGCCCTGCGGTATTTCTCATCCATGAGTCAGGCTCGCTGTCGCTAGCGGTGGTACCGCTCGACCAGCGCAGGATGCCCGGAAGAGGTGTTTTGAGACGTACTGCGCAGAGACACGTTATCACTCCATGAACAGCATTTGATGACCCCGGACCGCCGAAGATCCAGGGCAAAGTAGCAACACCGACTCTGGTAATATTTCGCGAGGCTTCAGACCGTCAGCGGCCTTTGTGCAGACCCGGCAGGGAACGCAATGCTGGCTTTTTCATATCGCCTAAACTTCAGAAAGCAGATCACCCCAAAACCCTTCGAAGCGGCGATTCTACGAAATGCATCACATTTTGCAAAGCAAGGTGATGGATCATGCAGTTGCCTAATGCAAAAATCTATCGTTAAGTTCTTGATTCTAAATGGGAATTGAGCGATGCAAATTTCAAGTTTGGGTCCGGCCATCCGACGCTACCGTAAGGTCGCAGGGCTTACTCAGGCTGAACTCGGCGAAAAAACCGGTTTTGACCCCAAAACCATCAGTCGCTTCGAAACCGGCACCTATACCCCCAGCGTGGAAGCATTGTTTTTGCTTGCCGACGTGCTGGGCGTGAAGCTGAAAGCCTTTTTCGCAGATCTGGAAGACGAAGATGAACAGCGGGCATACCTGTTCAGCGTCATACACAAAGCCACCCCGAAGGATCTGGGAAAGCTGATCGCAGCGGTTGACCAGGCCTTGTCCAAGCCTAGTAAATGAAGAAAGGAGGCCGCTCTGTCGAATGCGACAGAGCGGCCTCCTTTTTTTATCCCGCGCTTTAATTCGGAAACGACGAAACACCGCCCTGGATGAGCTCCATGGCAGGGAAAATAAAACAGTATTTTTAAATAGAAAACACGAAAGAGGGCTCGTGCTGCGTTATGGAGGCAACCCCACCAGCCACACCCCGGCACACAATGTCACCGCTGCGGCTGCTCCCTTCCGGATCTGACCAGGTCCCATGCAAGCATGCTCGGGAATCGTTGCAGACCACATGGTGTAAGGGTTTCAGGCTTTTGAGGTTGCCAAATTTCTAACGTGCAAACTATCTGCACGGCAGTCAAAAATCAGAGGTGCAGTCAGCATTGTTCCACTTTGCTGTTCCACTCTGGTGTTCCACTCAATGACCTATATCGTCCGCCGCCAATCGGTCTATTACCTAAACCTCCGACTACCCAAACACCTGTTTCCCAACCGGCACACCTTGCGCATGTGCTTGAATTTGCGAGAGCGTCAGCCTGCATTGTTCCTCGCCAGTTCACTGGCACAGCAAGTACATAATCACCTACAGGAACACCCTCTAGCAGACATCCTGACGCTGCGCAGGCTTTGTACTGAATGGAGAGATAAATGCCCTGCCCCATCCTCTGTGCATCGCTCACACCAACCCATTGCTAAGCCTGCGAGATCAGTCGCGAATGGTCCAGCTCTGTCTACCTTGTCCAAGCTCTATATAGAAGAAGGGAAACGTGGTGGTACGTGGCGTGAGGTCAGCACGCACGAAGTCGAACGTTCATTACGAGATTTGTTCGAGCTGATGGGCGACATGCCGGTTTCTGATTTCGACGTTCACCAAGCTCGATTGCTGAAAGATCGCCTCAGTCGTTGTCCTCAATACTTCGCGCTGTTACCACAGTTCAAGGGCAAGACGTTGACTCAAGTGATTGAGTCGGGTGGTACGTACAAAACCATCACCGCCGTGACCGTGAACAACCGTCTGCGCAAACTCTCGGCATTCATGAACTGGTGCAAATCCAATGGTTACGTTACCGACAATCCATTGGTAGGACTCAAGGTCATGACGGGCTCAGCCAAGGAAGCACGGCTGTCGTTTGATCAATACGACCTGAGCACCCTGCTCAATCTGGATGCACTCAAGGTTGAGGCTCGCAAGCATCCATGGCGGTTCTGGCTACCCTTGCTCGGAAGGCTCACCGGCGGCCGACTGGAAGAGTTATGCCAACTGCACGTTGCTGACTTCACAACGTTGCAAGGAATCGATTGCATACGGATCGACGATGGTCACGAATCTCAAAAACTTAAGAACAGTAGCAGTCGCCGGACCTTACCAATCCACCCCACGTTGATTCGGCTCGGACTGCTCGATTATGTGAATAGTCAGCGAACAGAAAACTCAGATCGACTGTTTCCAGAACTCGAACCTGTACGTGGAAAGCTGGGGCATGCGCCTTCAAAATGGTTTAGTCGGTATCGGATCAAAATGGGCATCACCGATCCCAAGAAAACTTTTCACAGTTTCCGTCACACAATGATCGACGACCTTCGGGACGCTGGCGTACAAGATTCCCTGATCAAGCGTATCGTTGGTCATGAAGATTCTGCTGTTACCTTCGGTGTTTACGGTAGCCGCATCCCTATCAAAGCGATGGTCGAAGCACTGGGAAATGTTTCACTATCCAGCACATAACCACGACCTAGATTCATCGACAGGTATTGGTCGGGAGGTATTGCCATATTATCGGACAGGAGAAAACTTTTTATGCTAATTGTTTACCGTGCTCAGTTGAATAGAAGCAGAACGCGATTCAACGCCTAAACTTTTACCTTGAAAATAACTGAAGAAAGTTATTGACAAACTGTCCTTCGGTCTTGACATTTTCAACTAAAAAGTGTATTATGCATATATCAGAAAGGGAAACGACCACACTGTTTGTTGCCTTGCCATTTCAACATCCTCTAATACAGAATTTCCTTCCTTTACTCTGTAGCGTAGTTGTTTCCCTTTCTACCTAAATCTCTCCCATAAGACCATTGCCTGCAAAGGTGTGGTCTTTTATTTGCTCGTCGTTAGACGTTATTAACGTTTACCAACACCCATCCCACATACCAACCAAAGAGGTAGCTATCGTGCTGCGTATCGCAATTTGTAACATCTGCAACAAAGAATATTCAACGAAGAGAAGTCATTCAAGGACGTGCAGCTCTACATGTCGCAACGCGGCTTGGCGCTTAAGCAAATCAAAAGTGGTGCAAGTAAAACTTGAATTCACAACCGACCACTATCGTCAACTTCGCAAACAAGCCGACGCAAACAACATGACAATCAACACACACATCGTTTATATACTGAACCAGTAATCACTGACATCTGCAATTTACAACCTACTTCCATTTGAATAAAGCACAAAGGGAATTCCACAACTAAAAACAAGGAGACACATTTGCCTAATTTCATATGTTTACACAAATCTAGCCAACTCATCACGTCGGTCATCACGTCGCCTCGACAACCAACACTGGACCATAACTACAGCTTCCATGGTGCGTCTGTTGAGGTTCTTAATAAATATTACCGCCTACTCACCAAAGCACGTCGCAAAGGAAGTCTGGTCAGCTCTGGCGACCTAGCTGAAGTATCACCTTCATTCCAATGTTCATTGGTTGAAAAGCTAAAAAAAGGCTGAGTCCTAACAACCCTACCACCCCCCCTATTTCGATGCCCTACAAGCCACGGAATACGCGGGTTTCATTTACCAATTTGGTCATATCTCGGCCTATTTTGACTATACATTCTTATTTGGGGAATACTATATGCAAGGATTGCAAATCTTTGATGCTTCTGGTCAGTTAACAATGACAACCGATACATTAGTTGGTCGATATCTTGGTTATTTTTCAACAGGTGTTTCAAACGGCTCAGTAGCTGATGGCCGCCTATCAAGTGGAACACCATATTACTTTGCTGAGTCAGTTGGCTTAAATACCGATACTACGATTCTATGTCAACCGATAGTATCCATATCGGATGCTGGAATCAGTTGGTCGTTCCCAGACTTCCAAGCCGGCAATGGGTCATTAGCACCTAGAGTTGCTATCAACATATTCTATGGAGTGCATTAATGACAGCAGGATTACAAGTATTCAGGCCAAACAATACGCTACAGATTGACTCCGAAATCAAGACTCTAACACTCACAGCAAAGGTTGTAGCAAGTGGCTGGACACTCGGTAGCACTGTGTATAGCACTACAGTCGTTGTTCCTAATACAACAGTCATGCTGTTGTTTGGAAATACAAGCGGCAGTGTGGTCGGGATAAAAGAGAAGTACGCTTCTGGCTCATCTATAGTCTACCGACTCTGGTCAAACAGTACGACTGCCATAACATGTTATGGGTTCGGTCCAGCTGAAATAACACCCGCAAACTATGGATTGCAATTATTTGATGCTGCCGGTCAGCTGACATTCGATGCTACTAGCAAGTTCTTGAAGATTCAGGGTGTTACGCAAACTACTTCCGACACACAGAGCGTCCCGTACTCAAACCCAACAGGTGCAACTATAGCCAGCGGATTGAGTAACTACAACGCCCGGTACATTCGAAACCAAATTGGCCAGCATCAGGCATTCGCAGTGATTATCAGAGGTCTTCGTGTTGGCCCATCCCAGATTGATAGTGGTTTGATTTTGAACCAAGGACCAGCGACAACGACACCACCAGATGTATCTTCTGTCGGTCAACTTCCGACCGTTATCACAGTCGATGTAACCAATTATTAAACTTAATCTAAAGGAAATATACATGAAAGCACTCAGCACACTTGGTCTTGAGCGACATCTGGCTATCGCTCAACTTAAACACTACCTCATCCTGAAAGCGGCAGCAGCTGGTGTCGGTGACCGACTTGAATATAGACGTTGCGTTGACTACATCGACACGCTGACTACTGAATGGGGTGTTGCTGCTTTGCAACAAGCTAAAGGTGACCATCATGTTTAACCTGGGAGCGTTCGAAAAAGCTATTGCTCGTTCCAAAGCAAAGCAGCAAGTGCAAGTGAGTAAGCCCAACACCGTTGTTGATAAACCTCCGCATGTTGCTACCACCATTAGCATCATGCCTCATCAAGATGAACATGAGCAGTATCGCCAGACAATTATTACCAAGGCGATTGCTCACATTCGATTTAAACGGAATGAGTGTTGATTTCACCCATCCCCAAACAATCAAACAATCAAACAATACCAATAGCAAGGAAAAACAAATAATGAACACCAAAGTATCTATAAAAGGTTTCCCGCGTCAATTCGACGAACAAGAACTTAAGCAGCGTCAAGCTGGCTATCATTCTGCTTACAAACTGACTGATCAGTGTTATGAGATCGTACGTGGAGCGATTCCATTTGAAATGCTAAGCAACGTCATTGCTCATCATGAGCTGGGATACAAACTAACTTCGAAGTATCCAGCCAGTTTTGACCTGATGTCTTACTCCATTCGGATGGAAAAGCCTCTTCATCTTCAGCAAGAGGACTTGAAAGCAATTGATGAGCGAGAAAAGAAAAAGTATATCGAAGAGCTTCAGCAGGAACGTGAACACTACCGTGAGCTGTTGACTCAACAGCTTCTTGATGCAGCTAAAGCAAAAGAAACCAAGAAGGTTGAAGATGCTCGATTGAAACGATTGGCAGACATTGAAAAGGAAGTTAGTGATTTGTTTGGCGAGCTAGTCATTCCGGCTTGACGGGGTGATCCCCAGCACAAGACCGCCGCCAAACCGAAACAAATGGTTGACCAACGCAAAACACCCTGTAGAATAATTCGGCAAAAAATTTAGCAAGCAGATATTTAGAAAAGCCTCCACCACCATACTGGCACTGGTTTAGTGCCTTGCAGGAGGTTTTTAACGCCTGCGGCTTACCAACCAACTGGCAGCTACCCGAGAGGAATGCCTATGAAATGAACTGAACAGGAGAACCACAATGAGTAAAACGCCCCCCTCTAAGAACCTGATCACCGTTGATGGCCTTGTAGTAGACAAGCTCACGGGAGAAGCCGTTAAACCATCGGTCTTTTCCACTCCAGCCGACTATCAGCCAAGTCTTCACGACTGTCGAAGCGTGGACGACTTTGCCCGTTACTTGAAGTTTGTTGATCGACGCAAATTACCTGCACATACCCTGCACCCGCTGCGTGATGAAGTGGACTATGCCCGTGGGATCTGGTGCCGAAGGGGGATCGATTGTCGCATCACGCTGCCCCAGCAAAGGTTGTTGGAAACACTGCATCAGCTCGTTGTGTACCGTAACGTCATCTTCATGACTCAGGCCGCCTTGGCAAAGGTGTTAGGTGTTGATGAATCAAATCTGATGAAGAAGCTGAAGGTGCTGGTAGGGGCGGACATGTTGCGTATCAGCACCTCTCGAAACGGCAACATTCGCACGGGGGAGGTTAAGCTTGTCATCAACCCTCGATTCGTTTTCAGGGGAGGCGACTTCACACGTGATCGGTACGTTGAAGACTGGTATTGCCCAGTTGGCTACCTGCACATGGGCGATCTTCGCCCTCTCAACGCAGACGAATGTTTCGCCGTAGCCGCGTAGATCACCCGTAGATTTTTCAAAAAAACTACGCAAAAAATAGTCTGCAAGCCACGTAAATCAAGGGGTTTGAAAAAGTCCTATTATATAAGAGAGAAGCAAAGCGAAACGACGCTTCTTTCTTCTTTGGAGATTGCCCAAAGGATAGGTGTGTTAGAGATGCTCTCTTTAAGGGGAATACCCCTGAGTGTTTTATTAGAGAGAGTAAATAGAAGAGAGGGACAAGCTCCCTCAAAACAAAGAGCGTGGTCTTAGAGAATGCTATTCTCTGTGTTACACAGAGAGGATAACTGTTCTGTCGTATACGACAGTGAGTACATATTCTGTTTCACAGAAGACAAAGCAAAAGCGAGAGGGGTTATTACCCCTTCCTCTCTAAGAGCACTTCACTTCGTTCAGCTTGCGAACATGTCTTTGTATTGAGAGTTACTAAACTCTAGAGAGTCATTCCTGATTTTCAATCAGATGTCAGCAATCTCCTGTGTGAACACACAGAATACACTTTGATGAGCATTCAGGAAAAGAGGAACGAAGTAGAACCAAGCACCAGACGCTCACCTCTCACCGCTTGACGGTGAATAAAATACCTCATCAATCATACTTTCAGACAGTTGATCATCATCTATTGAGGATGGCTGTAAGCCCCTACAATTGATTCTGAGAGTCTTTCTCAGTCAAAGCAACTCAGCCACTACACTTGCCACCCCCTGAGCGCTCACTAGCACTCAGGGGCTTTTTCACATCTGTAACATTCAGCATGTAAACAGTGCAATCACAACAGGTGATCAATCAGAGCAATCAACAGGGATGACAGTCAGTCATAACTCTTGAATCTATACACCAACAAGGCTGAGACACTGATTATACCTGGGGTTGGTCGATAACCGGGTTAAGCGCATTCGTCACTTTCTCCCTGATTTCCTCGCAGGTGAAAGCAAATACAAGCAAACGCAACAAAAACACTTGTTGTTACTTGCGCCTAATTGTCAACTACCGTTCGTCTGATAGCAATTGCGCTTCGCACTTTTTCCATGGAACCTCTTGACGTACCAACCTTGAGGTACGCCGAGTGAGGAATGAGACATGAAGTTATACGACGCCGAGAAACAGCTTCTACAAGCAATCTACGAAGGCCAGGAAGTCGCCAGCGGTGATGATTACGCAACATGTCTACGACTTATCAATGCCGGTCTTGTTAAAGGAATCCCCACCTCTAATCTGAGAGATGGGAATAGCTATGGAGCGCTGGAAACCACCGCTGTTGGTCGCGAGGAGTTACACCGCTAAGGCTTACCCTATCAACGCAGCCGGCGCCTGATCACCAAAGGCTGCACCCACAGACTCAAGGATGAACACGCATGCCAGACAACAACCACGCCAATATCGCCACCGCAGATGCCCTGACACTCCTTTTGCACAACCAGCACGCACTTCGGGCGGCAATTGAAGAAGTCGCCTTGTGGGCACGGTCAACAGGTTCGCCTGAAACGCATGAGAACGCCATCACGGCACTGGAAACTCTCGACACAAATGCCTCAGCCATCACCGCTGGCATTCTCCAGCTGCGTCAGATTTGATCAAGCGCAGTCTCTAATTAACAGAATAGCATTGTGTAAATTAGCTAGCCCTTATGGTTATTGACTTCCTGCTGATTTCAGATAGTCTCCATCCCAAGAGAATATTTTGTTAATTAGCCAGGCCAGTAAACACAAGGAGATGGTCATGCAGCTAGTCGAAGCAGTCAAAACCACAGCAGAAGTTGAACAGGTAGCTCACAAGCTGACGCTGAATGCTCGTGGTAACACCCTGTACGCCGACATCTGGATGTTCGGCCTGCAAGTGGCACTGCGTATCAGCGACCTACTGACGATCACCTATGAAGATGCTTTGCAAGGTCGCGTCATAATCAAGGAAAGTAAAACCGGCAAGGTGCGCAACATTACGTTGAACCAGAAGGCCGTGGGGATCATCCAGAAGCGTCGCGCTGCAAACCCTGACCACAAGTACCTGTTTGAAGTGGAAAGCAACAGAGCCAAGGGTAAGGCGGTGTCGCGGGTAGCGGTTGCAACAGCATTCAAAGCTGTTGGTGATGAACTTGGTATTCAGCTTGGCACACACAGCATGCGTAAAACCCGTGGCTGGATAATGCACAGCAGCGGCATGTCCATTGAGAGAATCTGCATGGTGCTGAATCACAGCAGCCCTGCTATCACCATGGCGTACATCGGTATCACTCAGGCTGAGATTGACGCCACGTACCATGAGTTTGTTATCTGATTTTTCTGTAGTCGCGCAGGAGCAACGATAAAGGCTGAGTGCGTGCCTTGTTCAGCTAACACACCGTATACGCGATCCTACGCAGCCTCAGACTACTCCCTGACCATCACATCCCATCCCTACGGATTTGGCAAAACCTTGAGCACCCACCCTTGTGCAAAAGGTCGTAGGGTTAACCCGTCATGACCAATATCCAAACATCCACCACGGATTCCAGCACCGTCAACATACGGATTCGACCCAGAATCGAGATTCAAAATACAGGGGGTTGGAATTCCGGGATAAAAAGTGGTGGTGTAATATTCGGAATCACTGCGTTCATCTATTCCATAGGCTCTCATCTTCACGACAGTCGCCTGGCTTTTGGGTATGCGCCATTACCGTGTGACGCCGAGTTGCTCCATGGCTGCCCAGTGATGCCTATCTGCTCTTGCTAGGATTTCGCTCGCCGCTGCGTCATCTTTATACTTTAAAATTTCACCTTGAAGCTCGTGAAGTATTATGCTTGTGATATTGTCGGCATAATCGAAGTCGTTGAGTTTCTCGATCTCTTTGTAATCTGCAAAAATTGTTGCTAGCTGTCGATAAGTTTCCTCAAGCATTCTTTCAGTAACAATAAAATGCTGCTGGCTATCTTCATAAAGATCATGAAGGTGGGGAAGAGCCTTTATTTCATATCGAATTTCAAACGCACCTTGTGCTCTATGGTAAGTAGTCAATGTTTTGTAGAGGGCATCCCGCATTAGCCCTCCTTGAGCTTTGTGGTGTATTGGGGCAACGTTTTGATTCCCCGTATAAAAAAGAATCGAGTTAAGTACACTTTCAATTCTTACCAACGTATCATCAATATTGTAAATATTTAACCCCGCATTCCGACCTAAAAAGAAAACATCACCTTCACGATGGGGGCCAATATATTCGATACCAAGACAACCTTGCAAATGAAACATCTTCTGCACCAGCCGCAGATGCTCTTCCTTATCCCTGTAATTCCCTAGCAACTCACCAACAGACTTATAAATAGCTAGACAGTCAGTTAAGTCATAGGCTTTAGCATTTTCAGGTTCTTCTATTTTTACTTTGTAGTCACAACGACTTGGACTATTGCTAGGAAAAATAGCGGTATAAACCCGATCCGGATCTGCAAAGCGAATAGAACCTTTAAAAAGAATAGCCTGCTCATTGAGCCTTTCAATAAACACCTTCCGATGATTAAGGTATTGCTCAAAAGTAAGAGCAGCCAATTGCTTTTCTACGACAATATCGTGTTTCTGCTGCTTAACTAAATTCTCGGCATCCAATGCGATCTGTCTTTCTTCGCTTTTAACTTGTTGAAGATAGAGAAAAAGCAGAGTACCAATAGTGGCGAATGAGCTTAATAGTGTAAATGCACCACTCATCACCGAACCGAAGCTGCCCCAGTCTGTTGTAAACCGAGAGATCGGCCCTAGGTAGTACCCATAAGCCCATAGAACCCCGACGGCAACCAAGACGCCAACTCCAACAGCTACACCTACCCCGGCCAATATCCAATTTGCTTTCATGACCGCTCCTCGTCTTTTCCCCATTGTCGTTGATCACCACCGGAGGTGCAAAGACATTGCTCACGGCAACCGTGGCAGGCAACGGCTCTAGGGAAACATGTGGAACTCATCGAACCAGGTCTGAAAAAAAGACTGCTGGTCCTAATTAGAAGCCATCCGGCTTGGCATTTTTCAGCACGGAAACCACCACACTCATCCTTTCTTTTCCTATTTATTTCGAGAGCCGTCAAGAAAGCTCCCGATTTTTTGAACGAGAAACCGCATTTTTACAGGACCGCTTACTAGTGAATGCCCAAGCATATTTTTCTCCCCAAGGAAATCTATGGCGGGGAAACTCACAGTGTAGAAACGAATCATCACAACATCGTGGTGGATTTTTGGCCGTGTTCGGGATATACACCGGGGATGACATGACTACCAACAGGAGGTTGCGATGGCCAAAATCACCAGCTTAGAGACAATATCTAGCGAATTCGACATTGATCCCAAGGAGCTTGAAAAGTTAGACATCATCGACACCCAACTAACTGTCGATACAAACTTATTTATCGATCCTTTGCTCCTACCAGAAAGCAAGCACGAAGAAATAAATACGGGTGCAGCAACAGCATATGAACAACGATTCGAATTTATAATAAAGTTACTAGCCGCATCCAAACAGAAAGGCGACATCACATGGAGAAAAGCAGAAAAACTATTCAACTTTTCCGAAGTAAGCTGGACTTGCCTAGGCTATAGCTCATCTGTAAGAGGATCTGGATTTGGCCCGGAACTCACCTCCAGCACACTGGAAACGGCTGCTCAGATAGTAGCACTAGGAATTACTGATATCGACTTCTTCATGGGGCTATCACTATTTGAGGAGGGCATCGGCCCCGACAGAATCAGCGACATGACCACAAACATAATACTTCCTCACCTAATAGAGTTCACCATTAGACAAAATAAAATATTAAAACTCCCCACAAAGGGATTTAAAATCAAAGATGAAATATTTCACCTTCCCGAAAACCCTTACTCGAAAGACCCTTTATTATTTGTTCCAAGAGACATTGTTAGGGATCTGCCAATAGCCAGTGACTGGAGTGATATTTCTCGCATTGCACGAGAAACCGAAGAGTACCGTGAAAAAGTGAGTGGTAGCATCGGAAAAGTTTGGGCCACTATGTCGAAAAAAAGAAAGCAAGCACTAAGAGATAGTGCACTCCAAAGCAAAGAGGCGTTTGAGCAGATACTAGAGCTGCTGAAGGAAGTTCCAAAAACCCCCTACAACTTTGACGCAGATCACAATGGTGAGGCATTCTGGACACGACTAAAGGATATTGCTGATCAGTACCCGCTAATCACAGCCGACACTCCCAAAAAAATAACCGGTCTGGAAGAAGCAAAAAAACTGGTCGATACAATCATCAAGCAGTTTCAAGATCTTGTCGAAAACAAAGGAATCTGGAAAGAGCTTTGGTCTGACGACAAGAAACCTCGCCGGGAAAAAGCCGCACAGAGACTGTTCTTTGTTATTGCTTATTCATACTGCAAAGCTAACAACTTAGACGTAACCCCAGAAGCTGACACTGGAAACGGACCCGTTGACTTTAAATTTTCGTTCGGATTCAACACTAGAATTGTAGTTGAAATAAAACTATCTACAAATGATTTGGTCCACGGCTACACAAAACAGCTCGAAATATACAAAAAAGCCGAAGACACTCAGTCCGGCGTGTACTTAGTCATTGACGTCGGCAGCATAGGACAAAAATACAATGAGGTACAACGCATGAGGCGTGAAGCAATTGAAGCCAACCAAAAAACATCGGCAATATACTTAGTTGATGGAAATAGAAGAGAGTCCGCAAGCAAGCGCCAATAAACAAGTATCAGCAGGATATTAAGCCAGTAAACTTGAGACCAATAAATATCAACTTTACTGGCGCATTACCCGCCAATCTCAAAATGAAATAGCAAGATGAAGGACACAGTGTTGCGGTTACAAGCAAAAGTTTGGCTCAAGATTTAGCACCTTTTGTATAATCTTTAATTTCTCAGAAAAAGGTTGTTTCAATCCAGCCCTCCACCTTTTCGTCACCAATGAAGTTGAGCCGCGATTCAAATGTGAACGCTAGCATTACAAGGCAGGCGGTGGTATCTAGTGCTATCCCTTTACGGTTCCCGGTCGCCTCCATTCCCTCGATACGAGTTCTTAGATTGATAGCGGTATTGTAAATGTCATTATGGATGTGCAGGTTCTTCTTGGCGGTTCTCTGTACCCGACGCCTTGTCATGTCCCCTCCTCTGCTGTAGTCGCCGGAGCTTACCGGGTGCAGTGGCTTCTATGGAAAGCGGCCTTGGTTATCCCTTGCAGGAATACGCATTTTGAAAGGCTGCCATGGCAAGAAATGCACCATCACGGTGTAGCGATGCAGGATGCTCTTGCAGGTATTTAGCAACTATTCTTGCTCCTTGCTGATTCATTAGCCCAGCAGGGAAGCACGTCTTTTCTTTGGGCAGCAGGTATTCGTTCATTGTCACCATGGTGCTCATAACCCCATTCACCAGGCCGAGACAATATCCAATATCTACGCCACTGTTGACGCGCTCGCCGTCTGCATCGCGGACAGCCTCTTTGCAGGCTCTGAGTAGCTGATTCCCATCCCCTGCCATCGCTTGACTACACCCGAGCACCCCGACGAGCGCAACCGCTCCTATCCATGCCTTCATGTTGAAATCCTTCTGATTGAACGGTGACATATAACCGAGTGCCCCCCCCCTTCTGCCAAAAACAGCCTTAACTATTCGTCCTCTTCTTCATCATCAGACACGGAGGCAGCGTTCTCTTCGACGTAGGACTCACACCCCTCGTTGAATGATGCGGACGGCGTGCTACATGACGATTCGTCGTCAACATCGTTTTGCTCAGCCCAGTCATACCCAGCCTGATGACCCGAGCAGTCGCCAAGGCATGTGTTGCCGTCAAACGTAGCAGCGTTCACAGTCGTGACACCCATCATCGATACAAGCAACGTCATTATATAAACCATGCTCATTGCTCCCTGCGCATTGCCAAGCCAGTTAAGTAACCCTACGACTACTTGCCATCGCGTGGTTTAGTGCCGAATTTTCCAGTGTAAGGATTCAAATTTCCCTTTGTACTGTAGTTGTTATTTCTAGTGAAATCTGGATTTGTAGCGTGGGAAGGCTTTACATAGGTTCCATTACTTCGCGTATATCCACTGATAGCATGATCAGAACGACTCCCGTAGGAGTAACTAGATTTGTATGAAGTATGCCCACCGAAACTGCTCCCACGAGCAAAAGCATTCCCTGAGAGTGTCAATGCCATCGCAGCCGCCAAAATCAGCACCCTTTTCATGCAACCTCCTTTTCCAGATCAATGATGGCTCGACGATACCACCACCCTAGCGAAGGCGACACGGACTTCTAGATTACTTAGGGTTTGCACGGCAGCTGAAAGGGTGTTGATGAGCGAAGACTTTGAATGGAAGCACTTGGAGTCCGAGGACGCGGCAAGCTATGATCGCCAGCGAAGCGCACCACTTAGGTGTCATTAAACGCTGTCACACTTCGAGATTTTTTGCTGATAAATCCTTGTAGAATCAAGGATTTAGAGATAGGAGGCAACCCCACCAGCCACA
>NZ_AKJE01000056.1 GCF_000282495.1 Pseudomonas sp. GM79
TTTTCTTTCTCGTCGCAGGAACGGCACGGCTCGGGCATCCAGTCGTAACCGCGGAAGCGGTTGAAGCCGAACGAGTCGTACCAGATGTGCTGCATGCTGTGGTCACGCACGTTGGGAAACTGCACCGGCATCTGTCGGGCACCATGGCAGGGCAGGGCAGTTCCGTCCGGCGTGACTGTCAGAAAAATATTGCCCCAGCCATTCATGCAGGCTTTCGGGCGTTCTTCGTAATAGTCCGGGGTGACGAAAATCAGCTTGCACGGATGCCCTTCGGCTTCGAGTTTGGCGCGGTATTCGTTGGTGATGCGTTCGGCGCGGACCAGTTGTTCCTTGGTCGGCAACAGACCGACCCGGTTGAGCTGCGCCCAACCGTAGAACTGGCACGTGGCGAGTTCCACAAAGTCCGCCTCAAGGGCGATGCACAGCTCGATGATCTTGTCGATCTTGTCGATGTTGTGCCGATGGGTCACGAAGTTCAGCACCATCGGGTAGCCGTGAGCCTTCACCGCGCGAGCCATTTCGAGCTTTTGCGCGAAGGCCTTTTTTGAGCCGGCCAGCAGGTTATTCACTTGCTCGTCGCTGGCCTGAAAACTGATCTGGATGTGGTCCAGACCGGCCTTCTTGAAGTCGCTGATTTTCTGTTCAGTGAGGCCGATGCCGGAGGTGATCAGGTTGGTATAAAAACCCAGCTTGCGCGCTTCAAAGATCAACTCGGCGAGGTCTTGGCGCACCAGCGGCTCACCGCCGGAAAAACCCAGCTGCGCCGCACCCATCTCCCGGGCTTCGCGAAAGACTTTGATCCACTGCTCGGTGGTCAACTCTTTGCCTTGCTCGGCGAAATCCAATGGATTGGAGCAGTACGGACATTGCAGCGGGCAGCGATAGGTCAGCTCGGCCAGCAACCACAGTGGCAGGCCGATTTCAGGCTTGGGCGGTAACTTGTCTGACACGGAATCAGGCAAGTTCGATCCAGTGCTGAGCACGGGCAACCTCCATGAATTGCTCGATGTCGTCACCGAGCTCAGGCACGTCGGGGAACCGCGCGCCCAGTTCGGCGATGATCGCCGCGACGTCCCGCTCGCCATCAATCAAACCGCCAATCAGCGCGGCGCTGTCATTCAGTTTGATCATGCCTTCCGGGTAGAGCAACACATGGCCTTTTTGCGCGGGTTCGTACTGGAAACGGTAGCCGGGACGCCAGGTCGGGGTTTTGCTGCGATCGAAACTCATAAGGTGATTCCTTTATGCCAGACCCGCTGTTCGGTCACGCTGTGGTACGGCGGGCGGTTCAGTTCGTAAGCCATGCTCATGGCATCGAGCATGCTCCAAAGAATGTCCAGTTTGAACTGGAGAATTTCCAGCATGCGCTCCTGGCCTTCCCGCGTAGTGTAGTGCTGCAAAGTGATCGCCAGACCGTGCTCCACATCCCGGCGCGCCTGGCCCAGGCGAGTGCGGAAATACTCGTAGCCGGCCGGGTCGATCCACGGGTAATGCTGCGGCCAGCTGTCAAGGCGCGATTGATGGATCTGCGGCGCGAACAGCTCGGTCAGCGAACTGCTGGCGGCTTCCTGCCAACGGGCCCGGCGGGCGAAGTTGACGTAGGCATCGACGGCGAAACGCACGCCAGGCAGCACCAGTTCCTGAGAGCGCAGTTGATCCGGGTCGAGGCCGACCGCTTGGCCGAGGCGTAGCCAGGCTTCGATGCCGCCCTCTTCGCCGGGGGCGCCATCATGGTCCAGCAAACGCTGAATCCACTC
>NZ_AKJE01000057.1 GCF_000282495.1 Pseudomonas sp. GM79
CTGATGTTGACTGGCCCGGCGCATTCGCGAGCAAGCCCGCTCCCACAAGGTTTTGCGCGCCCCTGTAGGAGCTGCCGAAGGCTGCGATCTTTTGACTTTGCTCTTTAGAAGATCAAAAGATCGCAGCCTTCGGCAGCTCCTACAGGGGTCAGGCAATGAGTTGGCGCAAAGCCAGAAGCACGAGGAAATGCGCGGGATAGAGCGCATACGCCCAACGGCGCATCGGTGGTGGTTGGACGCCTTGGGCATGTCGCAATAGCAGCAGGCCCAACAGAGGCGCAATCAGACAAGCGGCAATGCCGAGGATGGCTGCACTGCTGTGAAGTCGCACGGCGTAATACAGCACTTGCCATTGATTGGCCGCCAGGCAGACCAGCCCCGCCAGCAGACTGAGATACCAGGGGCGGTTAATCACCAGCAACATCGCCAGCGGCAACAGCACGCCGAAGAATCCGAACATCAGTCGTTCCGGGAACAGCGCCGCCAGTAACAAGGCACCCGCCGCCAATAGTCGCGGCTGAAGCAGCCTGTGCTGCCAGCCGCGGGCGACCAACAAACCCAGAACCAACGTGGGCAACACGTTTAAGGTGTAATGATCAGGAATGTACATCCGGTAGGGAATTTCGCTCAGGGCGCTAAACAGCGATAACCAACCGAGGTAGCGCCATTGGCCGTCGGTCGTTACTGCCTGTGCCCGCGACAGATTTGCCGCCATCGCCAAACAAAACCACGGGAACGCCAATCTACCCGGGACATACAGAATATCGACGGAATAACCGACATATCGCAGGTGATCGAGCACCATGCTCAGCAGCGCCAGCCACTTGAGCAGATCCAGCGCCCCATCCCGTTGAGTCATGTGCATAATTGCCCGTCAACCGTGTATTTTTCTGACAGCAACATCCCGTGTGCTCCCCGGACGATCTTCGGTAAAGTGCGCACCATCATTGACCACGATGCTCTTCACCATAAGAGCCTCGACCACGGAAGCCGGCCATGACCGATAAGAGCCAACAATTCGCCAGCGACAACTATTCCGGTATCTGCCCTGAAGCCTGGGCTGCCATGGAACAGGCCAACCACGGCCACCAGCGCGCTTATGGCGACGATGAGTGGACCGCACGCGCGTCCGATCAATTCCGCAAACTGTTCGAAACCGACTGCGAAGTGTTCTTCGCCTTCAACGGCACCGCGGCCAACTCGTTGGCCCTGTCATCACTGTGCCAGAGTTACCACAGCGTGATCTGCTCGGAAACCGCCCACGTCGAAACCGACGAATGCGGCGCGCCGGAGTTTTTCTCCAACGGCTCCAAGCTGCTCATCGCCCGCACCGAAAACGGCAAGCTGACGCCGGAGTCGATCCGCGAAATCGCCCTCAAGCGCCAGGACATCCACTACCCCAAACCCCGCGTAGTGACCCTGACCCAGGCCACCGAAGTCGGCAGCGTGTACACCCCGCAAGAAATCCGCGCCATCAGCGTCACCTGCAAAGAACTGGGCCTGAACCTGCACATGGACGGCGCACGCTTCTCCAATGCTTGCGCATTTCTTGGCTGCTCACCGGCAGACCTGACCTGGAAGGCCGGGGTCGATGTCTTGTGCTTCGGCGGCACGAAAAACGGCATGGCGGTGGGCGAAGCGATCCTGTTCTTCAACCACAAACTGGCCGAAGATTTCGACTACCGCTGCAAACAGGCCGGGCAACTGGCGTCGAAGATGCGCTTCCTCTCCGCACCGTGGGTCGGGATCCTGGAAAACGACGCCTGGCTCAAATACGCCCGCCACGCCAACCACTGCGCGCAGCTGCTGGCCGAACTGGTGAGCGATATTCCTGGCGTGGAGCTGATGTTCCCGGTGCAGGCCAACGGCGTATTCCTGCAACTGTCGGAACCGGCAATCGCCGCACTGACCGCCAAGGGCTGGCGCTTCTACACCTTCATCGGCAACGGCGGCGCACGCTTCATGTGCTCGTGGGACACCGAAGAAGAACGCGTGCGCGAATTGGCGGCGGATATTCGACAAGTAATGGCAGGCTGACGCCCACCAGCTTTTGTGGGAGCGGGCTTGCTCGCGAAGAGGGAGTGTCAGTCGACATCAATGCCGCCTGGTACACCGCCTTCGCGAGCAAGCCCGCTCCCACAGGTTCCGCGCCTTAACTGACTGCCCTCCAACAAGACTTCGTCTACATTGACTGGCGAGCTGTTTCGATCCGCTCAGATAACAACAATCAGGAGCGTACGCATGTCATTACAAGGCAAAACCCTGTTTATCACCGGCGCCAGCCGTGGCATTGGGCGTGAAATTGCGCTGCGGGCAGCCAAGGACGGGGCCAACATCGTGATTGCCGCCAAAAGTGCCGCCCCTCATCCCAAACTGCCTGGCACCATTTTCAGCGTGGCGGCGGAAGTCGAAGCCGCGGGTGGCAAGGCACTGGCCTTGCAGGTGGATGTGCGTGATGAAATTGCCGTGCGCCAGGCCATGGTCGATGCCAGTGAGCATTTCGGCGGCATCGATGCGCTGATCAACAATGCCGGGGCGATCAAGCTGACCGGGGTGCAACACATCGAACTCAAGCGCTTCGACCTGATGCACCAGATCAACACCCGCGCGGTGCTGCTGTGCAGTCAGGCTGCCCTGCCCTATCTGAAAAAAACTGGCGGCCACATCCTCAACCTGTCGCCGCCGCTGAACTTGGCCACCAAGTGGTTCGCCCAGTACAGCCCGTACACCGTGACCAAGTACGGCATGAGTATGCTGACCCTGGGCATGAGCGAGGAATTCGCCTCCTACGGCATCAGCGTCAATTCCCTGTGGCCGCAGACCATGATCGCCACTGCCGCCATCGAGTTTCAGCTGGGGTCACGCGAGTCGTTCAAGCATGCGCGCACGCCGGCGATTATGGCGGATGCGGCTCACGCGATTCTGAGCAGCAGTGGCCGCAGCATTACCGGGCGGTTGCTGATTGATGAGGAGATTCTGCGGGAGCATGGCGTGACCGAATTCGATCATTACCGCTTTGAGCCCGACACCAAAGACAAGCTGATGCCAGACCTGTTTGTGGACTGAAATACCAACCATTGTGGGAGCGGGCTTGCTCGCGAAAGCGGTGTGTCAGGCAACATCAATGTTGACTGTGCCGCCGCCTTCGCGAGCAAGCCCGCTCCCACAGGTTCAGAACTCGATCCGCACGTCGCCCTTCGGAACGCTGCAGCACGACAGGATGAACCCTTCGGCCTCGTCTTCCTCGGTAATCCCGCCGTTGTGGTCCATTTCGACCTCGCCCCCCAGCTTCATCACCTTGCAGGTCCCGCAAATCCCCATCCCGCAGGCTTTCGGGATCAGCAAGCCAAGCTTGGCCGCCGCCGCATGCACGGTTTCACCCGGTGCAACACGAATGCTCTTGCCGGAAGCGGTGAATTCCACCTGATGCAGATCCGCCGCGTCGACTTCCGGAGCATCCGCCGCTTGTTCGGCTTGCTCCACCGCGTCGGCACGGGCTTCCGGCGGCGTCGCGCCGAAGGATTCCTCGTGATAACGCTTCATGTCGAAACCCGCCGTCTCAAGCATGCGCTTGACCGCGTTCATGTACGGGGTCGGGCCGCAGCAGAAGACTTCACGGTCGAGGAAGTCCGGCGCCATCAGTTCGAGCATCTTGTGGTTCAGGTAACCGCGATAACCGGCCCACGGCTCGCCCAGACCATGCTTCTCGCAGATCAGGTGCAGGCTGAAGTTATCGATCCGCGACGCCATGTGTTCGAGTTCGCGGTGGTAAATGATGTCTTTCGGTGAACGGGCGCTGTGGATAAACACCATGTCGACATTGCCGTTGGTGTCGTAGAACCAACGGGCCATGGACATGCACGGCGTAATACCGACGCCGCCGCTGAGGTAGAGCACTTTCGGCGCAGGGAAGTCCATGGCGTTGAACAGCCCGACAGGCCCGTGCACCGCCAGCTCCTGGCCTTCATGCAGGGTGTCGTGCAGCCAGTTGGACACCTTGCCCCCCGGCACGCGCTTGATGGTCACCGAAAAGCTGTACGGCACCGACGGCGAGCTGGAAATGGTGTAGGAGCGCATGATCGGCACGCCGTCGATTTCCAGCTCCAGGGTGACGAACTGCCCCGGCTTGAAGAAGAACAGGATCGGCTGGTCGGCCATAAAGCAGAAGGTGCGCACATCCCAGGTTTCCTGGATGACTTTGACGCAACGGACGATGTGTCGACCATTGGCCCAGGTCTGGGTGGTTACCGGATTCAGGAAGCTGTTGGACATGCTGTTCTCCACGGCCGACTACCGGCCTTTATGTTGGCGATTCTGCGTATAGCGCAGCTCCTCCATTTACCTATCTGCGACATTCACATACTTATCGCGACCAGCCCCCAATTACCGGGGGTTGCGCGTCGGGAACAGATTTGGCCATGTCGCCCATGGATAAGGTTCTGGCGAGCGCCGGCCCCACACTCGCCCCATACCAAGACACAATCTTTACACCTTGCGTAGCAAACCTGATTAGCCACTTTCGCCGGCCACACAGAATGGCCTTGAGGATTAAATGATGGACGTCACCACTACCCTGAGCCTGGGCGATCCACTGGAACCCGCACGCAAGGCCACCGCACAGATGCTGCAAGAGCGCGAGCGCACTTTCTCGCTGCCGCAGCCGTTTTACTCTGACGAGCGGCTGTTTGATATCGACATGCAGGAAATCTTCCAGAAAGAGTGGTTGATCGCCGGCATGACCTGCGAGATCCCGACCAAGGGTAACTACCTGACCCTGCAAGTCGGCAAGAACCCGATCATCGTGATTCGTGGCGCCGATGGCGTGGTCCATGCGTTCCACAACGTCTGCCGTCACCGCGGTTCACGGCTGTGCACCAGCGAAAAAGGCAAAGTCGCCAAACTGGTCTGCCACTACCACCAGTGGACGTATGAGCTGGACGGTCGCCTGCTGTTCGCCGGCACCGAGATGGGCGCCGACTTCGACATGAAGCAGTACGGCCTCAAGCCGGTGAACGTGAAAACCGCTGGCGGCTACATCTTCATCAGCCTGTCGGAAAACCCGCCGGCCATTGATGACTTCCTGTCGACGCTGAACCATTACATGGAACCGTACGACATGGAGAACACCAAGGTGGCGATTACCACCACCTTGATGGAGAAAGCCAACTGGAAACTGGTGCTGGAAAACAACCGCGAGTGCTACCACTGCAACGCCTCGCACCCGGAACTGTTGAAAACCCTGCTGGAATGGGACGACGTCACCGACCCGCGTGCCGACCAGGCCTTCAAGGACCACGTCGCTGCTTCGGCCGCTGCCTGGGAAGCCGAGAAGATCCCTTACGCCCACGCCAGTTTCGGCCTGCGTAACCGCATCGTGCGCATGCCGCTGCTCAAGGGCACCGTGTCGATGACCATGGACGGCAAACAGGGCTGCGCCAAACTCATGGGCCGCATCAAGAACCCGGACCTGGGTTCGATGCGCATCCTGCACCTGCCACACTCGTGGAACCACTGCATGGGCGACCACATCATCGTGTTCACCGTGTGGCCGATCAGCGCTCAGGAAACCATGGTCACCACCAAGTGGATCGTGCACAAGGACGCGGTCGAAGGCGTGGACTACGACGTGGAGCGCATGCGCCAGGTCTGGGATGCGACCAACGACCAGGACCGTCGCCTGGCCGAAGAAAACCAGCGCGGGATCAACTCCACCGCCTACCAGCCAGGGCCTTACTCCAAGACCTATGAGTTTGGCGTGGTGAACTTCGTGGATTGGTACAGCGAGCGGTTGCTGAACAACCTTGGGGCCGAGCCTGCGCCGTACCTCAAAGGGGTTCCGGTTCAGGGATAAGATCAAGAGCTTCGCGAGCAAGCCCGCTCCCACATTAGATCGGTGGCGTACACAAAACCTGTGAACGACTCGGTCAACTGTGGGAGCGGGCTTGCTCGCGAAAGCGGTCGCACATTCACCCAATCAACTTGAAGACCACCGCACCGACCCATCCTCCCCAATAAACGTCTCTTCGATGTTCTCCCCCACCAGCCGCACCTTCACATAACCGTTCAACACCCGATCCGGGTACGCCTCATCCCGCGCATTTTGGGTTTCCGACCACAGCACCCGCGCATGCCCGTTCAGCTCACTGGCATTGCCGTAGGGAATCGCCCCATGCCCGGCGCAGCGCGCATGCAACCCGCCTTGAGCGGCGTAGCAGATGCCGTTGTGCAAATGCCCCCAATACCAATAATCCGGCTCGCGGCCCAAGGCATCGCACACCGGTTGATACAGCGCCGTCTTGTTGTGCCCGGTAATGTCGAAACCCTGGTGATGACTGAGCACCATGATCTTCTTGCGCTGGGGCAAGTCTTTCATCCAGTCGATCTGCTGCTTGTTCAGTGCACCGTCCATGTACAGGTTGATCGCATCGGAGGCGTAAGCCGTGTCGAGCCCGATCACCAGCCAGTCATCGTTGTACAACGCAAAATAACTGGTGCCCTGCTGCGCCGGAAAACGCTTGGCCAGTTCCTTGAAATAGCCATGGGCGCCGCTGTACATCTCGTGGTTGGAGTTGAGGGTGAACGAGCCGTGCTTGCCCATGGGCCAGCCGACCATGTCGACGTCTTCCTGAGAGCGGGTGCCGGCGTAGTACACGTCCCCCAGGTGAATAGTGAAATCGGCCTGGGCCAGTTGCATCTGGTTGGCGACTGAGACCGCCGGGGCGTGGCTATCGAACGGCCCGGTGCCCCAGTCGCCGGCGATGGCAAGGGTCACGTCACTGTCCATGCGCATCAACGCCGGGGTGGTGGCGAACGGCGCGTGATGCCGCAGGTTCTCGATCCACTTGAGCAATGCCTCGCTCCACAACAGATCCAGCAGCTCCCATTTGCGACAACCGAGCAGGCTGCCGTCCTTGAGCACTCGGGTTTGCAGTTCGTCTACCGATTGCGGCAAGGGGCTGGCGTTACCGATGTGCAGGATCGACAAGCCATGCGCCAACTCCCACGGCACACTCGGCTGATCGTCCGGCATATCACCGTGCTTGAGCACGTATTGCGCCTGATCGTGACCCCGCTGCAGCAGCGCGACAATAGCCTGGTACTCCTCCGGTTCAAGCTCGCTGACGAGCTTTTTCCAGGCCATTTCCAAACGGGTGAACAAGCCATGTACGCGTAGCTTGACCTTGTCGTACTCGTGTTCCCAATGACTGACCAATGACATGTCGCTTTCCTCCATCCGTAGTGGAATCACAGGGTTTTCATGAACTCGATGAGCGCCCGCTTATCGAGTTCCGACAGCTGCGTGCCGTACAGGTGGCCGCCGTTGTGGTTGCCCTCCAGACGGGTGTCGTACTTGAAGTCCGCCGAGGCCTTCATCTGCTGGCCACTGGTGACGAAGCCGACTTTGTCCTGGTCGTACACATCGGAGCCGGTAAAGAACACCAGCGGTCTCTTTTCCGGTGGTTGCAGCAAGTCCCACAGGGTCGGCACCGAACCGTTGTGCAAGTACGGCGCGCGCAACCAGACGCCGTCGGTGGGTGTGTTGCTGTAGCTCTGGGTCTTGCGATAGGCGCCAAAGTCGAACGGCGATTTCTTGAAGCCATGGAAAGCCGTCACCAAACCATTGGTGAACGAGTTCAGCCGATGGGGATCGGTGCCCAGTTCATCAATGCTGGTGGTGACCTGACCGGTGTCGGTGCGGCCGAAATCATGGCAACCGGCGCAGTTGTTTTCCCAGACCGGTCTGCCCCGCGCGACTTTGGCCTGATCCAGCGCGAACGGCCATGCCGGCGCCTTGTGGCCCAGCAACCAGTTGGTCACCCGGTTGAAACTGGCCGGCAGCACTGACTCCGGCGTCGCGCCCACGGCCATGGCTGCCGCGTAGTTGCGCTCATGGATGTCGTTGTTGTTACCGTCCCAGTGCAGGTACAGCGACTCCCGAGGCTTCTGGTTCCACACTTGCGGCAAGTCGACGGTGCCAATGGTCGAGTCATCCGGGAAGCCGAACACCACCATTTTCGTCGGGTTGAAGGTGTCGGTGCGTCCCGGCCCTTGTGGGGCGCGCAGGCGTTGCCAGGCATAGGCCTGTTTCTGCTTGACCAGCGCGCTCGTGGCCATCGGAATGATCACGTAGCGGTTGTACAACCGCTCGAAGAACCCGAGCTGGAACTTGCTGTTGATCGCCGTCATCACCGCGTCGGGGGTGAATGTCGGGTCGCTGGCGCAGTTGTAGGCGAACCATTGGAAGGCCTGCAGTTGCAGGGTATTGGCCGGCGCGGTGGCCACCGGGATGGCGACGTCGCCGCTATTGGCCCGGTAGGAACCGGTGTGGCACAGGGCGCAGTTGGGCTCCACAGTCGGGTAACCGATCTGCCGCTTGGCCATGCCGATCGGCAGGTCCTTGCCGTTCTCGTAGAGGAAACCGAAAACTTCGTAGCCGCCGGGTTTCGGCAGCTTATCCGGGCACATCTGCGGCAGCACGGCGAACAGGTAATAGGGAATCCGCGCCTCGATGCCCAGGCCGATGGCGCCGTACTTGTAGTGATCCTCATCGGAGGCGTATTGCTCTGCCGGCACCACCCGCAGCATCTGGTACCAGGTTTCGTAGCCGATAAACCCCAGCGCCAGCACCACGACCAGCGTGGCGACCTTGAAGCTGTGCCGCTGCCAGCGTCGCGCCCACGCTGCGCGCCACTCAAGCCAGCCGTCGCGAAGCAACGCCAGGGGCCGATTGGCCGGCGCGCTGCCCAGGTACAGCAGAACCCCGAGGATCAGGAACATGCTCAGATCGCCCAGCAGCATCGGCACGAACACTTGAGCCTGGTTGCTGGTGTTGATCAGGTAGATCCAGAACGCCACGGCGACCAGTCGCGACAACACACACAGCCATGAATGCACGACATATCGTGGTGCGTTGAAGCCAGACGGCATGTAGAACAGGCTGATCCCCACCAGTAGCATCCCGGCGTTTTCCAGCCATGGATCGGAGAGTTGCGGTGGCATCCCGAGCATCGAGGTCAGCAACGCCGGCGCGAACAGCGCCGGAATCGCGAAGACCATGTTCATCACGATGCCTATCCAGATGAAGCGTTGAAACCAGCGGATGTAACTGTCCATGGCATCCATTTCCTTTTTGTCACCAATCCCAAGTCAGCACACGGCTTTTGTGGCGAGGGAGCTTGCTCCCGCTCGGCTGCGAAGCAGTCGTAAATCCAGAAAACGCAGTGCATCTGATAGATCGCGTCTTTAGGCTTTGGGGCTGCTTCGCAGCCCAGCGGGAGCAAGCTCCCTCGCCACAGGTAAGCAGTGTCAACCGAGGGCGGTTTTCTCCAGGTGCTGCAGGATGATCGGGTACACATCGATCACTGCATTCTTGCCGAACATGCAGTCGATATGCCCGTAACCCGGCACCACATGCCGGCTGTAGCGCTCCGGTCCATGGGCTTTGCACACGCGCTCATAGGTCTTGAGCGTGCTTTCCGGCAGGTAGCACTGGTTGTCTTCGCCGCTGATGAAGCAGATCGGCATGGTCAGCCGGTCGAAGTGCGGCATGTAGACGTCCTGCCCCTTGAAGTCCACCAGATGGCCTTTGCGCAGGATCAGCGCCAAGTGCTCGAAGGTCTGCATGTTCGATTCGCCGAACAGCTCATGCAGGTTGTCATGCAGGGTCTCGTTGAGCGTGTCGTGGCGGTACAGCGACGCGTACATGAAGGTGATGCGATGGCATACCGGGTTGGTGCAGTAGCCCTGGGCCTCGATGCGGGCGTAGACGTTGAGGGCCTTGTCGTAGAGTTTGTTGAACCAGCTCTCCTTGTTGTCGGCATACGCGGTGAGGGATTTGATGCCGATGGCGTCGAGCATCCCCGGAAGGTGCAGACCGGCCTTGAGCCCCGTTGCCGTGGCGACCACCGTATCCGCGGCGATCTGCGAACACACCACTGAACGCACGCCCTGTAACCCGGCCAGCAGCGACATGAAGAAAGTCGTCGCGCCGTAGCAATGCACCACGCATTGCACGTCCGCCGCCTTGGTCGCCTGCTGGATCTGCGCGATGGCAGCCTTGAAGTCGTACTGCGCAATCTGATCGCCGTTCCATTCGTGCTTGCTGGCCGGTATCAGAATGCTGACCCGGAAATCCAGCAGCCAGACGTCGTACTCGTGCTTGCACAAGAACTCCAGCAGGTTGGTCTGGATGGTGTCGGTGGAGAAAATATTCGAACCCACCCCCAAGCCATGCACCAGCATCACCGGCCCTTTGCTGCCACCCTGATAGCGGGTCAGGCGTAGCTGAACGTTGTCTTCGGTCTGGAAGAACTGCACGCTCGGGATCGGTGCATCCAATGGGCGTTTCTGCCGCGGCGGTGCATCGGGGTTGAAGTAGATGTCGCCAGCGAACACCCCGCCGTAGCTCTCCCACAAGATGCCGGCGAAGAACTTGCCGAACCGCGCCAACCCTTCGATGCGCTCGCGTTCGTTGCGCGCGTTAAGCACCTTCATGGTGGTCATCTGCTTGGCAAAATCGGCCGGTTGAATGTGCATCACACCCGAGCCAATCACCTCACCGGTTTTGTCCGGCCCGCGATACAGCGTCACGTAGAGGGTGCTGGTGTCGTGCCAGACGTTAAGCACGCCATTGTCTTCGGGCACGGTCTTGAACGCGCTGAAGTAATAATCGCTGCCGTCCTCGGCGGTCAGTTTCATGTCGTAATTCATGTGCCGCACGCCGACCTGTTCCTGATATTCCTCGAACAGGTTGAACACGCCATTGCTGGCGGTCAGCGGTTCCGGCGACAGACCTGGCGCATTGAGCGTGCCGACCAGCGTCGCAGCGTGTTCCGGCTCCTTGATCATGCGGTTGAGGTCGTTGGCGGTGATGGTCAGGGTGAACTCGATCGGCGAGTTCTCCGACTCACCGCGTTTGGCCGCCGCTTCGTAGAGTTTGAGATCGGTGCCTTGAGGCTGAGTGAAGTCTTTGGAGAAATAGCCCTTCATGGTTTCGGTGAACTGCACGCCGAGGGTCGGTGGCGCCACCTGTTTGCGCGGTGCCGAGGGCAGCGTGTAGTCGATGTGCCAGCCGCGATCGGCCGCCAGCAGGCCCATGTTGCGCTCGCTCACGGCGGAGATGGTCAGCAGCGGATTGACCGCCAGGGAAGTCGGAATCACCGCGCCGTCGGCCACGTACAACCCGGCATAGACATTGGTGCCACTGGCGCTGCTGAATACCTGCCCCTTGTGGTTGACCACGCCCTGCTCCGCGTCCTCGCCCATCACGCAACCGCCCAACGGGTGAACGGAAACGATGCTGTGTTTGAGCAGCTCGGTCCAGATCGGATTCTCCACCCAGATCCCGCCCAATGCCTTGGTGCTCTGGTGCAGCCGCTCGTTGCCGAGTTTGACGTTTTCCTGCTCGCCGACGCCCGGCCAGTCGATGCGCAGTTGATCCTTACTGTCGAGCACCATGCGCCCCTTGCCGTCGTCGTGGCTCATGATCAGGTAGGTCTGCATGTTGTGCAGGGCGCCGTGATACGGGCCACGCAGGAAGCTTTCGGCTTCACGCTCTGCGTACTTGAGCTTGCCGGTGAAACTGTCGTCGGTGGGCTTGCCGATCAACCCGGCGAACGCGGCCATGCTCGGCACCATCGGACGGCCTAGCGCGCCGGGGATCGAGCCTTCTTCGATGACCATGCGGCTGCGCCAGTCGCCTTCGGTGCGCATGTCGATGATCGAGGTGATACACGGGCCGACCGGTTTCATTTCACTGGCCGGATGCGCGCCAAAACCGATGCCGTTGATCGCTTGGTCGCAGTTGTGGCCAAAGCCGAGAATGTCACCGTTGCCGCTCATGTTCTCGCCGAGCTGATTGGACGTCGACAAGCCTTTGTCCCGGGAGCGCAGGAGGATTTCGGTAGAGCCCAGGGTGCCGGCCGACACCACGACAATGTCAGCCTTGACGAACAGCGTCGGCGCGGAGAATTTCTCGCGGCCGCTGTCCAGGTATTGGAAGTGTACGATCCAGCCGTCGCCGTCGGCGTCGCGCTCCAGATGCCGCACCTCGGCCTGGCAGAAAATCTCTGCGCCGTGGTTCCAGGCATCGGGCAGGTAATTCATCAGCGTGGTGTTCTTGGCCTTGTTGTTACAGCCCGACACGCAGTCGCCGCAGTGGTTACACGGCAGCTGCTCGACGCCGACGTGGTTGAGATTGTTCGGCAGTTTGTCGAAGGTCACGTTGATCGGCGGCTTGTAGAAATGCGCACCTTGCTTGAGGTAGTCGGCGGACTTCTGGTTAGCCTCGAGTTTGGGCAAGGTCGGAGCAGTTTTCGGGTAGGGATTGGGCTTGAGCATCTCCCGAGCCCGGGCGTACCCATCCTTGAGCAAGGTGTCGCGATGCTCACGTACCGCCAGCGGCCAGCGCGGATCGTCGAACACACCGGGCTCCGGCTCCAGCGCGACGTTGGCGTTGATCAAGGATGTGCCGCCCAGGCCACAACCGACCACCACGTTCTGCTGGGCGTTGACGTGCAGGTCGAACAACCCGGTGCGCGAACCGATGTGCCCGTCCGGGTCGTGGACTTGCAGCTCTTCGGTGGCCGCCAGCATCGTATTGGGGTATTCGCCCGGCTGGATTTCCCGGCCCCGCTCCAGCAGGCACACCCGCTTGCCGGCCCGGGACAGGCGCGACGCCGCGATCCCGCCACCGTAGCCGGAGCCGATGACGATCACGTCGTAATGTTCCTTGATGTCGCTGATGGGCGTGGCAATCCGTGTCATGACTCATTTCCTCTCAGGCAGATGGGCAACTCTGTGGTTGCCTGCAATCGATAGATGAACGAACACCTGGTCACCGGGCACGGTCGGGCCTCAATGGCAGCTGCGTTTTGGCATGGATAAAAGGCTCAGGCGCTATAGGCGAGCGCGCTGATTGGCGGCGCGACGATGAATTCGTTTACGCAGCAAGGAGGCAGGTTTTGGAACACAGGTCATGCAGGGGCTTGGGTGCGAGCGATATCGCTGGCTATCCATCACGCGTTCTCCCTGAACCAGATGTGGATAAGAGACGGCTGTCCTTATGCCGTGAAAGTGAAGACAGGCGACAGATCGAAGTCAAGGCAGCGCCTTAGACCTGTATGAAATCTGATCTATCGCGTTCGGGCCTATACAGACCGTGGCTCGCAGGGTTCAGCGAACAAGTTATCCACATCTCCACCCACAGCTATTGGGGACAACTGTGGATGACGCGCCAAATATATTCACAAAAAACCAAGAAAAACCGTGACTTATCCAGAAGCAGAGTTTTATGCAAGCGTTGATCGTTTTTTGATCAAAGGTCTGCAGGGTACGGTTTATATGACGTGCAGAGGATGGCGAACACCTTATCCACAGAAGCACCAACAGACTTTGGGGGCAACTTTGCAGGCTCTGTGGAAAACTGCTGAAAGCCGTGAGAATTCGGGGTTTGCGGAAGGATTAACGAGGGAAAAGCGCGAATTGAACATTATTTGATCAACTCACTGAAAGCCACGGTTTATATAGCCTGTAGCGGACAGCGAACATCTTATCCACAGAAGCGCCAACAGAGATTGGGGGCAAGTATCGGCGTGTGAGCAACGTTACTCTGTGGAAAAAGCTCGAAAAAACCATGGGTTAGGCTGGTTGTTTTTTGTACGGAGGGCTGCAGGGCTTGATTGGCATGGGGTGTAGCGAGGCGCGAACATGTTATCCACAGAAGCGCTAACAGGGATTGTGGGTAACCACAGCTTGTTGGTGTGCACACAATCCATGATCGACATAGACCCCTTGTGGGAGCGGGCTTGCTCGCGAAAGCGGTGTGTCAGTCAACGATGATGTTGAAGCGGATGACCCCTTCGCGAGCAAGCCCGCTCCCACACGAACAGGGCTCAGCCTTAAGGCCGATACATCAAATAAGCCTCACCCGTAACCCGAATCATTGGGTGGGGCGTGATCTGGCAGGTATCGACGATCCGGAAGCCATGACGCTCATAAAACCGCCGGGCGCCAGTGTTCGCCGCGTAGTCGATCAAGCTCAAGCCGTTGAGCCCCAACCGGTTGGCACGGTCGTAGGCGTAGGCGAGGAACTGTTTGCCCAAGCCCTGATTGCGCCAGCCCTCATGCAGGGCCAGGCTCGAAATATAAAGGGTGTCGGGAATTTCCATGGTGGCATACGGCGCCAAGACCGGGTCGGTCACGGGAGCGGCCTGGGGATCGTGGCGCATCACGTAGCTGTGCAGCATGCCGATGACCTCTCCCTCGGCCTGCGCGATCAGGCAGTTCTGATAGGAAAAATCGACATCTTCACGGGCGTAACGAGCGGCACCCACTTCCAGCAGATCCTGCCCGGGCTCCGCCAGCTGGCTCCAGATGTAATCCGAAGCACCCTCTGATGAAATCTGGAACAAACGGGCGATCTCGCGCGCATCCGAGCGCAATGCCGGACGAAATTCAACAGCCATTATTTCCCCATAAACTTCGATGAGATGATTTTCAGGTTCTGCGTTTCCGGTATTTCATCTGTTCGGCACGAGCACTCTGTGGGAGCGGGCTTGCTCGCGAAGGGGTCATCAGCTTCAACGTCATCGTTGACTGACACACCGCTTTCGCGAGCAAGCCCGCTCCCACAGGTATTGTGTTTGTCCAGGTTTAGCGGACCACGCCTTCTTCAATCAGCAACTTGAGGATGGCGTCTGCACCCGCCTGCGCGGTCACACCCTTGAGCACTTGCCCGCCTCCGCCACTGGCCTTGGCTGTCGCGGCTTTCATGCGGTCTGCACCGCTCTTGGCCTTGATCACTTTCAAGCGTTTTGGCCGTGGTTTAGCCGGTTGCAGCGTGGCCACCGCCAGCAGTTCGTCGTCGATCACTTCGACTTCATCCGCCTGCAATACCCCGCGCCGCGCCGGACCGTAGGCACTCTGCCGAGGCTTGGGCGCTGCGTTATCCACAGTCGCCAGAAACGGCAGGCGTACTTTCAGCCGACGACGCTGCCCGCGAGGCAAGGCCTGCAGTACCAGCGCCGAACCACCGTCGATGGATTCAACCTGCGCCAAACCCACCACCAGCGGCCAGCCGAGGCTTTCGGCCAGCAGGAACGGCAACATGCCCGAGCCTTCGCCGGTTTCCGCCTGGCTGCCGGTCAGCACCACCTGAGCCCCGGCATCGCGAAGATAAGCGGTCAGCGCTGGCAGCGCATCGGCGCCTTCCGGTTGCTCCAGCACATGCAATTGTTCCAGGCCCATGCCCAGATAAGCGCGCAATGCAGGTTCCGCGACGTCACCGGCATGCAGCACTTGCAGGTTATCCCCAGCCAGTTGCAGGCCCAGTTCAACTGCTCGTGCATCCTGCTCGGCGCGGCGTGGCCGGCCGGAGGTCGGGTGGGCGCCGATGGACACCAGGCTGATGATTTTCGTGCTCATAACCCTTTCCTTCCCTTAAGCCGCATCGCGCTTGGCTTCAGTGCGGTAAGCCTCTACCGCATCGATCAAGGCTTGAAGAATCTCGGCGCTCTCACCGATCACCGACAGGTCGGCCCGTTTGATCATGTCGCAACCCGGATCGAGGTTGATCGCCACTACCTTGTCGCAGGCACCGATGCCTTGCAGGTGCTGGATCGCCCCGGAAATGCCCACCGCCACGTAAACCCGTGCCGTGACCCAAGTGCCGGACGCACCGACCTGACGGTCGCGCGCCATGAAGCCATCGTCCACCGCCACGCGCGATGCACCTTCGGTCGCGCCCAACGCCTCGGCCGTCCTGTGGAAAAGTCCCCAGTCCTTGACCCCGTTGCCGCCAGAGAAGATGAATTCGGCTTCGGCCATCGGAATCGCCGCCGGGTCCACCGCCACCGCGCCCAGATCTTCGATCCGCGACAGGCTGCGGGCGACTGCTGTGGATAACTCCACTGGCAAGGCTTCGTGACGGGTTTCGCTGACCGGTTCGGCGCATTCGGCGGCGGCCAGAATCAAGCGGGCGACCGGACGTGCAAGATCCTGCAAACCAGCACCGGCACGGCCGATGCACTCCTGATCCTTGACCTGCCAGACCCGCGTGGCCGGGCGTTCGCCCAGTGCCGCGGCAAAGCGTCGACCCAGTTCGCCACCACCGCTGCGGCTGTCCGGCAGCAACCAGTGACGAGGGTTGAACTGGTTATCCACAGCCCGCAGGCCCTGGACGCGTTGCTCCGGTGCATAACCGCTGAATTCGTCGCCTTCCAGTACCAGCAAGCGGTCAACGCCCGCCGTGGCGAAGGCGTTTTCCTTGTGCTCGCCGAAGACTACGGCCAGTACCGCGCCGTCCTTGCCGGCCAACTGATGAGCCAAGCCGAGCAAGTCGCGGTCGTGGCTGCTCAAGCGGCCGCCGACCATGTCCGGCACCACGCTGATGTAGAACGCAGGTTGCGGCACTTGATGCAGCGGCAATTGCACTTCAACCGCGGCCGAGCGTTTGGTCGCCCCGCCCTGTTGAGCGCCGCTGCGGTCGATCCGCTTGATGCCGTTGGGGCCGATAAAACCGATCCCGTGGGGGTTCTTGCGGATGACTCCGTTAGGCCCCATCCAGCTGTGTTGCGCCGGTTGCATGGCCGCGTGCAGCGGGTGCAGACGGTTGCGGGCGATCCATTCGGCGCGTGGGTCGCGGCGGATAATGTCGCTCATCAATGCACCTCCGCAGGTTCACGTTTGGCCGGTGCCGAAGGCTTTCCCGGCGCGGCGTCTTCGAGCAAGGCGTCGGCCACCAGTTCGGCGATGTCCTTGATTAGTGGACGCGGTTCGACCACGCCTTCGAGCATCGCGGTGCACTGTGGGCAACCCACGGCCACCAGTTCGGCGCCGGTTTCGCGGATGTCTTCCATGCGCATGTCGGGAATCCGCTGCTTGCCCGGAATGTCGGTGATCGGTGCACCGCCACCGCCGCCGCAGCAGCGTGAACGGAAACCGGAGCGTTGCATTTCCTTGATCTCGATACCCAGGGCGCGCAGTACTTCGCGCGGCGCCTCGTACTCGCCGTTGTAGCGGCCGAGGTAGCACGGGTCGTGATAGGTCACGCTGCTGCCTTTGTGCTGACCGAGATTCAGTGCGCCTTCGCCAATGATCTCTGCCATGTAAGTGCTGTGGTGCTGCACGAGGTAGTTGCCGTCGAAGGCGCCGTACTCGTTTTTCAGCACGTGGAAGCTGTGCGGGTCGCAGGTGACGATGCGGTTGAAGCTGTATTTGGCCAAAGTCTGGATGTTGCGTTTGGCCAACAGCTGGAAGGTCGCTTCATCGCCCAGACGCCGGGCCACGTCACCGCTGTCGCGCTCTTCAAGCCCAAGTACCGCGAAGTCGACCTTGGCCGCTTTCAGCACTTTGACGAAGGCACGCAGGGTGCGCTGGTTGCGCATGTCGAAGGCACCGTCACCGACCCAGAACAGCACGTCGGTGGATTTCTTCTCGCTCAGCAGGTTCAGGTTCAAATCCGCCGCCCAGTTCATCCGCCCGCCCGGCGCGAAGCCGCCAGGGTTGTCGGTGGCGATCAGGTTTTCCAGGACTTCGGCACCCTTGTTCGGGGTCGCGCCTTTTTCCAGGGTCAGATGGCGGCGCATGTCGACGATGGCGTCGACGTGCTCGATCATCATCGGGCATTCCTCGACGCAGGCACGGCAAGTGGTGCAGGACCACAGGGTTTCAGCGTCCACCAGACCGTTGACGATCGGTTGATGCGGATTGCCACCGTGTTCGCCAATGGCTTTGCCCGGATAAGGGCTACCAGCGAACTTGGCGTCAGTACCGCCAGCCAAACCAACGACCATGTCCTGAATCAGCTTTTTCGGGTTCAGCGGCTGACCCGCAGCGAAGGCCGGGCACGCCGCTTCGCATTTACCGCACTGCACGCAGGCGTCGAAGCCGAGCAGTTGGTTCCAGGTGAAATCCTTGGGTTTTTCCACACCGAGCGGCGCGTTCGGGTCATTCAGATCCAGCGGCTTCAAGCCGGTGGAACGACCGCCGCCAAAGCGTTCGGCGCGACGGTGCCAGGCCAGGTGCAGTGCGCCGGCAAAGGCGTGCTTCATCGGCCCGCCCCAGGTCATGCCGAAGAACAGTTCGCTAACGCCCCAGAGCACCCCGACGCCGAGGATCGCAGCGACCACCCAGCCACCGAAGTTTTCCGGAAGGATGCCGGCGACCGGCAGGGTCAGCAGGAAGAACGATGCCGAGAACGCCATCAGGCTTTTCGGCAGGCGCATCCACGGGCCTTTGGACAAGCGGGCCGGTGGGTTGCGACGGCGCAGGAACATAAAGATCGCGCCAACAAACATCACCGCCGACATCAGCAGCAGTGCATAACCGAGGATGCGGTTATGCAGGCCAAAACCATGCACCAGAATCGCCAGCACAATGGACGCCACCGCACCACCGGCCGTGGCAACGTGGGTGTTGGCAATGTATTTGTCCCGCGCGACGACGTGGTGCAAATCGACCATGTAGCGTTTGGGCATGGCGAACAGACCGCCGATCAGGTCGACTTTCGAAGCCCGGCCCTGACGCCACATAGCCACCCGCCGCAACGCGCCCAGGACAGCCAGGCCCAAGGCAGCGAACAACAGGATTGGAAGAAGGGTGTTCAACATGTGGAGCTCCCAAAGACCGCAGGGTCTTGCAGGCCAAACTACCTGGATGCCTTGCTCGATTCCTGTGGGAGCGGGCTTGCTCGCGAAAGCGGTGGGTCAGTCGATATTAATGTCGACTGACAGATTGCATTCGCGAGCAAGCCCGCTCCCACAGGGTTATCCACAAGCTCTTAGAAATCCTTGCACAACCGCAACGCGTCATAGATCGCCGCGTGGGTGTTGCGCTGGGCCACGCAGTCGCCGATACGGAACAGCAAGTAACCGTCGCCTGCTTGGCTCAACGAAGGCTGCGGTTTGATCGCGAACAAAGCTTCGATGTCCATCTGGCCTTTGTTGCGCGAGCCTTCCTTCAGCGCGTAGTAGATTTCTTCGTCCGGACGCACGCCGTTTTCAACGACCACCTGGTCCACCACCCGCTCCTCTTTGGCGCCGGTGTATTCGTTTTCCAGGACCGCCACCAGCTTGTCGCCTTCGCGGTAGACCTTCTCCAGCATCATGTCGCCGGTCATGATCACTTCTTTGGGGTACATGCTGCGGTAGTAAGTCGGGAACGACGTACCGCCGATAGCCACACCCGGCTTGATGTCGTCGGTGACGATCTCGACCTGGCTGCCCTTGTCGGCAAGGAAGTCGGCAACCGACATCCCGGTGAACTCGCAAATGGTGTCGTACACCAGCACGTTCTTGCCCGGCGCAACCTTGCCGTCGAGGATGTCCCAACTGCTGACCACCAGGCCTTCAGCCGCGCCCCAATGTTCGTTCTGCTCAAGGAACGGATGACCGCCGACAGCGAGCACCACCACGTCTGGACGCAGGTCGAGAATGGTCGCTGCATCCGCCGCCACGCCCAGGCGCAGATCGACTTTCAAACGCGCCAGTTCCAGCTGGAACCAGCGAGTGATGCCAGCGATCTGGTCCCGCTGCGGAGCTTTCGACGCGGTAGTGATCTGCCCGCCGATGAATTCTTTCTTCTCGAACAGGGTCACGTCGTGGCCACGTTCGGCCGACACACGAGCCGCTTCCATCCCGGCAGGACCGGCACCGACCACCACGACTTTGCGCTTCACACCGGTCGATTTCTCGATGATGTGCGGCACGCCCATGTATTCACGGGAGGTTGCGGCGTTCTGGATGCACAAGACGTCCAGGCCCTGGTACTGACGGTCGATGCAGTAGTTGGCGCCGACGCATTGTTTGATCTGGTCGACCTGGCCCATCTTGATCTTGGCGATCAAATGCGGGTCGGCGATGTGGGCGCGGGTCATGCCGACCATGTCGACGTAACCGCCTTCCAGAATACGGGTCGCCTGGTTCGGATCCTTGATGTTCTGCGCGTGCAAAACCGGAGCCTTCACCACTTCTTTGATACCGGCGGCCAAGTGCAGGAATGGCTCCGGTGGATAACTCATGTTCGGGATAACGTTGGCCAGGGTGTTGTGGGTGTCGCAACCCGAGCCCACGACGCCGATGAAGTCGATCATGCCGGTGTCGTCGTAGTACTTGGCGATCTGCTTCATGTCTTCGTGGGACAAGCCATCCGGGTGGAACTCGTCACCGCACAGACGAATGCCGACGCAGAAGTCCGGACCGACTTCCTTGCGCACAGCCTTGATCACTTCCAGGCCGAAACGCATGCGGTTTTCGAAACTGCCGCCCCATTCGTCGGTACGCTTGTTGACCCGCGGGCTCCAGAACTGGTCGATCATGTGCTGGTGCACGGCAGACAGCTCGACGCCGTCCAGGCCACCGGCCTTGGCCCGCGCGGCTGCGCTTGCGTAGTTGCCGATCACCCGCCAGATTTCTTCCGGCTCGATGGTTTTGCAGGTCGCGCGGTGCACCGGCTCGCGGATGCCCGACGGCGACAACAGGGTTGGCCAATGCTCGCCGTCCCAGCGCGAGCGTCGGCCCATGTGGGTAATCTGGATCATGATCTTGGCGCCATGCTTGTGCATGGCATCGGCCAGGTTCTGGAAGTGCGGAATGATCCGGTCGTCGGCCAGGTTGACCGACTTCCACCAGCCTTGCGGGCTGTCGATGGCCACGCTGGAGGAACCGCCGCAAATCGCCAGGCCGATCCCGCCCTTGGCTTTCTCTTCGTAATACTTGACGTACCGGTCGGTGGTCATGCCGCCGTCGGTGGCGTAGACCTCCGCGTGCGCGGTGCTGAGCACGCGGTTGCGGATGGTCAGTTTGCCGATTTGAATCGGTTGAAACATTGCTTCGAAAGCCATGGCGGGTTCCTCGACTTACAACGGCTTGACGGTGAACAAACCGTCGTCGTGGCCTTCTTCGGAGCCACCGTAAACCTGTTCTGCAACGGTGCGGATCGAGCTGCCACGGGCCTGAAGAATCTGGTCCATGGCGCCGGCGAACCAGCCAGTGAACATGTAGTCGACCTTACGCCCGACCTTGCCGTACACATAGACAAATGCGGAGTGTTCGAGCTTGACGCTGGCGGTGCCTTTGTCGAGGTCGATGTCCTGAATCTTGAACAGGCCCCAGCCGCGTTGCGACAGACGCTTCATGTAGTGCTCGAACACTGCAACGCCTTCCAGGCCATGGCATTCAGCTTCTTTTTCACACCAGTGCCAGGCGGACTTGTAGCCGGCCTTGTAGAGGATTTCGGCGTAAGCGTCGGCGCCCAGCACTTCCTCGATGCCCATGTGGTTGTTGACGAAAAAGTGACGCGGCACATACAGCATCGGCAGGGCGTCGGAGGTCCAGACACCGGTTTCGCTGTCGACTTCGATTGGCAATTGCGGGGCGATCTTGGCCATGGAAACTTAACTCCAGAAAATTCGTTGTGTTGCCCCCGGCACGGACGGCCGGGGGAAAGGATTCAGAAATGCGGTGGCTTATTCGCCCCAGACGTCCTTGAGGACATTCACCCAGTTCTCGCCCATGATCTTGCGCACCACACGCTCGGAATGGCCGCGTTTGAGCAGGGTCTCGGTCAGGTTCGGGAACTCGCCCACGGTGCGGATGCCCAGCGGGTTGATGATCTTGCCGAAGCTGGTCAGACGGCGGGCGTAGCCCTTGTCATGGGTCAGGTATTCGAAGAAGTCCTGGCCATGGCCCTGGGTGAAGTCGGTGCCGATGCCGATGGCGTCTTCGCCGACGATGTTCATGGTGTATTCGATCGCTTCGGCGTAGTCGTCGATGGTCGAATCGATGCCCTTGGCCAGGAATGGCGCGAACATGGTCACACCCACGAAACCGCCGTGATCGGCGATGAACTTCAGTTCTTCATCGGATTTGTTGCGCGGGTGTACTTTCAGACCCGACGGCAGGCAATGGGAGTAGCAAACCGGCTTCTTGGATTCGAGGATGACTTCTTCGGAGGTCTTCGAACCGACGTGGGACAGGTCGCACATGACGCCGACGCGGTTCATTTCAGCGACGATTTCACGACCGAAACCCGACAGGCCGCCGTCGCGTTCGTAGCAACCGGTACCCACCAGGTTCTGGGTGTTGTAGCACATCTGCACGATACCGACGCCGAGCTGCTTGAAGACCTCGACGTAGCCAATCTGGTCTTCAAACGCGTGAGCATTCTGGAAGCCAAAGAGGATGCCGGTCTTGCCCTGCTCCTTGGCCTTGCGGATATCGGCAGTGGTGCGCACCGGAATCACCAGGTCGCTGTTCTCGCGGATCAGCTTCTGGCTGGCGGCGATGTTGTTGACAGTGGCCTGGAAGCCCTCCCACACCGACACGGTGCAGTTGGCCGCGGTCAGACCGCCCTTGCGCATGTCTTCAAACAGCTCGCGGTTCCACTTGGCAATAATCAGCCCGTCGATAACGATGCTGTCGGCGTGCAATTCGGCTGGGCTCATCAGGCTGTCCCCTATTAGCGATTCATGCGCCGAATCGTGTGCCGGCGCTTTGGGGCCAGCATATGCCTCGGTGCGGGGGTAGCCGGGTGCAAAAACGACAGGGGGTTTGCCGAAAGCGTCAATCCGCGACAAAGGGTCGTCGACAGGCGTCATTGCCTACCTATCCAACGCCGCCCGCTTGGGCCAGAATTCGCCGCACTGGATGTTTTACTGAATGCATGACTGGATTAAGGGGCGGCGGCGCAATGAAATCGATCTTCCTGGCTTTGGCACTGATGGCGACTGGCGTACAAGCAGCTGAAGAGGCCGACGACAACCCCTGCGACGCCGTCGAAAACGAAGTCCAGACCCTGGAATGCTCGGCCTACAGCAGAACCACCGCCGAACAGCTGCTGAACGAAAACTACAAAAGTCTGAGCGAGCGCATGCAGACGCTCTACGGCAAGAACCAGGCGCAACTGACCGACATCACCGCCAAAATCAAGACCGCGCAACAGCAATGGCTGAAAACCCGCGACGCGGACTGTGCAGTGGAAGCGTTCCCGGCGACGAGCGGTAGCAAAGCGTTCACCATTGCGCAGAATGATTGCGTGGCGCGCATGAGTGACGAGCGGTCGGAGTTTTTGGAGTCGATTGGGCAGGAGTGATCCTGAATCGTCCGTCGAAAGCTGGTAGCCCTACCAGCTTTTACCTTCAATCAAGACCTTTCCCACAGGTTTCACCGAGCAAACCTACAACTCCCACTGGGTAAGGGTTAAAGCAGCTATTTTCGAGCAACATCCCGACAAATTTCGTTTGTTGGCCACCTGAAAAATATAAGTAAAGATTCGCAAAATCTTATAAAAGACTTATATTCTCCATGAACAGCATTCACTGGACTCGAAAGGCCGTTAAGCAGCTCTTGAAATTGCATTCCGTTCATCAGATCCAGGTTCGTGATGCCATCACGGCGCTAGCTGGCATGCCTGATGTAGGCAACGTCAAAGCACTGGTCGGTCAGGACTACGCCTATCGACTGAGAGTCGGTAGTTATCGGGTTATGTTCGACTGGGATGGCGCGATCAAAGTGGTCAGTATTCAAGAGGTCAAAAAACGCGATGAACGCACCTACTGAGATTCAAATCATCAACGACGCGGAGGGAAAACCGGCGTTCGTGGTCATTCCCTACGCGCAGTATGTGGCACAGAAGATCGAGCCCGATCTGATCCCCCACGAAGTGGTCAGTCGCATCGTCGATGGCGCGACGCCCATTCGCGCCTGGCGCGAACACCTGAACCTTACGCAGGATGAAGTTGCCAAGCGCATGGGCATTTCCCAACCGGCTTTCGCCCAGCAAGAAACGGTCTCCAAGCCCCGCAAGGCAACCCGTGAAAAAATTGCCGCAGCTTTTGGCATCACCGCCAACCAACTAGAGTTGTAAGCTGAACGCCAGCATCAGGAAAAGGGATTGAAATGAAAATCTGCGGCATCGAAATCAAAGGCAGCGAAGCGATCATCGCCGTGGCCTCCCTCGACGGTCTGGCGCTCAGTCACGTCGCCCTCGCTACCAAGAAAATCGCCCTCGACGAGGACGACGAAGCCGCCAACGTCAAAGTCTTCGCCGCTCAGGTGGCGTCGTTTGTTCGTGAGAACTCCATCGACCGGATCGCGATCAAGAAGCGCAGCAAGAAAGGCGAGTTCGCCGGTGGGCCGACTACATTCAAGATTGAGGGGATTTTCCAGCTGCTGGAAAATTGCGAGGTGACGCTGCTGTCGCCGCAGACCATCAATGCGCAGAACAAGAAGTTCGATTTTGCATTGCCGGAGACGCTGAACAAGTATCAGCATGAGGCTTACAAGGCGGCGTGCTCGGCGCTGATGAAGAAGTAACCCGTCTCCCAAACGACAATGATCAAATGTGGGAGCGGGCTTGCTCGCGAAGACGGCGTGTCAGTCGACATCAATGTTAAATGATCAACCGCTTTCGCGCTCCCACAGGGGTTTTGCGGCCCTTTAGAAATCTGCGCTTAAACCACTTCCCGCCCATCCCCTAACCGTCGCCGGTCTTCACGCGGGCAGCGCTCGAATCTCGCCCGATAGCTTCGGGTGAAATACGAGGGCGATTCAAACCCGCACGCGATGCTCACTTCCAACACACTCATGTTCGTCTGACGCAGCAACTGCCGCGCCTTCTCCAGCCTTAACCGCAGGTAGAAATTGCTCGGAGTGTCGTTCAGATGCAGGCGAAACAACCGCTCTAACTGACGCCGGGTCACTTTGATCGACTCCGCCAATTCCAGCGTGCTCAACGGCGGCTCGCTGTGCTGCTCCATCTCCCCGATCACCTGCACCAGTTTCTTGTTGCTGATGCCATAACGCGTGGCGACTTCCATGCGCTGGTGGTCTTTGCGCGGACGGATGCGCCCGAGTACGAATTGTTCGCTGACCTGGATCGCCAGTTCCGGGCCGTGGGCCTGGCCGATGAGGTCGAGCATCAGGTCGATGGAGGCCGTGCCGCCGGCAGAGGTGATGCGCCGACGGTCGATCTCGAACAGCTCCTGGGTGACGCTCAGCTGTGGATAAGACTCCTTGAAGGCGTCGATGGCTTCCCAGTGCAGGGTCAGTCGGTGGCCGTCGAGCAGGCCGGCTTCAGCGAGGATGAAGCTGCCGGTGTCGATGGCGCCGAGGGTCACGCCTTCGATGTCCAAACGACGCAACCAGTGCTCCAGTGCCGGAGTGGCGAACTTCAGCGGCTCGAAACCGGCGACCACCAGCAAGGTAGCGCCTTTCTTCAGGGGTTCCAGCGCTGCATCGGCGTTGACCGACATGCCGTTACTGGCCAACACCGCCCCGCCATCGGCGCTCAACACATGCCAGCGATACAGCTCGCCGCGAAAGCGATTGGCGACCCGCAGCGGCTCGATCGCCGAGATGAAACCGATCGCCGAGAAACCCGGCATCAACAAGAAGTAGAAATCCTGGGACATGGAGCGCACTCGCTTAGCAGGTAAAAAGAGGCCAGGTAACGAGAGGGCGGTTAGCGTGTGGACGTTGATACGCCACTTGCAACGAGCATTCAAGGGCTCAGGTCGCTGCAGTGCAAGAGCTGGTCGCCGCAGTGCGTTTTTACAGGGGCTTTGCTGCGTAACTTGAGATCACCGGCGCATCAGACACCGGAACCCACAATAACGACCTGCCGAGGAACCCGACATGAAACGACTGATCAGCAGCTGTGTTCTTGCACTCAGCGGTACCGCTTTCTTGAGCGCCAGCGTCATGGCGGCCGAACCCGCGTCGTGCCAGAACGTGCGCATGGGCGTAGTGAACTGGACCGACGTGATCGCCACCAGCGCCATGACCCAGGTGTTGCTCGACGGCCTCGGCTACAACACCAAACAGACCAGCGCCTCCCAGCAAATCATCTTCGCCGGCATTCGCGACCAGCGCCTGGACGTGTTCCTCGGTTACTGGAACCCGCTGATGACCCAGACCATCACCCCATTCGTCGATGCCAAGCAGGTCAAAGTGCTTGAAGCGCCAAGCCTCAAGGATGCTCGCGCCACCCTCGCCGTCCCGACTTACCTCGCCGACAAAGGCCTGAAAACCTTCGCCGACATCGCCAAATTCGAAAAAGAACTGGGCGGCAAGATTTACGGCATCGAGCCTGGCTCGGGCGCCAACACCCAGATCAAGGCGATGATCGCCAAGAACCAGTTTGGCCTGGGCAAGTTCCAGCTGGTCGAGTCCAGCGAGGCCGGCATGCTTGCGGCGGTGGATCGCGCCGTGCGGCGCAAGGAAGCTGTGGTGTTCTTCGGCTGGGCCCCGCACCCGATGAACGTCAACGTGCAAATGACTTATCTCACTGGCAGCGAAGACGCCCTCGGCCCGAACGAAGGCATGGCCACCGTCTGGACGGTCACCGCGCCGAAATACGCCGAGCAATGCCCGAACATTGGTCGTTTGCTGAGCAACCTGACCTACACCGCCGAAGACGAGAGCCGGATGATGCAGCCATTGCTGGATCACAAGGACGCTTTCGAATCGGCCAAGCAATGGCTGAAAGATCACCCGCAAGACAAGCAACGCTGGCTCGAAGGCGTGACCACCTTCGACGGCAAACCGGCTGCTGAAAACCTCAAGCTGACCAGCAAATAACCCTGATTTGAACCACCGATTCGCAGCCCGACAGGGCTGCGAACCTGACTAATCACGCCTGCAAGGAACCACCCAATGAACCACGACGTCATCATCACCTGCGCACTCACCGGTGCTGGCGACACGACCGCCAGAAGCCCACACGTGCCGGTCACCCCGAAACAAATCGCCGCAGCCGCCGTGGAAGCCGCCAAGGCTGGCGCCACCGTGGTCCACTGCCACGTTCGCGACCCGCAAACCGGCAAGTTCAGCCGTGACGTGGCGCTGTACCGCGAAGTGATGGAGCGCATCCGCGAGGCCGACGTCGACATCATCGTCAACCTCACCGCCGGCATGGGCGGTGACCTGGAAATCGGCGCGGGCGAGAACCCGATGGAGTTCGGCCCGAACACCGACCTGGTCGGCCCGCTGACCCGTCTGGCCCACGTCGAAGAACTGCTGCCGGAAATCTGCACGCTCGATTGCGGCACCCTGAACTTTGGCGATGGCGACACCATTTACGTGTCCACCCCGGCCCAGCTACGCGCTGGTGCCAAACGCATTCAAGAGCTGGGCGTTAAGCCTGAGCTGGAAATCTTCGACACCGGCCACCTGTGGTTCGCCAAGCAGATGATCAAGGAAGGCCTGCTGGATAACCCGTTGTTCCAGCTGTGCCTGGGCATCCCGTGGGGCGCGCCGGCCGACACCACCACCATGAAAGCCATGGTCGACAACCTGCCGGCCGACGCGGTCTGGGCCGGGTTTGGCATCGGTCGCATGCAGATGCCGATGGCGGCGCAAGCGGTGTTGCTGGGTGGCAACGTGCGGGTCGGTCTGGAAGACAACCTGTGGCTGGACAAGGGCGTATTGGCGACCAACGGCCAATTGGTCGAACGCGCCAGCGAAATCCTCAGCCGCCTCGGCGCCCGCGTTCTGACGCCGGCTGAAGGCCGGGCAAAAATGGGCCTGACCCAGCGCGGTTAACCGAACTTACACCTTACCTGTGGGAGCGGGCTTGCTCGCGAAGAGGCCGTCACATCCGACATCTCTGTCGACTGACACTCCGCTTTCGCGAGCAAGCCCGCTCCCACAAGGGATCACCGAACTCTTTAGGACGTCGCCATGAGCTTTATCACTGATATCAAAACCTTCGCCGCTCTGGGCAGCGGTGTCATCGGCAGCGGCTGGGTGTCCCGCGCCCTCGCCCACGGCCTCGACGTAGTGGCCTGGGATCCGGCGCCCGGTGCCGAAGCGGCCCTGCGCAAGCGCGTCGCCAATGCTTGGGGCGCGCTGGAGAAGCAAGGCCTGGCACCCGGCGCGTCGCAAGATCGTCTGCGCTTTGTCGCCACTATCGAAGAATGCGTTCGCGACGCAGATTTCATTCAGGAAAGTGCTCCCGAACGACTGGACCTGAAACTGGAACTGCATAGCAAAATCAGCGCGGCGGCCAAGCCCAATGCCTTGATCGGCTCCAGCACTTCGGGACTGTTGCCAAGCGAGTTTTACGAGAGTTCGACACACCCGGAACGCTGCGTGGTCGGGCATCCGTTCAACCCGGTTTACCTGCTGCCGTTGGTGGAAGTGGTCGGTGGCAAGAATACCGCGCCGCAAGCGGTTCAAGCGGCAATGAAAGTCTATGAATCCTTAGGGATGCGCCCGCTGCATGTGCGCAAGGAAGTACCCGGTTTTATCGCCGACCGTTTGCTCGAAGCGCTGTGGCGTGAGGCGCTGCATCTGGTTAACGACGGTGTGGCGACCACCGGTGAAATCGACGATGCGATTCGTTTTGGCGCGGGCCTGCGCTGGTCGTTCATGGGTACTTTCCTGACTTACACCCTGGCGGGTGGCGACGCAGGCATGCGGCACTTCATGGCGCAGTTCGGGCCAGCGTTGCAGTTGCCCTGGACCTATCTGCCGGCACCGGAGCTGACCGACAAATTGATTGATGATGTGGTGGATGGCACCAGCGAGCAGTTGGGCAAGCACAGCATCTCGGCGCTGGAGCGCTATCGTGATGATTGCTTGCTGGCAGTGCTGGAGGCGGTGAAGACCACCAAAGAGAAGCATGGAATGGCGTTTAGCGAGTAACCCCAGGCTTATGGGCCAGCAGGTCTGGCCCCTTCGCGAGCAAGCCCGCTCCCACAGTGATTTGAGGTGTGAATACAATCTATGTCACCCAGCAGATCCCCTGTGGGAGCGGGCTTGCTCGCGAAGACGGCAGTCCAGTCACCACTCATGTTGGAACCTACACCATGCCCACCCTCACCACCTACCAAACCAAAATCATCCCCGACTGGGTCGACTACAACGGCCACCTGCGCGATGCCTTCTATCTGCTGATTTTCAGCTACGCCACCGACGCGCTGATGGATCGACTGGGCATGGACAGCAACAACCGCGAAGCCAGCGGCAATTCGCTGTTCACCCTCGAGTTGCACCTCAACTACCTGCACGAAGTGAAGCTCGATGCCGATGTCGAGGTGCATACCCAGATCATCGGCCATGACCGCAAGCGCCTGCACCTCTACCACAGCCTGCATCTGGTGGGCGGTGACAAGGAGCTGGCGGGCAATGAACAAATGCTGCTGCACGTCGACCTGGCCGGGCCGCGATCCGCACCGTTCAGCGAAGAAACCTTGAACAAGCTGCAAGCCATTGTCGCCGAGCAAGCCGACCTGCCCGCCCCCGCCTTCATCGGCCGAGTGATCGCTTTACCGCCCGAAAAATAACAAGGAGCTCGTCATGAACACCGCCGCCGCTTTTGCCGATTTCCGCACCTTCCCGTTGATCAGCGCGTTGACCGCCGTGCACACCCTGGCGGACCGAATTCAAGTGCAGTGGGCGGACGGTCGGGTCAGCCCTTTTCATCATCAATGGCTACGGGACAACTGCCCGTGCCCGCAGTGCGTCTACACGGTGACTCGCGAGCAAGTGCTGGAAATCGTCGATGTCGCGGAAAATCTGATCCCCGACAGCGCTCGAATCGATGCCGAAGGTTGTCTGTATGTCGATTGGCAGGACGGCCATCTCAGCCGCTTCGACCCGGGCTGGCTGCGAGCTCACGCCTATGACGACGAGTCCCGCGCCGAACGCCGGGCCGCCAAACCGAAAAGCAAGCTGTGGGACAGCCAGCTGAAGTTGCCGGTGTTCGACTATCAAGCGTTGATGGACGACAACGATGCCTTGCTGCAATGGCTGCTGGCCGTGCGCGACATCGGCCTGACCCAGGTTCGTGGCGTACCGACTGAGCCGGGCTCGCTGAAGCTGATCGCCCAACGGATTTCGTTCATCCGCGAGAGCAATTTCGGCGTGCTGTTCAACGTGCAATCCAGGGCCGACGCCGACAGCAATGCCTACACCGCTTTCAACCTGCCGCTGCACAGCGATCTGCCCACTCGGGAGCTGCAACCGGGGCTGCAGTTTCTGCATTGCCTGGTCAATGACGCCGACGGTGGCGAGAGCATTTTCGTCGACGGTTTTGCCATCGCCCAAGCCTTGCGCCAGGAAGATCCCGAGGCATTTCAAGCCTTGTGTGAAATCCCCGTGGAGTTCCGCAACAAGGACCGCCACAGCGACTACCGCTGCCTGGCGCCGATCATCGCCCTGGATGCTTTCGGGCAGGTGTCGGAAATCCGTATGGCAAACTTTCTGCGCGGGCCGTTCGATGCTTCAGTCGAGCAGATGCCCAAGCTGTATCGCGCTTACCGTCGCTTCATTGCGATGACCCGCGAGGCGCGCTTCCGGGTGATGACGCGGCTCAAACCCGGTGAGCTGTGGTGCTTCGATAACCGCCGCACCCTGCACGCCCGCAACGCTTTCGACCCCGCTACCGGCGCCCGGCATTTCCAGGGGTGTTATGTCGACCGGGATGAATTGCTGTCGCGGATTTTGGTGTTGCAACGCTAGACCGCGTCATCGTTCTTCGCGAGCAAGCCCGCTCCCACATTCGACCGCATTCTCCTGGGAGGACGCGGACAAATGTGGGAGCGGGCTTGCTCGCGAAGGCGTCCGCACAGACACCACACTTCACTGATTCACAGGCAAAAAAAACCCCGATCAAGCCGTGACAGGATCGGAGCTGAGGAGGGTACTGTTGAGGAGCTGTTGCGCGAGGGTGACCAAACCTTCGTGAAGCCAGCTGAATCCAGTGTGCCCATTCCCATGCATGGCAAGTTAGCCGAAAACGACATGTTCATAGCCAATGCGGCCATTGCGACAAATCGTCCTTGCCGCCATCCCCAGCCCCTACCAGAATCGAGCCACGACACCGTTCCCTGAAGAAGGATTGCGTCATGATGCACGCCGATTTGATTGACCAGGAAGACCTGTTGGGCCAACTAAAATCGTTGGGTTTTCAAGTACCGAGCGGCTCCACAGCCGAGCAGGCTTGCGAGTGTGCCGTGCGAGGCTTGAACGATGAGCGGGCGATGACGCTGCGCACTATGGTGAAGCAGATGTACACCAGCAGCGCGACCATCCTGCCGGCCGTGCGCCAGGCGATCGACAAGCAATTGCTGCCGGCGTTGGCGGCGTATCAGCAAAGCCGTAGCGCCTGATAGATCGCCTTCGCGAGCAAGCCCGCTCCCACATTCGACCGCGTTCCCCTGAGAGAGCTCGGTCGAATGTGGGAGCGGGCTTGCTCGCGAATGGAGCGCCTCGGTTTAGAGCCTTACGCTCGCAAACGTCGACTCATTGCGCGCCTGACTCAACGCCGACAGCGGCCCGGACAACGGCGACAATACCAAGGCTTGCGGCAGCGGCATCATCGCCACTTGTTGCGTGGTGTTGGAACCCACGCGCTCGTCACGCGGCGGAATGCCGAAATATTCGCGGTAGCACTTGGAGAAGTGCGGCGTGGACACGAAACCACATACCGACGCCACTTCGATGATCGACATCGGCGTTTGCTTGAGCAGTTGCCGAGCGCGGATCAGGCGCAGTTTCAGGTAGTAACGCGACGGCGAGCAGTGCAGGTATTTCTGGAACAACCGCTCCAGCTGACGACGCGAAACAGCGACGTACACCGCCAGTTCGTCGAGGTCGATCGGCTCTTCGAGGTTGGCTTCCATCAACGCCACGATTTCCTGAAGCTTTGGCTGGTTGGTGCCGAGCATGTGCTTGAGCGGCACGCGCTGGTGATCCTGCTCGTTGCGGATGCGCTCGTAGACAAACATTTCCGAGATCGCGGCCGACAGTTCACGACCGTGATCGCGGCTGATCAGGTGCAGCATCATGTCCAGAGGCGCGGTGCCGCCGGAGCTGGTGAAACGGTTACGGTCGAGGGTGAACAGCCGGGTGCTCATGGCCACCCGCGGGAAAGCTTCCTGCATCGACGCCAGGCATTCCCAGTGCACGCTGCAATCGAAACCGTCCAGCAGGCCCGCGCAAGCCAGGGCCCAGCTGCCGGTGCAGACCGCGCCGAGACGACGGTGCTGACGCGCCTGGCTTTGCAGCCACGACACGTGTTCACGGGTAACAGTACGCTGAATACCGATGCCGCCGCAGACAATGACAGTGTCCAGGGGAGGCGCTTTGTGCATGGAGGCGTCGGGGGTGATTTGCAGTCCGTCACTGGCCCAGACCTGACCGCCATCGACGGTGAGTGTGGTCCAGCGATACAGCTCGCGGCCGGACAATTGGTTGGCCATGCGCAGAGGTTCTACTGCAGAGGCCAGAGAAATAAGCGTGAAATTGTCCAGCAGCAAAAAGCCGATGGATTGAGGCGCACGGTTCTGGGGTTGGGCCCCGGAGTTGAACGTCGTCATCGCGGTATCTCCTCACACAAAGCGGGTGATGGCCTCAGGCGGAGGCTCTTTTTATTGCCATCGTTCTCGCGTGGGAGACGGGCTTTGTAATGACAGAGCAATTGCCATGCCTAAAATTGAATGCGTGTTCAATAACTCCTGAAAACGACGTCGCGATGCGTCTAGATATGGCGCGCAGAGATAAGAGGTCATAAGTGCCATTAGAGGCCGCAAACCCGCTACCCCGTTGCCTGTGAGCAAATCGGTAGCACTTGTGGGAACAGGGCTGCGACGCTCCAGGGGAGAGTGTCACCGCAAGCACAGGTGACGGACGGTCAGGCTTGAATTGGATCCCTGACTGGGGGAGACAGGCTTACCTGTTTGCGACGCGCTAAAAGGTTGCGCGGTTTTGGTGCGGGTGTTCACTTGGTGCGCAGTTTTGACTGGTCTGGCCCCTTCGCGAGCAAGCCCGCTCCCACATTTAATCAGCGTCGTGCACAAATCCAATGTGGGAGCGGGCTTGCTCGCGAAGCAGGCGACTCGGTATTACTGATTCAACACTCAACCGCGCTAACCGCTAACCCACCGCGCGATGTCTCTTTATATTTGTCGTGCATGTCGGCACCGGTATCACGCATGGTGCGGATCACCCGGTCCAGCGAGATAAAGTGCTGACCGTCACCCCGCAGCGCCATCTGCGCCGCGTTGATCGCTTTCACCGCGGCAATCGCATTGCGCTCGATGCACGGCACTTGCACCAGGCCACCCACTGGGTCGCAGGTCAGGCCCAAGTTATGTTCCAGGCCGATTTCCGCCGCGTTGCACAGTTGCTCCGGTGTGGCACCGAGAATCTCCGCCAACCCGGCCGCCGCCATGGCGCAGGCCGAACCGACTTCACCCTGGCAACCGACTTCGGCACCGGAGATCGAGGCGTTTTTCTTGCACAGAATCCCCACCGCCGCGGCACTGAGGAAGTAATCGACCACGTTGGCGTCGGTCACTGCCTCGCTGAACTTCATGAAGTAGTGCAACACCGCCGGAATGATCCCCGCCGCGCCGTTGGTCGGCGCCGTAACCATGCGCCCGCCCGCAGCGTTTTCTTCGTTGACCGCCAGGGCGAACAGGTTGACCCACTCCATAGCGCTCAAGGTCGAGCCGATCACGTTGGGCTTGTTCAACTCTTGCAGGCTGCGGTGCAATTTGGCCGCGCGACGACGCACATTCAGGCCACCGGGCAAGATGCCTTCGTGCTTGAGGCCTTGCTCCACGCAATCTTGCATCGCCCGCCAGAGTTTCATCAGGCCGGCGCGAATTTCCTCTTCGCTGCGCCAGACTTTCTCGTTGGCCATCATCAACTCTGCAACGCGCAGGTTGTGCTGCTTGCAGAGACTGAGCAGCTCGACGGCACTGGAGAAGTCGTAAGGCAGCACGGTGCTATCCAGATCCACCACGCCGCTGGAAGCCTGTGCCTCATCGACGACAAAACCGCCGCCGATGGAATAGTAGGTGTCGCGATGCAGCTCGCCGTGATCGCCTTCGGCAACCAGGGTCATGGCATTGGGATGGAACGGCAGATTCTCGTCGATCAGGCGCATGTCCCGGGCCCAGATGAACGGGACCGACAAGCGACCGTCGAGCAATAGCGTGTCGGTTTCACGCAGGGCCGCGATGCGGATGCCGATTTGCGACGGATCGATCGCATCCGGCCATTCGCCCATCAACCCCATGATCACCGCGTTGTCGCTGCCGTGACCGATGCCGGTGGCCGAAAGCGAACCATAAAGCTGAACTTCAACGCGCCGCACCTGCTCCAAAAGTCCCTGTTCACGCAAACCTTGCACGAACAGCGCCGCGGCGCGCATGGGCCCCACGGTGTGCGAACTGGAAGGGCCGATGCCGATTTTGAACAAGTCGAAAACGCTGATAGCCATTACTGCTGAACTCCTGGATGTGCCTGCTCCAGGCGCAAAAGCGCCCAGTGACGGAGCTGCTACGCTCAAGCTGCAATCCGCCGAGATGGCCGCATCATCAGGCTTTTGTCATGTCGCTCAACGTCTCACACCGACGCACTCATGCCCGCTAGCGCCGCAGGCCGCTTACGCAGTGTTTTCGCCGTTTTTTTGCGGATCAGCGGGGCAAAACGGGCTGAAAAAAGCTGTAAACGACGTTACCGACACTGGATGCGACCATCCCTGTACTGGTTACGACGCACCCTGTAGGCGTCAGATTTTCACTGGTACATGATCGTATCGACTCGATTGCAAGGCGCCGTGGTAGAGCTGTCTCCAAAACGCCATCCAACCGCAACAGATAAGTGCGGTGGTCCAGTCGGAACACTGCCAAAAAAAACACCAAGGAGTCGCCCCTTATGAAAGGTTCCCCGTCGTTGTTGTTGGCCGCCATGCTGAGTCTGCCGTTTCTGGCTCAAGCCGCAGAACCGGCCCAATGCAGCACCGTAAACTTCTCCGATGTCGGCTGGACGGACATTACCGTCACTACCGCCACCACCAGCGTCGTTCTCGATGCCCTGGGCTACAAGACCAAGACCACGATGATTTCCGTGCCGGTGACCTACAAGTCCCTGGCCGACGGCAAGAATATGGACGTGTTCCTCGGTAACTGGATGCCGACCATGGAAAACGACATCAAGGCCTACCGCGATGCCGGCACCGTGGACACCCTGCGCGCTAATCTGGAAAACGCAAAATACACACTCGCCGTCCCCGAAGAGTTGTATAACAAAGGTCTGAAAGATTTCGCCGACATCGCCAAGTTCAAGAAAGAACTCGACGGCAAGATCTATGGCATCGAACCGGGTAACGACGGCAACCGCCTGATCCAGAGCATGATCGACAAGAACGCCTTCGGCCTGAAAGACGCCGGCTTCAAGGTGGTCGAGTCCAGCGAGGCAGGCATGCTCTCGCAAGTCGATCGCGCCCAGCGCCGCAACACCGCCGTGGTGTTCCTGGGCTGGGAACCGCACCCGATGAACACACGATTCAAGATGAAGTACCTGACTGGCGGCGACGAATACTTCGGCCCGAACTTCGGCCAGGCGACCATCTACACCAACACCCGCAAGGGTTACGCACAGGAATGCAGCAACGTGGGTCAGCTGCTGAAAAACCTGGTGTTTACCCTCGACATGGAAAGCACGCTGATGGGCAACGTCCTGGACGACAAAATGAAGCCTGACGCGGCCGCCAAGGCCTGGCTGAAAAAGAATCCACAGGTGCTCGACACCTGGCTTGCTGGCGTGACCACCATTGACGGTAAACCTGGCCTGGAGGCCGTGAAAGCCAAGCTTGCGCAGTAATGCTTACGCCGGGCGAGTTCGCTCGCCCGGGCTGTTTATTCCCTTGCATGCGGACGTTCACTACCATGCTGATTGATCAGAAAATACCTTTAGGCCAGTACATCGCGGGCTTCGTTGAATGGTTGACGCAAAACGGCGCCAGCACCTTCGACGCAATCGCCGTGTCACTGGAAACGATGATCCACGGCGTGACTTTTGCGCTGACCTGGTTCAACCCGCTGGCATTGATCGGCCTCATAGCGCTACTGGCACACTTCATTCAACGCAAATGGGGCCTGACCGTTTTCGTCATTGCCTCCTTTCTGCTGATCCTCAATCTGGGGTACTGGCAGGAAACCATGGAAACCCTCGCCCAGGTGTTGTTCGCCACCCTGGTGTGCGTGCTGATCGGCGTGCCGTTGGGCATCGTCGCCGCGCACAAACCGATGTTCTACACAGTGATGCGGCCGGTGCTCGATCTGATGCAGACCGTGCCGACCTTCGTGTACCTCATTCCTACCCTGACCCTCTTCGGTCTGGGTGTGGTCCCGGGTCTGATCTCGACGGTGGTGTTCGCGATTGCCGCGCCCATCCGCCTGACCTACCTGGGTATCCGCGATGTTCCGGACGAACTGATGGACGCCGGCAAGGCCTTTGGCTGCTCGCGCCGTCAGCTGCTCTCGCGAATTGAACTGCCCCACGCCATGCCAAGCATCGCGGCCGGTATCACCCAGTGCATCATGCTGTCGTTGTCGATGGTGGTGATTGCGGCACTGGTGGGCGCCGATGGCCTGGGCAAACCCGTGGTCAACGCACTGAACACTGCTGATATCGCCCTGGGCTTCGAAGCAGGCCTGGCGATCGTACTGCTGGCGATCATGCTCGACCGTATCTGCAAACAACCCGACGCTAAAGTAGGGGGTGACGCATGAGCATTATTCGCTTCGAAGACGTGGACGTGATCTTCTCCAAAGACCCGCGCGAGGCGCTCAAACTCCTCGACCAGGGCATGACCCGCAACGAGATTCTGAAAAAGACCGGGCAAATCGTCGGTGTCGAAAAGGCCAGCCTGGACATCGAAAAAGGTGAAATCTGCGTACTGATGGGCCTGTCCGGCTCCGGCAAGTCCAGCCTGCTGCGTTGCATCAACGGCCTCAACACCGTCAGCCGTGGCAAGTTGTTCGTCGAGCACGAAGGCAAGCAGATCGACATCGCCTCGTGCACGCCGGCGGAACTGAAAATGATGCGCACCAAGCGCATCGCGATGGTGTTCCAGAAGTTCGCCCTGATGCCTTGGCTGACGGTGCGCGAGAACATCAGCTTCGGTCTGGAAATGCAGGGCCGGCCGGAGAAGGAACGGAAAAAACTGGTCGATGAAAAACTCGAACTGGTAGGCCTGACCCAGTGGCGCAACAAGAAACCCAATGAGCTCTCCGGTGGTATGCAACAGCGTGTGGGCCTGGCCCGAGCGCTGGCGATGGACGCCGACATTCTGCTGATGGACGAACCGTTCTCGGCCCTCGACCCGCTGATTCGCCAAGGTCTGCAAGACGAACTGCTGGAGCTGCAACGCAAACTGAGCAAGACCATCGTTTTCGTGAGTCACGACCTCGATGAGGCCCTGAAGCTCGGCAGCCGTATCGCCATCATGAAAGACGGCCGGATCATCCAGTACAGCAAACCGGAAGAAATCGTGCTCAACCCTGCGGACGATTACGTGCGCACCTTCGTCGCCCACACCAACCCGCTGAACGTATTGTGCGGTCGCAGCCTGATGCGCACCCTGGACAACTGCAAACGCATCAACGGTTCGGTGTGCCTGGATCCTGGCGGCGATTCGTGGCTGGACCTGGCCGAAGGCAATACCATCAAAGGCGCACGCCAGAACGGCTCGAGCCTGGACCTGCAGAACTGGATACCAGGGCAAGCGGTTGAAGGTTTGGGCCGTCGGCCAACATTGGTGGATTCCAATATCGGCATGCGCGATGCGTTGCAGATTCGTTACCAGACCGGCAATAAGCTGGTGCTGCACGACAACAACAAGGTTGTCGGGATTCTCGGTGACAGCGAGCTGTACCACGCGCTGCTCGGCAAGAACCTGGGGTAAGAAGCAGCAGACACAAAAACGCCGCGAGAGATCGCGGCGTTTTTGTTTATGGGATATCGGGGCATGCAGCTTTGCGGTTGATGGCCCCTTCGCGAGCAAGCCCGCTCCCACATTCGACCGCATGTCCCTGATAGAACTCGGTTACCTGTGGGAGCGGGCTTGCTCGCGAAGAATATGACGCGGTGTCACTGGAACACCGCGCCACTCACTCCTTAGCTGTAAACCCGGCCAAGCAACTGCCGATGGCTTTCAAACTGATCGAGCACATCACGGGTGATCTGATCCTGAGTGAAGCCCATCAGGTCGTAATCCTGGCTGCCGTTGTGCAGGTACACCTCGGCGCGGTAGTAACGTGCGCGCGGTTCATCGGCACTTTCGGCCGACACCGTGTCACTCGCCGCCGCCAGATAACCATCCAGGCTCACTTCGTAGACAAAAGGGTTGCCCTCTTCCATCTCGATCCGCACGCCCATGCAGCGCTTGGCCTTGCCCAGCAACGTCTGCACATCCAGGCCCTGAGCACGCAATTGCACAGCCGCGTCTTCCAGCGCCGGGCTGACGCGCTTGTCCATGAAACGCTGAACGATCGACTGGTTCGGTTGCAGATCCAGCTGGGTCAGACGCTCGCTGAAACCACGACGACCACGCGCCGCCAGCTCCGCTTGCTCCTGTTCGATTTGCACGTCCTGGCGCATGGCCTTGTGCAAGCCAAACATGAAGAACACCAGCACCACCGAGAACGGCAGCCCCGCCAGCACCACCATGGTTTGCATGGCTTCGAAGTTACCGGCGAACAACAGACCGATGGTCACCAGGGTGATCACTGCCGACCAGAAAATCCGCAGCCAGTGCGGCGCATCTTCGTCAACATTGCCGCCCTTGCAGGAAAGGTTGGCCATCATCACCGCGCCGGAATCCGCCGGGGTCAGGAACAGCACGAAGCCGACAAAAATCGACACGCCGATCACGATCTTCGACGCCGGGTAATGCTCAAGCAACTGGTAGATCGCCATCGACGGCTGTTCCAGCGCCGTCTTCCCGAGTTCCACCGCCCCATGGTTCATCACCAGGTCCAGGGCCGAGTTACCGAAGATCGACAGCCATGCCAGGGTGAAGCCCAGCGGAATCAGCAACACGCCGGCCACCAACTCACGCACCGTGCGACCACGGGAAATACGCGCGATGAACATGCCGACGAATGGGGCCCAGGAAATCCACCAGGCCCAGTAGAACAGGGTCCACAGGCCCAACCAGCGGTCGGACTTCTCACTGTCGCCTTCATACACATAGAGGTCGAACGTCTTCAGCACCACGCCGTTCAGGTAGTCGCCGATGTTCTGCACAAAGCCGTTGAGCAGGTGCAGGGTCGGGCCGAACAGCAGCACGAAAATCAGCAGACCGCTGAACAACACGATGTTCAGGTTGGACAGGCGGCGAATACCGTTTTCCACGCCAGACACAGCGGCGATGGTCGCCACGGTGCTCATCACGATGATCACGATCAGCAGGTTGGTGTTGCTGTGCTCCATGCCGAACAGGTTTTCCAGCCCCGACGATACTTGCAGCGAACCGATCCCCAGGTTCGTCACCAGCCCCAGCAGGGTCACGAACATGCCGAAGCCGTCCACCGCATGACCGGCGGCGCCTTTGACCCAACGCTCGCCGACCAGCGGATACAGCGCCGACCGCAACGCCAGCGGCTGGTTATGACGGTAAGCAAAGTACGCCACGGCCAGGCCGACCAGTGCGTAGATCGCCCAGCCATGCAGGCCCCAATGCAGGAATGTCAGTTGCACCGCCTGACGGGCCGCAAGGTTGCTGCCGGCCACGCCTTCCGGCGGATTGAAATAGTGGTCCAGCGGCTCGGAAGCGCCAAAGTAAAGCAGCGAGATGCCGATGCCCGACGAGAACAGCATCCCCGCCCAGGCGCCATAGCTGAAATCAGGGGTGTCGTCCTTGCTGCCCAGCTTGAGTTTGCCGTAGGACGAAAACGCCAGGCCAACCACAAAAACCAGGTAGGCGGCGATCACCACCATGTAGTACCAGCCGAAGCTGCGGGACAACCAGGCCTGGGCAATGCCGAGCATTCTGCCGGCCTCTTGCGGGGCGATGATCAGAATGGCGGTCAATAGCAGAATCAACGCGGTAGAGGTGTAAAACACCCAACCGTTGACCGTCACCTTCTCGGGTGGGGTCTTTATTAGAGAGGCAGAACTCATGGCACAGATGCTCCAGGCAGTGCGAGAGAAAAACACAAGGCAACGCGTTACCCGACCATTCGGTTAGTTGGCAGCCGACCAGCGGGTGATATAAAGACAGCCCGAAAAAAGCCCGAAACCCCTGAACGCCTGAGCGTGTGGGTTTCGAGCATTTTCAGATGTCGTTTTTCCGCCAACTACGTGTAGGAAAAACCTGTAGGCAGCGACGAATTGTCGCAGATCTTATTCTTTGTTGATTGAACGTTCAATCAAAACAAAATAGACTGGCCTTCAATCCGATAGACGTTTTACGTCCGCCGGAAGGCCTAAGGAGATGTGCAAGATGCCCAAGGTCGGTATGCAACCCATCCGCCGCCAGCAATTGATCGAAGCCACGCTACAGGCTGTCGACAAGGTCGGCATGGGGGACGCCAGCATTGCGCTGATCGCCCGTTTGGCCGGTGTCTCGAATGGCATCATCAGTCACTACTTTCAGGACAAGAACGGCCTGATCGCCGCCACGGCGCAGTATCTGATGAGTGTCCTCAGCGAGAACGTCACCGCGCGCCGTCAGGCGCTGGAGGACACCAGCCCACGGGCTCACCTTCAGGTGATTATCGAAGGCAACTTCGACGCCAGCCAGGTCAATGGCCCGGCAATGAAAACCTGGCTGGCCTTCTGGGCCACCAGCATGCACCACCCGTCTTTGCACAGGTTGCAGCGGATCAACGATCACCGTCTGTATTCCAACCTGTGCTGCCAGTTCCGCCGTGTATTGCCGCTCGATGACGCGCGCAGTGCAGCTCGAGGTCTGGCAGCTCTCATCGACGGTTTGTGGTTGCGCGGCGCGCTGTCGGGAGATGCTTTCGACACCGGGCAGGCGCACCAGATCGCTTACGAATACATGGATTTCCAACTGGCCAAGCAGGTGAGTTAGAGCACACATAAAACCGCTCAGCCCCTGAACCGCCACTGACCAGCGTCGCCCAGGCTACACGGCACGCCCAGTGGTCAACGCCAACCACTTAATGCACTTGCGAGGACACTATGGCCCGTTTCGAACTGCAAAAACTCTACATCGACGGCGGTTACACCGACGCCAGCAGCGACGCCACCTTCGAAGCCATCAACCCGGCTAACGGTGAAGTCCTCGCAACCGTACAACGTGCAACCAAGGAAGACGTTGAGCGTGCAGTGGTCAGCGCCGAAAAGGGTCAGAAAATCTGGGCTGCAATGACCGCCATGGAGCGTTCGCGCATCCTGCGTCGCGCCGTCGACATCCTGCGCGAGCGCAACGATGAGCTGGCCGCCCTGGAAACCCTGGACACCGGCAAGGCGTACTCCGAAACCCGTTACGTCGACATCGTCACTGGCGCTGACGTGCTGGAATATTACGCAGGTCTGGTACCGGCCATCGAAGGCGAGCAGATTCCACTGCGCACCACCTCTTTCGTCTACACCCGTCGCGAGCCGCTGGGCATCGTGGCCGGTATCGGCGCGTGGAACTACCCGATCCAGATCGCCCTGTGGAAATCCGCGCCAGCCCTGGCGGCCGGTAACGCGATGATCTTCAAGCCAAGCGAAGTCACCTCGCTGACTACCTTGAAACTGGCCGAGATCTACACCGAAGCAGGCCTGCCAGCCGGCGTGTTCAACGTTCTGACCGGCAGTGGCCGTGAAGTCGGCACCTGGCTGACCGAGCACCCACGCATCGAAAAAATTTCCTTCACCGGCGGCACCGACACCGGCAAGAAGGTGATGGCCAGCGCTTCCGCCTCGTCGCTCAAAGACGTGACCATGGAACTGGGCGGCAAATCCCCGCTGATCATTTTCGACGACGCCGACCTCGATCGCGCCGCCGACACCGCGATGATGGCCAACTTCTACAGCTCCGGTCAGGTCTGCACCAACGGCACTCGCGTGTTCGTGCCGAGCCACCTGAAAGCTGCGTTCGAAGCCAAGATCGTTGAGCGCGTTGCCCGCATTCGCGTCGGTAACCCACAAGACGAAAACACCAACTTCGGCCCGCTGGTCAGCTTCGCCCACATGGAAAGCGTGCTGGGTTACATCGCCAAAGGTAAGGAAGAAGGCGCCCGCCTGCTGTGCGGTGGCGATCGTCTGACCGACGGCGAATTCGCCAAAGGCGCATTCGTGGCACCGACCGTGTTCACCGACTGCACCGACGAGATGACCATCGTTCGCGAAGAAATCTTCGGCCCGGTGATGAGCATCCTGACGTACGAAACCGAAGAAGAAGTGATCCGTCGCGCCAACGACACCGAGTTCGGCCTGGCCGCTGGTGTCGTCACCAAAGACCTGAACCGCGCTCACCGTGTGATCCATCAACTGGAAGCCGGTATCTGCTGGATCAACGCCTGGGGCGAGTCCGACGCCAAGATGCCGGTCGGCGGCTACAAGCAGTCGGGTGTGGGTCGTGAGAACGGCATCAGCTCGCTGAACAACTTCACACGCATCAAATCGGTACAGGTCGAACTGGGCGATTACGCCTCGGTTTTCTAAGGCGGTATTTGCTTCGCCTGCGAGATCGCTATCGCAGGCAAGCCAGCTCCCACAGGTTTGGCGCCGTTCGCCAAATCTGCGGTGCCCCCGATCCCTGTGGGAGCGTGGCTTGCCCGCGATCGAGTGCGAAGCACTCGCCGACCTGACCAACTTCAAAGAGGGTGCATTCAATGTCCCAAGAATTCGATTACATCATCATCGGTGCCGGCTCGGCCGGTAACACCCTGGCGACCCGTCTGACTGAAGACGAAGGCGTCACCGTCCTGCTGCTCGAAGCAGGCGGCCCGGATTACCGTCTCGACTTCCGCACGCAAATGCCGGCCGCCCTGGCGTTCCCGCTGCAAGGTCGTCGCTACAACTGGGCCTACGAAACCGATCCAGAACCACACATGGACGGTCGCCGGATGGAATGCGGTCGCGGCAAGGGCCTGGGTGGTTCTTCGCTGATCAACGGCATGTGCTACATCCGTGGTAACGCCATGGACTACGACAACTGGTCGAAACTGCCCGGTCTGGAAGACTGGACCTACCTCGACTGCCTGCCGTATTTCCGCAAGGCGGAAACCCGTGACATCGGCCCGAACGACTACCACGGTGGCGACGGTCCGGTCAGCGTGACCACACCGAAAGCCGGCAACAACCCGCTGTTCCACGCGATGGTTGAAGCCGGCGTGCAAGCCGGTTACCCACGCACCGAAGACCTCAACGGCTACCAGCAAGAAGGTTTCGGCCCGATGGACCGCACCGTGACGCCGAACGGCCGTCGCGCCAGCACCGCTCGCGGCTACCTGGACGTCGCCAAGAAGCGTTCGACCCTGACCATCGTCACCCATGCCCTGACCGACAAGATCCTGTTCGAAGGCAAGCGTGCGGTCGGCGTGCGTTACCTGATCGGCGCCGCTGAAGAGCGCGTTGAAGCCCGCGCCCGCAAAGAAGTACTGCTGTGCTCCGGCGCCATCGCTTCGCCGCAGATTCTGCAACGCTCCGGCGTCGGCCCGGCCGAACTGCTGAAGAAACTCGACATCCCGGTGGTCCACGACCTGCCAGGCGTTGGTGAAAACCTGCAGGATCACCTTGAGCTGTACCTGCAATACGCGTGCACCCAACCGGTCTCGCTGTACCCGTCGCTGCTGCTGCACAACCAGCCGGCCATCGGTGCCGAGTGGCTGTTCAACGGCACCGGTATCGGCGCCAGCAACCAGTTCGAAGCCGGCGGCTTCATCCGCACCCGTCCGGAATTCGATTGGCCGAACATTCAGTACCACTTCCTGCCGGTGGCGATTAACTACAACGGCAGTAACGGTGTGAAAGAGCACGGTTTCCAGGCGCACATGGGCTCCATGCGTTCGCCAAGCCGTGGTCGCATCCAGGCCAAGTCCAAGGATCCGCGCGAGTACCCGAGCATCCTGTTCAACTACATGGCCACCGAGCAGGACTGGCAGGAATTCCGCGATGGCATCCGCCTGACCCGTGAAATCATGCAGCAACCAGCGCTGGACGCCTTCCGTGGCCGCGAAATCAGCCCGGGCATCGACGTGCAAACCGATGAACAGCTGGACAAGTTCATCCGCGAACACGCCGAAACCGCGTTCCACCCGTCCTGCTCGTGCAAGATGGGTACCGACGAGATGGCCGTGGTCGATGGCGAAGGTCGTGTGCATGGCATGCAGGCTCTGCGTGTGGTCGATGCCTCGATCATGCCGATCATCACCACCGGCAACCTGAACGCACCAACGATCATGATGGCCGAGAAAATCGCCGACAAGATCCGCGGTCGCAAGCCATTGCCGCGTAGCAAGGCTGCCTACTTCGTGGCCGGCGATGCGCCGGTGCGTGGCAAGCCGTTGCGGGATGTGAGCCTGACTGCTCAGTAAGGCGTAATACCGAGGCGCGGCCTTCGCGAGCAAGCCCGCTCCCACATTTGATCTCTGGTGTTCACAAAATTTGTGTTCACTACCGATCCAATGTGGGAGCGGGCTTGCTCGCGAAGGGGCCCCACCAAACAGTACATAACTTCCTGACTCACCCGGCGTAACCCCTTCCTACACCGCTATGCCCTTGATCCTCCCCCCATGCAGGCCTAATCTAGCGCCACGCAAACGTTTCATCCCCTCGCAATACCGATACATCGCAACTCCATACCAAGGAGGTTCCCGAATGTTCGATTTCCACCCCCAGCTCAAGCAGCGCTTCGCTGCCTTGCGCACGGGCGCTGAATTCTTTTCGCTGCGTTATGTGCGCGAGTCCGGCCAGTACCTGTCGGTGCGCAAGAACGTCGCCGAACCGCCGAGCCTGAGCCGCGACGAAGGCGCGATGCTGACCGTTCGGGTCAACGGCGTCGAAGCCTATGCCGCCACCAACGACCTGTCCCAATCCGGCCTGCAAGCCGCGCTGGAGAAAGCTGAGCAGCAAGCCCGTCGACTCAAGCCTCACGCCCTGCTCGACCTGCGCGAGCAAGCCGTTTCCAGCGACCGCGCCGACTATTTCTCACCCAACTTCGACCAGCCCTTCCCGTCCCTGAGCGATTGCTACCAGTTGCTCGGTGCCGAATCTGCCGCCGTGCCCAAGGACGAGCGACTGGTGAACTGGCAGGCGAGCATCGGCATCACCAACGTCGAGCAAATCTACCTCAACAGTGCCGGTGCCGAATTGCGTCAGGCCCAGCGTTTCGTCTACCCGAGCGTGGACGTCACCGCCTACGACGGCAGCGACAGCCAGACCCGTAGCCTGGGCCGCGAGAACTTCGGCCAGCAGGGCGGCTTTGATGTGATCAGCCGTTGCGGCCTGATCGGTGCCGGCCCGAAAGTCGCCGATCAGGCGCTGCAATTGCTCCTGGCGCCAAACACCCCGCAAGGCCCGCGCGACTTGCTGCTGATGCCCGACCAGATGATGCTGCAGATCCACGAGTCCATCGGTCACCCGCTGGAACTGGACCGCATCCTGGGCGATGAGCGCAATTACGCCGGCACCAGTTTCGTCAAGGCAGAAGACTTCGGCAGCCTGCAATACGGCTCCGAACTGCTCAACGTCACGTTCGACCCGGACATCCCCGAGCAACTCGCCAGCTACGGCCATGACGACGACGGCAGCGCTGCCAGCAAGCAATTCCTGATTAAAGAAGGTTTGTTGCTGCGTCCGCTCGGTGGTGCGCTGTCGCAATTCCGTGCTGGCATGGATGGCGTTGCCAACAGCCGCGCCTGCGGCTGGAACCGTCCACCAATCGACCGCATGGCCAACCTCAACATCGAGCCCGGCGATCAGCCGCTGGAGCAGTTGATCGGCAATATCGAGCACGGCATTTTGATGAGCACCAACCGTTCGTGGTCCATCGATGACGCGCGCAACAAATTCCAGTTCGGTTGCGAATGGGGTCAGTTGATCGAAAACGGCGAACTCAAAGGCGTGGTGAAGAACCCGAACTACCGGGCGATTTCCGCACAATTCTGGAAAAGCCTCAGCGCCGTCGGCGATGCCAACACCGTCAAAGTGCTGGGCACGCCGAACTGCGGCAAGGGCGAACCGAACCAGGTGATCCGCGTCGGTCACGCGTCGCCGGCCTGTGTGTTCAGCAATGTGGATGTGTTTGGGGGAGATGCCTGATGAGTACTGCCACGAGCACTTCAAATAGCCAGGCCGAGTCGTTCAAGACCCTGGTCAACTGGTTGCGCGATGCGCTGCGCACACCGGAGCAATTCACCCTCAGCTACGCCGCCGAGTCGTCGGCTTTCGTGCGTTTCAACCACGCCAAGGTCCGTCAGGCCGGGCAGGTGCAGCAAGCGAGTGTCGGGTTCAAATTGATTAACGAGGGTCGTCATGCCGATCTGAATATCACCCTGTCGGGCGACCACGAAGTTGATCTTCAGCGTCTGGCCGAAGGTCTGCAACAGTTGCGCGAAACCTTGCCACTGTTGCCTCAGGACCCGTACCTGCAGCTCAATCATAACGACTGGCAGAGCAACAACGTGCAGGAGCATCCGCTGCCGGACACCGAGCAAGTGGTCGCTGAAATCACCCAGGCTGCCGAGGGCCTGGACCTGGTCGGTTTCTATGCCGCCGGGCCGATCAGTCGCGGTTTCGCCAGTTCCTCGGGCGCGTTCGGCTGGCATCAGGCCAACAGCTTCAACTTCGATTTCAGCCTGTTTCATGAAAACGGTCAGGCGGTGAAAGCCAGCTATGCCGGACACGACTGGAGCAGCGAAGGCTTTGCCAGGCGCTTCCAGCAGGCCCGCGAGCAATTGGCGTTTCTGGGTCGGCCATTGCGCACGCTGCCGCCCGGCGAATACCGCGCCTACCTGGCGCCGGCAGCGCTGGAAGAAATCATGGGCATGCTGAGCTGGGGCGGGTTTTCGGCCCAGGCGATTGCCAGCAAACAGAGCCCGTTGCAGAAGTTCTACGCCAGCGAAGCCTGCTTCAGCCCCAACGTATGGTTGAGTGAGCAGGTCAGCGGTTCCTTGAGCCCGGCGTTTTCCGACGAAGGTTATCCCCGCGATGACCTGGGGTTGATCGCCAAAGGCATGGCCAATGCCCGACTGATCAACTCCCGCAGCGCTGCCGAATACGACCTCACTGCCAACGGCGCGAGCAGCCATGAATACCCGACGGCGCTGGTCATGCAAGGCGGCAATCTGGAGCAGGCGGACATCCTCAAGCGCCTCGGCACCGGGCTCTACATCAGTAACCTGTGGTACCTGAACTACTCGGACCAACCGGCGGCGCGCCTGACCGGCATGACGCGATTTGCGACCTTCTGGGTCGAGAACGGCGAGATTCAGGCACCGGTCAGCACCATGCGGTTTGATGACAGCGTCTACAGCCTGCTCGGTTCGCAGCTGGAAGCGTTGACCGAGGAGCGTGAATTGCTGCTTTCGGCCAGCACCTACAGTCAGCGAGCGACTGCTTCGGCACTGTTGCCGGGCGCGCTCGTCAGCCGACTTACGTTGACGCTGTAAACACAAAACCTGTGGCGAGGGAGCTTGCTCCCGCTGGGCTGCGAAGCGGCCCTCTAGATCGGCAAACGCGTTCTATCAGACATACCGCATTCGCCGGACTTACGACTGCTGCGCAGCCGAACGGGAGCAAGCTACCTCGCCACAGGGTTCAACGTCGACCATGAATCTGCATTAACCCACAAGAGGTCCCATGCCCAACCGCCCACCTCTCGACGCCGTCACCGCCCGCTGGGTACCGTGGGTTGTGGCCATTGCCTTCTTCATGCAGTCCCTCGACGGGACGATCCTCAACACCGCCCTCCCCGCCATGGCCCGGGACCTGGCCGAAGACCCGCTGCGCATGCAGGGCGTCATCATCGCCTACATGCTCACCGTCGCCTTACTGATCCCCGCCTCCGGCTGGATCGCCGATCGCTTCGGCACCCGGAAAATCTTCTTCGGCGCGATCCTCCTGTTCAGCTTCGGCTCATTGCTTTGCGCCTTGTCCAGCACCCTGAGCATGCTCATCGGCGCGCGGGTGATCCAGGGCCTCGGTGGTGCGTTGATGTTGCCGGTCGGGCGTTTGGTGGTGCTGCGCGCGTATCCGCGCTCGGAGCTGGTGCGGATCATGGGGTTCATTACCATTCCCGGCCTGCTCGGCCCGCTGATCGGCCCGACCATGGGCGGCTGGATGGTGCAATACCTGACCTGGCACTGGATCTTCCTGATCAACCTGCCGGTGGGCGTCCTCGGTTGCTACGCGGTGTGGAAATTCATCCCTGACCTGCGCGGCAGCGAACGCACGCGCTTTGATAGCCTGGGTTTTTTGCTGTTCGGCGCGGCGATGGTATTGATCACCATCGCCATGGAAGGCCTCGGCGAACTGCACCTGCCGCACTTGCGGGTAATGTTGCTGCTGTTTGGCGGCATGGCCTGTCTGGCGGCGTATTGGCTGCGGGCCGGGCACATCGACAATCCGTTGTTTGCGCCCTCGCTGTTCAAGACCCGAACCTTCGCCGTGGGCATTCTCGGCAACCTGTTCGCTCGCCTCGGCAGCGGCGCCCTGCCCTTTCTGGTGCCGTTGCTGCTGCAAGTGGCGCTGGGTTATTCGCCGTCACAGGCAGGGATGAGCATGCTGCCCCTGGCCGCGGCCGCGATGGTCGCCAAGTCGGTGGCGCGGCCGCTGATCGAACGCTTCGGCTACCGCACCGTGCTGACCGGCAACACACTGGCGCTGGGAATCATGCTGGCCAGCATGGGCCTGGTCAGCGAGCAGACGCCGTATTGGCTGCTGCTGGCTCAGTTGGCGATTCTGGGGGCGATCAACTCCTTGCAGTTCACCGCGATGAACACCGTCACCCTGATCGACCTCGACGACGCCAGCGCCAGCAGCGGCAACAGTTTGCTGTCGGTGGTCGCGCAATTGTCCCTGAGCCTCGGAGTGGCCTGCGCCGGCGCCCTGCTCGGTGGCTTCACGGCAGAGATCGGTAATGACGGCGTGGACACGGTTCTGGGCGCGTTCCAGCTGACGTTTGTGACGGTCGGAATCATGGCGATGCTGGCTGCAACGATCTTCTCGCAGCTTTCACCCAAGGATGGCCGACGGATGGTCAGCCGCGAGCACGATATCGAGCACTGACCCTACGACTTCTCGTCCGGAAACTTCAGGCGAATGGCCATGAGACTGATACACTGCGCGACATTTTGTTTTGCAGGCCAGTCCCGTGACCACCATCGCCACCGCTTTTAATACTTTGCCGCTGTCCGCCGCCATGCTGGCTAACCTCGACTCCCTCGGTTATGCCCAGATGACGCCGATCCAGGCGCAAAGCTTGCCGGTGATCCTCAAGGGGATGGACCTGATCGCCCAGGCCAAGACCGGCAGCGGCAAGACCGCCGCCTTCGGTATCGGCCTGCTGAACCCGATCAATCCGCGCTTCTTCGGTTGCCAGGCGCTGGTCATTTGCCCGACTCGCGAGCTGGCTGACCAGGTCGCCAAGGAAATCCGTCGTCTGGCCCGCGCCGAAGACAACATCAAGGTCCTGACCCTGTGTGGCGGCGTGTCCTTCGGCCCGCAGATCGGCTCCCTGGAGCACGGCGCGCACATCATCGTCGGCACCCCGGGGCGTATCCAGCAGCACCTGCGCAAGGGTTCGCTGGTGCTCCATGGCCTGAACACGCTGATCCTCGACGAAGCTGACCGCATGCTCGACATGGGTTTCTACGATTCCATCGAAGAAATCATCGCCCAGACCCCGGAGCGCCGCCAGACCCTGCTGTTCTCCGCCACGTACCCGGTGGGCATCAAGCAACTGGCGTCGAAATTCATGCGCACCCCTCAGATCGTGAAGGCCGAGGCGTTCCACGACGATACGCAGATCGAGCAACGCTTCTACGAGATCTCCCCGGAAGAGCGTATGGACGCGGTGGTCAAAGTCCTCGCGCATTTCCGCCCAGCTTCCTGCGTGGCCTTCTGCTTCACCAAGCAGCAGGTTCAGGAAACCGTTGATCACCTGACCTCCAAAGGCATCTCCGCCGTCGGTCTGCAGGGTGACCTGGAACAGCGTGACCGCGATCAGGTATTGGCGATGTTCGCCAACCGCAGTACTTCGGTACTGGTCGCCACCGATGTTGCCGCGCGCGGCCTGGACATCGATATGCTGGACATGGTGATCAACGTCGAACTGGCCCGTGACTCGGAAATCCACATCCACCGTGTCGGCCGTACTGGCCGCGCCGGGGAGAAAGGCATCGCGATCAGCCTGGTCGCCCCGTCCGAAGCCCACCGCGCCCAAGCCATCGAGCAACTGCAGAAGTCGCCGTTGAGCTGGGATCAACTGAGCAACCTCAAATCCCAGGGCGGCGCACCGCTGTTGCCTGTGATGAGCACGCTGTGCATTGGTGCAGGCCGAAAAGACAAGGTCCGTCCGGGCGACATTCTCGGCGCACTGACCGGCGATGCCGGCATCCCGGGTGCCCAGGTCGGCAAGATTGCGATTTTCGACTTCCAGGCTTATGTGGCCGTGGAGCGCGGGATCGCCAAGCAAGCCTTGCAGCGCCTGAACGACGGTAAAATCAAAGGCCGCTCGCTGCGCGTGCGCATTTTGTAAGCGATCGTCTGGCTGACAAAGATCAAATGTGGGAGCGGGCTTGCTCGCGAAAGCGGACTGACAGACAACATCTATGTTGAATGTACTGACCCCTTCGCGAGCAAGCCCGCTCCCACATTGGTTTGCCGATGAATTTAAAATTTGTGTGAGGACACCGTTTTGCGCTCTACCGAAGTCGTGATCATTGGCGCTGGCGCCGCAGGGTTGATGTGTGCGCTGACCGCCGCCGGGCGCGGGCGCAAGGTGATGTTGCTTGACCATGCGAACAAGGCCGGCAAGAAAATCCTCATGTCAGGCGGTGGCCGCTGCAATTTCACCAACATGTACACCGAACCGGGCAATTTTCTCTCGCAGAACGAGCACTTCTGCAAATCCGCGCTGGCGCGCTACACCCAGTGGGATTTCATCGGTCTGGTGGCCAAACACGGCGTGCCGTACCACGAGAAGAAACTCGGCCAGTTGTTCTGCGATAACAAATCCAGCGACATCCTCGAAATGCTGCTCGAGGAATGCAATCAGGTCGGCGTCAGCCTGCACCTGGACACCTCGATTCAGACCATAGAGAAGCTTGAAAGCGGTTATCTGCTGGATACCACGCTGGGCCAGATCACGTGTGAATCCCTGGTGATCGCCACGGGCGGTTTGTCGATTCCGACCCTCGGTGCCACCGGTTTCGGTTATCAAGTGGCCAAACAGTTCGGTCATGACCTGCTGCCGACCCGCGCCGGCCTCGTGCCGTTCACCATCACCGATCAGCTCAAGGAGCTTTGCACCGAGCTGTCCGGTACGTCGGTGGATTGCCTGGTGAGCTGCAACGACCAGAGTTTCCGCGAAAACATCCTGTTCACTCACCGCGGCCTCAGTGGGCCGGCGATCTTGCAGATTTCGTCGTTCTGGGAATCCGGCGACACGGTGGAAATCAATCTGATGCCGGATCACGACGTGCCGACCTGGCTGCAACAGCAGCAGGCCGAACGTCCCAACAGCGAGTTGAAAACCCTGCTCGGTGAAATCTTCACCAAGAAGATGGCCAATCTGCTGGCGGACAACTGGTTCGCCTCCAAACCGATGAAGCAGTACACCCACGCCGAACTGGCAGGCATCGCCGAAAAACTGGCGAACTGGAAAGTCGTGCCGGCCGGCACTGAAGGCTACCGCACTGCCGAAGTGACCCTGGGCGGCGTCGACACGCGCGAAGTGTCGTCCAAGACCATGGAATCGCTGAAGAGCCCAGGGCTGTATTTCATCGGTGAAGTGCTCGACGTTACCGGGCACTTGGGTGGTTTCAACTTTCAGTGGGCCTGGGCTTCAGGCTACGCCGCCGCGCAGTACGCCTAACTAACGGGTGTACACAAATTAAATGTGGGAGCGGGCTTGCTCGCGAAGGCGGCCTGACAGTCAACATAGATGTTGAATGTACCGACCTCTTCGCGAGCAAACCCGCTCCCACAGGTTTCTCTGCCAACCACAAAATTTGTGATCGGCAACAGATACCTCGTACTCCAAGGAACAGATTTTGCTGTCAGATGTGATCGGCGCCATTGCGTCGGCGTCATTAGTGGCTCAATTTAGCGTCATTGCCTCGGAAGGCCTTCGCACTTCATGTCATCGACCACATTTCGGCAGTCTCTGCGCCGCCTCTGGGCGCTGGATAAGTTCAGCTACAGCGTGCGGGTATTCATCGCCCTGACCGGCAGCATGGCGCTGTGTTGGTATCAAGATGAAATGGGGCTGCTGATCCCGTTGTTCCTGGGGATCATCGCCAGCGCCCTGGCTGAAACCGACGACAGTTGGCAAGGTCGCCTCAACGCGCTCGCAGTGACGCTGGTGTGTTTCATGGTCGCGGCCCTGTCCGTCGAACTGCTCTTCCCCTACCCCGTCCTTTTTATCATCGCCTTCGCCCTGGCCAGCTTCTGCCTGACCATGCTCGGTGCGCTGGGCGAACGGTATGGCGCGATTGCTTCGGCAACACTGATTCTGTCGGTCTACACCATGATCGGCGTGGACCAGCGCGGTGGCGCGGTCACTGATTTCTGGCACGAACCGGTGCTGCTGGTGGCCGGTGCGGCCTGGTACGGCTTGCTCTCGGTGCTGTGGCAGGCGCTGTTTTCCAACCAGCCGGTGCAGCAAAGCCTGGCGCGGTTGTTCCGCGAACTGGGTTATTACCTGAAGCTGAAATCGTCGCTATTCGAACCGATCCGGCAGATGGACGTGCAAGCGCAGCGCCTGGAACTGGCCCAGCAGAATGGTCGGGTGGTGGCAGCCCTGAACGCCGCCAAGGAAATCATTCTGCACCGGGTCGGCGACGGTCGGCCGGGGGTGAAAGTCAGCCGTTATCTGAAGCTGTACTTCCTCGCCCAGGACATCCACGAGCGCGCCAGTTCCTCGCACTACCCCTACAACGCGCTGGCCGAAGCGTTCTTCCACAGCGACGTGCTGTTCCGCTGTCAGCGCCTGCTGCGCCAGCAAGGCAAGGCTTGCCGCGCATTGGCCGAATCGATCCAGATGCGCCAGCCGTTCACCTACGACGCAAGCTTCGCCGAGGCCCTGAGCGACCTGCACGCGTCCCTCGAACACCTGCGTATCCAGAGCAATCCGGCCTGGCGCGGTCTGCTGCGTTCGTTGCGAGCGCTGGCCGCCAACCTTGGCACACTCGACCGTCTGCTCAGCGACGCCAGCAATCCCGATGCGCTCGCAGACGCCACCGACAGCAGCTTGCTCGACCGTTCGCCACGCAGCCTCAAGGATGTCTGGATACGCTTGCGCACGCAGCTGACGCCGACCTCACTGCTGTTCCGCCATGCCCTGCGCCTGCCCCTGGCATTGAGCATCGGCTACGGCATGGTGCATTTGATCCACCCGTCGCAAGGCTACTGGATCATCCTCACCACGCTGTTTGTCTGTCAGCCAAACTACGGCGCCACCCGCCGCAAACTCGGGCAGCGGATTATCGGCACCGCCATCGGCCTGACTGTGGCTTGGGCGTTGTTCGATCTGTTTCCGAATCCGTTGGTGCAATCGTGCTTCGCCATCGTTGCCGGGGTCGTGTTCTTTACCAACCGCACCACCCGCTACACCCTGGCGACTGCCGCGATCACGCTCATGGTGCTGTTCTGCTTCAACCAGGTGGGCGATGGTTATGGACTGCTTCTGCCGCGACTGTTCGATACCTTGCTCGGCAGTCTGATTGCTGGGCTGGCAGTGTTCCTGTTCCTGCCGGACTGGCAAGGTCGACGCCTGAACAAAGTGCTGGCCAACACCCTCACCTGCAACAGCATTTACCTGCGCCAGATCATGCAGCAATACGCCGCCGGCAAAAGCGACGACCTGGCTTATCGCCTGGCCCGGCGCAACGCGCACAACGCCGATGCCGCGTTGTCGACGACGCTGGCCAATATGCTGATGGAGCCGGGGCACTTTCGTAAGGAAGCGGACGTCGGGTTTCGTTTCCTGGTGCTGTCGCATACCTTGCTCAGCTATTTGTCGGGGCTGGGGGCACACCGCGAAACCCAACTACCAACGGAGGTGCGCGAGCATTTGATCGACGGCGCCGGCGTGAGCCTGGCTGCCAGCCTCGACGAAATCGCCCAAGGCCTGGCGAGCAAACAGCCGATTGCGATTCAGAGTGATGAGGAAGAAGCGCTGGCCAATGGGCTGGAACAAATGCCGGATGAGATCGACGAAGGGCAGCGGTTGGTGCAGACGCAACTGGCGTTGATTTGCCGGCAGCTGGGGCCGTTGCGGACGTTGGCGGCGCATTTGATCAAGGATACGAGCGAGGCTTGAGATTTTTAGTGACCGGGCCGGCCTCTTCGCGAGCAAGCCCGCTCCCACATTTGATCTGTGGTGTTCACAAAATAAATGTTCACCGCAGATCTAATGTGGGAGCGGGCTTGCTCGCGAAGGCGTCATCGGCCACACCACAATACCCGGCACTTACATCCCATGCTGCTTGAGCAATTTCTCATAACTCCCATCAGCCTTCATCGCCGCAATCTCACGGTCGAACCCGGCAACGATCTGTTCATGCTGCGGGTTCTTCAGGCTCACCAGAATATGCAGGCTGTTCTCGCTCAACGGCTTGGGCAAAAACTCCACGGCATTGCGCACTTTGGATGACTCCCGAGAAAGGTAATACCGAGCGACAAACTCGTCTTCCAGCGTCAGCTTGACCCGGTCGGCCGCGACCATGCGCACGGCCATGGCGAAGCTATGCACCGGTACTTTCTGCAACGACACATCGTCATCGAACTCGTGCGAATAGGCATAACCACGTACCACCGCTATCGGGAAGGTATGCAGTTGTTGCAAGTTGTTGAATTCGATCGGCGTGTCTTTGCGCTTGAGAAAGCGCACGCGATTGAGCAGGTACTCGCCGGAAAACTGCCCCAGCTTCGTGCGCTCATCGGTGTACCAAGCGTTGACCAGCACGTCGTAACGCCCCTCGCCCACCCCAAACAAGGCTCGTGCCCATGGCACCTGTTCGAAATTACTGGCATAACCGGCCCGGGCCAGAGCAGTACTGACAATGTCCGTGGCCAGTCCGCCATTGACCAGCGTGGCGTCGGTAAAGGGTGGCCAGGCATCGGCTACCAGACGCAGTTTTTGCGCTGCCGCACTCTGTGTCAGCAACAGCAATCCAATCAAAGCAAACGCTCGATGCAATCGCGGCATGCCAGAAAATCCTTAGCGGGCGGGCTGCCCGACGTGTTTTTCAGCCAAAACTCCAAGGCCCCTTTAGCGGCGAAACCCAGGTCCTAACATTAGCTTATCGACGACATTGCACAGCGCTGCATCGCAGATTACACAAAGAAGACAATCTCGCGAGAAATGAATGATGGCATTTTGGCCCTTGTCACAGATTTCGTTGCCATAAAGACATCCCGCCTCAGGACGCTTAGTATCGGAGCAACGTTGTTCAAGGAATCTGAAGATGACAATCGATTGGGTCTGCAAGCACCACAGCGATCTGGGTAAAGAGCAGCTGTATGCCCTTCTGCAGCTGCGCGCCGAAGTGTTCGTCGTCGAACAGAAATGCGTCTATCAGGACATCGATGGTCAGGACCTGGAAGGTGACACCTGCCATTTGATGGGCTGGGACGGGGATCGTCTGGTGGCTTACCTGCGCTTGCTCGACCCGGAGCTACAGGGCGGTGACGTGGTGATTGGCCGGGTGATCATTGCTCCCGCTGCACGCGGCACCGGGCTTGGGCATGAATTAATGAGCCAGGCGTTGAAACAGGCCGCCAAACGCTGGCCCGAAGTGCCGGTCTACCTCTCGGCCCAGGCGCATTTGCAGGGGTACTACGGGCGGTACGGGTTTGTGGTGGTGGGTGAGGAATACCTGGAGGATGACATTCCGCACATAGGGATGCGTCGTTCCTGAGGGCCTCTTCGCGAGCAAGCCCGCTCCCACATTTGATCTGCGATATGCACCTATTTTGTATTCACGGGCGATCCAGGGTGGGAGCGGGCTTGCTCGCGAAGGCGTCAGCCGCAACCCCACAAAATCTCAGGGATATTCCAACACCGCTTTGATCTGCCGCAGATTACGCTCGATCCACCCCCGATCAATCGCCCCCCACTCGCGAATCCGATAGCGCCCCGCATGGTTGCGCGCGCCTTCTTCCTGCTCGAATTCACAAACGATATCCAGATCCGCCAATGCCGCGATGGTGTCCTGGGCCGTGCGCCGAGGCATGCCGGTGACTTCAGTCAACGCCGGGACGCTGCTGGCCAATCCGCTATCGATCAGGTACGCCACGTACAACCGGCGGTAGAAGCTGCTTTTGGTCTTGCTCACGTCCATCCATGCGCTCCTTATTAGAAGATCAAAAGATCGCAGCCTTCGGCAGCGCCCGCAGGCGCGTAGGAGCTGCCGAAGGC
>NZ_AKJE01000058.1 GCF_000282495.1 Pseudomonas sp. GM79
CTGCCGGCTGCCGCCAATAATGGCTCGATCTACCAGGCCGGTTTCGAACAGAACCTGTACAGCGACCGCAAGGCGTTCCGGGTCGGTGACATCATCACCATCACCCTGAACGAGCGCACCCAGGCGAGCAAGAACGCCAACTCGCAGATCGACAAGAACAGCAAGACCGACATCGGCCTGAGCTCGTTTTTCGGGGGCGGCCTGAGCACCAGTGATCCAGTGGGCAGCGGTAGCCTGAGCCTGGACGTCGGTTATGAAGGTGACCGCGCCACCAAGGGCGACAGCAAGTCCGGCCAGAGCAACAGCCTGACCGGTTCGATCACCGTGACCGTCGCCGACGTGTTGCCTAACGGCATCATCGCCGTGCGCGGCGAGAAGTGGCTGACCCTCAACACCGGTGATGAACTGGTGCGGATTGCCGGCCTCGTTCGTGCCGATGACATCGCCACCGACAACACCGTGTCGTCGACCCGCGTCGCCGATGCACGCATCACCTATTCGGGCACCGGTGCGTTTGCCGATGCGAGTCAGCCAGGCTGGTTCGACCGTTTCTTCCTCAGCCCGCTGTTCCCTTTCTAGGTGGCTTCTCTGGTGAGCATGTTGAACTTCAAACACCTGATGGTGGCTGCGCTCCTGATGTCCGCAGCCTTCGACGCTCAAGCCGAGCGGCTGAAGGACATCGCCAGTATTTCCGGTGTGCGTTCCAACCAATTGATCGGCTACGGCCTGGTGGTCGGGCTTAACGGCACCGGCGATCAGACGACCCAGACCCCGTTCACCCTGCAGACCTTCAACAACATGCTTTCGCAGTTCGGCATCAAGGTGCCGGCAGGTTCGGGCAACGTGCAATTGAAGAACGTCGCGGCGGTGTCGATCAGTGCTGATCTGCCGGCGTTCGCCAAGCCGGGCCAACAGATAGATATCACCGTTGCGTCCATCGGTAACTCCAAGAGCCTGCGTGGCGGCACGTTGTTGCTGACGCCGCTCAAAGGTATCGACGGCAACGTCTATGCCGTCGCTCAGGGCAACCTCGTAGTTGGCGGTTTCGATGCCGAAGGGCGTGACGGTTCGAAGATCACCGTCAACGTTCCGTCGGCCGGTCGCATCCCTGGCGGTGCGTCGGTCGAGCGTGCCGTGCCAAGCGGTTTCAATCAGGGCAACAGCCTGACCCTGAACCTCAACCGTTCGGACTTCACTACCGCCAAGCGCATCGTCGACAAGATCAACAACATGCTTGGCCCTGGCGTCGCTCAGGCCATCGACGGTGGTTCGATTCGCGTGACTGCGCCACTCGATCCGAGCCAGCGGGTCGACTATTTGTCGATTCTCGAAAACCTCGAAGTCGATCCGGGCCAGGCGGTGGCGAAAGTCATCATCAACTCGCGCACCGGCACCATCGTGATCGGCCAGAACGTCAAGGTTTCCCCGGCCGCCGTGACCCATGGCAGCCTGACCGTAACCATCACCGAAGACCCGATCGTCAGCCAGCCCGGCCCTTTGTCCAATGGGCAGACGGCAGTGGTGCCGCGCTCGCGGGTCAACGCTCAGCAAGAAGCCAAACCAATGTTCAAATTCGGCCCGGGCACCACCCTCGACGAAATCGTCCGTGCGGTGAATCAGGTCGGCGCGGCACCGGGTGACTTGATGGCGATTCTCGAAGCGCTGAAACAGGCCGGCGCGTTGCAAGCCGATCTGATTGTGATCTGAGGGCGGCGACCATGGATATGCGCAAAAGCGGCCTGGTCAGTAGCAGCGATTCGGGTTCCTACTCGGACCTCAATCGCCTGAACCAGCTCAAGGTCGGCGACAAGAACAGCGATGCGAACATGCGCAAAGTGGCGCAGGAATTCGAATCGCTGTTTCTTGGTGAAATGCTCAAGTCCATGCGTTCGGCCACCGAAGCGCTGGGCCAGGACAACCCGCTCAACACGCCGGCAGCCAAGCAATACCAGGAAATGTACGACCAGCAGTTGGCCGTTTCCCTGTCCCGCGAAGGCGGCGGTATTGGCCTGGCGGACGTGCTGATGCGCCAGATGTCGAAGAACAAACCGATGGCGCCGGGTGAGGCTGCGGCAGCGTCTGCCGCCAAGCAAGCTGCCGCGAAAGCCGCCGTGGAAACACCGATTGCCGCCGGTACGGTCGCCACCAACGGGCCGCTGTCGCGTCTCAATGGTGAGCGCCCGTTGTGGGCTTCGCGCTCGGTGAAGACGCCGACAAACGCGGGCGAGGGCGCTCATCGCAATGACATGGCGCTGATCAATCAGCGGCGTCTGGCGCTGCCGCCGAAACTGGCTGATCGTTTGCTCGCCGGGCTGGTGCCGTCGGCATCGACCGCTGCAACAACCGCCACAACGGCGCAGAACACTATCCAGATGCCGCAGAGCACCAAGACCGGTTCCGGCCCTCTGTACAACGGCGATTGGCTGGCTGGGCAAACGGATACAGCGGCCAGCGGGCGTATGCAGATTTATGGGCGTGCCATGGCTCAAATACCGCTGGCACCAGCGAAGAAAGCCTTCAGTTCCGCCGACGAATTCGTCAACACCATGCTGCCGATGGCCAAAGAAGCTGCCGACCGTATCGGTGTCGATCCACGTTATCTGGTGGCTCAGGCTGCCCTGGAAACCGGTTGGGGCAAATCGGTCATGCGCGCCCAGGATGGCAGCAGCAGCCACAACCTGTTCGGCATCAAGGCCAGCAGTAACTGGAAGGGCGATTCGGCGCGGGCGATCACCAGCGAATTCAGAAATGGCGAGATGGTCAAGGAGACGGCCGAGTTCCGTTCCTACGGCTCTTACAAAGACAGCTTCCATGACCTTGTAACGCTGCTGCAAAGCAATAATCGCTATCAAGATGTGCTGAAGTCAGCCGATAACCCAGAACAGTTTGTACGCGAGTTGCAAAAAGCCGGGTATGCAACCGACCCGGATTACGCAAGCAAGATCTCGCAGATAGCCAAGCAGATGACGAGTTACCAAAACTACGCTGCGGCGGGCGCTTCCACTACGCCTTTATAGGCACAAGGCATAAGGTCTGAACCATGAGTTTGCTCAATATCGGGATGTCGGGTCTGGCCGCTGGCCAATCCGCGCTGATGACTACCGGCAATAACATTGCCAACGCCGACACCGCCGGGTACTCACGCCAGCAAACCGTGCAGGGCACCAAGGCTTCGAATCAGTTCGGCAATGTCTACATCGGCACCGGTACGACCCTGGCCGATGTGCGTCGGGTGTACAACAGCTACCTCGATGCGCAACTGCAGACCACCACTTCGCTTAACAGCGACTCGGCTGCCTACGCTGGGCAGATCAGCCCGCTCGATAAGTTGCTCTCGGACAGCGGCACCGGCCTCAATGGCGCCCTGACCAAGTTCTTCGCCTCGGTACAGAACGTCAACGCCAAGCCGGGCGACGATGCTTCCCGCCAACTGCTGCTCAGCGATGCGCAGGCCCTGAGCAACCGGTTCAACTCGATCTCCAGCCAGTTGACGCAGCAGAACGCCAACGTCAACGGCAACCTGGCGGACATGGCCGATCAGGTCAATAAACTGGCCGCCACCGTGGCCCAGCTGAACCAGAAGATTTCCGAAGTTTCCAAAGCCGGCGGCCAGCCCAACGACTTGCTCGATGCGCGCAACGAGACCGTACGCCAACTGTCCACTTTCACCGGTGCGCAGGTGATGGAGCGTGACGGTAACCTCGACATTTACCTGGGCAGCGGTCAGCCGCTGGTCATGGGCAGCACCGCCAGCAAGCTGGAAGTGGTGCCGAGCAAAGACGACCCTTCGCGCTCGGCCATTCAGCTCAATCGTGGTTCGAGCACCATCGACATCACTTCGGTGATGACCGGTGGTGAAATGGGCGGCTTGCTGCGCTATCGCAGCACCGTGCTGGACCCGGCCATGAACGAGCTGGGGCGTGTGGCGCTGGTCGTCGCCGATCAGATGAATACCATCCAGGCCCAGGGCATCGACAAGAACGGTGACTTCGGTTCGAACCTGTTCAACAGCATCAACAGTGCCGCGCAAATGGCTCAGCGCAGCGTCGCCACGGTCGGCAATAGCGCCGGCTCGGGCAACTTTGACGTGAGCATCGAGGACAGCGGCAAGCTGACCATCAACGATTACAAGGTCATTTTCACCAGCGCCACGAACTACACCGTGCAGCGCCTGCCTGAAGGCACCGCCATGGGCGCATTCAGCACGCTGACCACGCCGCCACCAGTGATCGATGGTTTCTCGATGAAGCTCACCGGTGGCACCGCAGCCGCCGGCGACACCTTCAAGATCACTCCGACCCGCAATGCTGCGACCAACATCAAGACCGAAATGACCGACTCCAAACGTCTGGCCATCGCGGCACCGTTGGGTGCGTCCATCGCGGCGAGCGGCAGCGGCAATGGCACCCTGACCATTCCGGCCAGCGGCCAACCGACCCTGACCACCCAATTCGATATCTACGACGCGGCCACCAAAACCGCGATGCAGAACGGCCTGAAAAATTCCACGCCGGCCAAGGTTGTATTTGGTGCGGTGTCCGCCGACGGCACCAGCCAGGCCTACCAGTTTCTGGATGCCAAGGGTGGGGTGATCAGCAGCGGCACCATCAAGCCAGGTGAGAGCAACACCCTGAGCCTGAGCATTCCGCTCAAGGATTCCACAGGTGCGCCGATCCCGCCTGCGCCCGCTACTCAGTACACCGCGGCCTTCAGCATGACCATCGCCGGCTCCCCGAGTAACGGCGCCGGGATCAACGTCTCGCTCAGTCAACCGGGCAGCCTGGACAACCGTAACGGCACCGCACTGGCCGGCTTGCAGACCGCGCAGACCGTGGACACCGGATCCGCCAGCAAAGGCATTTCCCTGACCGACGCCTACGGCAAACTGGTTGAGGGCGTAGGCGCCAAAGCCGCCCAAGGCAAGCTCGACAGCGCTGCCACCGAAGCGATCCTGGCCAACGCCAAGGGCGCTCGCGACTCGTTGTCCGGGGTCGACCTCGATGAGGAAACCGGCAACCTGGTCAAGTATCAGCAGTACTACACCGCGTCTTCGCAGATCATCAAGGCTGCGCAGGAAATCTTCAGCACACTGATCAACAGTCTTTAAGGAGTCGTAGCCCATGCGCATTTCTACCGCCCAGTTTTACGAGTCCTCTGCCGCCAACTATCAGAAGAACTTCGCCAACGTGGTCAAGAGCAGCGAAGAGGCCAGCAGCCTGGTTCGTGTGAATACCGCGGCGGATGATCCGGTCGGCGCTTCGCGTTTGCTGCAACTGGGTCAGCAGGCTTCGATGCTTGATCAGTACGAAGCCAATACCACCACCATCAAGGCGACCCTGGGCACCACTGAAGCAGTGATGACCAGCATCAATAACGTGCTGCAACGCGCCAAGGAATTGGCCGTGGGCGCAGGCAACGCCGGTTATACCGATGCCGACCGCCAGGCCAATGCATCGGAGCTGGGGCAGATCGAAGAGCAGCTGCTCAGCCTGATGAACAGCAAAGACGAGAACGGTAAATACATCTTCGCCGGTTCCAAGGGCGATACCGTGCCGTTCACACGTAACAACGATGGCACCTACAGCTACAACGGTGACCAGGTAACGCTTGACCTGGCGATCGGCGACACCATGTCGATGGCCACCAACAGCACCGGTTGGGATGCATTCCAGCAGGCGATCAACACCAGCCGTAGTGAGGTCACCCGGACCGCGCCGGTCGTGGATGACGGCCGCGTGACCCTGTCCAACGGCCAAGTGTCGTCGAACGTCACCTACAACGCCAAATTCCGCAGCGGCGAGCCGTATACCGTGGACTTCGTCAGCGGCACCCAGCTGAAAATCACTGACTCGGGCGGCAATGACGTGACTGCCGAAGCCAGTCAGGGCGGCGCGTTCGATCCTGCCAGCAAGACCGGCCAGGCCGTCACTTTCCGTGGCGTCGAGCTGACCCTGAACATCAACCTGAGCGCCGGCGACACGGCGGCGACCGTGCTGCCTGGCCACACGTTTACCCTGGCGGCCAAGCCGGACACCTTCAGCGCAACCGGCAGCCCGGGCAACCCTTCGGCGGCGCAGGTCACCACCAGCAGCATCACCAACCCGGCGGATTACCACGCCAGTTTCCCTACAGGTTCGGCGATCCTCAAGTTCACCAGCGCCACCGCCTTCGACCTGTATGCGGCGCCTTTGACGGCCAGCAGCAAGCCTGTGTCTAGCGGAACCATGGCCGGCAGCGTCGCCACTGCATCGGGTGTGAGTTTCACGTTGAGTGGTACGCCGGCTGCCAACGATCAGTTCAGCATCGCGGTCAACACTCACGAAACCCAGAACATCCTGGACACCGTGAACCAGTTGAAAACCGCGCTGAATACGCCAACCAACGGTGATCCGATCGCTACTCAGAAGCTGCAAGCGTCATTGGCTTCCGGTATTGCCAACCTGGCCAGCGGCACCGATCAGCTGTCCAGTGCCTTAAGCTCGGTCGGTGGTCGCGGTGCTGCCCTGGATACCCAGAGCGATACCAACCAGAGCTTGAAACTGGCCAATGCCCAGACCCAATCATCGATCCGCGATTCCGATCCGGCTGAAGTGATGACCCGTCTGACCTTGCAACAAACCATGTTGCAAGCCTCGCAACTGGCCTTCAGCAAGATTGCTCAGTTGGGCCTGTTCAACAAGGTCTGAGCCTGCGCCTGCCGAGCAGTCAACCGTCTTTTTTTAAGCGGTTCCGGGGCCTCTGCCTGAAAGGGTAGAGGCCCGCCGCTCGAGAGTTTCCGCCGTGAATCAACGCCCCCTCGTCAGCATCGTCATCCCAGCCTTCAACCCGCGCTTCTTCAGTCAGGCATTGGAAAGTGCGCTCGCCCAGACCTACGAGCACGTCGAGATCGTCATCTGCGACGATTCGTCCTGCGACGAAATCCGCGACATTGTCGAGACCTTCGTCGAGCCGGCTCACCCGATTCGTTACTTGCGCAATCCGCAGCGTCTGGGTTTGCAGAAGAACGTATTGCGTTGCGTCGAGCAAGCCCGGGGCGAGTTCATTAAAGTGCTGTGCGACGACGACCGTCTGTTTTCACCGAGCATTGCCTTGCAGGCGCAGGTGTTGATTGACCACGCGGACGTGAATGTGGTGTTTGCTCTGCGGATGCTCAGCGACGCCGGCAATTTCATCTTGCCGCCACGGGTCGACAACTGCCGGTTCTCGCCGAACGACGCCTTGCTCAAGGGCGATGACATGCTGGCGATCTTCGAGGGCACGCCGAAGAATTTCCTCGGTAACTTCAGTTCGACCCTGATGCGTCGCGCCGATGTACTGGAGCTGTTGCCGGCGCTGATTCAGGAAGGTGCCGGTTTCGTCGCCATGCTCGATTTCGCCTTGTTCGTGTGCTTGATGCGTCGCGGCAATCTGGTGTCGCTGAGCACTGTGTTGAGCACTGAACGTCTGTACCCGGAGCGCCTGAGCAAAACCCCGGAAATGGTCAAGGCCGCAGCCGTGGAGTGGAGCTGGCTTTCGCAGATGCTCGCGGCGCGCAGCGGTGAATCGGCACCGGCATCGGGTTGGGTGCGCTATATCGAACTGACCAAAATCACCGACCAGCCCCACGCCTGGGAAGAGTTGTGTGTGGTGCGCATTCTGGGCAACCGCAACACGGTGGTGAATGGCCGGGTGGGCGGGGAGAGCGAAAGCTACGCCGATTTCTATCGCGAATGGCTGGCGATCCGCAGGTTCTGCGATGTCGAGCAACGGCTCATGCCGCAGCGCCTCGACAGCTGGACATACCGTCCGCAGATCGTGCCGATCGTGATCGACAGCACCGCTGACGGTGCGGGGCTCAAGACGACGTTGCAGAGCATCAGCCGGCAACTGTACGCGCCTCAGGCAGTACTGGTGTTGTCCGATGCCTTGTGTGCGCCCGACGATCGCGTGGTGCAGTTGCCGTTCCAGGCGGATTGGGCGCAACAGCTCAACGCCGTGGTACCGCAACTGGAAGGTGCTCACTGGTTTTATCTGCTGCACGCTGGCGACACCTTGCGTGAGTCGGCTCTGCTGATCCTGGCCGAACGTATTGCGGGTTCGGCGGGCATTCTCTGTGCCTACAGTGACGAAGGTGCGTTGGTCGATGACGAGTCGATCGATCCGGTGTTCAAACCCGATTTCAACCTCGACCTGATGCGCGCCTATCCCTATGTCGGCCGAACCCTGGCCTTCGAGCGGCAGCGCTTCATGGCGCTGGGCGGTTTCGATCCGGCTCACGGTGAGCTGGCGCCGCATGATTTGTTATGGCGTCTGGTGGAAGAGGCCGGGCCGCAAACCATCGAGCACATCGCCGAAATCCAGGTAGAGTCGACTCAGTCTTTCGCCGCCTGGCTGTCATTGCCCGAAGTGATCGAGAGCAACGCCGGCATGGTCAGTGCGCACCTGGATCGTATTGGCGTGGCGCACGCGATCCGGCAGGAAGCGTTGCCGCTGATCAACCGCATCGACTACCTTCATGGGGTGCGACCGCTGGTGTCGATCATCATCCAGACCGGCGATTCGCTGTACGCGTTGCAGCGGTGCATCGAAGGCCTGATCGAGCGTACGGCTTATAGCCAATACGAAATCCTGATCGTCGACAGCGGCACGGACGACCCGGCGATGCTCGACTGGCTGGAGGCGATGTCGCAGTTGGGTGCCGCAATGCTGCGAGTATTGCGTTACGCCGGTGACGCCAACGACGCGGCGATCCGTAACTTTGCCGCGAGCCTGGCGCATGGCGAGTACTTGCTACTGCTCAGTGCGCAAACAGTAATCTGCGACAGCGACTGGCTGGATGAATTGCTCAATCACGCCCAGCGCCCCGAAGTGGGTGTGGTCGGTGCCCGCATCCTCAGCCCCGAGGGCTCGATCGTCAGTGCCGGGTTGATTCTTGGGCTTGCCGGACCCGTCGGTTCGCCATTTTATGGCGAAGCGGCCGGTTCTCGCGGCTACATGCAGCGTTTGCACGTGACCCAGAACTGGAGTGCGGTGAGCAGTCACTGCCTGATGGTGCGCAAGCAAGTGTTCGATGAACTCGAGCAGTTCGATGAGGTGACCTTCACCCAAGGCCTCAGCGACGTCGACTTGTGTTTGCGGGCGACCAAGGATGGCTACCTGGTGGTCTGGACGCCTTACGCCAGCGTGGTGTGGGTGCCGCAAGATGTGTCGCCGGCACAGCCTTCGACACTGGCGCTGCGCGAGCGTGAACAGGAGGACTTTTATCGCAAATGGCTGCCGAAGATCGCCAAGGATCCGGCCTACAGCCCGGCGCTGAGCCTTGGGATTTCCAGCTTCAGTCTGGAGCCGTCACTGCGCAATAACTGGAACCCGTTTTGTACCCGTGCCTTGCCGTTGATTCTCGGTCTGCCGGTTAACAGCACCGCCGTTGGCCATTACCGGGTAACCGCGCCGCTGGCCGAACTCGAAGCAGCCGGTCGGGTGATCGCGCGGGTGGCCTATGAGTCGCCGTCGACCGTGGAGATCGAGCGTCTGTCACCAGACACGATCATTCTGCAAGGTCGTTACAGCGAAGGCGCCGCGGGTGACATTCTGCGGATGAAAAAGTATTCCAGTGCGCTACGAATTTTCGAACTCGACGACTACATCGTCAGTGCGCCGAAGAAAAACACCCACGCCCGCAACAAACCGGTCAATACCGAGCAGTTGTTGCGCGAAGGCATTGGCCTGTGCGATCGCGTAGTGGTCACCACTCAGCCGCTGGCCGATGCCTTGTCGAGTATGCACAGCGAGATCCGCGTGGTGCCGAACATGCTATCGCCGGACCCTTGGGCGACACTGGCCAGTCACCGTCGCACCTCCAGCAAGCCGCGAGTCGGCTGGGGGGGCGGCACCAGCCACACCGGTGACCTGGAGATCATTGCCGAGGTTGTGCGCGAACTGGCGGACGAAGTCGAGTGGGTGTTCTTCGGCATGTGCCCTGACGCCTTGCGTCCGTATGTTCACGAGTTTCACTCCACCATCGGTTTGCAGAGCTACCCATTCAAACTGGCCAGCCTGAACCTTGACCTGGCGTTGGCACCGCTGGAGTTCCATATCTTCAACGACTGCAAAAGCAACCTGCGCCTGCTGGAGTACGGCGCCTGCGGGTACCCGGTGATCTGCACCGACACCGAGGCCTACCGCGGCCACTTGCCGTGTACCAAGGTCTATAGCAACAGCACGGATGAGTGGCTGCAGGCGATCCGCATGCACCTGGCCGACCCGGATGCCAGCTACCGCATGGGCGATGAATTGCGTGAAGCGGTGCATCGGGATTTCATGCTGCGCGCAGACAACCTCAACCACTGGTTATGGGGCTGGTTGCCGGACTGATTCTGTTATTACCTTCTAAGAATCAATAATCGCAGCCTTCGACAGCTTCACAGCAATGTGTTGACTGGCGAAGGCTGCGATCTTTTTTGTCCTGCGCAATTGGCTCACTTCCTGCAAGTCGCCCGTATATCGCCATAAAACCTTCACCCCCGAGGGGATGACCGGCCCAATGGCTGCGGGTAAATGATGTGCATGACGGCTCGCCGACCCTTGCGGGGGGGCTGCCGCGCCGCGCGAAGAGCAAGAGGACAGCGATGAAGGCAGTAATTCTGGCGGGTGGTCTCGGTACGCGCATCAGCGAAGAGTCGCACCTCAAGCCCAAGCCGATGATCGAGATCGGCGGCAAGCCAATTCTTTGGCACATCATGAAACAGTACTCTGCCCACGGGATTCATGATTTCGTGATCTGCCTTGGCTACAAGGGCTATGCGATCAAGGACTTCTTCGCCAATTACTTCCTGCACACCTCCGACGTCACCTTCGACATGCGCAACAACCGCATGGACGTACACCAGAACTACAGCGAACCGTGGAGCGTCACGCTCATCGACACCGGCGAGGAAACCATGACCGGTGGCCGCTTGTTGCGCGCCGGCCGTTACCTCAAGGACGAAGAGGCGTTCTGCTTCACCTACGGCGACGGCGTCTCTGATATCAATATCCGTCAACTGGTGGACTACCACAGCGCCCACGGTCGTCTGGCGACCGTCACCGCCGTACAACCGCCGGGCCGTTACGGTGCCCTGGAGCGTCACGGCGATCAGGTGCTTGGTTTTACCGAGAAACCCCGTGGCGACGGTGGCTGGATCAATGGCGGTTTCTTTGTGCTTTCGCCGAAAGTGCTGTCATACATCGGCGGTGACGAAACCACTTGGGAAGCCGAGCCCTTGGCGCGTCTGGCCCAGGATGAACAGTTGAAGGCCTTCGAGCACGAAGGTTTCTGGCATCCGATGGACACCTTGCGCGACAAGAACCACCTCGAAGCGCTGTGGCAGAGTGGGGAGGCCCCATGGAAGCAATGGGACTGAGCTCGCAATTCTGGCGCGGCAAACGTGTTCTGCTGACCGGCCACACCGGTTTCAAAGGCAGCTGGTTGACGTTGTGGCTGCAAAGCCTCGGTGCCGAGGTCAGCGGGTTTTCGCTTGATCCATCCACCGAGCCGAGCCTGTTCGAACTGGCCCGCGTGCACGAGGGCATCAATGATCAGCGCGGTGACCTGCGTGATCTCGGTGCCTTACTGGAATTGATCGCCGAAACCCAGCCGCAAATCGTTCTGCACTTGGCGGCTCAACCGCTGGTGCGCGAAGGCTATCGCGATCCGCTTGGCACCTATTCCAGCAACGTCATGGGCACGCTCAATCTGCTTGAAGCGATCCGCCAGGTCGGCGGCGTGCGCGCCTGCGTGCTGGTGACCACCGACAAGGTTTATGCGAACAAGGAATGGCTGTGGCCATATCGCGAGGACGAAGCCCTCGGCGGTCATGACCCTTACAGCAGCAGCAAGGCTTGCTGCGAATTGTTGGCGCAGTCTTACGCCGCATCGTTTTTCCCGGCCGACAAGTACGCCGAGCATGGCTTGGCGTTGGCCACCGCGCGTGCCGGCAACGTGCTGGGCGGTGGCGACTTTGCGCCTGAGCGCCTGATTCCCGATGTGCTCAAAGCCTGGTCGGCGGATGAGCCGGTGACATTACGCTACCCGCAGGCAGTACGCCCATGGCAGCACGCGCTTGAACCATTGGCCGGTTATCTGCAATTGGCCGCCGGCCTCTACGAGCAAGGCCAGGAGTTTGCCGGTGCGTGGAACTTTGGCCCGAGCGAAGCGGACATGTGCAGCGTCGGTGAAGTGGTCGAGTTGCTCGCCAGCCGCTGGCCGCAAGCGCGCGGCTTGCGCATCGAACCGAGTGATTTGCATGAGGCCGGTCTGTTGCGTCTGGACAGCAGCCGCGCCCGTCAACTGTTGGCCTGGCAACCGCGCTGGTCGTTACAGCAGTGCCTGACCCAGACCCTCGATTGGCACCTGGCATGGCAGAACGGCGATGACATGCGTGAAGTCACCCTGAACCAGTTGAACATGTACCGAGGCGCGCTGTGAGCGAATTCCTGTTGAAAGCCTTGCCGCTGGCCGGTCTGTTCAGTGTCCAGCACAAACGCTTCGAAGATGATCGCGGGCACTTCGCTCGGCTGTTTTGCGAAGGCAGCCTGAGCGCCTTCGGCCAGCCGTTTCATATTCGCCAGATCAACCATTCCTGCACACGTTTACGGGGCAGTGTGCGCGGTCTGCATTATCAAAATTCCAATGCGCCGGAAGCCAAGTTGATCACCTGCCTGCGTGGTGAGGTCTGGGACGTGGCGGTGGACTTGCGGCCCGACTCCGAGACATTCCTGCACTGGCACGCCGAACACCTGCGGGCCGGTGACGGCCGCAGCCTGCTGATCCCGGCCGGGTTCGCCCACGGTTTCCAGACCCTCACCGATGACGCCGAATTGCTCTACCTGCACAGCGCCGATTACACGCCTGCGCACGAGGGCGGTTTGAGCGTGAACGATCCACGGCTGGCCATCGCCTGGCCGTTGCCTGTCAATAATCTGTCGGCCAGGGATTCCAGCCATCCCTTGCTCGATGAACACTTCGCTGGAGTGCGTCTATGAATTGCCGTGGTTGCGCTGCACCGCTGAGCCTGCCGCTGATCGATCTCGGGACCTCGCCGCCGTCCAATGCCTACGTGCATGCGGATCGCCTGGAACAAGCCGAGCAATGGGTGCCGCTGAAGGTCGCGGTGTGTCAGCAGTGCTGGCTGGTGCAGACCGAGGATTACACCCGCGCCGACAGTCTGTTCGACGCCGAGTACGCCTATTTCAGTTCGTTCTCCAGCACCTGGCTGGCCCATGCCGAGAAGTATGTGGCCGAGATGGTCGAACGCTTCGGCCTGACCGCCGACAGCCGCGTGGTGGAAATCGCCGCCAATGATGGTTACCTGTTGCAGTACGTGGCGGGGCGCGGCATCCCTTGTCTGGGCGTTGAGCCAACCCGCAGCACCGCGCAGGCGGCGCGGGAAAAAGGCCTGCAGATTCGTGAACTGTTTTTCGGTCGCGACACCGCTGCTCAGCTGAAAAATGAAGGCTGGGCCGCTGACCTGATGGCTGCCAACAACGTGCTCGCCCATGTGCCGGACATCAATGATTTCCTCGGTGGTTTCGCCACCTTGCTCAAGCCGACAGGCGTGGCGACGTTCGAGTTTCCGCAACTGCTGACGCTGATGGCGGGGCAGCAGTTCGACACGCTGTATCACGAGCACTATTCCTATCTGTCCCTGACTGCCGTGCAGACTCTGTGCGAGCGCAATGGGCTGGAGGTGTTCGATGTCAGCCAGCTGACGACTCATGGCGGATCGCTGCGGGTGTTCGTGCAGCGCAAGGACGGTGAACGCCGCGCCGTCCAACCAACTGTGCAACATCAGTTGCAGGCTGAACTGGACGCGGGGGTGAAGACGCCCGAGTACTACGCGACCCTGGCGCCAGCGGCCGAACGCATCAAGCATGACCTGCTGCGCTTCCTGTTGCAGGCCAAGGCCGACGGCAAGCGCGTGGTCGGTTATGGCGCGGCGGCCAAGGGCAACACCTTGCTCAACTACGCCGGGGTCAAACCGGACCTGCTGGCCTGGGTGGTCGACGCCAATCCGCACAAGCAGGGCAAGTATTTGCCGGGCAGTCGCATTCCGATCGTTTCGCCGGCGCAGATCGATCTGGAGAAACCCGATTACATCCTGGTTCTGCCATGGAATCTGTTGCACGAAGTCAGTCAGCAACTGGCGCAAGTACGGCAGTGGGATGGCCGCTTCGTGATCGCCGTGCCTGAGTTGACCGTGCTGTGAAAGTGCTCGTGACCGGTGCCACCGGGTTCGTCGGCCGCCATTTGGTCGAAGCCTTGCTCGCGCGTGGCTGTGAAGTCCGGGCCGTGGCGCGTAACGCCGAAGCCGCTGCGAGTTTGCCGTGGATCAATGCCGTGGAGTTCATCGCGGCAGATATTCACGCCGACGATCTGAACATCGCAGCGCTGACCGATGGCATCGACGCCCTGGCGCATCTGGCGTGGCCGGGGTTGCCGAACTATCAGGCGCTGTTCCATTTCGAGCATAACTTGATGGCCGATTACCGGTTCATCAAGGGTGCGGTCGAGGCGGGCGTGTCCCAAGTATTGGTGACGGGCACCTGTTTTGAATATGGCCTGCAAAGCGGACCGCTCAGCGAGCAGACCGAGGCGCGGCCGAGTAACCCTTACGGGGTGGCGAAGAACACGCTACGGCTGTTCCTCGAAAATCTGCAGCGGATTCAACCGTTCACCCTGCAATGGGCGCGGTTGTTTTACCTGCACGGGGAAGGGCAGAACCCTAACAGTTTATTGGCTGCGCTGGACCGGGCAATCGAGGCCGGGGACGCCAGCTTCAACATGTCGGCCGGCGAACAGCTGCGCGATTACCTGTCGATTGAAACGGCGGCCGGTTACCTCGCCGCGATCCTGCAACAGCGCGAATTTGATGGCGTGATCAATTGCTGCAGCGGCCAACCGATATCGGTCAGGGCGCTGGTCGAACAACGGCTGCGTGAACGCGGCGCATCGATCACTTTGAACCTGGGCCATTACCCTTACCCGACCCATGAACCGATGGCGTTCTGGGGCGTGGCGGACCGCTTGCAACAGCTACTGGGAGCAGAGCATGAGGCATGAGTTGTATCGGGTCGCCGACCTGCCGGTGTTGCAGAACCGTACCTTTGCCGACCCGGAGTCGGCCAGGGCTTCGGCCAGCGCCGACATGCTGTTGGTGCAGGACGAGGCGAGCGGGCTGATCTTCAATCAGGCTTTCGATGCCGACAAGCTCAGCTACGACGCCGACTATCAGAACGAGCAGGCGCATTCCGGCCAGTTCCAGAAACACCTGAGCGATGTCGAAGGGATCATTGCCCGCCACTTCAAGGGTCAGGAACTGATCGAAGTCGGCTGCGGCAAAGGCTACTTTCTTGAGCTTCTCAAAGGTCTGGGTTACGCCATCACCGGCATTGATCCGGCCTACGAAGGCGACAACTGCGATGTGATTAAAGCACCGTTCACTCGCGGCCTGGGGCTGTCGGCGGACGCCATCGTGCTGCGGCATGTACTGGAGCATATCCAGAACCCGGTGAGTTTTCTCGCCGAGATGGCCGAGGCCAATCAGGGCGGGCAGATCTACATCGAAGTGCCGTGTTTCGACTGGATTCTCGAACACCGTGCCTGGTTCGACCTGTTCTACGAACACGTCAATTATTTCCGCCTCGATGACCTGCGCCGGATGTTCGGCACGGTGCATGAGGCCGGTCACCTGTTCGGTGGCCAGTATCTGTACATCGTCGCCGACCTGTCCACGTTGCGCCGGACCCCGGAACAACCGGTGCCGCGCCTGACGCTGCCGGAAGGTTTCACCGCCAGCCTCGACCGCGCCGTGCAGATCATCCAGGCCGCGCCCGAGCAGGGTTCGGCGATCTGGGGCGCCTCGTCCAAAGGCGTGATTTATTCGTTGTTCCTGCAACGAGCGGGCGTGGCGGTGGATCGCGTGGTGGATATAAACCCGGCCAAACAGGGCCGATATCTGCCCCTGAGCGGCGCGCGGGTGTCCTCGCCCCAAGAGGCCATGGATGCCTTGCCCGAAGGCGCCAACCTGTTTGTGATGAACTCCAACTACCTCGAAGAAATCAAGCGGATGACCGGTGGACGCTACGTCTATCACGCCGTCGACAGCGCTTCGTTCCAGTGACCAATGAGAATTTTGAAATGACCGACAACAGCATCAACAAAGCCTTCGAAGCTGAATGCCAGGCAGAAATCGCCCGCCAAGGCGATGACCAGAAACTCACCGGCCTGGCCCGGGATTTCTTCAACGAATCGGCCAAGCACAAATACAGCTACCACTTCTCGTGGATGGGCCGTCCGATCATCCAGCTGCCGCAAGACATGATGGCGATGCAAGAGATCATCTGGCAGGTCAAACCGGATCTGGTCATCGAGTGCGGCATTGCCCACGGCGGCTCGATCATTTACTACGCATCGTTGCTGGAGCTGCAAGGCCACGGCGAAGTGCTGGGCATCGACCTCGACATCCGTGCGCACAACCGTGAAGCCATCGAAAGCCACCCGATGAGCAAGCGTATTTCGATGATCGAAGGTTCGAGCATCGACCCGACCATCGCCGCCAAAGTGCGCGCTGCCGCCGAAGGCAAAAAAGTCATTCTGGTGCTGGATTCCAACCACACCCACCATCACGTGCTCGAAGAGCTGCGTCTGTATGCGCCATTGGTTTCGGTGGACAGCTACTGCGTGGTCATGGACACCGTGGTCGAAGACATGCCGGCCGACTTCTTTCCGGATCGTCCATGGGGCCCGGGCGACAATCCGAAGACTGCGGTATGGAAGTACCTGGAAGAAAACAAGGACTTCGAAATTGACCAGCAACTGCAAAACAAGCTGCTGATCACCGTAGCGCCGGACGGCTATCTGCGTCGCGTTCGTTAATCAAAAGTGGTTTCAGGTTCTTGGCGATTGGCCGGTTGTGGGGATAGAAAGATGCAGGTTCAAAACAGTGCTCAAAACAACGTTGCACCGCTGAACGAGCGGTTTACGGTAGTGGTGATTTCCCACAACCGGAACGCGTTCCTGCGGCGTACCTTGCAGTACTACAGCAGCTATCCCTGCACGGTTCTGGTTCTGGATTCGTCCGCTGAGGGGGACGAGAACATGGCCCGGGACTTCCCGTCGGTCGACTATCGCCACTTGCCTCAATACACCTACAAGGGGCTGCAGGAAAAACTCACCTACGGCGTCAATCAGGTCACCACGCCTTACATGGTATTTGCCGCCGACGATGACTTCCTGCTGCACCGCGCGCTGACCGAGTCGGTGGCGTTTCTCGAAGCCAATCCCGACTACGGCTTGTGCCATGGCTACGGGATCATGTACCTGACCCGTGCCACTGAAGTGAACTACTTCCGTCGCGACCGCAAGGTTCATGAAGATTACAACTCGGAGCAGGCCGAAGACCGTGTGGTGCGGTTCATGGATAATTTCCTGCCGCCGTTCTATGCAGTCACCCGTACCGACTTGCTGCAACAGTGGTACAGCCTTCTGCCAGCGGGCACCAGTTTCGAATGGCAGGAAATCGGCCACACTTTCTACTTGTTGGCCTGCGCGAAGGCGCGGATCCTGCCGATTCCGTTCGCCGTGCGGGAAATGAACTATGGCGCTTCGGACCACAACACCAACGTGTTGACGGTGCTGACTTTCAAAGACGCCAAAAGCGTTGCCGAACGCGAGCAGTTTGCCCAATTCCTGGCCTCGATCCCGACGCCACTCAGCGACAACAAGGATCCGGCCCGGGTCAAACAAATTGCCCTGGACAGTTTTGCCGCCATGGCCGATTGCCTGGTCGAAGGCCGCTCTCTCAAAGGCACCATGATTATTCGCTCGGCCTGGCGCGAGGCGGGGGAAGAGCCGATTCGTTCATTCGGCCCGGAGCAGTTCGTCGAAATGCCGTTCTACAACAAACCGGTGTTCGATCTGCTGACCGAGTTCGAATTCCTGCTGCACGCCATGCCTGCCGGTCGCCTGCAACTTCAGGAGCTGGAAGGCATCCTGCTCAAGCAGCATGAGTTGATGCGCGTTCACCCCAACGACACCGACCGCACAGTGCGTAGCCGGTTGTGGGAGGCCTTGAGCCTGAACGTGTTCAACCGCGCGGTGGTCAAGCGCCTGGCGGAGTCATTGAAAGACAGTGACGAGCAGGAAGAAGGCCTCAAGCTGCAAGCCTGGGCCGAGCGACTGAACGCTTTACCGGGTCAGCAAGACCGCCGACTGCTCGAGAACATGCCGTCCGGCCGCTTGCTGAGCTGGCTCGAAGCGCGCAACCCGGATGCCGCGCAGCTCAAGGCAATCGCTGCACAGTTGGCCAGGCATAATGGCGGTCCTCAGTTCGGCATCCTGTTGCTGGATCTGGATGCCGACATGGTCAAGTTGCAGGCGACCTTCGACAGCTTGGTCGGTAGCCACTGCAAGGCGTTCAAACTGGTGGTGTTCACTGCCGGTGATTTACCGGCGACCACATCCGTGCGCGACACCGTGCACTTCGTCAAAGTCACCGCGACCAATTATGTGGAGCGCATCAACCAGATCGTCGCTCAGTCCACCGCCGATTGGCTGTTGCTGGCCGAGGCCGGTGATCAGTTCACTGCCAGCGGTTTGCTGCGCGCCAGCCTGGAGCTGACCGGTGCCGAGGGTGTACGTGCAGTGGCGATGGACGAGCTTCAGCGTCAGGCCAACGGTGCTCTGGCGGATGTGTTCCGCCCCGGGGTCAATCTCGACCTGCTGCAAACCGTGCCGTCGCTGATGGCGCGCCACTGGTTGATCCAGCGTGATGTGTTGGCTCAGGCCAAAGGTTTCTCGACCGAGTACCCCCAGGCCCTGGAATTCGATCTATTGCTGCGCCTGATCGAGGACGGTGGCCTGGCAGGGCTGGCACATCTTGCTGAACCCTTGCTGATTTGCAATGCCCCGGTAGAAGAGTCCAGCGCTCAGGAACGTCAGGTGCTGACTCGCTCTCTGGCGGCACGGGGGTATCGCGCTCAGGTCAGCTCGACGCTGCCGCAGACTTACCAGATCGACTATCAACACACTGAGCGGCCGCTGGTGTCGATCATCCTCCAGAGCCAGGACAACCTTGAGTCGCTGCAACGAGCGCTGGTCAGCGTGCTGCAGCGCACCCGTTATCAACGTCACGAAGTGCTGATTGCCGACAACCACAGCCAGTGCGAAGAGCTGGCGACCTGGCTGAGCAGCCTTGAAGGCAAGGGCGATCGCCTTCGTGTAATGCGTAGCGGTCAGCGCCTGAGTGCCTCGGCACTGAACAATTTTGCCTGTGCCGAGGCCAAGGGGAACTACCTGGTGCTGCTGTCGGCGGAATCCGAAGTGGTCAATGCCAATTGGCTTGACGCCATGCTCAACCAGGCTCAGCGTCCGGAAGTCGGCATCGTTGGCGCCAAACTGATGGACATTCGTGGTGTCACCACCCAGGCCGGTCTGGTCCTGGGTTTGAATGGCGAGATCGGCTCGGTCTTTGTCGATGAACGTAAGGACGCCAAGGGCTACATGAACGGCCATCAGGTCGAGCAGAACTGTTCGGCAATATCCGGTGCCTGTCTGATGGTTCGCAAGGACGTGTTCGAAGCGGTGGGCGGTCTGGACGAGGAACATTTCGACGAAGCTTTTGGCGATATCGACTTGTGCCTGAAAGTCGCCGATGCCGGTTACCTGACTGTCTGGACGCCACAAGCACAATTACTGCACCCGGGCCTGCTGCCCGATGCGCCTCAAGCACGCGCCGCTTTGCGCGACAAGTGGCAGGCCCGCTTCAAACACGACTCGGCCTACAACCAGAACCTGGCCTTGACCGGCAAGGGCTTTACTCTCAGCGAACCGACCAGCGTGAACTGGGCGCAGTTGCTCGCATAAGCCTGGCTGACAGGTAAAAGGACTCAAGGCATGTTCAACGGTAAATCGATTTTCATCTCCGGCGGCACCGGCTCGTTCGGGCGCAATTTCATCCGCCGCTTGCTGGAGCAATACCAGCCCAAGCGGGTGGTGGTGTTCTCCCGCGATGAGCTCAAGCAATACGAGATGCAGCAGACGTTCAACGCGCCGTGCATGCGTTACTTCATTGGTGATGTGCGCGATGCCGAGCGTTTGCGTCAGGCCATGCGCGGCATCGATTACGTGGTGCATGCCGCGGCCCTCAAGCAAGTGCCAGCGGCGGAATACAACCCCACCGAATGCATTCGTACCAACGTCAATGGCGCGGAAAACATCATTGCCGCGGCCATCGACAACGGCGTGAAAAAAGTCGTCGCACTGTCTACCGACAAGGCAGCCAGCCCGATCAACCTGTACGGCGCGACCAAGCTGCTGTCGGACAAACTGTTCGTGGCGGCCAACAACATTGCTGGCGAACAGCAGACTCGTTTTGCCGTGGTGCGCTACGGCAACGTGGCTGGCTCGCGGGGTTCGGTGGTGCCGTTCTTCAGCAAGCTGATTGCCGAGGGCGCCAAAGAGCTGCCGATCACCGATGAGCGCATGACGCGTTTCTGGATCACCCTCGATCACGGTGTGAAGTTTGTGCTCGACAGCTTCGCCCGCATGCACGGCGGTGAAGTGTTTGTGCCGAAGATCCCGTCGATTCGCATCGTCGATCTGGCGCTGGGCATGGCTGGACATTTGCCGCACAAAAACGTCGGCATCCGTCCGGGGGAAAAGCTCCATGAACTGATGGTGCCGCTGGACGACGCGCGCATGACCCTGGAGTTCGATGATCACTACACCATTCAGCCGTCGATTCGCTTCACTAGCGTCGACGTGGATTTTGCCGTCGACAAACTGGGCGAGCAGGGCCGGCCGGTGAGCGAAGATTTCGAGTACCGCTCCGACACCAACCCGCACTTCCTGTCGGTCGGCCAGATCGCTGATCTGCACGCGGAGTTGTCGGCATGATTCCCTACGGTCGGCAAAGCCTGGATCAGGAAGATATTGACGCGGTGGTTGCCGTGTTGCAGTCCGACTGGCTGACGCAGGGGCCGACCATCGAGCGTTTCGAACAGGCCATGGCCGAGCGTTGCCAGGCCGATTTCGCGGTGGCGGTGTGCAATGCCACTGCGGCGTTGCACATTGCCTGCCTCGCCGCCGGCCTCGGGCCAGGCGATCGATTGTGGACCACGCCGAACACCTTTCTGGCCTCGGCCAACTGCGGGCGTTACTGCGGCGCCGAGGTTGATTTTGTCGACATCGACCCGCTGACCTGGAACCTCGACGCCTACACTTTGGCGTCGAAGCTTGAAATCGCCGAGCGCGACGGCACGCTGCCGAAAGTGCTGGTGGCGGTGGCGTTCTCCGGGCAGAGCTGTGATATGCGCATGATCGCCGAACTGGCCGAGCGCTATGGTTTTACGGTGATCGAGGACGCTTCCCACGCGGTCGGCGCATCTTATGCCGGACGTCCGGTAGGGTGCGGCGATTTTGCGGCGATGACGGTGTTCAGTTTCCACCCGGTGAAGATCATCACCAGCGCCGAAGGCGGCATGGTCCTGACCAACCGCCCGGAACTGGCCGAGCGCTTGCAGCGCCTGCGCAGCCACGGCATGACCCGTGCCCCTGCGCAGATGAATGAACCCAGCCACGGTCCCTGGTACTACCAGCAAGTGGAACTGGGCTTTAATTACCGCATCACCGACCTGCAAGCGGCCCTCGGTCTGTCACAGCTGAACAAGCTCGATGGCTTCATCGAGCGTCGTCGTGAACTGGCGGCGCGTTATGAGCGGTTGCTGGCGTACTTGCCGCTGACCTTGCCCAGTGCGCAGCCCGAGGCCGAATCGGCTTGGCATTTGTATGTGGTGCGCTTGCAGACCGACCGAATCAACCTCAGCCATCGACAGGTGTTCGAAGGCTTGCGAGCGGCAGGGGTGGGTGTGAACCTGCACTATATTCCTCTGCACTTGCAGCCGTACTATCGCGACCTGGGTTTTGCCGAGGGGGATTTCCCCCAGGCCGAACGTTATTACGCCGAGGCCATCAGCCTGCCGCTGTTTCCTCTGCTGAGCGATGAACAACAGGATTATGTGGTCGAGCAATTGCGACGACTGATTCTTGAGGCATAGCAACTTGAGGCATAGCAACTTGAGGAGTACCGACTCTTGAGCAGTGTTGCGATCATTCCGGCCCGCGGTGGCAGCAAGCGAATCCCGCGCAAGAACCTCAAGCCATTCGATGGCGTGCCGATGATCGTCCGTTCGATTCGCACGGCGCTGGAGTCGAACCTGTTCGACCAAGTGATCGTCAGCACCGACGATGAAGAGATCGCCGAGGTCGCACGGGCCAATGGGGCTCAAGTGCCGTTCATGCGGCCCGCGGCGCTGGCCGACGATTTCACAGGGACTGCAGCGGTGATCGTACATGCCTTGCAGCAATTGCCGCCGTTCGACTATGCGTGCTGCGTCTACGCGACGGCGCCCCTGTTGCAGGCGCGTTATCTGCGTCAGGGGCATGAGTTGCTGGTGCAGCATCCGGACAAGTCTTTCGCGTTTTCAGTCGCCGGTTTTGGCTTCCCGGTACAACGGGCCTTGACCCTCGACGAGCAGGGCGCCTTGACCTCGCTCTACCCGGAGTTTCGCGAGATCCGTTCCCAGGACTTGCCTGAAGCTTTTCAAGATGCCGGGCAGTTCTACTGGGGGCGTAGCGAGGCCTGGTTGCGTGGCGATGTGCTGTTCTCGCCGGCAAGCCTGCCGGTGATTCTGCCGCGTCATCTGGTGCAGGATATCGACACGCTTGAAGACTGGACGCGTGCCGAATATCTCTATTGCGCCTTGAAGGCTGGGGGTGAGCTGCAATGAGGGTGCTAATCCGCGCTGACGCGTCGCCGACCATTGGCAGCGGCCATATCGCCCGTTGCCTGACCCTGGCCAGGGTGTTACGCAAGCAGGGCACGCATGTTGCCTTCGCGTGTCGTCAGTTGCCGGGGCATCGGCTGGACAGTCTGCAGGCTGAGGATTTCGAGATTTTCGCGCTGCCGGAGCGCTATCCCGATGAAGACCCACAGCAGGCCATCGAGTCGATGCTGCCGTGGCAGGCGGACATCGCTGCGCTGGGGCAAGCATTGGAAAGTCATCCGGCTTTCGACTGGATCATCGTCGACCACTATGGCCTCGATCAGCATTGGCAGACCGCCGCGCGCCGTTGGGCTCCGCGAATCGCGGCGGTGGACGATTTGGCCACTCGGCAATACAGCGTCGATCTGCTGCTCAATCAAAATCTGTCGGGCACGCCAGAGGCTTATGCCTCACTGCTGACGCCCGATTGCCAGACCCTGCTGGGCCCACGGTTTGCCCTGCTGCGCGATGAGTTCTGTTGCCCGGCAATCGAGATCAAACCTCGGGCCAGGCGAGTGCTGGTGAATTTCGGCGGCTTCGATGCGGCCATGCAGACCCATCACGCGATGTTGGCACTGGCGGACCTCCATGAGCTGGAAGTCGATTTCGTGGCAGGTGCCGACAATCCGGCCTGGGAGCAGATGCAGAGTCTGGTGGACTATCGTCCGAACTGGCGCCTGCACAGTTTTGTCAGCGATTTCTACCAGCTGATGACCGAGGCCGACCTGTTCATCGGTGCCGGTGGCGGTACCAGCTGGGAGCGGGCGGCCATGGGGCTGCCGACGATCTGCATTGCGGTCTCGAATAATCAGCAGGCCAACGGCGAGGTGATGGCGACCTCGGGTGCTCATGTGTTCCTGGGCAATCGCGACCGGGTCAGCGTCGAGCAGTTGCATCAGACCATCGGTTTTGTCGTGGGCAATCAGGGGATTCGTCAGAGTCTGGCCGAACGCTCGCGGCAGTTGGTCGATGGCCGTGGGGCGCAGCGGGTGGCGGCAGCGCTGGCGGGGGCGGTGTTGCAGGTTCGTCAGGCCACTCAGGATGATGCGCAATTGTTGTTCGATGGGCGCAATGCCGAAGCGGTTCGGCGCTGGTCGCTGGACACGCACGTCATTGACTGGCAACGGCATCGGGACTGGCTGGCCGCGAACCTGAGCAATCCGCGGCGGTTGCTGTTAATCGCCGAAGCGGATGATGGCCCGGTCGGTGTGCTGCGTTATGACCTCGACGATGCTCGCGCCGAAGTCTCGATTTATCTGTTCGAAGGCCGATTCGGCCTGGGCTGGGGCAGGGCGCTGCTGGCGCGGGGCGAAGCCTTCGTCACCGCTCATTGGCCGCGACTGGAAGCCATCACCGCTCAGGTGCTGCCGGCCAATTCGGCATCGCTGAAAGTTTTCCGCGAGGCTGGTTTCACTCAGAGTGCTTGCGCGTTCACGCGCGTATTGAAGGATCCAAAACAATGACCAGTTTCAAGATCGGCAACCGCTCGATTGGTGCCGATGCGCCGCCGTTCATCATTGCCGAGATGAGCGGCAACCATAACCAGTCGCTGGACGTGGCGCTGCACATCGTCGAAGCCGCGGCCAAGGCCGGTGCGCACGCCTTGAAGCTGCAAACCTATACTGCCGAGACCATGACGCTGGATCTGTCCGAAGGCGAGTTCTTCATCAAGGACCCCAACAGCCTGTGGGCCGGTTCTTCACTGTACGCGCTGTACGAGAAGGCCCACACGCCGTGGGAATGGCACGCGCCGATTTTCGCCCGGGCCAAAGAGCTGGGCATGCTGGCGTTCTCCACACCGTTCGATGACACCGCCGTAGACTTCCTCGAAAGCCTGGACGTGCCCGCCTACAAGATCGCCAGTTTCGAGAACACCGACCTGCCGTTGATCCGGCGGGTCGCTGCCACCGGCAAGCCGTTGATCATCTCCACAGGCATGGCCAGCATCGCCGAACTCGACGAAACCGTGCGTGCCGCCCGTGAGGCCGGTTGCAAGGACCTGGTGTTGCTCAAGTGCACCAGCACGTACCCGGCGACGCCCGCCAACAGCAATGTGCGCACCATCCCTCATCTGCGGGAGCTGTTTGGCTGTGAAGTCGGTTTGTCCGATCATTCGATGGGCGTTGGAGTGTCCGTCGCCGCGGTAGCGCTGGGGGCGACGGTGGTGGAAAAACACTTCACCCTCGACCGTGCCGCCGGTGGCGTGGACGCCAGTTTTTCCCTGGAACCGACTGAACTCGCCAGCCTGGTGATCGAAACCGAACGCGCCTGGCAGGCCATGGGTCAGGTGCATTACGGCGTGACCGAGGCCGAGCGCAAATCTCTGGTATACCGACGTTCGCTATACGTCACTCAGGACATGGCCGCCGGTGAGCCTTTCACCGTTGCCAATCTGCGGGCCATCCGGCCTGGCCTGGGGCTGGCCCCCAAACACGCTGAAACCCTTCTGGGCCGCCGTGCGCACCAGCCCATCAAGCGCGGAACACCGCTGGATTGGTCGTTGGTTGAATAACCGCTTGTGCGGCTGATTCGGCAAAATAGCGTGACCTGCGAGTCATAACGCGCATCTTCACTGTATTGTATAAAAAGGGGAGATGGCGCCTGGACTGTTTTTAGCCCAGTGATGGCCTTTTATTCTTCCCGCTGTCACCCCCTTGAGGGCGACGTTTATTCGTTGTTTGTCGGCGCCCCTCGATTCCTTGCGAGCGGTGGTATTGGGCTGTTTATTATTGGGAAGCCGTAATGATTGGCATAAAGAGCATTGCGAGCTACGTTCCTGTAGCCGGCGTGGACAATTACGCACAAGGTGCAAAATTCGAAAAGGATGAAGAATTCATCCTGGGCAAGATCGGTTCGGCCTTCCTGCCGCGCAAAGATGCGGGGCAAGAAACTTCGGACCTGTGTGTCGAAGCAGTCAACGCGCTGTTCGCCAACAATCCCGATTTGAAGCGTGAAGCCATCGACGTGCTGATCGTCGTTACCCAGAACGGCGATGAAGAAGGCTTGCCGCACACCGCCGCCATCGTTCAGGACAAACTGGGCCTGCCAACGACCGTGGCTGCGTTCGATATTTCCCTGGGCTGCTCGGGTTACGTCTACGGCATCTACGCCATCAAGGGCTTCATGGAGGCCGCGGGCCTGAAGAATGGCCTGCTGGTGACCGCCGATCCGTATTCGAAGATCGTCGACCCGGAAGACCGCAACACCACCATGCTTTTTGGCGATGCCGCCACGGCTACCTGGATGGGCGAAGACGCGCCATGGCAGTTGGGCAAGGCCAAGTTCGGCACTGACGGTTCCGGCGCGCCGCACCTGAAGGTTTCCGACGGGGTGTTCTTCATGAACGGCCGTCAGGTCTTCAACTTCGCGCTGCTCAAAGTGCCGGCGCATTTGCATGAGCTGCTCGCTGACTCGGGCCTGACGGCTGACGATATCGATGCCTTCTGCATTCACCAGGGCAGTGCGGCGATTGTCGACGCCGTGGCACGGCGTTTCGAGGGTGAGCCTGAGAAGTTCATCAAGGACATGGTAGAAACCGGTAATACCGTGTCGTCGAGCATTCCGTTGCTGCTGGAAAAACACGTGCTCGATTCCAAGTGGAAGCGCGTGGCGCTCAGCGGTTTCGGTGTTGGTTTGTCCTGGGGTTCGGCGATCATCTATCGTCCTTGAGCTTCTAAAAGCCAGGCACAAAAAAAGCGTTCAAGGTGTAACCTTGAGCGCTATTTTTTTGCCCGAATGAAAAGCGAGGCTCCATGAGCGAGTTCTTTGAGCGCAACGTCGAGATCATACAGCGCCGCTGGCCGCTGCTGTCTGCGCGCTTGCTGATTGAGGACGTGAGCCTGTTGCAGGCCGATCTGGTTGAAGGCCTGGGCTCGACGTTGAGCATCAACGGCATTCAGTTGACCAGTCGCCATGACCGCACCCATGAAGCGCAGCTTCAAGCCGAAAGCCTGCCGCTCGACAGTCCGGCGGTGCATGTCTACGGCGCCGGGCTTGGCGATCTGCAGAGGGAGTTGCTGCAGCGCGCCGGGCTCGAGCGTTTGTATGTGCACATCCTCAACGGCGCGGTGTTTGCGCTGGTGCTGCAACTGCTCGATCAACAGCAGTGGCTCAGCGATCCGCGAGTCGAGCTGTTGTATGCCGGCGATCTGGCGGAAATCCAGCTGCCGTTCTTCGCGTTGCCGTCCGAGCTGGTGCTGGCCGATGACTTCAATGCGAAGATTCGTGATCGGTTGATCAGCGAAATACACCTGAGCTTCAATAATCGTGAGTTTGACCCCCAGGATCCGGACATCGTCGAGCGTTTGCAGGCCAGCCTGGAGTTGGTGCAGGCCGATCGGGATGTGACCGGGTTGTTCGGTTCGTGCAAAGGGCAGGAGGTATTCGTCATTGCCACGGGCCCGAGCCTTGAGCAGCACTTCGAGACCTTGCTCGCGATTCGTAATCAGGCCGAACGGCCGTTGTTCATCTGTGTTGATACGGCTTACCGACCACTGATCGATCACGGGATCCGACCTGATGTGGTGGTCAGCATCGACCAGCGCATCTCGGCTCGGCATCTACCATGTGAAGACACGACCGATATCATCCTGGCGTATATGCCCATGGTCGATCCCCTAGTGCTTGAAGCCTGGCAGGGACCGCGCTATGCCAGTTACTCCGCCAGCCCGATTTACCAGAAGATGCGTCGGCAACAGCCCAAAGGCGAGCTGTATGTCGGCGGTAGCGTGATTCATCCCGCGGTAGACCTTGCGGTGAAGATGGGCGCAGCGCAGATCACCTTGTTCGGTGCCGACTTTGCCTTTCCCAATGACAAGACCCATGCGGGCTGGAACGATGGCGACCTGGGACCGCAACTGGGCGCCGCCAAGCATTGGGTGCTCGATGGTAACGGTCAACGCATCAAGACCCAGCTCAATTTTCGCAGTTACCTGTGTGAGCTGGAGCGCTTTATCGCAGGGCATCCTCAGGTGCGCTTCTATAACAGCAGCCGGACAGGCGCGATGATTGCCGGTACGGCTTTTCATCCGGAGTGGGTGTCATGAGCGGGCTTGAATCCTTTGTCGTCGACTCTGAGCAATGTGCAACATTGTTCCGTTTGGGGCGTGATGTAGAAGCCGGGCTGGCGATGATCGAGCTGATCGTTGCGGTGCAGCCGTCCTTTGATCTGACGCCGCAGGTTGTTCAGCAGCAGTGGGTGCTGTTGCTCGGCCAGATGCTCGAATGCCAGGAGGCGCAAAATTGGCTGGCGCTGGCGGACTATCTGGAATACGAACTGGCCCAGTTGCTGCGCGACAGTCTGTCCATTTAAACAATTTCTCTTCTGCCGGTGCAGGCGAATCCTCGCCAGTCTGTCACCGGCATTTCCCTGACGTCATTTTTTCGCTGCTTGAACACAGTCAAGCCCTTGATTTACGGGGGGTGGCAACGTGATGGCAAATATTTTTCAAAATCCCCTAAAGCAAGTTCCAATCCCGACGATAACTATTACGAAGGTTCTCTAGGCCATACCCGGCGGTTGCCAGGGCCGGAAGCCGCAGTACCCAACCAACGAGGAATTCGTCATGGCTTTAACAGTAAACACCAACGTCACATCGTTGAACGTTCAGAAAAACCTGAACCGTGCTTCCGACGCTCTGTCGACGTCGATGACTCGCCTGTCTTCCGGCCTGAAAATCAACAGCGCTAAAGACGACGCCGCCGGCCTGCAAATCGCTACCCGTATGACTTCGCAGATCCGCGGTCAGACCATGGCTATCAAAAACGCCAACGACGGTATCTCGATCGCTCAGACCGCTGAAGGCGCGATGCAAGAATCGACCAACATTCTGCAGCGTATGCGTGAACTGGCTGTTCAATCGCGAAACGACTCGAACGGCACTGCTGACCGTGCTGCTCTGAACAAAGAATTCGCTTCGATGTCGGACGAGCTGACTCGTATCGCCAAGTCGACCAACCTGAACGGCAAGAACCTGATCGACGGCACCGCTGGCACCATGACCTTCCAGGTTGGTTCCAACACCGGCGCTACCAACCAGATCACTCTGACCCTGGACAGCGGCTTCGACGCAGCTACCCTGTCGGTTGACTCGGCTACCGTTCAGATCACTGGTAACAACTCGGCAACCGCCGAAGCCTCGATGAACAACGCGCTGACCAAAATCGACGCCGCTCTGGCCAAGATCAACTCCAGCCGTGCTGACCTCGGTGCTGCACAAAACCGTCTGTCCAGCACCATCTCCAACCTGCAGAACATCAACGAAAACGCCAGTGCTGCACTGGGTCGCGTACAAGATACCGACTTCGCTGCTGAAACTGCACAGCTGACCAAGCAACAAACTCTGCAACAAGCTTCGACCGCAGTTCTGGCTCAGGCCAACCAACTGCCATCCGCTGTACTGAAACTGCTTCAGTAATAGCTGATGCGTTTTGGCGGGGGAGTGCGCTTGTCGCGCTCTCTCGCTTTTTACTTTAAGAGGTGATGGACATGGATATGAGCGTCAAGCTGAACTTGTCTTATCCTGCGGCCAAGCAGGCGACGACTGTTGCCGACAAGCCGGCGGAGAAGCCTCGAGCGGTAGTTGCTCCAGTAGCTGCCGTCAAGGAAGAAGGTAAGGGCGAACAGACCGAGCAGGACAAACTGAAGATGGCTGTTCAGGAAATTGAAAAATTCGTTCAGTCGGTCAAGCGCAACCTGGAATTCTCTATCGATGAGCCATCGGGCAAAGTGGTCGTCAAAGTCATTGCCAGCGAATCCGGTGAGGTGATCCGCCAGATCCCCAACGAAGAAGTCCTGAAACTGGCCAATAGTTTGAATGATGCAAGCAGCCTGTTGTTCAGCGCTAAAGTCTGACAACTGGCACGAATTTTGTTGCTATGTTCTTTTGGGCGTTGTAGTGGTCAAAAGGCCGGCGACACACTGAAGGGAGTTTCACATGGCAAGTCCAATTCTACCGGGCACAGGTTTAGGCTCCGGCCTTGATACCGGTGCTATCGTTAAAGCCTTGGTGAACGCCGATAAAGCGGCCAAGCAAGGTCAGATCGATCGTGGAACCGCCACTAACTCGGCGAGTATTTCCGGGATTGGTACCTTGAAGTCGCTGTTGGCTACGTTCCAGAAAGCGCTTACCGATCTGGGTAGTACGACAACCCCTCAGTTCACGGGTTTTGCCGCGACGTCGTCCGATGTAAAAGTGCTGACCGCTACGTCCAGTAACGCGGCTGTCGCCGGTAACTACGTGGTCGACATCACCAGCCTGGCCACCTCCTCGAAAGTAGCCTCTGCTGCGTTTGCCGGTGGTACAACCAGTGCGATCCCTGCTGGCACGCTGACCATCACCCAGAATGGCAAAAGCTATCCGGTAACTGTGGGTGCAGGCGCCACGCTGCAATCGGTGCGTGATTCGATCAACAGCCAATACCAGTCCAGTGGCTTGAGCGCCAACATTGTGACCGACAGCTTCGGCTCGCGCCTGGTGCTGGGTTCCACGACGACTGGCGCGGGTTCCGACATTTCCGCCAGCGGTATTGCCGGTCTGGAAATCGATGGGACCGCCCCGATGGCCACCCCGCCGACTGCCACTTCTTCGGGGGCTATTGGTGCTCCGGCCCAGGACGCGGTGTTTAGCGTCGACGGTCTGGCGATGACCAGCAAGTCCAACACCATCGACAAGACGATTTCCGGGTTGAGCCTGAGTTTGCTCACCACCGGCAAGTCGACCGTCACCGTGGCGTCCAACAATGATGGTCTGAAGGCGTCGATCCAGAAGTTCGTCGATGCGTACAACGCCGTCGCCAACGCTGTGACTTCTTTGACCAAGCCGTCCCTGGATGACGATGGCAAGCTGACCGTTTCCGCGGCGCTGACCGGTGACCCGCTGCCACGTTCGATTCTGGATTCCTTACGGGGCCCGCTGTCCCAGACCGGTGCCGGCGACAAGCTGACCGTGCTTTCCCAGTTGGGTATCACCACTAACCAGAAGACCGGCGCACTGGATTTCGACAGCACCAAGTTCAACACTGCAATGAACGACAAGAAGCTGGGCGGTGAGGTTCAGGCACTGTTCACCGGTACCAACGGTCTGATTGAGCGTATGAACAATGCGATCAAGCCTTACACCGAAGGTAAAACCGTCAATGGCAAAGCAGTCGACTCGATCCTGGATGCGCGCGCCAAGAGCCTCGATTCAACCAAGAAAAAGCTGAGCAATGACCAGGCAGCCCTGGATCGCCGAATCGAGACCCTGACCGCGGTACTGACCAAAAAGTACAACGACATGGACACCCTGGTCGGCAAGTTGAAGGCGACAGCCAGCAACATCACGTCGATGTTTGAAGCGATGACCGCGCAACAGAAGAACTCGTAACCTTTACAGTGCCAAAAGCCCGGCAGCGTTCACACGCTCCGGGCTTTTTGTTTTTGAATCTAAAGTTTTTTGACGCGTCGTCGATACACTGGTTATACGGACCACAGATTTCTGATGAGGTACAACATGAATCCAATGTTAGCCCTTCGCCAATACCAGAAGATTGGCGCTCAGGCGCAAACTTCCGAAGCCAGCCCGCATCGTTTGGTGCAGATGCTGATGGAAGGCGGCCTGGATCGTATCGCCCAGGCTAAAGGCGCGATGGAGCGTAAGGATATTCCGAATAAAGGCGTTCTGATCGGTAAGGCCATCGGCATTATCGGTGGTCTGCGTGAAGGTCTGGATCTGGAAAATCAGGCCGACTCGGTGACTGAGCTGGATAACCTTTACACCTACATGATGAAGCGTCTGGCTGAAGCCAACATCAAGACCGATCCAAAGATTCTCGACGAAGTCGCCGACCTGCTTCGCACGGTCAAAGACGGTTGGGATGCCATTGCCGCGCCGGGTCCGCAGTTTTAAGGAGATCACCATGAGTCTTGTATTGCAGCGAATCGAACAAACCCGCGATGCCCTCGTCGATGCATTGGCCGAGCGCAACTGGGAAGCCATTGGTGAATTGGACCTGGCTTGCCGTTCCTGCATGGAAGACGTCTTGAGTGAAGCTTCGGTGGACGAGGCCGCGTTGCGCGACAACCTTGAGGAGTTGCTGGGGGTGTATAAACAGCTTCTGGAGGCGGCGACGGGGGAGCGCCAAGCGATAGTCGACGAGATGTCGCAGATCCACCAAGCGCAGAGCGCGGCAAAGGTTTACCATCTGTTTGGTTAATTAATCCCCGGTTAATCCAAACATAGTGCGCCATAAATTTGACTGTGCACGGTTTTTTGACTTAACTAGTGGCTGGTTCCAGATTTCAGGCGTCTACAGGCATAACGTGTCTGCAAGCGTCTAGCTTGCCCCTCATTTTGGGCATTGAGTTGACTAGGGAAGTTGCTATTGCATGTGGCGTGAAACCAAAATTCTGCTGATTGATGACGATAGCGTCCGCCGCCGCGATTTGGCGGTGATTTTAAATTTTCTTGGCGAAGAAAATTTACCCTGTGGCAGCCATGACTGGCAGCAGGCTGTCGGCTCTTTGTCATCAAGTCGTGAAGTAATCTGTGTCCTCATCGGGACGGTAAATGCTCCTGGTGCACTTTTGGGCCTGTTAAAGACACTCTCAACCTGGGATGAGTTCCTTCCAGTTTTGTTAATGGGCGATAATTCTTCCATTGACTTGCCGGAAGACCAGCGTCGTCGAGTGCTTTCGACTCTCGAAATGCCACCCAGCTACAGCAAATTGCTCGACTCGCTGCACCGTGCACAGGTCTATCGCGAGATGTATGACCAGGCGCGTGAGCGCGGTCGTCACCGTGAACCCAATCTTTTCCGTAGCCTCGTCGGCACCAGCCGGGCGATTCAACACGTCCGTCAGATGATGCAGCAAGTGGCCGATACTGATGCCAGTGTGCTGATCCTCGGCGAGTCCGGGACCGGCAAGGAAGTGGTCGCGCGCAACCTGCACTACCACTCCAAGCGGCGTGACGCGCCGTTCGTGCCGGTCAACTGCGGTGCTATTCCGGCCGAGTTGCTCGAAAGCGAATTGTTCGGCCATGAGAAGGGTGCCTTCACCGGAGCGATCACCAGTCGCGCCGGGCGTTTCGAGCTGGCCAACGGTGGTACCTTGTTCCTCGACGAAATCGGCGACATGCCGTTGCCGATGCAGGTCAAGCTGCTGCGCGTCTTGCAGGAACGCACCTTTGAGCGCGTGGGCAGCAACAAGACCCAAAGCGTCGATGTGCGGATCATTGCGGCGACCCACAAGAATCTCGAAAGCATGATCGAGATCGGCACTTTCCGCGAAGACCTCTACTATCGCTTGAACGTGTTCCCGATCGAGATGGCGCCATTGCGCGAACGCGTCGAAGACATTCCGCTGCTGATGAACGAGTTGATCTCGCGCATGGAGCACGAGAAGCGCGGTTCGATCCGTTTCAATTCGGCGGCGATCATGTCGCTGTGCCGTCATGGCTGGCCGGGCAACGTTCGCGAGCTTGCCAACCTGGTGGAGCGCATGGCGATCATGCACCCGTACGGGGTGATCGGTGTGGTCGAGTTGCCGAAGAAATTCCGCTACGTCGATGACGAAGACGAGCAACTGGTCGACAGCCTGCGCAGCGATCTTGAAGAGCGGGTGGCCATTAACGGTCATACCCCGGACTTCACCGCCAATGCCTTGTTGCCACCGGAAGGCCTGGACTTGAAGGATTACCTCGGTGGTCTGGAACAAGGGCTGATCCAGCAAGCGCTGGATGATGCCAATGGCATCGTGGCGCGGGCGGCAGAACGGCTGCGGATTCGTCGTACCACGCTGGTGGAGAAGATGCGCAAGTACGGCATGAGTCGTCGTGACGGTGATGAACAGGCGGATGATTGACGCCTGTTTTTCAACTCCTTCATTTATAGGTAGTTTTTTTTAGGCACGGGTATTGCTACATCCCTCGCAACGTTCCGTTTAACTGACGGTCAACCACGCGAGAGAGTCCGATGCCCCAAGCCGCCCAGATGTCTCCTGCCCTTGATGCTTCGGGGCAACCGTCGTCCGTAGAGCAGGCAAGCCGGCTTGGCCTTGAGCAGGCATTTGCGCTGTTCAGCCAGATGTCGAGCCAATTGACCGATTCCTACAGCATGCTCGAAGCCCGGGTCACCGAGCTCAAGGGCGAGCTGGCGGTGGTCAGTGCTCAGCGCATGCAGGAGCTGGCGGAAAAAGAACGCCTGGCCAACCGTCTGCAAAATCTCCTCGATCTGTTGCCCGGCGGCGTCATCGTCATCGACGCCCAGGGTATCGTGCGCGAAGCTAATCCCGCCGCGAGTGAACTGCTTGGTCTGCCTCTCGAAGGCGAGCTGTGGCGTCATGTGATTGCTCGATGCTTTGCACCGCGCGAGGACGACGGTCACGAAATATCCCTTAAGGACGGTCGACGTCTATCGATCGCCACGCGTTCGCTGGACGCCGAGCCCGGTCAATTGGTGTTGCTCAATGACCTGACTGAAACCCGTCATCTGCAAGATCAACTGGCTCGCCACGAACGTCTGTCGTCTCTGGGGCGTATGGTTGCCTCGTTGGCTCATCAGATTCGCACGCCGTTGTCCGCTGCATTGCTCTACGCCAGTCATTTGACTGAGCAGCAGTTGCCGGTCGAGACCCAGCAACGTTTTGCCGGGCGCCTGAAAGAGCGTCTGCATGAACTCGAACACCAGGTTCGCGACATGCTGGTGTTCGCCCGTGGCGAGCTGCCGCTGACCGATCGCGTGAGCCCCAAGATGTTGATGCAGTCGCTGCAAGCGGCAGCGCTGACCCACGTTCAGGACTTGCCGATTCGCTGGCAGTGCGACAGTCATGCCGGTGAGTTGCTGTGTAATCGCGACACCTTGGTCGGGGCGATCCTCAACCTGATCGAGAACGCCATCCAGGCCAGCGCCGGCGACGTTCGTTTGAAGGTTCATCTATATACCCGCGACAACAATCTGCGCCTGTGCATCAGCGACAGCGGCAGCGGTATCGACACGAAGGTACTGGCGCGTTTGGGTGAACCGTTTTTCACCACTAAAACCACCGGCACCGGCCTGGGCCTGACCGTGGTCAAGGCAGTCGCCCGTGCCCATCAGGGAGAATTGCAATTGCGCTCGCGGCCGGGTCGCGGCACTTGTGCGCAGGTGATCTTGCCGCTTTTTTCTGGTGAACAACCCAGCGCTCAGGGAGCGAAGTGAAGGACATGGCCATCAAGGTTTTACTGGTCGAGGATGACCGCGCGCTACGGGAAGCATTGGCCGATACGCTGCTGCTTGCCGGGCACGATTACACGGCGGTCGGTTCGGCGGAAGAGGCGTTGGCTGCGGTCGGCGCCGAGGCATTTAACCTGGTGCTCAGCGACGTCAACATGCCGGGCATGGATGGTCATCAACTGCTTGGATTGCTGCGGGCGCGTCAGCCGCAACTGCCTGTATTACTGATGACCGCTCACGGTGCGGTCGAGCGCGCAGTCGACGCCATGCGTCAGGGCGCGGCGGATTATCTGGTCAAACCCTTCGAGCCCAAAGCCTTGCTCGATCTGGTGGCGCGGCACGCGCTGGGCAATCTGGGCGCGACCGAGAGTGAAGGGCCTGTGGCGTTCGAGCCCGCCAGTGCGCAATTGCTGGAACTGGCTGCGCGGGTGGCACGCAGTGACTCCACGGTGTTGATCTCCGGTGAGTCCGGGACCGGCAAGGAAGTGCTGGCGCGTTACATCCATCAACACTCTCACCGCGCCAGTCAGCCGTTTATTGCGATCAACTGTGCAGCGATCCCGGACAACATGCTCGAAGCCACCTTGTTCGGTCACGAAAAGGGGGCTTTCACAGGCGCCATTGCGGCGCAGGCCGGCAAGTTCGAGCAGGCCGATGGCGGGACGATCCTGCTCGATGAAATCTCCGAAATGCCCCTCGGCCTACAAGCCAAATTACTGCGCGTGTTGCAAGAGCGTGAAGTTGAGCGAGTCGGCGCACGCAAGCCGATCATGCTGGACATTCGAGTGGTGGCTACCACCAACCGTGACCTCGCCGCCGAAGTGACGGCGGGGCGTTTTCGCGAAGATCTTTACTATCGCCTGTCGGTGTTCCCGCTGGCCTGGCGTCCGCTGCGCGAGCGCACCGCCGACATCCTGCCGCTGGCCGAGCGACTGTTGGCCAAGCACGTCAATAAAATGAAGCATGCCGTGGCGAAGCTTTCGCCCGAGGCGCAAGTTTGCCTGATCGCTTATCCGTGGCCGGGCAACGTGCGTGAGCTGGATAACGCGATCCAGCGAGCCTTGATTCTGCAGCAGGGCGGTTTGATCCAGCCGCAAGATTTCTGCCTGGCCGGGCCGGTGGCGTGCGCGCCGTTGCCGCCATTGGCGTCGACGCCCACGCGGGCCGTAGACGTCGAAGCTGAATCGGCGGGCGCCCTCGGCGACGACCTGCGGCGCCGTGAATTTCAGATGATCATCGACACCTTGCGTTCCGAGCGTGGCCGTCGCAAAGAAGCCGCCGAGCGACTGGGCATCAGCCCGCGCACTTTGCGCTACAAGCTGGCGCAAATGCGTGACGCCGGAATGGATGTGGAAGCGTACTTGTTCGCCACCTGAAAGTTGACGCAAGCAACACTGTTCTAAATGTGGGAGCGGCGGTGCGACGATTCGACTTGCTCGCGAAAGCTGTAGACCAGCCAGCATCTCTGTTGAATGGAAAACCGTATTCGCGAGCAAGCCCGCTCCCACATTTGTTTTGCGGTGATTCATGATTAAAGCAAAGCATGGAAGGCTTTTGTTTAGAGCGATCACCGAGCTGGCACCCTTGTTGCTAACACCTCACTACCCGCCGAGTGAGTGTCAAAAAATTGCGGGTAGCCAGAGACGTAGCTTCGTCAAAGAGAGAAACCATGAGCCAAGGTATTGAATTCAATCGGTTGATGCTGGATATGCGCTCCATGCAAATGGATGCCATGTCTGCGCCGAAATCGACTGCCGCAGTCCCTGAATTGGGTGGCAGCAGCTTTTCCGACATGCTCGGTCAGGCCGTCAATAAAGTGAACGACACCCAGCAGGCGTCAAATCAGTTGGCCAGTGCTTTCGAAATCGGTAAAAGCGGCGTCGACCTGACGGACGTGATGATTTCCTCGCAGAAGGCCAGCGTGTCTTTTCAAGCGTTGACCCAAGTGCGTAACAAGCTGGTTCAGGCATACCAAGACATCATGCAGATGCCGGTTTAAGGACGAGATTGAGTCATGGCAGAAGCAATCGCCGATAATGTTCCGGTCAAGGCCACTCCAATAGACGGCAAACCGCCGCTGTTCGGGTTGTCCTTCCTGGAAAACCTCTCCGAGATGACCATGTTGCGTCAGGTGGGCCTGTTGGTCGGCCTGGCTGCGAGCGTGGCGATTGGTTTTGCCGTTGTGTTGTGGTCCCAGCAGCCGGACTACCGGCCTCTGTACGGCAGCCTTGCCGGTATGGACGCCAAGCAGGTCATGGAAACCCTGGCCGCAGCCGATATTCCCTATACCGTTGAACCGAACTCCGGTGCCTTGCTGGTCAAGGCCGATGACCTGTCTCGTGCGCGGCTCAAGCTCGCGGGCGCTGGTGTCACTCCCAGCGACGGCAACATCGGTTTTGAGATCCTCGACAAGGAACAAGGGCTGGGCACCAGTCAGTTCATGGAAGCGACCCGTTATCGTCGCGGCCTCGAAGGCGAACTGGCACGGACCATTTCCAGCCTGAACAACGTCAAGGGTGCCCGCGTGCACCTGGCGATTCCGAAAAGTTCGGTGTTCGTGCGTGACGAGCGTAAGCCCAGCGCTTCGGTTCTGGTTGAACTCTATTCCGGTCGCTCGCTGGAGCCGGGCCAGGTCGTCGCTATCATCAATCTGGTTGCTACCAGCGTTCCTGAACTGAGCAAGTCGCAGATCACTGTGGTCGATCAGAAGGGCAACCTGCTGTCGGATCAGGCGGAAAACTCCGAACTGACCATGGCCGGCAAGCAATTCGATTACAGCCGTCGCATGGAAAGCATGCTGACCCAGCGTGTACACAACATCCTGCAACCGGTGTTGGGTAATGATCGCTATAAAGCCGAAGTTTCGGCCGATGTGGATTTCAGCGCCGTCGAGTCGACTTCCGAGCAATTCAACCCGGATCAGCCGGCGTTGCGCAGTGAGCAATCGGTCAACGAACAGCGCACCGCCAGCAATGGCCCGCAAGGTGTACCGGGTGCCCTGAGCAACCAGCCGCCATCGCCGGCCTCGGCGCCGCAAACCACCGGTGGCGCCACCGCGTCGGCTGGCATGGTGCAACCAGGCCAGCCATTGCTCGATGCCAACGGTCAGCAAATCATGGACCCGGCCACCGGCCAGCCGATGCTGGCGCCGTACCCGGCGGACAAGCGTCAACAATCCACCAAGAACTTCGAACTCGACCGTTCCATCAGTCACACCAAACAACAGCAGGGCCGTTTGAATCGCCTGTCGGTGTCGGTGGTGGTGGATGATCAGGTCAAGGTCAACGCGGCCAACGGCGAAACGACCCGCGCGCCGTGGAGCGCCGATGAATTGGCGCGCTTCACTCGCCTGGTGCAGGACGCCGTCGGTTTCGACGCCAGCCGTGGCGACAGTGTCAGCGTGATCAACATGCCGTTCTCCGCCGAGCGTGGCGAAGTGATCGCCGAGATTCCGTTCTACTCCCAGCCGTGGTTCTGGGACATCGTCAAGCAAGTGCTGGGTGTGTTGTTCATCCTGGTGCTGGTATTCGGTGTGCTGCGTCCGGTGCTCAACAACATCACCGGCGGCGGCAAAGACAAGCAACTGGCCGGCATTGGCAGCGACATGGAACTGGGTGGCATGGGCGGCCTGGACGGCGAACTGTCCAACGACCGTGTCAGCCTTGGTGGCCCGACCAGCATCCTGCTGCCGAGCCCGAGCGAAGGCTATGACGCACAGTTGAACGCAATCAAGAGTCTGGTGGCAGAAGATCCGGGTCGCGTGGCCCAGGTCGTGAAAGAGTGGATTAACGCAGATGAGTGATAACCGAGCCGTTGCCGCCAAACTGACCAAGGTCGACAAAGCCGCGATTCTGCTGCTGTCCCTCGGTTCCACCGATGCTGCGCAAGTGCTGCGCCACATGGGGCCCAAAGAGGTCCAGCGTGTGGGCGTGGCCATGGCCCAGATGGGCAACGTGCACCGTGAGCAGGTCGAACAGGTGATGAGCGAGTTCGTCGACATCGTCGGCGACCAGACCAGCCTGGGCGTCGGCTCCGATGACTACGTGCGCAAAATGCTCACTCAGGCATTGGGCGAAGACAAGGCCAACGGCCTGATCGACCGGATCCTGCTGGGCGGCAACACCAGTGGCCTCGACAGTTTGAAATGGATGGAGCCGCGCGCCGTCGCCGACGTGATCCGTTACGAACACCCGCAGATCCAGGCAATCGTGGTCGCCTACCTCGACCCGGATCAGGCCGGTGAAGTGCTGGGCAACTTCGACCACAAGGTCCGGTTGGACATCATCCTGCGGGTGTCTTCGTTGAACACCGTGCAACCGGCAGCCCTGAAAGAACTCAACCAGATTCTCGAGAAGCAGTTCTCCGGCAACTCGAATGCCTCGCGCACCACCCTGGGTGGCATCAAGCGTGCGGCCGACATCATGAACTTCCTCGACAGCTCGATCGAAGGTCAGCTTATGGATTCGATTCGCGAAGTCGACGAAGACCTGTCCGGTCAGATCGAAGACCTCATGTTCGTGTTCAACAACCTGTCCGATGTCGACGACCGTGGCATTCAGGCGCTGTTGCGCGAAGTGTCCTCGGACGTCCTGGTGTTGGCCCTCAAGGGCTCGGACGAAGGCGTCAAGGAGAAGATCTTCAAGAACATGTCCAAACGGGCGGCCGAACTGTTGCGCGACGACCTCGAGGCCAAAGGCCCGGTGCGCGTCAGCGACGTGGAAACCGCGCAGAAAGAAATCCTCACCATTGCCCGCCGTATGGCCGAAGCCGGAGAAATCGTTCTCGGCGGGAAGGGCGGCGAAGAGATGATCTAAGGTCACTATGTCGTCCAAACATGATGAGTCCAATACCGACCTGATCCGCGCCAAGGACGTCGGTGGTTTCGACATCTGGTCGTTGCCCAGCTTCGACCCATTTGTACCGGAGCCCGAGCCGGAACCGGAGCCTGAACCGCCGGAAATGGAAGAAGTGCCGCTGGAAGAAGTCCAGCCACTGACCCTCGAAGAGCTCGAGAGCATTCGCCAGGAGGCCTACAACGAAGGCTTCGCCGTTGGCGAAAAAGAAGGTTTCCACAGCACCACGCTCAAGGTCCGTCAGGAAGCCGAAGTGGCGCTGACGGCCAAGATCGCTGGCCTGGAACAGCTGATGGTCAATCTGTTCGAGCCGATTGCCGAGCAGGACACGCAGATCGAAAAGTCGCTGGTCGACCTCGTGCAGCACATCACCAAACAAGTGATTCAGCGCGAACTGGCCATCGACTCGACGCAGATCGAACACGTCATGCGCGAAGCGCTGAAGCTTTTGCCGCTGGGTGTGGGCAATGTGCGGCTATACATCAATCCACAGGATTTCGAACAGGTCAAAGCCCTGCGCGAGCGCCATGAAGAAACCTGGCGCATTGTCGAGGACGAATCCTTGTTGCCGGGCGGCTGCCGGGTCGAAACGGAGCACAGCCGCATCGACGCCACCATCGAAACCCGTGTTACCCAAGTCATGGCCAAGCTGTTCGATCAATTGCACGATCAGGCGCTGCACCCGGCCGCACCGGACTTGAGCCTGGAACTGCCAATCGACGAAAAACCCGCAGTTACACCGAACGAGCCGACACTGGACGATCCCGATGCGCCTTGATCGCACCAGCTTCGCCAAGCGCCTCGGTAGCTACGCCGAGGCCACGGAGCTTGCCAGTGCGCCGATCCTCGAAGGTCGCCTGCTGCGCATGGTCGGCCTGACCCTCGAAGCCGAAGGCTTGCGCGCCGCCATGGGCAGCCGCTGCATGGTCATCAACGATGACAGCTATCACCCGGTGCAGGTCGAAGCCGAGGTCATGGGCTTCTCTGGCAGCAAAGTCTTTCTGATGCCAGTTGGCAGCGTCGCCGGCATCGCCCCCGGTGCCCGTGTGGTTCCCCTGGCTGATACCGGTCGCTTGCCCATGGGCATGAGCATGCTCGGTCGGGTGCTCGATGGCGCCGGGCGTGCGCTGGATGGCAAGGGTGGCATGAAGGCTGAAGATTGGGTGCCGATGGACGGCCCGACCATCAACCCGCTCAAGCGCGAACCCATCAGCGAGCCGCTGGACGTGGGCATTCGCTGCATCAACGGTTTGTTGACGGTTGGTCGCGGTCAGCGGCTCGGGCTGTTCGCCGGTACTGGCGTGGGCAAGAGTGTGCTGCTGGGCATGATGACCCGCTTCACCGAGGCCGACATCATCGTCGTCGGGCTGATCGGTGAGCGAGGTCGAGAAGTTAAAGAATTCATTGAGCACATCCTCGGTGAAGAAGGGCTCAAGCGTTCGGTGGTGGTGGCGTCGCCAGCGGACGATGCGCCGCTGATGCGGCTGCGCGCGGCCATGTACTGCACGCGAATCGCCGAGTATTTTCGCGACAAGGGCAAGAACGTCCTGTTGCTCATGGATTCGCTGACCCGTTTCGCCCAGGCCCAGCGGGAAATCGCCCTGGCCATCGGAGAACCTCCAGCGACCAAAGGCTATCCGCCGTCAGTGTTCGCCAAGTTGCCGAAACTGGTGGAGCGTGCCGGTAACGCTGAAAAGGGCGGCGGTTCGATCACCGCGTTCTACACGGTATTGTCCGAAGGCGATGATCAGCAAGACCCGATCGCCGACTCGGCGCGGGGTGTGCTCGACGGACACATCGTGCTGTCCCGGCGTCTGGCCGAGGAAGGGCATTACCCGGCCATCGATATCGAAGCCTCCATCAGCCGGGTCATGCCGTCGGTGGTCGGCATCAAGCACATGAACCACGCGCAGACGTTCAAGCAATACTGGTCGCGCTATCAGCAGAGCCGCGACTTGATCAGTGTCGGCGCCTATGTGTCCGGCGGTGATCGGGAAACCGATACCGCGATCAATCTGCAACCGGCCATGACCATGTACCTGCGCCAGGGCTTGAACGACAACATCAGCATGGGCGCCAGCGAGAACCATCTCGCTTCGATCTTTGCGCCAGCGCCGGGCGGTTAACCCGTCATGGCCTCGAGCCGCGCAGCACGTCTGGCGCCTGTGGTGGAAATGGCTGAAAAGGCCGAAAAGACCGCTGTCCTGCGCCTGGGACATTTTCAGGGCCAGGTTCGCCTGGCGGAAAGCAAACTCGCCGACCTGGAAAACTTCCGCCTCGAATACCAGGAACAATGGATCGTACGCGGCAGTAGCGGCGTGTCGGGCCAGTGGTTGCTGGGTTATCAGGGCTTTCTCGCGCAATTGGGCACGGCCATCGACCAGCAGCGTCAGAGTCTGAACTGGCACCAAAATAACCTGAACAAATCCCGGGAAGCCTGGCAGCAGGCGTTTGCCCGGGTCGAAGGCTTGCGCAAACTGGTTCAGCGCTACATGGATGAGGCACGGCAACTGGAAGACAAGCGCGAGCAAAAGCTGCTGGATGAACTGTCCCAGCGGTTACCGCGTCACGATCCGTATTGAGCGTTGGTTTCAAAAGATCGCAGCCTTCGGCAGCTCCTACATTGACCGCATGTAAACCCCATCCTGTAGGAGCTGCCGAAGGCTGCGATCTTTTGATTCTGATTTCCTGCCTTGCTCCAGCTTCCATCAGGTGCTAAACCTTGTACACGTACGTTCGTTCGCCAATGACAAGGAAGCCGTGAAATGTCAGTCGTTACAAAAGTATCCCCGGATGGGCAAAAGCTGACGATTTCGATCAAGGGTCGATTCGATTTCGGTCGGCATCAGGAGTTTCGCGAGTCCTACGAGGGACTCAACAAGAAACCCGAATCCATAGTGGTGGACCTTAAGGAGGCCACTTATCTCGATAGTTCTGCTCTGGGCATGCTGCTCTTGCTGCGCGATCACGCCGGTGGCGACAACTCCGATATTCGCGTCGTCAACAGCAGTACCGATGTGAAGAAAATCCTCGCCATCTCCAATTTCGACAAGCTGTTCGACATCAGTTGACCGTCATGCAGCCGCTCGAACCGCTGACGATACTGATCGCCGAAGACAGCGCGGCCGATCGCATGCTGCTGTCGACTATCGTCCGGCGCCAGGGCCATGAAGTGCTGACGGCCGCCAACGGTGCCGAGGCGGTCGAAGCATTCCGCTCGCAGCGACCGCACCTGGTGCTGATGGACGCCATGATGCCGGTGATGGACGGTTTCGAGGCGGCGCAGCAGATCAAGGCACTGGCCGGCGAAACGCTGGTGCCGATCATCTTTTTGACGTCGCTGACCGAAAGCGAAGCCTTGGCTCGTTGTCTGGAGGCCGGGGGCGACGATTTTCTGGCAAAGCCTTACAACCAGGTGATCCTCGCGGCCAAGGTCAAGGCGATGGACCGCTTGCGACGTTTGCAAGCCACGGTGCTGGAGCAGCGCGACTTGATCGCCAGGCATCACGATTACCTGCTCAACGAACAGCGGGTAGCCAAAGCCGTGTTCGACAAGGTCGCCCACTCCGGTTGCCTGAATGCCCCGAACATCCGTTACCTGCAATCGCCCTATGCGCTGTTCAATGGCGATCTGTTGCTGGCCGCGTTCACTCCGGCTGGCGACATGCATGTGCTGCTCGGTGATTTTACCGGCCATGGTTTGCCGGCCGCTGTCGGTGCCATGCCGTTGGCCGAAGTCTTCTATGGCATGACGGCCAAGGGTTACGGTTTGTCCGAAACCCTGCGCGAGATGAACGCCAAGCTCAAACGTATTCTGCCAGTGGACATGTTCTGCTGTGCGGCGCTGCTGTGCCTGAGCTTTCAGCGAGGGTCGGTGGAAGTCTGGAACGGCGGAATGCCGGACGGTTACCTGCACAGTATCGCCAGTGGCGAGCGCACGGTGCTGACGGCACGGCACTTGCCGCTGGGCGTGCTGAGCTCGCAAACCTTCGATGATCGCACCGAGGTGTTCCCGATGGCCGTCGGCGATCGGGTGTTCCTGCTGTCCGATGGGGTGATCGATACCTGTGATGCCAATGAGCAGTTGTTTGGCGTAGAGCGGCTGGAGCAAGTGTTTGCAGCCAATCGCCAGCCCGATGCACTGTTCGAAGAGATCGAGCAGGCACTGCGGGATTTTCGTGGCGAGGCTCGTGATGACGTGAGCATGGTCGAGGTCCGTCTGCTGGAGGCCGCGCAACTGAGCCCGCCAACGCCAGTGTATTCCGACAGCGGCCAGTCGTGCCCGCTGGACTGGTCGGTGAGTTTCGAGTTCCGCGCCGCCACCCTCAAGCGCTTCAATCCGCTGCCGTACTTGTTGCAGTTGCTGCTTGAGGTGCATGGTCTGCGGGCTCAGAGTGGCGCACTCTACAGTGTGCTGGCAGAGCTTTATTCCAATGCTCTGGAGCATGGCGTGTTGGGCCTGGATTCGAGTTTGAAACGCGATGCGGCAGGTTTTGCGCGTTATTATCAGCAGCGCAATGCACGCCTGGACGAGTTGCGCGATGGCTATGTGCGGGTGCATTTGCAGGTGACGCCAAAAGGCGAGGGCGGTTGCCTGGTGGTCCGGGTCGAAGACAGTGGCAAAGGCTTCGATGTGGCGCGGGTCATGGCGCGTCCCGTCGATGACGTCCGTCTGTCAGGACGTGGGGTCAATTTGATCCGCCAGTTGAGCGATCATGCGACCTGGTCCGATAATGGTCGAAGTGCTCGCGTGGAGTTTTTCTGGGAGGCTCTGGCATAATGCCAGGCGTTCTTGATCAAGGAGTGAACAAGTGAATGACACACATCTGGACCGCGACGTGCTGAGCGCGTTGCAGGAAGTGATGGAGGACGGGTATCCAGAATTGCTCGATACCTTTCTCGCCGATTCCGAAGAGCGTTTACGCGTCCTGCGAAAGGCCGAGGATGCCGCGCAGCTTATGAATGCTGCCCATAGTTTCAAAGGTAGCAGCAGCAACATGGGCGCCAGTTATCTGGCCAAGCTGTGCGGTGAGCTGGAGCAGCGTGCCAAAGAAAAGAGTCTCGTCGGCATTGAACGGCTCATTGATGACATTGACGGCGAATTCGCTATTGTCCGACCGCTCTACGAAGCGGAGCGCCAGCGTTCCCAGGCTGAACCAGCATCCGTCCGGCGCTTTTAGCGGCCAGCGAACAAAGCTGGCTCGACCCTTGCTAATAACTTACTCAACTGTACCTACGATCCCAGTGCAGCGGAGACCGTTTTATGCCCGTTACCCCAAACATCCTTCTTCAGGCCGCCACGACGGCCAAGGCTCAAGCCGCGTCCGCCAATGCACCGGCGCTGACGGCCGAGCCCGGGGACAAGGCCTCCAGCTTCGCTCAGGTCTATGCCAATCAGGCGCAGAATAAACCCTCCGCCATGGCGGACGGCTCGGCTAAACCCGCACGCGACAAAGTCTCGGACAGCGTCGGCAAAAAGGACGTGAGCAACGACAAGTCTGCCGCCCCGGAACCGACGGTTGCCGATAGCGGCAAATCCTTGCCCGCCGATAAACCGGCGCAGGCTGACGGCAAGACGGCCTGCGATGACGCGTCGGATACGGCCGAGGCGTCGACACCGGTGGCTGATACCGCGCCTGTCGATCCGGCCCTCGATCCTGCGTTGGTGGTGCAGCCGGTGTTACCAGCTCCTGTGCCGGAAACGCCAACAGTTGTGGCCACTGCGCAATCACAAGTTGAGGCACCTGTCGCCGTCGTCGTTACCCCGGCTGCGGCACAGACTGTTGCGACCATCGATCCGGATTTCGATCCCGAAGCCGATCCTCTCGATGCGCTGCCAGCCGTGCGCATGGCCATGGAGCAGGGCGGGCACGTTTCGCCCGCCAGTCAGGCCCAGCCCAAGGCGGCACCGATCTCGGCTCAAGTCGACGGCGAGCCAACTTCGGCACAGAACTTTGCCACGGGCATGGCGGGCATGCTCGATGTGCAAGCCGATCAGGACAGCACCAGCCAGGGCGGCGAGAAGGCTTTCAGTGGCCTGATCGATGACGGCCTCAAGGATCTCAAGTCCGCCAGCAGCGATACCCGTGTCGATGATTTCGCCAATCGTCTGGCGGCGTTGACCCAGGCGGCAACGCCGAAGACTGCCAATGCATTACCGGTAAACCAGCCAATCGCCATGCATCAGAGCGGTTGGACCGAGGAGGTGGTCAACCGGGTCATGTACCTGTCCAGCGCCAATCTCAAGGCGGCCGACATTCAGTTGCAACCGGCCGAGCTGGGGCGCCTGGATATTCGGGTGAACATGGTTCCGGATCAGCAGACCCAGGTGACCTTCATGAGTGCCCATCCAAGCGTTCGTGAAGCGCTCGACGGGCAAATGCATCGCCTGCGTGACATGTTCGCGCAACAGGGCATGGGCCAGGTCGACGTCAACGTTTCCGATCAGTCCCGTGGCTGGCAGGGGCAGGGTCAGGAGCAGGCTCAACAGGGGCAGGGTGGGCGTGCCAACGCCAATGGCGGTCGCCTCGACTCTGCCGATGAAGAGCTTCCCGCGACTGTCGCCGAAGTAGCCGCCAACACCACCAGCGTGATTGGCACCAGCGCCGTCGATTATTACGCCTGATCAAACGCAGAAAACCTTGTGGGAGCGGGCTTGCTCGCGAATGCGATTTAACATTCAACAGTTATGTTGGCTGTCACACCGCATTCGCGAGCAAGCCCGCTCCCACATTTGATTGGTGCTCGCCGATCATTCGCCGTCTCCCTACCTCCCGACACTTCTGGCATAACACTTGCTCTTGCCTTGCCGTGCGACTGTGAAAACCCGAATAGTGACGGATTATTGGCATGGCTAAGAGCGACGCAGCACCAGTGAAAGACCCCGCAACCAAAGGCAAAATCAAGCTGATCATTGTGATCGTCGTGGCCCTGTTGCTGGCGATCGGCTTGTCCGTGGGGGCGACCTGGTTCTTCATGCACAGCGCCCAAAGCAAGCCTGCCCCCGCGGCTGAAACGGCGGTGATCGGCAAGCAGCCAGCGATCTTCGAGCCCATGGCGCCGGCTTTCGTGGCCAACTACAACCAGAACGGTCGCCAGCGCTACATGCAGGTGAGCATCACCCTGCAGGGCCGCAATCAGGCCGATCTGGAAGCGCTCAAAGTCCACATGCCGGTGATTCGCAATAACCTGGTGATGCTGTTTTCCGGTCAGGATTTCGCCACGCTGGCGACCCCGGTCGGCCAGGAAATGTTGCGTCAGAAGGCCACGGCCAGCGTCCAGGAAGTGGCGCAGAAAGAGCTTGGCAAAGTGGTGATCGAACAGTTGCTTTTCACTAATTTCGTACTGCAGTAGGAACACGACATGGCCGTGCAGGACCTGCTGTCCCAGGATGAGATCGATGCGCTGTTGCATGGCGTCGACGATGGTCTGGTACAGACCGATAACGCTGCCGAACCCGGCAGTGTCAAAAGCTACGACCTGACCAGCCAGGATCGCATCGTCCGTGGACGCATGCCGACCCTGGAAATGATCAACGAGCGTTTCGCCCGCTACACCCGCATCAGCATGTTCAACATGCTGCGCCGCTCGGCGGACGTTGCCGTCGGTGGTGTGCAGGTGATGAAGTTCGGCGAATACGTGCACTCGCTGTACGTGCCGACCAGCCTCAACCTGGTCAAGATCAAACCGCTGCGCGGCACCGCACTGTTCATTCTCGACGCCAAACTGGTGTTCAAGCTGGTGGACAACTTCTTCGGCGGCGATGGCCGTCACGCGAAGATCGAAGGGCGTGAATTCACCCCCACTGAACTGCGTGTGGTGCGCATGGTGCTGGAACAGGCCTTCGTCGATTTGAAGGAAGCCTGGCAGGCGATCATGGAAGTGAACTTCGAGTACATCAACTCGGAAGTGAACCCGGCCATGGCCAACATCGTCGGCCCGAGCGAAGCGGTTGTGGTCTCGACGTTTCACATCGAACTCGATGGTGGTGGCGGCGACCTGCACGTGACCATGCCGTACTCGATGATCGAGCCGGTGCGCGAGATGCTCGACGCCGGCTTCCAGTCGGACCTCGACGATCAGGATGAGCGCTGGATCAATGCCTTGCGCCAGGACGTGCTGGACGTCGATGTACCGATCGGTGCCACCGTGGCCCGCCGTCAGCTGCGCCTTCGCGACATCCTGCACATGCAGCCCGGGGACATTATTCCGGTCGAGATGCCGGAAGAAATGATCATGCGCGCCAACGGCGTACCGGCCTTCAAGGTCAAGATGGGCTCGCACAAAGGCAACCTCGCGTTGCAGGTGATCGAGCCGATCGAGCGCCGCTGACCGGCGCTCCAACTCCCCCCTTTAATTGACTGCTCTTGAGTGAGCAGGTGCCCGCCGAGGACAAATGATGAACGACGATATGAATGCCCAGGACGACCAGGCACTGGCTGATGAGTGGGCTGCGGCCCTGGAAGAAACCGGTGACGCCGGGCAGGACGATATCGATGCCTTGCTGGCCGCCGACGCCGCCGGTTCGCCGTCCAACCGTCTGCCGATGGAAGAGTTCGGCAGCGTGCCGAGGAACAATGATCCGGTGACGCTGGACGGTCCGAACCTGGACGTGATCCTCGATATTCCGGTGTCGATTTCCATGGAAGTCGGCAGCACCGATATCAACATCCGCAACCTGCTGCAACTCAACCAGGGCTCGGTGATCGAGCTTGACCGTCTGGCCGGCGAGCCGCTGGACGTGCTGGTCAACGGCACGCTCATCGCCCACGGTGAAGTGGTGGTGGTCAACGAAAAGTTCGGCATCCGCCTGACCGACGTGATCAGCCCAAGCGAACGCATCAAGAAGCTGCGCTGAGTGAAAAAGGTTCTGGGTTCTTTGCCGGGATTAGCGCTGGCGTTGCCGTTCAGTGTTCTGGCTGCCGAACCGGTTGCGACTGCGACAGCGGCCGCTGCACCGGCTGTCAGCAGCGGTGTGGCCGGGCAATTGACGCAACTGGTGTTCGGCTTGCTGCTGGTGCTGGGGTTGATCTTCTTCCTCGCCTGGCTGCTGCGCCGGGTCCAGCAGGCCGGGCCGGCCGGCAAGGGGCAGGTGATCGAGCTGATCGGTTCGCGCGCACTGGGTCCCCGTGACCGTTTGATGCTGGTGCAGGTCGGCAACGAACAGATCCTGCTCGGCCTGAGCCCTGGCACCATCACCGCGCTGCATGTACTCAAGGAACCGGTGCAGGTGCCGGACAATGCCGAGAAAGCCACGCCGGAATTTGCCCAGCATCTGCTGAAGATGCTCGGCAAGGATCAGAAGGATAAGAAGTAATGGGTGCGTTACGCATCGTCTTGACGCTGGCCCTGATGCTGGCCGCGCCGCTGGCGTTCGCCGCCGATCCGTTGTCGATCCCGGCAATCACCTTGGGCACTAACGCCGAAGGCGCTCAGGAATATTCGGTCAGCCTGCAAATCCTGCTGATCATGACTGCGCTGAGTTTCATCCCGGCGTTCGTCATGCTGATGACCAGTTTCACCCGGATCATCATTGTGTTCTCGATCCTGCGTCAGGCCCTGGGCTTGCAGCAGACACCGTCGAACCAGATCCTCACCGGCATGGCGTTGTTCCTCACCATGTTCATCATGGCGCCGGTGTTCGATCGCGTGAATCAGGATGCCTTGCAGCCGTATCTGGCGGAGAAACTCACCGCTCAGGATGCCGTGGCCAAGGCCCAGGTGCCGATCAAGGACTTCATGCTGGCCCAGACTCGCAGCAGCGATCTGGAGCTGTTCATGCGCTTGTCCAAGCGCACTGACATTGCTTCGCCTGATCAGGCGCCACTGACGATTCTGGTGCCGGCGTTCGTGACCTCTGAGTTGAAAACCGCGTTCCAGATCGGCTTCATGATCTTCATCCCGTTCCTGATCATCGATCTTGTGGTGGCTAGCGTGTTGATGGCGATGGGTATGATGATGCTTTCGCCACTGATCATTTCCCTGCCGTTCAAAATCATGTTGTTTGTGCTGGTGGATGGCTGGGCGTTGATCATCGGGACCTTGGCCAGCAGCTTCGGCGGCGTTTCACCATGACGCCGGAAGTGGCCGTAGATATCTTTCGCGAAGCGCTGTGGCTGACCACCATGATGGTCGCGGTGCTGGTGATCCCTAGCTTGCTGGTGGGGCTGTTGGTGGCGATGTTCCAGGCTGCCACCCAGATCAACGAACAGACCCTGAGCTTCCTGCCGCGCCTGCTGGTGATGCTGGTGACGCTGATCGTTGCCGGCCCGTGGCTGGTGCAGACTTTCATGGAATACATCCTGCAGCTGTACGGCAGTATTCCTCAGGTCATCGGCTAAACCATGTCGCTGCTGCAGTTGACCGATACCCAGATCAGCACCTGGGTGGCAACGTTCATGTTGCCGTTGTTTCGCATCGGTTCGCTGCTGATGGTCATGCCGATTTTCGGCACGACGCTGGTGCCCATTCGCGTGCGCCTGTATTTCGCCCTGGCGATCACCTTGGTGATCGCGCCCGGCCTGCCGCCGATGCCGCCGGTCAATGCACTGGACCTGAGTGCTCTGTTGTTGATTGCCGAGCAGATCATCATTGGCGCAGTGTTGGGTTTCTCCTTGCAGCTGTTCTTCCAGGCTTTCGTGGTCGCCGGGCAAATTGTCGCGATCCAGATGGGCATGGGCTTCGCCTCGATGGTCGACCCTACGAACGGTGTGTCGGTGGCGGTGATCGGGCAGTTTTTCACCATGCTGGTGACCCTGCTGTTCCTGTCAATGAACGGTCATCTGGTGGTGTTCGAAGTGCTCACCGAAAGCTTCACCACGCTGCCGGTCGGCGGCGGCTTGATGGTCCATCATTTCTGGGAATTGGCCGGCAAACTCGGCTGGGTACTTGGTGCGGCGCTGTTGCTGGTGCTGCCGGCGATCACGGCGTTGCTGGTGGTCAACATTGCGTTTGGCGTGATGACCCGTGCGGCGCCGCAGTTGAACATCTTCTCGATCGGCTTCCCGCTGACCCTGGTGCTCGGGCTGTTCATTGTCTGGGTCGGCCTGGCGGACATTCTCAATCAGTATCAACCGCTGGCCGCCGAGGCTTTGCAGTTGTTACGTGAACTGGCACGGGCGCACTGAGTCATGGCTGAGAGCGAAAGCGGTCAGGACAAAACAGAAGACCCCACGGAGAAACGTAAAAAGGACTCCCGTGAGAAGGGCGAAATTGCGCGCTCCAAGGAGCTCAATACCTTGGCGGTCATGCTCGCCGGCGCCGGTGCGCTGCTGATTTTCGGTGGTGCATTGGCGCAGGACATGATGGAACTGATGCGGATGAACTTCACGCTGTCGCGGGAAGTGATTCTGGATCAGCGCAACATGGGCACCTTCTTGCTGCACTCGGGACAGATTGCCCTGTTGGCGATTCAGCCGGTGATGATCACTTTGCTGTTGGCTGCGTTGATCGGCCCGATCTCTCTCGGTGGCTGGCTGTTCGCGGCCGGCTCCATGGCGCCCAAGTTCAGTCGCATGAACCCCGGCGCGGGCCTGAAACGGATGTTCTCGGCCAAGTCTTTGGTTGAGCTGCTCAAGGCTCTGGCGAAGTTTTTCATCGTCTTGTTCGTGGCGTTGGCGGTCCTGTCGTCGGACATCGATGATCTGTTGCGCATCGCCCACGAGCCATTGGACATGGCGATCATTCACAGCTTGCAGGTGGTCGGCTGGAGTACCTTGTGGATGGCGTGCGGGCTGATCATCATCGCCGTGGTCGACGTGCCGGTGCAGCTCTGGGAAAGCCACAAGAAGCTGCAGATGACCAAGCAGGAAGTGCGCGACGAGCACAAGGATCAGGAAGGTAAACCAGAGGTCAAGCAGCGCATTCGCCAGTTGCAACGCGAGATGTCGCAGCGGCGGATGATGGCGGCCATTCCCGAGGCCGACGTGGTCATCACCAACCCGACTCACTACGCCGTGGCGCTCAAGTACGACCCGGACAAAGGCAATGCGCCGGTGCTGTTGGCCAAGGGTAGCGATTTCCTTGCCTTGAAAATCCGCGAAATCGCCGTGGCCAATAATGTGCTGCTGCTCGAATCGCCGGCGCTGGCGCGTTCGATCTACTACTCCACCGAGTTGGAGCAGGAAATTCCCGGCGGGCTGTATCTGGCGGTCGCCCAGGTATTGGCCTACGTCTACCAGATTCGCCAGTACCGCGCCGGCAAGGGCAAGCGTCCGGATCCGCTCCAGGATGATTTGCCGATTCCACCGGATTTGCGGCGGGATTCTTAAACGCGGAAAGATCGCAGCCTCGTTGCACTCGACAGCTCCTACGCAGCTCCTGCTTGCGCCCTGTAGGAGCTGTCGAGTGCAACGAGGCTGCGATCTTTTGATCTTCCGCACTTGAAAGCACCTCTATTCCAAACCCCGGCAAAAGTTGGAAGGCTTCTTGCAATAGCCGCCCTGCGCCTGCTTCAGGCGTCAAAGATTTGCTTCAAAGGAACGGGGAAAACCGGTGGATCGCTCTCAGTTAATCAACACTGCACGCACAAACGTTGCCGACCTCAGTCGGGGCAATCTGGGCGTGCCGCTGTTGCTGCTGGTCATGCTGGCCATGATGATGTTGCCGGTGCCGCCGTTCCTGCTGGACGTGTTTTTCACGTTCAACATTGCCTTGTCCATCGTCGTATTGCTGGTCTGCGTGTACGCCTTGCGACCGCTGGATTTTGCCGTGTTCCCGACCATTCTGCTGGTGGCGACGTTGTTGCGACTGGCGCTGAACGTGGCCTCGACACGGGTGGTGATGCTCCACGGTCAGGATGGTCATGCCGCCGCCGGTAAGGTGATCCAGGCCTTCGGTGAAGTAGTGATCGGCGGTAACTACGTGGTTGGTATCGTGGTCTTCGCGATTTTGATGATCATCAACTTCGTCGTAGTGACCAAGGGTGCCGGGCGGATTTCCGAGGTGAGCGCGCGTTTTACCCTCGATGCGATGCCCGGCAAACAGATGGCCATCGATGCCGACTTGAACGCCGGCCTGATCGATCAGAACCAGGCGAAACTGCGCCGGATGGAAGTGGCTCAGGAGGCCGAGTTCTACGGTTCGATGGACGGTGCCAGCAAGTTCGTGCGCGGTGACGCTATCGCCGGGCTGCTGATTCTGTTCATCAACCTGATCGGCGGCATGGCAGTCGGTATCTTCCAGCACGGCATGACCTTTGGCGATGCCGGTCGGGTGTACGCCTTGTTGACCATCGGTGACGGTTTGGTGGCGCAATTGCCATCACTGCTGTTGTCGACTGCCGCCGCGATCATGGTGACCCGGGCTTCCGGCTCGGAAGACATGGGCAAGCAGATCAATCGTCAGATGTTCGCCTCGCCGAAAGCCTTGGCAGTAGCCGCTGGCTTGATGGCGGTGATGGGCCTGGTGCCAGGCATGCCGCATTTTTCCTTTCTGAGCATGGCAGCCCTGGCGGCCGGCGGCGCTTACCTGTTCTGGAAGAAGCAGAACACGGTCAAGGTTCAGGCCCTGCAAGAGGTCAAGCGTCAGCAGGAGCTGCTGCCATCGCCGGCCCGCGCCCAGGAAACCAAGGAGCTTGGCTGGGATGACGTGACCCCGATCGACATGATTGGCCTCGAAGTCGGCTACCGCCTGATCCCGCTGGTGGATCGCAACCAGGGTGGTCAGTTGCTGGCACGGATCAAGGGTGTGCGTAAAAAGCTCTCCCAGGACCTGGGTTTCCTGATGCCGACGGTGCATATCCGTGACAACCTCGACCTGGCGCCAAGCGCCTACCGCCTGACCCTGATGGGCGTGATCCTGGCCGAGGCCGAGATTTACCCGGACCGCGAACTGGCGATCAACCCGGGGCAGGTCTACGGCACGCTCAACGGCATTACCGCCAAAGATCCGGCTTTTGGTCTGGAGGCGGTCTGGATCGAAATCAGCCAGCGTGCCCAGGCGCAATCCCTCGGCTACACCGTGGTCGACGCCAGTACAGTCGTGGCAACCCACTTGAACCAGATTTTGTACAAGCACTCCAGCGAGCTGATCGGCCACGAAGAAGTCCAGCAACTCATGCAATTGCTGGCCAAAAGCTCACCGAAGCTGGCTGAAGAGCTGGTGCCGGGGGTGGTTTCGCTGTCGCAGCTGCTCAAGGTCTTGCAAGCATTGCTGGCCGAACAGGTGCCGGTACGGGACATTCGCAGCATCGCCGAAGCCATCGCGAACAACGCCGCCAAGAGTCAAGATACTGCCGCTTTGGTGGCTGCGGTGCGCGTCGGCGTATCCCGTGCAATCGTGCAAAGCATTGTAGGCACTGAGTCGCAGCTGCCTGTGATCACCTTGGAGCCAAGGTTGGAACAAATATTGCTCAATAGTCTTCAGAAGGCAGGACAAGGCTCGGAAGAGGGCGTTCTGCTGGAGCCAAGCATGGCAGAGAAACTGCAACGTTCGTTGATCGAAGCGGCGCAGCGTCAGGAAATGCAAGGTCAACCGGTGATTCTGCTGGTGGCCGGTCCGGTTCGCGCGATGCTCTCGCGATTCGGCCGACTGGCAGTCCCGGGTTTGCATGTGTTGGCTTATCAGGAAATCCCTGACAACAAGCAAGTGACCATTGTTGCGACAGTAGGGCCCAACGGCTGAGGTAGTGGTTTATGCAAGTTAAGCGTTTTTTCGCCGCCGATATGCGTCAGGCCATGAAACTGGTTCGTGATGAGCTGGGCGCTGATGCCGCCATCATTGGCAATCGCCGGATTGCCGGCGGTGTCGAGCTGACGGCCGCCCTGGATTACAAATTGTCGGCGCTGGCCCCGCGTGTTCCGAACATGGAACTCGAGGACGAGCTGCGCAAGACCCAGTCGCGGATCGTTACCGCCCAGGCCGAACTGAGCCTGCGTGGCGATGGCGAGAGCGACAACAGCACCAATCGCCAATTGTTTGCCGGCCTGCCGCTGACCGCCGCCGAGCCGCTGATCGAACCGACTTACGCTGAACCTCGTCGTGCTGCACCAGCCCCCGCGGCAGCCTCCGGTGGAGTTGACCCGCGAGCCTTCGATTCGATGCGTTTCGAACTCAACAGCCTGCGTGAACTGATGGAAGTTCAACTCGGCTCGCTGGCCTGGAATCAGCTGCAAGGCAGCCGTCCGGCCCAGGCCAACCTCTGGCGTCGCCTGCAGCGCATCGGCCTGTCCGGCCCGTTGTCGCGCGATCTGCTGGCACTGATTACCGATATTGAAGAACCCCGTCAGGCCTGGCGCATGTTGCTTGCGCACCTGGCGCGGATGATCGCCACTCCGGAAGTCGAGCCGTTGGAAGAGGGTGGTGTGATTGCCATGGTTGGTCCGGCAGGCATGGGCAAGACCACCACGCTGGCCAAGCTCGCAGCCCGTTATGTGCTCAAGTACGGCGCGCAAAACATTGCGCTGGTGAGCATGGACAGCTATCGCATCGGCGCTCAGGAACAGCTCAAAACCCTGGGCCGCATCCTCAACGTGTCGGTCACCCACGTCGACCCGGGTCAATCGCTGGTGCAGGCGCTGGAGCCTTTGCTGCGCAAACGCGTGGTGCTGATCGATACCGCTGGCCTTCAGGCCAGCGACCCGGCATTGCGCATGCAGCTCGAAAGCCTGGCTGGACGTGGCATCAAATCAAAAAATTATCTGGTCTTGGCAACCACTAGCCAGAAACAGGTTCTAACTGCCGCTTATCACAGTTACAAACGTTGCGGCCTCGCCGGCTGCATCCTGACTAAACTGGATGAAACGGCAAGTCTGGGCGAGGTGTTGAGCCTGGCTATCAGCCATGAGTTGCCGGTGGCTTACCTGACCGATGGTCCGCGGATTCCGGATGATTTGCATCTGCCGCGTCGTCATCAGTTGGTCAGCCGCGCCGTCAGCGTACAAATGCAGGAAGAACCCAGCGAAGAAGCCATGGCTGACATGTTCGCTGATATTTACCACAGCCCGACCAAGCAGGTTGGCTGAGGTACTAATGAACAGTTTTTGTACCTACATCGATGGTCTGCCATGCATTGTTCCGTTGATGAACGCGCAGCCAGTAATGTGGCCTCCGTCTAAGTAAGACAAGGTAAAGAAATAACATGGGCAGCATGCATCCCGTACAGGTGATCGCGGTGACCGGCGGCAAAGGTGGCGTCGGGAAGACTAACGTGTCAGTGAACTTGTCCCTGGCTCTAGCTGAGCTCGGCCGGCGCGTCATGCTGCTGGATGCCGATCTGGGACTGGCGAACGTCGACGTCCTGCTGGGACTGACACCCAAACGCACCTTGGCCGACGTGATCGAAGGCCGCTGTGAGCTGCGCGACGTACTGTTGCAAGGGCCCGGCGGCATCCGCATCGTCCCGGCGGCGTCCGGCACCCAGAGCATGGTTCATTTGAGCCCGGCCCAGCATGCCGGCCTGATCCAGGCCTTCAGCGACATCGGCGACAACCTCGACGTATTGGTGATCGACACCGCTGCGGGGATTGGTGACTCGGTAGTCAGTTTCGTTCGTGCAGCCCAGGAAGTGCTGCTGGTGGTGTGCGATGAGCCGACCTCAATTACCGACGCCTACGCGCTGATCAAATTGTTGAATCGCGACTACGGCATGAACCGCTTCCGCGTCCTGGCCAACATGGCGCAGAGTCCACAGGAAGGCCGCAATCTGTTCGCCAAGTTGACCAAGGTCACGGATCGTTTCCTCGACGTCGCCTTACAATACGTCGGTGCCGTGCCTTACGACGAAAGCGTGCGCAAGGCCGTGCAGAAGCAGCGTGCTGTCTACGAAGCCTTCCCGCGTTCCAAGTGCGCCCTGGCGTTCAAGGCCATTGCGCAGAAGGTCGATACCTGGCCACTGCCGGCCAACCCGCGCGGGCACCTGGAGTTTTTCGTCGAGCGCCTCGTGCAACAGACCGCAGGACCCGTCCTATGACAGCCAGTGGTTACAACCTCTACAAGAAGTCGGCACGTGACGCGCAGTACGAGCTGATCGAGCGTTACGCGCCACTGGTCAAACGCATTGCCTATCACTTGCTGGCGCGTTTGCCAGCCAGTGTCCAGGTCGAAGACCTGATCCAGGCCGGGATGATCGGCCTGCTTGAAGTATCAACCAAATACGACGCCAGCAAAGGCGCGAGCTTCGAGACGTACGCGGGCATTCGAATCCGCGGCGCGATGCTCGATGAAGTGCGCAAGGGGGACTGGGCGCCACGTTCGGTTCACCGCAATACCCGCATGGTCAGCGACGCAATTCGCTCGATTGAAGCTAAAACCGGCCGTGACGCTAAAGATCACGAAGTTGCGGCCGAACTCCAATTGAGTCTCGACGATTATTACGGGATTTTGAACGACACCCTCGGTAGCCGGTTATTCAGTTTCGACGATCTGTTGCAGGACGGCGAACACGAAGGGCTGCACGAGGATGGCGCCAGTGCTCATCTCGAGCCGTCGCGCGATCTGGAAGATGAACGCTTCCAGGCGGCGCTGGCGGACGCGATTGCCAATTTGCCGGAGCGTGAGCGACTGGTGTTGGCGCTGTACTACGACGAAGAGTTGAATCTCAAGGAAATCGGTGAGGTCCTGGGGGTCAGCGAATCGCGGGTCAGCCAGTTACACAGCCAGTGCGCGGCCCGTTTGCGGGGGCGTTTGGGGGAGTGGCGAGCGCGCTGACAGGCAGTGTGGGGACACTGCGAACGAGGTGGGTACGGCATTTTGCTGCATCGACCACGGCCCGTTGTAATCCATACAACTGTTGAGTGTTACGCCGAATTGATTGAACGGCGCGTTCAGGTGCTGCGCGCGTTTTAAGACTGCTTGGAGGTCGAATTGGACAAGAATATGAAAATCCTCATCGTTGATGACTTCTCAACGATGCGGCGGATCATAAAAAACCTGTTGCGTGACCTTGGGTTCACCAACACGGTCGAGGCGGATGACGGTATTACCGCGATTCCGGTCCTCAACAGCGGGAGCATCGACTTTCTGGTGACGGACTGGAACATGCCCGGCATGACCGGTATTGATCTGCTGCGCCACGTGCGTGCCGATGAAAAACTCAAACACCTGCCGGTGTTGATGGTCACGGCCGAAGCCAAGCGCGAGCAAATCATCGAAGCCGCTCAGGCGGGCGTGAACGGCTATGTGGTCAAGCCATTCACGGCTCAAGCGTTGAAAGACAAGATTGAAAAGATCTTCGAACGCATCGGTTGATGTGCAAAGCCAGTCCGTCACGGGGGAGCTATGGAGCATAACGAATCTTCACAGGGCGATTTTGAGTCGACCCTGAAAAAACACGCGGTCGAACTGGTCGAAAGCCTTGAAAAAGGCAGGTTCGGCGACGCTGTGCAACTGATCCATGAGCTCAACCAGACCCGTGACCGCGGCCTGTATCAGGAAGTGGGCAAGCTCACCCGCGAGCTGCATAGCGCGATCGTCAATTTCCAGATTGACCCGCACATGCCGCAAGCCGAGGAAGTGTCTCAGATCACGGATGCCACCGAGCGCCTGGGTTATGTGGTCAAGCTGACCGAGGCCGCGGCCAACCGCACCATGGACCTGGTGGAAAACGCCACGCCGCTGATCAACAGCCTGAGCGACGAAGCTCAGGCGCTGAGCACGGATTGGGGACGGTTCATGCGTCGCGAAGTCGGGGCCGAAGAGTTCCGCGAGCTGGCCCGGCGGGTCGACGGTTTCCTGACCCGCAGCAGTGAAGACAACCGCGTCGTGTCGAGCAACCTCAACGACATTCTGCTGGCCCAGGATTACCAGGACCTCACCGGTCAGGTGATCAAGCGCGTGACCCAGTTGGTCACCGAAGTTGAAAGCAACCTGCTCAAGCTCGTGCTCATGGCCAGTCAGGTCGACCGCTTTGCGGGCATCGAACATGACCGTGAAGCGATGCTGGCTGAAAAAGATCCGCAAAAACATCTCTCTCAGGGTGAAGGTCCGCAGATTCATGCCGATAAAAGAGAAGACGTTGTGTCCGGTCAGGACGATGTGGACGATTTGTTATCCAGCCTAGGATTTTAGAGTTTTAGCATTTTAGGTTTTTTAGGTTTTTAGACCTTTAGGAGCACCCCCCTTAATGAGCTTCGGCGCCGATGAAGAGATCCTTCAGGATTTCCTGGTTGAGGCCGGCGAGATTCTAGAGCAACTGTCCGAACAGCTGGTCGAGCTTGAAAGCCGACCGGATGATGCGGATTTGCTCAATGCAATTTTTCGCGGTTTTCACACTGTAAAAGGGGGCGCCGGCTTCCTCCAGCTCAACGAGTTGGTGGAGTGCTGTCACATCGCCGAGAACGTGTTCGACATCCTGCGCAAGGGTGAACGACGCGTCGACTCGGAACTGATGGACGTGGTTCTCGAAGCACTGGACGCGGTGAACGGCATGTTCAGCGAAGTCCGCGAACGTAGCCCAATTACGGCTGCCACGCCTGAGTTGCTTGCAGCGTTGGCCCGTCTGGCCGAGCCGCAAACCGCCGATGAGTCGGCACCAGTCGCCGAGGTGGTGGAAGAGCCTGCCGCTGAAGAATCGGGCGACATCACGGATAACGAATTCGAACAACTGCTGGACTCGCTGAATGCCGTCAAGGCTCAAGCCGAGGCTCCAGCGGCTGCGCCAGTGCCGACCAGCGATGCCTCGGCCAGCGACGAAATCACCGATGCCGAGTTCGAGTCGTTGCTCGATCAATTGCACGGCAAAGGCCAGTTCGCCGTCGATGCAGTAGTCGCGGCGCCCGCCGCACCGGCGGCCCCGAAAGCGGCAGGCGACAGCTCCGATATTACCGACGACGAGTTCGAAGCACTGCTCGACCAGTTGCACGGCAAGGGTAACTTTGCGGTCGATGCATTGGAGTCGGCGATTGCTTCGGCTCCGGCCCCGGCTGCGCCAACCGCTAAAGCGGCCGGCGACGATCTGATCTCCGATCACGAGTTCGAATCGCTGCTCGACGAATTGCATGGCAAGGGCAAGTTCACCGAGGTGGGCACTGGCGCAGTGGTTTCTGCTCCTGTCGCCAAGGCGCCAGCACCGGTTGCGAAACCTGTGGCCAGAGCGCCCGAGCCCAAAGCCGAAGCGCCGAAACCGGCCGCCGCTGCTGCACCGGCACCTGCTCGTGCCCCGGCCGCACCGCCACCGGAAAAACCGGCCAGCGAAGCCGAGACCACCGTGCGGGTCGATACCGCGCGTCTCGACGAGATCATGAACATGGTCGGCGAGCTGGTACTGGTGCGTAACCGCCTGGTCCGCCTGGGCCTCAACAGCGGCGACGAAGCCATGTCCAAGGCCGTGTCGAACCTCGACGTGGTCACGGCCGACCTGCAAACCGCGGTCATGAAGACCCGGATGCAGCCGATCAAGAAAGTCTTCGGGCGCTTCCCGCGTCTGGTTCGCGACCTGGCTCGCCAGCTCAAGAAAGAGATCAACCTGGAGCTGGTCGGCGAAGAAACCGACCTCGACAAGAACCTCGTCGAGGCCCTGGCCGACCCGCTGGTCCACTTGGTGCGCAACTCGGTCGACCACGGTATTGAAGAGCCGGCTGAGCGCGAAGCGATGGGCAAGCCTCGCAGCGGCAAGGTGATTCTGTCCGCGGAACAGGAAGGCGACCATATCCTGCTGTCCATCTCCGATGATGGTAAAGGCATGGACGCGGATGTTCTGCGCGGTATCGCCGTGAAGAAAGGTCTGATGGACAAGGATGCGGCGGACCGTCTCAGCGAGACCGATTGCTTCAACCTGATCTTCGCTCCGGGGTTCTCGACCAAGACCGAGATTTCCGACGTCTCCGGGCGCGGCGTGGGCATGGACGTGGTGAAAACCAAGATCGCCCAGCTCAATGGCACCATCAATATCTACTCGACCAAGGGCAAGGGCTCGAAGATCGTCATCAAGGTCCCGTTGACCCTGGCGATCATGCCGACGCTGATGGTCATGCTCGGCAACCAGGCGTTCGCGTTCCCGCTGGTGAACGTCAACGAGATCTTCCACCTCGACCTGTCGCGCACCAACGTGGTGGACGGCCAGGAAGTGGTGATCGTGCGGGACAAGGCGCTGCCGCTGTTTTACCTCAAGCGCTGGCTGGTCAGCTCCGCCGCTCACGAAGAGCAGCGCGAAGGCCATGTGGTGATCCTTTCGGTGGGCACTCAGCGGATCGGCTTCGTCGTCGATCAACTGGTGGGCCAGGAAGAAGTGGTCATCAAGCCATTGGGCAAAATGCTCCAGGGAACCCCGGGCATGTCCGGCGCCACCATTACGGGTGACGGCCGCATTGCACTGATTCTCGATGTTCCGAGCATGCTCAAGCGTTACGCCGCACGGCGTATTTGATTCTGGGGGAGCGGGGCGACTGAGCCTCGCCCCGTCTAACGGAGTGTTTATGGCAGTCAAAGTCCTGGTGGTGGACGATTCGGGGTTTTTCCGCCGCCGCGTCTCGGAAATTCTTTCAGCGGATTCCAATATCCAGGTCGTCGGTACGGCGACCAACGGCAAAGAGGCGATCGATCAGGCACTGGCGCTCAAGCCAGACGTGATCACCATGGACTACGAGATGCCGATGATGGATGGCATCACGGCAGTGCGGCACATCATGCAGCGCTGCCCGACCCCGGTGTTGATGTTCTCCTCGCTGACTCACGAAGGCGCACGGGTCACCCTCGATGCGCTGGACGCTGGCGCGGTGGATTTCCTGCCGAAAAATTTTGAAGACATCTCGCGTAACCCGGAGAAGGTCAAGCAACTGCTGTGCGAGAAGATTCTCAGTATCTCGCGCAGTAACCGTCGTGTCGGCGCCTACAGTGCCCCGGCTCCAGTGGCCGCACCAGCCCCGACGCCTGCGCCTTCGAGCGTCAGCAGCTACGGCAGCAGCAGTGCGCCTGCGCGTCTGGCCCCGGCACCGATTCCGGCTCGCAGCCATGCAGCGACGCCGGCGTCGCCAGCGCCGAAACGCAAAGCCTACAAACTGGTCGCCATCGGCACCTCCACCGGTGGCCCGGTTGCCCTGCAACGGGTACTGACGCAGTTGCCGGCCAGCTTCCCGGCACCGATCGTATTGATCCAGCACATGCCGGCAGCCTTCACCAAGGCCTTCGCCGAGCGTCTGGACAAGCTGTGCCGCATCAGCGTCAAGGAAGCCGAGGATGGCGACATCCTGCGTCCGGGCCTGGCGCTGCTGGCGCCGGGTGGCAAGCAGATGATGATCGACGGCCGTGGTGCGGTGAAAATCCTGCCGGGCGATGAACGTCTGAACTACAAGCCTTGCGTAGACATCACCTTCGGTTCCGCGGCCAAATCCTACGGCGACAAAGTTCTGGCGGTGGTACTCACCGGCATGGGCGCCGACGGTCGCGAAGGCGCGCGTCTGCTCAAGCAGGGCGGCAGTGCGATCTGGGCTCAGGATGAAGCCAGCTGCGTGATCTACGGCATGCCAATGGCGATCGTCAAAGCCGAGCTCGCGGACGCGGTGTACAGCCTGGACGATATCGGCCGTCACCTGGTCGAGGCGTGTCTCTGATGGATGTACTCAGCCTTATCGGGATCATCATGGCGTTTGTCGCCATCATTGGCGGCAACTACCTTGAAGGCGGTCACCTCGGCGCGTTGGCCAACGGCCCGGCAGCGTTGATCGTACTCGGCGGGACCGTTGGCGCAGCGCTGCTGCAATCACCGATGAGCGCCTTCAAGCGCGCCATGCAGATTCTCGCCTGGATTCTGTTTCCACCGCGTGTGGATCTGGCCGGCGGCATCGATCGCGTCGTGAACTGGAGCCTGACTGCCCGCAAGGAAGGTTTGCTCGGTCTGGAAGGGGTGGCCGACGCCGAACCTGACAGCTACTCGCGCAAAGGCCTGCAACTGCTGGTGGACGGTGCCGAGCCGGAAGCGATTCGCAGCATTCTGGAAGTGGATTTCTACACCCAGGAAAGCCGTGACATCGAAGCCGCCAAAGTTTTTGAAAGCATGGGCGGCTACGCGCCGACCATCGGCATCATCGGTGCGGTAATGGGCCTGATCCATGTCATGGGCAACCTGGCCGATCCATCGCAGCTGGGCAGCGGCATTGCCGTCGCCTTTGTCGCCACCATCTATGGCGTGGCCAGTGCCAACCTGATATTGCTGCCGGTTGCCGCCAAGCTCAAGTCCATCGCGTTGCGGCAGTCGCGTTATCGCGAGATGTTGCTGGAAGGGATTCTGTCGATCGCCGAAGGTGAAAACCCTCGCTCCATCGAGTTGAAGCTTCAGGGCTTCATGGATTAAGGGAATAACCTCATGGCTCGTCGTCGGCAACCTGAAGAACACGTAAACCATGAACGCTGGCTCGTTTCCTACGCCGACTTCATTACGTTGCTGTTCGCTTTCTTCGTGGTGATGTACTCGATTTCTTCGATCAACGAAGGCAAGTACAAGGTCATTTCCGAGGCGCTGATCGGGGTGTTTACCGATTCCGATCGCGCCCTCAAGCCGATCCCGATTGGTGACGAGCGACCGAAGACCGTGACCCCGGCCAAGCCGCTGGTCAAGGACAGCGAACAGATTGACGCTGGCATCGCCCAGGCTGCCAACGATCCGCTCAAAAGCATTGCCGATGACATCAGCGCGGCGTTCGGCGACTTGATCAGTTCCAACCAGATGACCGTGCGCGGCAATGAGTTGTGGGTCGAGATCGAGCTCAATTCCAGCCTGTTGTTCGGCAGCGGCGATGCAATGCCCAGCGACATCGCCTTCAACATTATCGATAAGGTCGCCGCGATCCTGAGGCCGTTCGACAACCCGATCCACGTCGAAGGTTTTACCGACGATCAGCCGATTCGCACCGCGCAATACCCGACCAACTGGGAACTGTCCTCGGCCCGTTCGGCAAGCATCGTGCGCATGCTGGCGATGCAGGGTGTGAACCCCGGTCGTCTGGCGTCGGTGGGTTACGGTGAGTTCCAGCCGGTGGCCAATAACGCCACCGCCGAAGGCCGGGCGCGCAACCGTCGGGTGGTGTTGGTGGTTTCACGAAATCTCGATGTACGCCGCAGCCTCACGGGTACCGGAACGGCTCATGCACAACCGGATGCCGCGTTGAAGCGGGCTGGCACACAAACTGCACCGGCTCCGGTCAAGTCGCCGGGACGAGAGAGCGCCGTCAATTCTCCGTCACCCGCATTAATACGTTGAGCTATTTCTCGGTCAACCTTTTCGACCGGGAGGAACAATCCGAATGAGAGTCTGGGCAGTCGCCAATCAAAAGGGTGGTGTCGGTAAAACCACTTCCTCCATCGCCTTAGCCGGTTTGCTGGCTGAGGCGGGCAAGCGCGTGGTTGTGGTCGATCTCGACCCCCACGGCTCCATGACCAGCTACTTCGGTTACGACCCCGACAGCCTGGAACACAGCAGCTACGACTTGTTTCTGCACAAGGGCAGTGTGCCGCAAGGCCTGCCCGGTCAGTTGCTGATGCCCACCAGTGACGAACGCATTTCCCTGTTGCCATCGAGCACCGCGCTGGCAACCCTTGAGCGCCAGTCGCCGGGCCAGAGTGGTTTGGGCCTGGTGATCGCCAAGAGCCTGGCGCAGTTGTGGCAGGACTTCGATTACGCGGTGATCGACAGCCCGCCGTTGCTCGGTGTGCTGATGGTCAATGCCTTGGCGGCCAGTCAGCAGTTGGTGATTCCGGTGCAGACCGAACACTTGGCGGTCAAAGGCCTGGAACGCATGGTCAACACCCTGGCGATGATCAACCGCTCGCGCAAACAGGCGCTGCCGTTCAGCATCGTGCCGACCCTGTTCGACCGCCGCACCCAGGCGTCCCTCGGCACCCTTCGCGTGCTGCGCGACAAGTACCCGGAAGAAATCTGGCAAGGCTACATTCCGATCGACACCCGCTTGCGTGACGCGAGCCGGGCAGGGCTGACGCCTTCACAATTCGACGGCAAGAGCCGTGGCGTTCTCGCTTATCGCGCACTGCTCAAGCATTTGCTGGCGGCGCAACTTGTTGCGCAGGTGGCGTGAGATGAACTCAATCCCTGTAGGAGCTGCCGCAGGCTGCGATCTTTTGATCTTGCTTTGTGACATCTTCGAATCCGCCAAACGATCGCAGCCTTCGGCAGCTCCTACGATGGTGTGCGCATGAATCGGCCGGTGAAGATCACCTCGCGTCCGCAACTGGCCCTCCAGTCCTATCTGGACGCATTGCTGCAGGACGCGACCGAAGAGTTGCCGCCAGAAATCGAGGCGCTGCCCGAGGTTGTCGAGGTTATCGAGGTTGAGGCCGCGCTGGATGAGTTCCAGGCTGCCGTGCTTGAAGAGCAGGCCCGTGATGCGCAGAAACCGGCCGTGGCCGCTGCACCCATCGTTGCGCCAGTGGTGAAAGCAGCGGTGGCCGTGATCGAAGCACCGGCACCGATTCTGGCGCCCGTGTCGACGATTGCACCCCTGCTGCAAGCGTTGGTGCCGCCGGTGGTTGAAGTTCATCTGCCGCCCAGCAACACGCCGCCACCGGTGGAAACCGACGGTCGTCCGGCATGGGCTGCCGAGCCCTTCGAATGCCTGTTGTTCGACGTCGCCGGGTTGACCCTGGCGGTGCCACTGGTGTGCCTGGGATCGATTTATTCCCTGGCCGGTCACGAGCTGACGCCGTTGTTCGGCCAGCCGGAATGGTTCCTTGGGATCCTGCCGAGCCAGGCCGGCAACCTGAAAGTGCTGGATACCGCGCGTTGGGTCATGCCGGACCGCTACCGCGATGATTTCCGCCAAGGCCTGCAATACGTTATTTCGGTTCAGGGCTACGAGTGGGGGCTGGCGGTGCATCAGGTCAGCCGCTCATTGCGCCTGGACCCGAACGAAATCAAATGGAGAAGTCATCGAGGTCAGCGGCCATGGCTCGCCGGCACGGTGATTGAGCACATGTGTGCGCTGCTGGACGTTTCTGCCCTGGCCGAGTTGATCGCCAGCGGCGGGGCAAAGCACATGAGCGGCAGCAAGCCACTTCACAAACCGACATAGCTGCCGACATAACAAGTATGCGACGGCATTGTTGAATGCTGCCTACAGAACACACACCGCCAGAAGCGGTTTTTCGAGGGGTCAGGGTATGAGTAGTCAAGCGACGAATGCAAAAGGTTCTGAAGATCCGATCCTGCAATGGGTAACCTTCAAGCTGGACAACGAAACCTACGGCATCAACGTGATGCGCGTTCAGGAAGTCCTGCGCTACACCGAAATCGCCCCGGTCCCGGGTGCTCCGAGCTACGTGCTGGGCATCATCAACCTGCGCGGTAACGTGGTCACCGTGATCGACACCCGTCAGCGCTTCGGCCTGATGAATGCCGAGATCAGCGACAACACCCGTATCGTCATCATCGAAGCCGACAAGCAAGTGGTCGGGATCATGGTCGACAGCGTGGCTGAAGTGGTTTACCTGCGTCAGTCGGAAATCGAGACCGCGCCGAACGTCGGTAACGAAGAGTCCGCCAAGTTCATTCAAGGCGTGTGCAACAAGAACAACGAACTGCTGATCCTGGTCGAGCTGGACAAGATGATGAGCGAAGAAGAATGGTCGGAACTGGAGAGTATCTGATTGATTCTTGAGGTGGCTGTCATTGTCCTGTTCCTTTTATGGGCAGGCACGCTGGCGATGTTCATGGCGTACATCCGCGCTCAGCGGCGGATCGCCGCGCAACAGGTCGAGGGCGATGCGCTGCGCGATCAGCGCATCAAGGACCTGGCCAAACGTGTCGACGATTACCAGAACGGCAACGTGCGCATGGGTGAAGACCTGCACGAACTGCGCGCCGTCGTCGGGCCGTTGCCGGACAAACTGGCGCAGCTGGAGCAGCGTGATCCGTCGAGCCTTTCATTCGCCCAGGCAGCACGGCTGGTGGGGATGGGCGCGAGCGTCAGTGAGCTGACGCAGTCCTGCGGATTGACCCAGGCTGAGGCGGAGTTGATGAGCAAGTTGCACAGAAGCTGAGAAGATCAAAAGATCGCAGCCTCGTTTCACTCGACAGCGCCTACATTGGGATGGTGTACACCCTGTAGGAGCTGTCGAGTGAAACGAGGCTGCGATCTTTTGCATTCAACACATCAATAATCGTCCCCGCGATCAGTCACATCCTTCTCCACCATCGGCGCATGCGGATCATGCCCCTCGGGAAACTTGCCCTTCAAATTCCACGCAAACGCAATAATCTCCGCAATCGTGCGATACAACTCCTGCGGAATACTCTCTCCCAATTCCATCCGCGCCAGCAATCTCACCAGCTCGGCGTTTTCGTAGATCGGCACTTCATAATCCCGGGCAATCTGCAGGATTTCTTCGGCCAGTTCCTCGTCTCCCTTGGCGGTGAGGGTCGGGGCGTGGCTGCCGTCGTATTTGAGGGCGATGGCTTGGCGCGGTGCGGTGGATTTGTTCATGCGGTTTCGTCGACCCAGCGTTGTTCGAGGCGGGTTTGAGGGCCTTGTGGCGGTGTGCCGAGGTGGCAATCCAGGTCGCCGACGTTCAGGCCTGATGCCAGCAGCCGTTCGCGCAGCCCGGCCAGATTGCTTTCGATCAGGCTCGCGGTGTACGGCCGCTCGGCCCACAACTGACTGGAGAGGCTGCCTTTGATCAGTTGGGCCTGAATCTGCAATGGCCCCAGCGGCTCCATGTCGAACGCCAGATCGACTCGCCACAATTGTTGCTTGGGTTCGTGTTCGTCGCGGCGTTCGTGCGGTTGTTCTTTCTCAGGTGCTTCTTCGCGCTGGAATTTGACCTGCAATGGCACGATGTCCTGCAGGTTGCGCATGGGGATTTCCAGTTGCCAGGTGCTAAGCAGCCGACCGTCGTCGGTGAGGCCGGTCTGTTCCAGGCTCGACAGTTGATGGCTTTGCAGGCGCGAGACGGCCGCTGCTGCCAAACGCAGCAAGTGTTCCAGATCGCCTTCACCGTCCTGACTTTGCAGCAGGCGCTCGGGGAGCGGGAAACTGGTCGGCAACGGTTTGGCGCTGACTTGCCCAAGCATTCCCAAGGCGCTGCGCACGAAGCTGGGCAGCGTTTGCGCCAGTGTATTGGCGGCGATGATCGCGTTGAGATTGGTATTGGCCGGCAGGCCCGGCGTCAGTTGCGCGATCAGCTTGAGCAGGTCGCCCTTCATGTCTGGCGTCAGCGTCGGGTTTTGCCCGGTCAGCAGTTTCGCTTCAAGGAACAGACCGCTGTTGGCCAACGCCTGGGCCAGACCTTTGGGTGTACTCAATTGCTGAACGTCCGGCAGGCCGGCGAGCAATTTGTCCACGGCGGCGCGCAGGGCGCTGGAGGTCTGATCCGATGGCGGCAGGTTTTGCAGGACTTTAAGCAAGCCATCCAGAGAGCCCTGGCGACTTTGCTGGCTGACCAATTGCTGCGTCACCGCCAACTGTTCCTGACGGCTGCTCAACGGGACGAATTTCAGGGTCTGGGTGTCCTGCACCAAGGCGCTCAGCAATGTACCGATGCGCAGTGGCGTCGGGCTGTCGATGCTCAGCGTGCTGCCACTCAGCGCGGTATTGAGCAGGCTCACCATCGAGCGAAACACCGTCGGCTGACCCGGCACCTGCGGCATTACCTGAGAGGTCAGTACTTTGCCTTGCAGCAAGGTGCCTACCGGCAGTTGCGCCGTGTCGATGCGGGTGAGCGTCGCGACGCTGGAGGCGATGGCTTGTTGCACCGTGACTGCCAGGTTGCCCGCCGATGGCTGGGTAATCGCCAGGCTGGTGCCTTGGGGCAACGGCTGAGCGCTGGTGGCCTGGACCGTGGTCTGGCGGCCGTTGTCGAGGGTGACCTTGAGCAACAGTTGAAAGGTCTGATCCGTCTGCTTGAGCGACAGCACTTCAGCCTTGGCGGTTTGCCCAACGGAGATCAGGCCCTCCATCGGCGTCAGCAGCTTGAGTAGATCACCACTCACCACCAGCGGCCGCGAAATCGCGGGCGTGGTCGGCGGCAGCGGGAGGATGTTCATTTCGCCTGTCATATGCGGTCACAACCTGTGGAAATTGCGCTCTTTAGAGTGGGGCATGGCATGTATAATGCCGCCCGTCTTCGGGGAGTGGCGAAAACATTGCATTTGTTTGACCTAGCTCTCTAGAACAAGCCGCCAATGCATCTATGCTGCATCTCTTTAGCGGCCGCTCTGCCGCCGACTTGAACCGCAAAAGGCCCGTGATCTCTTGACCAGTCCTGTCCTGCAAACCGTTGCCCTTGCCTGTGAGCGAGACCTTCGGCTGCTCTTCGAAAATCTCGAATTGAGACTGGCCAGTGGCGAAATGGTACAGATCAGCGGCCCCAACGGCAGCGGCAAGACCAGCCTTTTACGTCTGCTTTGCGGCTTGATGCATCCGACTGCCGGGCAGGTGCTGCTCAACGGCTTGCCACTGAACGAACAGCGCAGCGAACTGGCGCGCAACCTGTTGTGGATCGGCCATGCCGCCGGCATCAAGGACCTGCTGACCCCTGAGGAAAACCTCAGTTGGCTCTGCGCCTTGCATCAACCGGCCTCCCATGAGGCGATCTGGCAGGCGCTGACGGCGGTGGGGCTGCGCGGTTTCGAGGATGTTCCCTGCCATACTCTGTCTGCTGGCCAGCAACGCCGCGTCGCGTTGGCGCGCTTGTATCTGGACAGCCCGCCGCTTTGGATCCTCGATGAGCCGTTTACCGCGCTCGACAAACAAGGCGTGGCGCAACTCGAAGAACACCTGGCGGCGCACTGCGAACGGGGTGGCATGGTGGTCCTCACCACTCACCACACGCTCACCCGGATGCCTGCCGGCTATCGTGACATTGATTTGGGGAACTGGGCCGTATGAGTGTTTTCGGCCTGTTGGTCGCCCGCGAGGCACGTTTGCTGTTCCGCCGTCCTGCCGAACTGGCGAATCCGCTGGTGTTCTTCGCCATCGTCGTCTCTTTGTTCCCGTTGGCGGTCGGCGCCGGGCCTCAATTGTTGCAAACCTTGTCCCCGGGGCTGGTCTGGGTGGCAGCGCTTTTATCGGTCTTGCTCTCGCTGGATGGGCTCTTTCGCAGTGATTTCGAAGATGGCTCGCTTGAGCAGTGGGTCCTTTCGCCGCACCCCCTGCCTATTCTGGTTTTGGCCAAGGTGCTGGCACACTGGGCGTTTTCCGGCCTGGCCCTGGTTTTGCTCGCACCCTTGCTGGCGTTGATGCTTGGTTTGCCTGCCGCCTGTCTGCCGGTGTTGCTGCTTTCTTTATTGCTCGGTACACCGGTGCTGAGCCTGCTCGGTGCGGTGGGCGCGGCGTTGACGGTAGGATTGAAGCGCGGTGGCCTGTTATTGGCGCTGCTGATTCTGCCGCTGTACATCCCGGTGTTGATTCTCGGCAGTGGCGCCTTGCAGGCGGCATTGCAGGGCATGCCGGCGACCGGTTATCTCTTGTGGCTTGGTAGCCTGACCGCCCTGGCGATAACCCTGACACCTTTTGCAATAGCTGCTGGCCTGAAGATCAGCGTCGGCGAATAATGAGGTCTGGTTATTTTTTAACCAGTAAAGACCCTTTGGCTGCTTCGTGATGACGAGCAGCAACCGTGATGGAAACAGCAATGAACTGGACCTGGTTTCATAAGCTCGGCTCGCCCAAATGGTTTTACGGCATCAGTGGCAAACTGCTGCCATGGCTGAGCGTCGCGGCGTTGCTGCTGATCAGCATCGGCGTGGTTTGGGGGCTGGCCTTCGCGCCGCCGGACTACCAGCAAGGCAACAGCTTTCGCATCATCTACATCCATGTTCCAGCCGCCATGCTGGCGCAGTCCATTTACGTGATGCTGGCCGTGTGCGGCATCGTCGGGCTGGTCTGGAAGATGAAGCTGGCCGACGTCGCCCTGCAATGCGCCGCGCCCATCGGCGCCTGGATGACTGCCGTGGCGCTGGTCACCGGTGCGATCTGGGGCAAGCCGACCTGGGGTTCGTGGTGGGTCTGGGATGCGCGACTTACGTCCATGCTGATTCTGCTGTTTCTGTACTTCGGTCTTATTGCGCTGGGCAACGCCATCAGCAATCGTGATAGTGCGGCCAAGGCCTGCGCGGTGCTGGCAATCGTCGGCGTGATCAACATCCCGATCATCAAGTACTCGGTGGAGTGGTGGAACACCCTGCATCAGGGCGCGACCTTCACCCTTACCGAAAAACCGGCGATGCCCGCCGAGATGTGGCTGGCGCTGG
>NZ_AKJE01000059.1 GCF_000282495.1 Pseudomonas sp. GM79
CGTGAAAAACTCTCCGGTGACCTGGAGCGTCTGCGCTCCTACTATCTGGATCGCGGCTATATCAATATGGATATCGCTTCGACCCAGGTGTCCATCACCCCGGACAAGAAACACGTCTACATCACCGTCAACGTCAACGAAGGCGAGAAGTACACCGTTCGTGACGTCAAGCTCAGCGGTGACCTGAAAGTCCCTGAAGACCAGATCAAGTCCCTGCTGCTGGTTGAGAAAGGCCAGGTGTTCTCGCGCAAGCTGATGACCACCACGTCCGAACTGATCACCCGTCGCTTGGGTAACGAGGGTTACACCTTCGCTAACGTCAACGGCGTGCCTCAGCCTCACGATGACGATCACACGGTCGATATCACGTTCGCTGTCGATCCGGGCAAGCGTGCTTATGTGAACCGTATCAACTTCCGTGGCAACACCAAGTCCGAAGACGAAGTGCTGCGCCGTGAAATGCGTCAGATGGAAGGCGGTTGGGCTTCGACTTACCTGATCGATCAATCCAAGACACGTCTGGAACGTCTGGGCTTCTTCAAGGAAGTCAACGTCGAGACGCCGGCCGTGCCCGGTGTCGATGACCAGGTTGATGTGAACTACAGCGTTGAAGAGCAGGCGTCCGGCTCGATTACCGCCAGCGTCGGTTTCGCCCAGAGTGCCGGTCTGATCCTTGGTGGTTCGATCACCCAGAACAACTTCCTGGGTACCGGTAACAAGGTCAGCGTCGGTTTGACCCGCAGTGAATACCAGAGCCGCTATAACTTCGGTTATGTCGACCCGTACTGGACTGCTGACGGTGTGAGCCTGGGTTACAACGCTTTCTACCGCACTACTGACTACGACGACCTCGACGTCGACGTGGCCAGCTATGCCGTAGACAGCCTGGGTGCGGGCGTGAGCGTCGGCTACCCGATCAGTGAGACTTCGCGCCTGACCTTCGGCCTGACCGCGCAACAGGACAAGATCAAGACTGGCCGATACACGGTTGATGAGATTTTCGACTTCGTTAATCAGGAAGGCGACAATTACCTGAACTTCAAGGCCTCGGCCGGTTGGTCCGAGTCCACGCTGAACAAAGGTGTATTGGCGACCCGTGGTCGTTCCCAGAGCCTGACTCTGGAAGCCACCACCCCTGGCAGCGACTTGTCGTTCTTCAAACTTGATTACCGTGGCCAGTTGTTCCAGCCATTGACTGAAAACTACACCATGCGCCTGCACACTGAACTGGGTTACGGCGATGGTTACGGTTCGACCGACGGCCTGCCGTTCTATGAAAACTACTATGCTGGTGGTTTCAACTCGGTTCGTGGCTTCAAGGACAGTACCCTTGGTCCTCGCAGTACGCCAAGCCAGGGCACTAACCCGGGTACGTCTCGAGATCCTGACCAGGATCCACTGCCATTCGGTGGTAATGTCCTGATCCAGGGCGGTGTTGAGGTTCTGTTCCCTCTGCCGTTCGTCAAGGATCAGCGTTCCCTGCGTACTTCGGTATTCTGGGACGTGGGTAACGTGTTCGACTCGACGTGCAAAGAGACCAGGAACGCTGACGGTTCGAAGTCCAATACGCAGTGCAACGACATTAGCCTTAGCAACATGGCCAGTTCCGTTGGTATCGGCGTGACATGGGTTACCGCGCTCGGTCCTTTGAGCTTCGCACTGGCGATGCCGGTCAAGAAACCGGATGACGCTGAAACTCAAGTGTTCCAATTCTCCCTCGGCCAGACGTTCTAAGCATCTGACCCAAGATAACGACAATGGATTTTGTAGGAGTGCATCGTGCGTAAGTTGACTCAATTGGTTCTCCTGGCGACCGTACTGGTTGCAGGACCGGCTTTTGCCGATATGAAAATCGCCGTTCTGAATTATCAGATGGCACTGCTGGAATCTGACGCGGCGAAAAAATACGCCGTGGATGCCGAGAAGAAGTTTGGCCCGCAACTGACCAAGCTCAAGAGCCTGGAAAGCAGCGCCAAGGGTATTCAGGACCGTCTGATGGCCGGTGGCGACAAGATGCAGCAAGGCGAGCGCGAACGTCTGGAACTCGAGTTCAAGCAAAAGGCCCGTGATTTCCAGTTCCAGTCCAAGGAATTGAACGAAGCCAAAGCCGTTGCCGACCGTGAAATGCTGAAGCAGCTCAAGCCGAAACTGGACAGCGCTGTGGAAGAAGTCATCAAGAAAGGTGCCTTTGACCTGGTCTTCGAGCGTGGCGCAGTGATTGATGTCAAGCCTCAGTACGACATCACTCGCCAGGTTATCGAGCGCATGAATCAGCTGAAGTAACCCATGACAGCGACTATAAAGCTCGGCCAGTTGGCCGAGTTCCTCGGCGCCACCTTGCGTGGCGACCCGAAGAAAGCAATTACTGGGCTAGCCACTTTGCAAGAGGCTGGCCCAGCTCAGTTGAGCTTTCTGGCAAATCCTCAATACCGTAAATACCTGGCTGACAGTCGGGCCGCAGCCGTATTGCTGAAGGCCGCTGACGCAGAAGGTTTTGCCGGTGATGCACTGGTGGTGCCGGATCCGTATCTGGCCTACGCGCGCGTTTCCCACTTGTTCGATCCCAAACCCAAGGCGCCTGCCGGTATTCATCCGACAGCGGTGGTGGCAGCGGACGCAGTGGTCGATCCAGCGGCGAGCATCGGTGCCTTTGCGGTCATCGAAAGTGCAGCGCGTATTGGCGCAGGTGTGACCGTTGGAGCTCATTGCTTCATCGGTGTGCGCTGCGAAATCGGCGAAGGCGGCTGGTTGGCCCCGCGCGTCACGCTGTATCACGATGTGCGCATCGGTAAACGGGTGGTGATTCAATCCGGTGCCGTGCTCGGCGGTGAAGGCTTCGGTTTTGCCAACGAGAAAGGTGTCTGGCAGAAAATCGCCCAGATCGGCGGTGTCTCGATCGGCGATGACGTGGAAATAGGCGTAAATACTGCTATCGATCGCGGCGCACTGGCCGATACCGTTATCGGCAATGGTGTGAAGCTCGACAACCAGATTCAGATCGCTCACAACGTCCAGGTCGGTGATCACACCGCCATGGCCGCCTGTGTGGGGATCTCCGGCAGCACCAAAATCGGCAAGCATTGCATGCTCGCCGGTGGCGTAGGGCTGGTGGGACATATCGAGATTTGCGACAACGTTTTCCTGACCGGGATGACCATGGTGACCCACTCGATTACCGAGCCGGGTTCCTATTCTTCCGGTACGGCGATGCAACCGGCAGCCGAATGGCGCAAAAGCGCGGCACGTATCCGTCAGCTCGATGACATCGCGCGACGACTGCGACAGCTGGAAAAGCGTGTAGGGGACGTGACCCCTGACGGTAATGCTTCATCAGATGGCTGATACCATTTCCATATCAAGTGTGCACAGCCGCTAGACTGCCTCCTTGATTTGCTAGAGGAGTGCGCGTCAGTCGCGCGCTCCCAATCTTTACATAGGCTTCCCCCCCGAAATGATGGACATCAACGAGATTCGCGAATACCTGCCTCACCGTTACCCGTTCCTGCTGGTGGACCGGGTCGTGGATCTGGATGTGGAAGGCAAGCGCATTCGCGCCTACAAGAATGTCAGCATCAACGAACCGTTCTTCAATGGTCACTTCCCTGCGCATCCAATCATGCCGGGCGTATTGATCATCGAAGCGATGGCTCAGGCTGCCGGGATCCTTGGTTTCAAAATGCTCGACGTGAAGCCTGCCGACGGCACGCTTTATTACTTCGTAGGCTCTGACAAACTGCGCTTCCGTCAGCCTGTGCTGCCGGGCGATCAGTTGATCCTGGAAGCCAAGTTCCTGAGCTGCAAGCGTCAGATCTGGAAGTTCGAATGCCAGGCTTCGGTCGATGGCAAGCCAGTCTGCTCCGCTGAAATCATCTGCGCGGAACGCAAACTATGAGTTTGATTGACCCTCGCGCAATCATCGATCCGACGGCCATTCTGGCCGACGACGTCGAAGTCGGCCCTTGGTCGATCGTCGGCGCAGGTGTGGAAATCGGCGAGGGGACAGTGATCGGGCCGCATGTGATTCTCAAGGGCCCGACCCGAATCGGTAAGCACAACCGCATCTACCAGTTTTCTTCGGTAGGCGAGGACACGCCCGATCTGAAATACAAGGGCGAAGAAACCCGTCTGGTCATCGGTGACCACAACGTTATCCGTGAAGGCGTGACGATTCACCGCGGGACCATTCAGGACCGTTCGGAAACGACCCTGGGCGATCACAACCTGATCATGGCCTATGCCCACATCGGTCACGACAGCGTTATCGGCAACCACTGCATCCTGGTCAACAACACCGCGTTGGCGGGCCATGTACACGTTGAAGACTGGGCGATCCTGTCCGGTTTTACCCTGGTTCACCAGTATTGCCACATTGGCGCCCACAGCTTTTCCGGCATGGGCACTGCCATTGGCAAGGACGTTCCAGCCTATGTGACGGTATTCGGCAACCCGGCCGAAGCCCGCAGCATGAACTTCGAAGGCCTGCGCCGTCGCGGTTTCAGCGAAGATGCGATCCACGCGCTGCGTCGTGCCTACAAGGTGGTTTACCGCCAGGGCCTGACGGTCGAGCAGGCGCTTGTCGAGCTGGCCGAACCCTCGCTGCAGTTCCCGGAAGTCGCGGTGTTCCGTGACTCCATCCAGTCTTCGACCCGCGGCATCACCCGTTAACCATGGCCAATTTGCGTATTGCGCTGGTGGCGGGAGAGGCTTCCGGTGACATTCTGGGTGCGGGCCTCATGCGCGCACTCAAGGTTCAGCATCCGGCGGTCGAGTTCATCGGTGTCGGCGGTCCGCTGATGCAGGCCGAAGGCTTGACGTCGTATTTCCCGATGGAACGCCTTTCTGTCATGGGGCTGGTGGAAGTGCTGGGCCGTTTGCGCGAGCTGTTGGCACGTCGCAAGAAACTGGTCGCAGACCTGATCGCCGAGAAGCCGGACGTGTTCATCGGTATCGATGCCCCGGACTTCAACCTCAATATCGAACTCAAGCTGCGTCAGGCCGGGATCAAGACCGTGCATTACGTCAGCCCGTCGGTCTGGGCCTGGCGACAGAAGCGGGTGCTGAAGATTCGCGAAGGTTGCGACCTGATGCTGACGCTGTTCCCGTTCGAAGCTAAATTTTATGAAGAGAAGGGCGTGCCGGTGCGGTTTGTCGGCCATTCCCTGGCCGATGCGATTCCGCTTGAGGCTGATCGCGCCGCAGCGCGGGCCGAACTTGGCTTGCCGGATGGGCCGCTGGTCGCCCTGATGCCGGGTAGCCGGGGTGGTGAGGTCGGGCGCCTTGGTGCGCTGTTCCTCGACACCGCCCAGCGCGTGCGTGCCATGCGCCCGGGCGTACGGTTCGTCATGCCGTGCGCGAGCCCGCAGCGTCGGGCCCAGCTTGAAGAGCTGCTGGCCGGTCGCGATCTGCCGCTGACCTTGCTCGACGGCAAGTCCCATCTGGCCTTGGCTGCTTGCGATGCCGTGTTGATCGCTTCGGGCACCGCTACGCTGGAAGCCTTGTTGTACAAGCGGCCGATGGTGGTCGCTTATCGCTTGGCACCGCTGACGTTCTGGATTCTCAAACGGATGGTGAAGAGTCCCTACGTCTCGTTGCCGAATCTGCTGGCCCAGCGCCTGCTGGTGCCGGAGTTGTTGCAGGACGATGCGACGGTTGAGGCCTTGGCCCAGACCCTGTCGCCACTGATCGAAGGTGGCCAGGAGCAGACCCGAGGTTTTGACGAAATCCACCGAACCCTGCGCTTGGACGCCTCCAATCAGGCAGCGGACGCGGTACTGAACCTGATTGGCAGAGCATAATGAGCAAAGCAAGCAAGCAGCTGGGCCTGGATTTTATGCTAGTCGATGAGCTTGAAGATCTGGTGGCGGGTGTCGATGAAGTCGGTCGCGGCCCGCTGTGTGGCGCCGTGGTGACGGCGGCAGTGATCCTCGATCCGAGCCGCCCCATCCTGGGCCTCAACGACTCGAAGAAGCTTACCGAAGCTCGCCGTGATGCGCTTTACGACGAAATCTGCGAAAAGGCCCTGAGCTGGTATGTCGCTCGCGCTGAAGTAGAAGAAATCGACGAACTGAACATTCTTCACGCCACCATGCTGGCCATGCAGCGTGCCGTCGAAGGGCTGCACATTCAGCCGAAACTGGCGATGATCGACGGCAACCGTTGCCCGAAGCTCTCGATGCGCGCCGAAGCGGTGATTCAGGGCGACGGCAAGGTGCCGGCCATTGCCGCGGCATCGATTCTGGCCAAAGTCAGCCGTGATCGAGAAATGGCGGCATTCGAACTGATTTATCCGGGTTACGGGATCGGAGGCCATAAAGGCTACCCGACACCCGTTCATCTGGAAGCGCTGGCCCGCTTGGGGCCTACCCCAATCCATCGTCGCTCGTTCGCCCCGGTGCGCTTGGCGTATGAAGCGCGGGAAAACCTGATCGGGAGTTAGTCGCAGGCTGATGTTTTACTCAAGGCCCGGTACAATCCGGGCCTTGTTGTCTTCACGTTTCTAGTTTCTAGACAGGATCACTATGCCGGCTTCATTCGTTCATCTACGCCTGCACACTGAATATTCCCTGGTCGACGGTCTGGTGCGGATCAAACCGCTGGTCAAGACCCTGGTCGGCATGAACATGCCTGCCGTGGCGGTCACTGACCAGAACAACATGTGTTCCCTGGTCAAATTCTATAAAGCTGCCATGGGTGCCGGGATCAAGCCGATCTGCGGCGCCGACCTGTGGCTGTCGAACAAGGATCCGGACAACTCCTTGAGCCGGATCAGCCTGTTGGCGATGAATGCGGTGGGTTATCGCAACCTCACCGAGCTGATCTCCCGTGGCTTCATCGACGGCCAGCGCAATGGCTCGGTGATCATCGAGCGCGAGTGGGTGGCTGAAGCCAGCGAAGGCTTGATCATGCTGTCGGCGGCGAAAGAGGGCGAGATCGGTCTGGCCATGCTCAGCGGCAACCCGGACGAAGCCGAAACCCTGGCTCGCGAGTGGATGGCGGTGTTCCCGGATCGCTTCTATCTGGAAGTCCAGCGCACCAGCCGCCCCAATGACGAAGAACAACTGCACGGCGCCGTGGCGCTGGCGGCGAAGATCGGTGCGCCGCTGGTGGCGACCAACGACGTGCGCTTCATCAAGCAGGAAGACTTCGAAGCCCACGAAACCCGCGTGTGCATCGGTGAGGGCCGCGCCCTCGACGATCCGCGGCGTTCGAAGAATTACAGTGATCAGCAATACCTCAAAAGCGCCGAGGAAATGGCCGAGCTGTTCAGCGACTTGCCCGAGGCGCTGGAAAACACCGTCGAGATCGCCAAGCGCTGCAACATCGACGTGAAGCTGGGCAAGCACTTCCTGCCCAACTTCCCGATTCCCGATGGCATGACCATCGACGAGTACTTCCGCAAGGTTTCCTTCGACGGTCTGGAAGAGCGCCTCACCGTTCTGCTGCCCAAGGACACCACTGAAGACTACGAAGCCAAGCGTCAGGTTTATGTCGACCGGTTGAATTTCGAGCTGGATATCATCATCCAGATGGGCTTCCCCGGTTACTTCCTGATCGTGATGGACTTTATCCAGTGGGCCAAGAGCAACGGCGTGCCGGTCGGTCCTGGTCGTGGGTCGGGCGCCGGGTCGCTGGTGGCCTATGTGCAGAAGATCACCGACCTCGACCCGCTGGAATATGACCTGCTGTTTGAACGTTTCCTTAACCCGGAACGGGTTTCCATGCCCGACTTCGACGTCGACTTCTGCATGGACGGCCGTGACCGCGTGATCGATTACGTGGCCGAAAAATACGGCCGTAACGCGGTTAGCCAGATCATCACCTTCGGTTCCATGGCGGCGAAAGCCGTGGTCCGTGACGTGGCGCGGGTGCAGGGCAAGTCCTACGGTTTGGCGGATCGTCTGTCGAAGATGATTCCGTTCGAAGTCGGCATGACCCTGGAAAAGGCTTACGAGCAGGAAGAAATCCTGCGCGACTTCATCAAGGTCGATGAAGAGGCAGCGGAAATCTGGGAAATGGCGCGCAAGCTTGAAGGTGTTGTGCGTAACGTCGGCAAACACGCCGGTGGTGTGGTAATCGCGCCGACCAAGCTGACCGACTTCTCGCCGATTTATTGCGACGAAGCGGGCGATGGCCTGGTAACCCAGTTCGACAAGGATGACGTTGAGGCGGCCGGTCTGGTGAAGTTCGACTTCCTGGGGCTGCGGACGCTAACGGTCATCGACTGGGCGCTGAAAACCATCAACCGCGATCGCGCCAAGGTCAACGAGCCGCCGCTGGATATCGCCTTTATCCCGCTGGACGACAAACCGACCTACACGCTGTTGCAAAAAGCTGAAACCACCGCGGTGTTCCAGCTCGAGTCGCGCGGCATGAAAGAGCTGATCAAAAAGCTCAAGCCCGACTGCCTGGAAGACTTGATCGCACTGGTGGCCCTGTTCCGTCCGGGCCCGTTGCAATCGGGCATGGTGGACGACTTCATCAACCGTAAGCACGGTCGCGCGGAACTCGCGTACCCGCACTCGGATTACCAGTACGAAGGCCTCAAGCCCGTCCTGGCGCCGACTTACGGCATCATCCTGTATCAGGAACAGGTGATGCAGATTGCCCAGGTCATGGCCGGTTACACCCTTGGCGGTGCGGACATGCTGCGTCGAGCCATGGGTAAGAAAAAACCCGAAGAAATGGCCAAGCAACGCGGCGGTTTCATTGAGGGTTGCGCCACCAACAATATCGATGCCGACCTGGCCGGTAACATCTTCGACCTGGTAGAAAAGTTCGCCGGTTACGGCTTCAACAAATCCCACTCCGCCGCGTATGGCCTGGTGTCGTACCAGACCGCCTGGCTGAAAGCCCACTACCCGGCGCCGTTCATGGCCGCGGTGCTGTCGGCGGATATGCACAACACCGACAAGGTCGTGACCTTGATCGAAGAAATTCGCACCATGAAGCTGCGTCTCGACGCGCCGGATGTGAATACTTCGGAGTTCAAGTTCACGGTGAATGACGAAGGCCGCATTATTTATGGCCTCGGTGCAATCAAGGGTGTGGGCGAAGGGCCGGTGGAAGCAATCACCGAGGCGCGTCAGGACGGGCCGTTCAAGGATCTGTTCGATTTCTGCGCCCGTGTCGATCTCAAGCGGATCAACAAGCGCACCCTGGACGGTTTGATCCGCAGCGGCGCGCTGGATCGTCTGGGCCCGTATTTTCATGACGAACCCAAAGCCTATCAAGCCAGCATCGACCAGAACCGCGCGGTCTTGTTGAACGCGATGGAAGGGGCGATCAAGGCTGCCGAACAAACCGCGCGCACCCACGACAGTGGTCACGCCGACCTGTTTGGCGGGCTGTTTGTCGAGGAAGACGCCGACGTCTACGCCAATCATCGCAAGGCCAAGGAACTGACCCTCAAGGAACGCCTGAAAGGGGAGAAAGATACCCTGGGCCTGTACCTGACCGGTCACCCGATTGACGAGTATGAAGGCGAGATTCGTCGCTTCGCCCGTCAGCGCATCATCGACCTGAAGCCGGCTCGCGATACGCAGACGGTCGCGGGCATGATCATCGCCCTGAGAGTGATGAAGAACAAAAAGGGCGACAAGATGGGTTTCATCACCCTCGACGATCGCTCCGGCCGGATCGAAGCCTCGCTGTTCGCCGACGCCTTCCACTCCGCGCAGTCGCTGTTGCAGACCGACGCGATGGTGGTGGTCGAAGGCGAAGTCAGCAATGACGACTTCTCTGGCGGCCTGCGGCTGCGGGTCAAGCGCGTGATGAGCATGGAAGATGCGCGCACCAACCTGGCCGAAAGCCTGCGCCTGAAATTGCACACCAAGGATTTGAAGGGCGATCAGCTACGCTGGCTGGGTGAGCTGTTCAAGCGCCACCGCGGCGCGTGCCCGATCACCATGGAGTACACCAGTCCCGATGCGAAGGCCTTGTTGCAGTTCGGCGAGACCTGGCGGATCGATCCGGCGGATGCCTTGATTCAAGCCCTGCGTGACCAGTTCGGGCGAGACAACGTCTTCCTCCAATACCGTTGACGGTCAGGTGCCATTCCTTACCATTGGAACGCGCCTGATCCTGACCCAAATTTTTAATCTCGACCTGAACGCGCCTGTCCCTTAAGGTAGGGCGCGAATAGACAACCGGCCGGCCCAAGCTCTCTTGGAAGGTCGACCCAAGACGGACGCCTATGAACCCGAATTTTCTAGATTTCGAACAGCCGATCGCCGACCTGCAAGCCAAGATCGAAGAGTTGCGCTTGGTCGGTAATGACAATTCGCTGAATATCGGCGATGAGATCTCCCGCCTGCAGGACAAGAGCAGCACGCTGACCGAAGACATCTTCGGCAAGCTGACCAGCTGGCAGATCGCACGTCTGGCGCGTCACCCGAAACGTCCGTATACCCTGGACTACATCGAACACATCTTCACCGAGTTCGACGAACTGCACGGCGACCGTCACTTCTCCGACGACGCTGCGATCGTTGGCGGCATTGCCCGTCTGGACGACCAGCCGGTGATGATCATCGGTCACCAGAAAGGCCGCGAAGTGCGCGAGAAGGTTCGCCGCAACTTCGGTATGCCCCGTCCTGAAGGCTATCGCAAGGCGTGCCGTCTGATGGAAATGGCCGAGCGTTTCAAAATGCCGATCCTGACCTTCATCGACACCCCGGGTGCTTACCCAGGCATCGACGCCGAAGAGCGCAACCAGAGCGAAGCAATTGCCTGGAACCTGCGCGTCATGGCTCGTCTGAAAACCCCAATCATTGCCACCGTGATCGGTGAAGGTGGTTCCGGTGGTGCATTGGCGATCGGCGTCTGCGATCAGCTGAACATGCTGCAGTACTCGACCTACGCGGTGATTTCGCCGGAAGGTTGCGCTTCGATTCTGTGGAAAACTTCCGAGAAGGCTCCGGATGCTGCTGAAGCCATGGGCATTACTGCCGAGCGTCTGAAGGGCCTGGGTATTGTCGATAAAGTGATCGGCGAGCCATTGGGCGGCGCTCATCGTGATCCGGCCGCTGCGGCTGCCTCGATCCGCGCCGAGCTGAGCTCGCAACTGGCGATGTTGAAGAAGTTCGATAACAAGGCGCTGTTGGCCCGTCGTTACGAGCGTCTGATGAGCTACGGTCTCTGATCTGACGCAGATTCGGCTGACAATAGAAAAAACTGTGGGAGCGGGCTTGCCCGCGAAAGCGATGTAACATTCAACGAATTTGTTGGCTGTTCCGCCGCCTTCGCGAGCAAGCCCGCTCCCACATTTGATTTGTGCGAAGTGATCGATATGAGTCAGCCCACGATTGATTTGCCTGCCAGACTCCTGCTGAATCTTGCACCGTGGCGCAACGCGACAACCTGGCGCATCGCCTTCTCCGGTGGTCTCGACTCCACCGTCCTGCTGCACCTACTCGCCCATCTCGCAAAAATCCAATCCCTGCCGACGCTGACCGCCATCCATGTCCACCACGGCCTTCAGACTGCGGCTGATGCGTGGCCGGAACATTGTCAGTCGGTCTGTGATGCGTTGGGAGTGCCGCTAGAAGTCGTGCGCGTTCAGGTTGAACCCGGCGCCAGCCTTGAGCGTGCGGCGCGGGATGCGCGTTATGGCGCCTTCATCGCGGCGACTCACGTCGGTGACGTGCTGCTCACGGGCCAACACCGCGACGATCAGGCGGAAACCCTGTTGTTTCGGCTGATGCGTGGGGCAGGGGTGAGAGGGTTGTCAGGAATGCCGAGCGAGCGTCCTTTGGGTCGGGGGCATCTGTTGCGGCCGTTGCTCGACGTAACGCGTGCCGAGCTTGAGGCCTACGCGACTGAATATCAGTTGGGCTGGATCGAGGATCCGTCGAACCAGGACCGCCAGTTCTCGCGCAATTATCTGCGTCATCAGGTGTTCCCGGTGTTGACTGCGCGCTGGCCGCAAGCGGTGGCGACCATGGCGCGCAGCGCTGCGCATCTGAGCGAAGCGCAAGAACTGCTCGATGAATTGGCGCAAATCGATCTGGCCCGTGCCACCACGGTCAGCGATTTCGATTGGCTGGGCTTGCCGTTGCTGGAGCTGGCGCCACTGGAAAAACTGTCTGATGCGCGGCAACGCAATGCGCTAAGCCATTGGCTCAAACCGCTGACGACTTTGCCAGACAGCGACCATTGGTCGGGTTGGGAAAATTTGCGCGATGCGACCGGCGATGCGCGTCCGGTCTGGCGGCTGGCGGCGGGTGAATTGCATCGCGCGGGTGGGCGTGTCTGGTGGTTGTCAGGTGGCTGGCTGCGCACTCCGCCATCCCCGGTGTCTTGGGCTGATCCCTCGCTATCACTGGCGTTGCCGGATAACGGTGTACTCACGTTCACCGGTCAGATCCCCGTTGGCCCGCTGCAGATCCGCTATCGTGAGGGAGGCGAGGTGATGAACCTGCCCGATCGCGGCCACCGTGACCTGAAGCGTTTGCTCAACGAAAGCGGTGTGCCGGGCTTCGCCCGTGGCAGATTGCCGCTGGTCTACAGAGGCCAGCAATTGCTGGCGGTGGCGAACCTGCGGGGGCTAAATGGCGGTGAGCAAAGTGGCTGGCATTTGCATTGGCAGCCGCAGATCGAAGATCAAGGTTTGAGCTGAAAGGGGCTTTCCGGTAGACTACGCTCCCTTCTTGATACAACTTCTGTGGATTCGCCTGAATCGCAGGAGTTGCCGATTACCAAGCAGTCTTTGCTGGGCGATTCCAAAAAATGTGTAGCGAGCAACCTTCCGGTGTTTCATCTACCGGTCTGTCCCAACGCGGCGGTTTTTTTGAAAGGTGCACTGTGATTAATGCAGGTGATCGGGGGCTTCGGCCTTCCTTCGCTTTCCCCGGCGGCTCGGACCGCTTTAACGCAGACTTCTAGGGTTTTTCATGACGCGCTACATATTCGTCACGGGCGGTGTTGTTTCTTCATTGGGGAAAGGCATTGCCTCGGCTTCATTGGCGGCCATCCTGGAGGCGCGGGGACTTAAGGTCACCATGCTGAAGCTGGACCCGTACATCAACGTTGACCCGGGCACCATGAGCCCGTTCCAGCACGGTGAAGTGTTCGTCACCCACGACGGCGCCGAGACCGACCTGGACCTGGGCCACTACGAGCGGTTCATCCGCACGACCATGACCCAGAACAACAACTTCACCACTGGCCGTGTCTACGAACACGTCCTGCGCAAAGAGCGCCGTGGTGATTACCTGGGCGCAACCATTCAGGTGATCCCGCACATCACCGACGAAATCAAGCGCCGGATCATCAAGGGCGCCGGCGATGCCGACGTGGCCATGGTCGAGATCGGTGGCACCGTGGGTGACATCGAATCGCAACCGTTCCTCGAAGCGATCCGTCAATTGCGTTTCGAAGTCGGCGCCAAGCGCGCGATGCTGATGCACCTGACGCTGGTGCCGTACATCGCCACTGCCGGCGAAACCAAAACCAAGCCGACTCAGCACTCGGTCAAGGAACTGCGTTCCATTGGCCTGCAGCCAGACGTGCTGGTATGCCGTTCCGATCACCCGATCGACATCTCTTCGCGTCGCAAGATCGCGCAGTTCACCAACGTTGAAGAACGTGCGGTGATCGCGCTGGAAGACGCCGACACCATCTACAAGATCCCGGGCATTCTGCACTCCCAGGGCCTGGATGATTTCGTTGTCGAGCGTTTCGGCCTGCAATGCGACAGCGCCGATCTGTCCGAGTGGGAAGCGGTGGTAGATGCCAAGCTGAACCCGGAGCACGAAGTCACCATCGCGATGGTCGGCAAGTACATGGAACTGCTGGACGCCTACAAGTCGCTGATCGAAGCGATGAGTCACGCCGGCATCAGCAACCGCACCAAGGTCAACCTGCGCTACATCGATTCCGAAGACATCGAAAACCAGGGCACCGCGCTGCTGGAAGGCGTCGACGCGATTCTGGTACCAGGTGGCTTTGGTCTGCGTGGCGTTGAAGGCAAGATCACTGCCGTTCAATACGCTCGTGAAAACAAGATTCCATACCTGGGTATCTGCCTGGGCATGCAAGTGGCCGTTATCGAGTTCGCTCGTAACGTCATGGGCTGGAAAGACGCCAACTCCACCGAGTTCGATCGCACCAGCGGTCACCCGGTGGTGGGTCTGATCACCGAGTGGGAAGATGCCACCGGCGCAGTCGAAACCCGTACCGAAACCTCCGATCTGGGTGGCACCATGCGCCTCGGCGCTCAGGATTGCCTGCTTGAGCCAGGTTCCCTGGTGCACGATTGCTATGCCAAGGACGTGATCGTCGAGCGTCACCGTCATCGCTACGAAGTGAACAACAACCTGCTGCCGCAAATCATCGAGGCCGGTCTGAAAATCTCCGGTCGTTCCGGTGATGGCGCGCTGGTTGAAGTGGTCGAAGCACCGGATCATCCATGGTTCGTCGCTTGCCAGTTCCACCCTGAATTCACCTCGACACCGCGCGACGGTCATCCGTTGTTCAGCGGCTTCGTCAAAGCCGCTTTGGCCCAACACCAGAAGAAGGCGTAAACCAGATGGCACAGAAGATCATCCGCGTAGGCAACATCGAAATTGCCAACGACAAGCCAATGGTGCTGTTCGGTGGCATGAACGTGCTGGAAAGCCGCGACATGGCGATGCAGGTCTGCGAAGAGTACGTAAAGGTCACCGAAAAACTCGGCATCCCTTACGTGTTCAAGGCCAGTTTCGACAAGGCGAACCGTTCTTCTGTGACCTCTTACCGTGGCCCCGGCCTGGAAGAGGGCATGCGGATTTTCCAGGACATCAAGCAAGCCTTTGGTGTGCCGGTCATCACCGACGTCCACGAGCCTGATCAGGCCGCGGTCGTCGCTGAAGTCTGCGACATCATCCAGTTGCCGGCCTTCCTGTCGCGCCAGACCGACCTCGTGGTCGCGATGGCCAAGACCGGCGCGGTGATCAACATCAAGAAAGCCCAGTTCCTCGCGCCTCAGGAAATGAAACACATCCTGAACAAATGCGTAGAAGCCGGTAACGATCAGTTGATCCTCTGCGAGCGTGGTTCGAGCTTCGGCTACAACAACCTGGTCGTCGACATGCTTGGCTTCGGCATCATGAAGCAGTTCGAGTACCCGGTGTTCTTCGACGTGACCCACGCGCTGCAAATGCCTGGCGGTCGCTCCGATTCAGCCGGCGGTCGTCGTGCCCAGGTCACCGACCTGGCCAAGGCAGGCATGAGCCAGTCGCTGGCCGGTCTGTTCCTCGAAGCGCACCCGGACCCGGACAACGCCAAATGCGACGGCCCTTGCGCCTTGCGCCTGGACAAACTGGAACCCTTCCTGGCCCAGCTCAAGGCACTGGACGAATTGGTTAAAAGTTTTCCGACAGTAGAAACCGCGTAAACCCCGATTCTCCGGTAAAGTACTGCACGGTTTAACGCTCAGGCCCTCGGGCTTGAGCCTTATCGTCCGCAAGCCTGCCCCCTGTCTGTCACTTGCCGACGATAAAGATTTCCTTCAGCTGCGTCGTTTTCGTCAACTTTGGAGTGTTCACAACAATGGCAAAAATCGTCGACATCAAAGGTCGTGAAGTTCTCGACTCCCGTGGCAATCCCACTGTGGAAGCAGATGTGCTTCTCGATAACGGCATCATCGGCAGCGCTTGCGCGCCATCCGGTGCTTCCACTGGCTCGCGTGAAGCACTCGAGCTGCGTGATGGCGACAAGAGCCGTTACTTGGGCAAAGGCGTTCTGAAAGCCGTCGCCAACATCAACGGTCCGATCCGCGACCTGTTGCTGGGTACCGACCCAAGCGACCAGAAAGCGCTGGATCACGCGATGATCAAGCTGGACGGCACCGAAAACAAAGCGACCCTGGGCGCCAACGCGATCCTCGCCGTTTCCCTGGCCGCGGCCAAGGCAGCAGCACAGGACCAGGACCTGCCGCTGTACGCTCACATCGCTAACCTGAACGGCACCCCGGGTGTTTACTCGATGCCGGTTCCGATGATGAACATCATCAACGGTGGCGAGCACGCCGATAACAACGTCGACATCCAGGAATTCATGGTTCAGCCAGTCGGCGCCAAGTCTTTCTCGGAAGGTCTGCGCATGGGCACCGAGATTTTCCATCACCTCAAAGCTGTACTGAAGGCTCGTGGTCTGAGCACTGCCGTTGGTGATGAAGGTGGTTTCGCACCGAACCTGGCCTCCAACGAAGACGCTTTGAAAGTGATCTCCGAAGCCGTGGCCAACGCCGGTTACAAGCTGGGCACCGACGTGACCCTGGCTCTGGACTGCGCAGCCAGCGAATTCTACGAAGACGGCAAGTACAACCTGTCCGGCGAAGGCCAGGTGTTCACCGCTGAAGGTTTCGCTGATTACCTGAAAGGTCTGACCGAGCGTTACCCGATCATCTCCATCGAAGACGGTCTGGACGAGTCCGACTGGGCGGGCTGGAAAATCCTCACCGACAAAATCGGCGAGAAGACTCAGCTGGTGGGCGACGACCTGTTCGTAACCAACACCAAGATCCTGAAAGAAGGCATCGACAAAAAGATCGCCAACTCGATCCTGATCAAGTTCAACCAGATCGGCACTCTGACCGAAACCCTGGAAGCGATCCAGATGGCCAAGGCCGCTGGTTACACCGCCGTCATCTCGCACCGCTCCGGCGAAACCGAAGATTCGACCATTGCCGACCTGGCTGTGGGCACTGCGGCTGGCCAGATCAAGACCGGCTCCCTGTGCCGTTCCGACCGTGTTTCCAAGTACAACCAATTGCTGCGTATCGAAGAGCAGTTGAATGGCAAAGCCAAGTACAACGGTCGTAGCGAGTTTCGCGGCTGAGTGATAAACGATAAAAAGACACCGGATTGTGTCGGAAAAATCGCAGCAGCGATGGATTTGCCACTAATCTGATGCCTTAAGAGCACAAGCCTGGTTCTTCCAGGCTTCGTGCTATCAGAAGCTTCAAAGTTTTGGCATGGCTGTTTTTTTTCACTGGATACCTGATATTCGATGCGCAGTCCCAATTGGTTGTTTCTCGTCTTGCTCTTGCTGCTGGCCGGCCTGCAGTACCGCCTGTGGGTGGGTAATGGCAGTCTGGCGCAAGTGGCCGAGCTGAAGCAGCAGATTGCGGATCAACACGCCGAGAACGAGGCGTTGCTGGAGCGCAATCGGGTGATGGACGCCGAAGTCAGCGAATTGAAAAAGGGCATGGAGACCGTTGAAGAACGGGCTCGTCATGAGTTGGGCATGGTCAAGGACGGTGAAACCCTTTACCAGTTGGCCCAATGATTAATTCGTTACCGGCCTTCTGGGCCGTGATTCCTGCCGCGGGCGTCGGTGCCCGTATGGCCGCGGACCGTCCCAAGCAATACTTGCAACTGGGCGGGCGCACTATTCTCGAACACAGCCTCGGCTGTTTCCTTGATCATCCTGCCCTGAAGGGGTTGGTGGTCAGTCTTGCAATCGACGATCCTTACTGGCCGAACCTGGCATGTGCTGCCGATCCGCGTATTCAGCGGGTCGAAGGTGGCGCCGAGCGCTCCGGGTCGGTACTCAATGCCTTGCTGCATTTGCATGCCCAAGGCGCTGACGATGAGGATTGGGTGTTGGTGCACGATGCTGCACGACCGAATCTGGCGCGTGATGATCTCGATAAATTGCTCAGTGAGCTGGCCGACGATCCGGTGGGCGGTCTGTTGGCCGTGCCGGCGCGCGATACCCTCAAGCGGGTCGACAAGCATGGGCGCGTGCTGGAAACGGTGGATCGCAGCGTGATCTGGCAGGCCTATACGCCGCAGATGTTTCGCCTTGGCGCATTGCATCGGGCATTGGCCGATAGTCTGGTGGCCGACGTTGTCATCACCGATGAAGCTTCGGCCATGGAATGGGCGGGTTTGGCGCCGCGCCTGATTGAAGGGCGATCCGATAACATCAAAGTCACTCGCCCCGAAGACCTTGAATGGTTGCGCCAGCGATGGGCTAACCGTCGCTAAGCCCGAGTCGCGCCTTTCGCGAGCAAGCCCGCTCCCTCATTTGATCTCCGTCGGTTACGTGTTTGGGGTATGACACAGAACCAATGTGGGAGCGGGCTTGCTCGCGAAAGCGGTGGTCCAGTCAACGAATCTATCGCTGAATGCATTGGCAGGTCTAACCACGATACTCCGGCCGTTCAGCCAACCCTTCCTTCAAGTAGTCCACCAACTTGCGCACCTTCGGCGACAGATGCCGTTGCTGCGGATAAAGCGCCCACACGGCGGTGTTCGGCGGTTGGTGGGCTTCCAGCAGTGAGATCAATTCGCCGTTTTTCAGGTATTCCAGCACGTAGTAATCCGGTAACTGACACAACCCAACCCCTTGTAATGCGGCATCCAGCACTGCCTGCCCACTGTTGCAGCGCCAGTTTCCCTGTACTCGCTGGGAAAATTCCCGCCCGTTCTGTTCCAGTTGCCAGATGTCCGAGCTACCGATGAGGCAGTTATGGCGACTCAATTCCGACAAGCTGTGTGGGCGACCATACCGTTCCAGGTAGGACGGTGAGGCGCACAGGTACATGCGCCGTGGTGCCAGGCGCGTCGCGACCAATCTGGAATCCTGCAAGCGGCCGAGGCGGATGGCCAGGTCCAGCCCTTCATGCACCAGATCGAGCGGGCGATTGCTCAGCTCGATGTCGACGCGCAGTTGTGGATACAGCCCCATGAAGCGAGTCACCAGCGGCACGATGAATCGTTCGCCGTAGGCCACGGCACAGGTCATGCGCAGCATGCCCTTGGGTTCGCTGGTCAGGTCGCCGACAGCGCGCAAGGCTTCTTCGCGACCGTCCTGCAAACGCTGACAATGTTGCAAAAAGGTTTGCCCGGCCTCGGTCAAGGTGACTCGGCGGGTGCTGCGATAGAGCAAACGGGTTTGCAGGCGCTCTTCCAGCCGTACGATTTGGCGACTGATATGAGAAGAAGACACCCCAAGGCGTTCGGCCGCGGCAGTGAATTGGCTGCACTCAGCGACGGCGACGAACTCATCAATGCCTTCCCAGCGGTTTTCGGACATCAGGATTATCCCTGTGTGGCAATAATGTTTTGCTTTTGTCCTGATTATTCATCGTAAGGCGCTGCATTACACTCATTGTCTTGTTTTTATTCACTGGAGAGTCAGCATGATCAAGTCGCGCGCCGCCGTTGCCTTCGAGGCCAAGAAACCCCTCGAAATCGTTGAAGTCGATGTCGCCATGCCCAAGGCTGGGGAAGTTCTGCTGCGCGTCGTCGCCTCCGGTGTTTGCCATACCGATGCCTATACCCTCTCGGGCGCGGACCCGGAAGGTATCTTCCCGTCGATCCTGGGTCACGAAGGTGGCGCGGTGGTCGAAGCGATCGGCGAGGGCGTGACTTCGGTCGCGGTTGGCGACCATGTGATCCCGCTGTACACCCCGGAATGCGGCAAGTGCAAATTCTGTCTGTCGGGCAAAACCAACCTCTGCCAGGCAATTCGTGCGACGCAGGGTAAAGGCCTGATGCCGGATGGCACTTCGCGTTTTTCCTACAAGGGCGAAACGATTTTCCACTACATGGGTACCTCGACTTTTTCCGAGTACACCGTGCTGCCGGAAATCTCCGTCGCCAAAATTCCTAAAGAAGCACCCTTGGAAAAAGTGTGCCTGCTGGGTTGTGGCGTCACCACAGGCATCGGCGCGGTAATCAACACCGCCAAGGTCAAACCGGGTGACACCGTCGCCATTTTCGGTCTGGGCGGCATCGGTCTGTCGGCTGTGATTGGCGCGGTCAAAGCGAAGGCTGGGCGGATCATCGCCATCGACATCAATCCGGCCAAGTTCGAGATCGCCAAGCAATTGGGCGCTACCGATTGTGTAAACCCGAAAGACTTCGATCGTCCGATTCAGGAAGTGATCGTCGACATGACCGATGGCGGCGTCGATTTTTCCTTCGAATGTATCGGCAACGTCCAGTTGATGCGTGCTGCACTTGAGTGCTGCCACAAAGGTTGGGGTGAGTCGGTGATCATCGGCGTGGCCGGTGCCGGTCAGGAAATCTCAACCCGTCCGTTCCAGTTGGTGACCGGTCGCGTCTGGCGCGGTTCGGCGTTCGGTGGTGTGCGCGGGCGTACCGAGCTGCCGAGCTATGTCGAAATGGCCCAGACCGGCGAGATTCCGCTGGATACCTTCATCACCCATACGATGGGCCTGGAAGATATCAACAAGGCGTTCGACCTGATGCATGAAGGCAAGAGCATCCGTTCCGTCATTCATTTCTGAGGTCGGTCATGAGCCTGGAAAATATCTCCTGCCAGAAAAGCTTCGGCGGCTGGCACAAGCGCTATCGGCACCGCTCCGACGTGCTCGGTTGCGACATGGTGTTTGCCGTGTACCTGCCGCCGCAAGCGGAGCAGGGCGGTAAGCTGCCGGTGCTGTACTGGTTGTCCGGCCTGACCTGCACCGACGAGAACTTCATGCAAAAGGCCGGCGCCATGCGCATGGCCGCCGAGCTGGGGCTGATCATCGTCGCACCGGATACCAGCCCACGCGGCCCAGATGTGCCGGGTGACCCGGATGGCGCCTGGGACTTCGGTCTCGGTGCCGGTTTTTATCTGAATGCCACTCAGGAACCCTGGTCCCGGCACTATCGGATGCATGATTATGTCGTGCAGGAATTGCCGGCATTGGTCGAAGCGCATTTCCCGACATCGGACAAGCGTGGCATCAGTGGTCACTCCATGGGCGGCCACGGTGCGTTGGTCTGCGCGTTGCGCAATCCGGGGCGTTATCTGTCGGTGTCGGCGTTCTCGCCGATCAACAATCCAATGGATTGCCCTTGGGGCCAGAAAGCCTTTTCCCGTTACTTGGGAGAAGACCGTTCGAAGTGGCGCGAATGGGATGCCTGTGCATTGATCGCCGAGGCTGACGAGAAGCTGCCGCTGCTGGTCGATCAGGGTGATCGCGATGATTTCCTGGCCACCCAGCTCAAGCCTGAAGCCTTGCAACAGGCCGCCAAACTGGCGGATCATCCGTTGACGTTGCGTCTGCAACCGGGCTACGACCACAGTTATTTCTTCATCGCCAGCTTCATTGACGACCACCTGCAACATCATGCGCGCGCGCTAAGCGCGTAGGGTCTGTTGACGTTCGGTGACGGCCGCGTTGCGCGCCAAGTTGCGCGATGCTGCGTTGCGGGATTTGCCAAGGGAACAACCATTGGCTGTATCCCGCGCCTTGCCTCGCACAACTTGGCACTGCAACGCGGCTCGCCACCAAACGTCAACAGACCCTAATGTCCGACAAAGCAGGTAGAATCACGCCCTGACAAAAATCGGGGCGTTTTTTTATGCGTATTGGCCACGGCTATGATGTGCACCGTTTCGCTGAAGGCGATTTCATTACTCTGGGCGGCGTGCGGATTGCACACGGCTTCGGGCTGCTCGCCCATTCTGACGGCGACGTCCTGCTGCACGCCTTGAGCGACGCGTTGCTCGGCGCTGCCGCGCTGGGTGATATCGGCAAGCATTTTCCGGACACCGACCCGCAATTCAAGGGCGCCGACAGCCGTGTGCTGTTGCGTCACGTTGTCGCGCTGATCCACGCCAAGGGCTGGAAAGTCGGCAACGTCGATAACACCATCGTCGCCCAGGCCCCGAAAATGGCCCCGCATATCGAATCGATGCGCGCACTGATTGCCGCGGATCTTCAAGTTGAGTTGGATCAAGTGAACGTGAAAGCTACCACCACCGAAAAGCTTGGCTTTGTCGGTCGCGAAGAAGGCATTGCCGTGCACTCCGTTGCCTTGTTGCTGCGCGCATGAACGAGGCGCAATTGCTTGGCCCCCGGGCCTATGGTGAAGCCCTGGGCAGCGCGGTACTGAAAGCCACAGCAGAAGATTTCCAGGTCGACGAAGTCCTTGATATCCCCCTCAGTGGTGACGGCGAACACCTGTGGATCTGGGTGGAAAAGCGCGGTCTGAATACCGAAGAAGCGGCACGTCGCATCGCCAAGGCAGCGGGTGTGCCGTTGCGCACCGTCAGCTATGCCGGCCTCAAGGACCGTCAGGCGCTGACGCGCCAGTGGTTCAGTGTGCAACTGCCGGGCAAGGCTGATCCTGATCTGTCGGCGGCGGAAAACGACACGCTGAAAATCCTCAAGACCGGTCGGCATAAACGCAAACTGCAACGCGGTGCCCACTCGGCCAACGGCTTCACCTTGCGCTTGACCCAGTTCACCGGTGACAAGGCGGCGATCGAAGAGCGTCTGCAACTGATCGCCAAACAAGGTATTCCCAATTATTTCGGCGCCCAGCGATTCGGCTTTGATGGCGGCAACGTCGTCGACGCCCGTGCCTGGGCCGCGCGAAAGGCCCTGCCGGAGCAGCGCAATGTGCGTTCGCGCCTGCTCTCCACCGCCCGTAGTTTTCTGTTCAATCAAGTGTTGGCGGCGCGCGTCGCCGATGGCACCTGGCAGCGCGCGCAGGTGGGTGATCTGCTGGCGTTCACCGACAGCCGCAGTTTCTTCCCGGCGGGTGAAGCCGAATGCAGCGATCCTCGTCTGGCGATTCTCGACCTGCACCCGACCGGCCCGCAGTGGGGCGAAGGTGACTCGCCGACGTCAGGCGCAGTCCATGAACTGGAGCAGGCAATCGCCGCGCGCGAAGCGGATCTGCGCGATTGGTTGATTAACGCCGGAATGAGCCACGAACGTCGCATCCTGCGGCTGCCCATTGGCGGGTTGACGTGGCATTATCCCGAGCCTGACATTCTGCAACTGGAATTCGTCCTGCCGGCCGGATGCTTCGCCACCGTATTGGTGCGTGAACTCGTCGATCTGGTGCCGGTGGGGCAGACGGACAGCCCATGCGTATTCTGATTTCTAACGACGATGGGGTAACCGCACCCGGTCTCGCCGCGCTTTATGCTGCGCTGGCGGATTACACCGAATGCGTGGTTATCGCCCCGGACCAGGACAAAAGCGGCGCCAGCAGCTCGCTGACGCTCGACCGTCCGTTGCACCCGCAAACCCTGGCCAACGGCTTTATCAGCCTTAACGGCACACCCACCGACTGCGTGCACCTGGGCCTTAACGGCTTGCTGGAGCTCGAGCCGGACATGGTGGTTTCCGGCATCAACCTGGGGGCCAACCTGGGGGATGATGTGCTGTATTCCGGCACTGTGGCGGCGGCCCTCGAAGGGCGTTTCCTTGGGCGTCCTTCGTTTGCCTTTTCGCTCGTCTCACGGCAAGTAGAGAACCTTCCCACAGCCGCTTATTTTGCGCGCAAACTGGTAGAGGCTCACGCGGACCTTGATCTGCCACCGCGCACGGTACTGAACGTGAACATTCCCAACTTGCCGCTGGAGCACATCCGGGGTATCCAGCTGACCCGCCTCGGCCATCGCGCCCGCGCCGCGGCACCGATGAAAGTGGTCGACCCGCGGGGTAAATCCGGTTACTGGATCGCCGCGGCGGGGGACGCTGAAGATGGTGGCCCGGGTACCGATTTCCATGCGGTGATGCAAGGCTATGTTTCAATCACGCCACTGCAACTGGACCGCACCTTTAATGATGCCTTCAGAAGTCTCGATGGCTGGCTGGAGGGTCTGCGTTAATGGCTCGTGAACAAGATCATATTCTGCATCGCGGTATCGGGATGACCTCGCAACGGACCCGTGAGCGTCTGATTCAGCGCCTCTATGAAGAAGGAATCTCCAACGCCAAGGTGCTGGAAGTCATCCGCCGCACCCCGCGTCACCTGTTCGTCGATGAGGCGTTGTCTCATCGAGCCTATGAAGATACGGCGCTGCCGATCGGGCATAACCAGACCATCTCCCAGCCTTATATGGTGGCGCGCATGAGCGAGCTGCTGCTGGAGGCTGGTCCGTTGGACAAGGTAATGGAAATCGGCACCGGTTCGGGTTACCAGACGGCAGTGCTGTCGCAATTGGTCGAGCGGGTTTTTTCCGTGGAGCGCATCAAGGTTCTGCAGGACCGGGCCAAGGAGCGCCTGGTGGAACTGAACCTGCGCAACGTGGTGTTTCGCTGGGGCGATGGTTGGGAAGGCTGGCCGGCATTGGCGCCTTACAACGGCATCATCGTCACCGCCGTGGCCACCGATGTGCCTCAGGCACTGCTCGATCAGTTGGCGCCGGGTGGGCGACTGGTGATTCCGGTCGGCTCCGGTGAAGTTCAACAATTGATGTTGATCATCCGTGAGGAACAGGGCTTTTCCAGACGTGTTCTGGGGGCGGTGCGCTTTGTCCCATTACTCAATGGGCCGTTGGCCTGAGCATTTGTTTCAGCGCGCTGAATTCTCTTCGAATGCCCGGGTCTTACAGCTGCATCGATTGGTTAAACGCAATTCATCTTCAGACAGCAAACGTGTGCGCGAAGCGAATCCGCTTCATTAAAGTTAAAGCTTGTTCGGCCCGTTATACTTGCGACATTTCGTGCCGGAGCACGGCAATCCATATTTTCAGCCACCACAAAGGGAGCGGCGGGTGAGTCTCACAGTCATTGCGCAGCGAATGGGTATAACGAGCTTTCAGCGTCTGGTGACTGGCCTTGTCTTGAGTACCTTGCTGGTCGGATGTTCCAGCACCAAATCAGGTAGTGCGAGCGTCGTCGATCGCAACAAGGCGGTCGCCCAGCGTCCGGCCGTGACCACCGGCCAATATGTTGTCCGACCCAAGGACACTTTGTTCTCCATCGCTTTTCGCTACGGTTGGGACTACAAAGCCCTCGCAGCACGGAACAACATTCCTACGCCTTACACGATCCATCCGGGTCAGACAATTCGCTTCGACGGTCGCAGCGGTTCAACGCCCACGGCGGTAGTGAGTTCGTCCAGTTCCTCGCCTTCGTCGTCGAGTAAAACCACCGTAATTCGGCGCCAGGCAAATGGCGCTACAACCACTACAACAGTGCTTGCACCGTCCGTCGCCAACAAGCCGGCACCCGCTCCACTGCCTCCCGCCGGTCCGGCCCCGACGGGCTGGGGGTGGCCTTCTAATGGCATTCTGATTGGTAAATTCTCTTCAAACGGTAGTTTGAATAAAGGAATTGATATCGCCGGAGATTTGGGACAGCCTGTTTTAGCTGCGTCTGATGGGACGGTGGTATACGCCGGGAGTGGCTTAAGGGGCTACGGCGAATTAGTCATCATCAAACACAGCGACACCTACGTCAGTGCCTACGGACATAACCGCAGGCTGTTGGTTCGGGAGGGGCAGCAGGTCAAGGTCGGACAGACAATTGCCGAAATGGGGTCAACGGGTACAGACCGGGTGAAACTGCATTTTGAGATTCGCCGACAAGGTAAACCTGTAGATCCGCTGCAATTCCTGCCACGTCGTTGATTTGTTAGCCAGCCTGTTCCGTCACGTAGAGGGAACAGGCTCCAGCGTTGCCAGGGATCAAGGCGCCGCTTGAGCTTGAGGTCGAACTCACCAAAGGACTATAACAATGGCTCTCAGTAAAGAAGTGCCGGAGTTTGACATCGACGATGAGGTTCTCCTGATGGAGACCGGCATCGCCACGGACTCGATGTCGAATGATGAAGGGGATGCACCACCTTCCGTTCGCGCCAAATCCAAACACTCCGCTTCGCTTAAGCAACACAAGTACATCGACTACACACGGGCACTCGATGCCACTCAGCTGTACCTCAACGAAATCGGCTTTTCCCCATTGCTCTCCCCGGAGGAAGAAGTTCATTTTGCGCGCTTGTCGCAAAGTGGCGATCCGGCCGGGCGCAAGCGCATGATTGAAAGCAACCTGCGACTGGTGGTGAAAATCGCCCGTCGTTACGTCAATCGTGGGCTGTCGCTGCTGGACCTGATCGAAGAGGGCAACCTCGGCCTGATCCGGGCAGTAGAAAAGTTCGATCCTGAACGCGGTTTCCGCTTTTCGACCTACGCCACCTGGTGGATTCGTCAGACCATCGAGCGCGCGATCATGAATCAGACCCGGACTATCCGGTTGCCGATCCATGTGGTCAAAGAGCTTAATGTGTACTTGCGGGCTGCACGGGAGCTGACTCAAAAGCTCGATCATGAACCCTCACCCGAAGAAATCGCCAACCTGCTGGAGAAACCGGTAGGCGAGGTCAAGCGCATGCTAGGCCTGAACGAGCGGGTTTCTTCGGTCGACGTCTCGCTGGGTCCGGATTCGGATAAAACCCTGCTGGACACCCTTACCGATGACCGCCCGACCGATCCATGCGAACTGTTGCAGGACGACGACCTGTCACAGAGCATCGATCAGTGGCTCTCGGAGCTGACCGACAAGCAACGCGAGGTGGTCATTCGCCGCTTCGGCTTGCGAGGTCACGAGAGCAGCACGCTTGAAGACGTAGGCCTGGAAATCGGCTTGACCCGGGAGCGGGTCAGGCAAATCCAGGTTGAAGGCCTCAAGCGTCTTCGGGAAATTCTCGAGAAAAACGGCCTGTCGAGTGAGTCGCTGTTCCAATAAGCAATTCGTTCAACCGGTAACAAATAGCCCCAACTGGTTTGGGGCTTTTTGTTGCCGGGAATATGAGAGGTGCGTTGTTTTTTGCACCACCTCAGGTTTGTAGTCTCGTGTTGTAAGTCTTTGCTTACTCTTTCGTAAGTGTTCGTTATTTTTACACCCTGGCAGTTGTCTATTTAACCTGTGGTTCTTATTTATCTTATTGATTTATATGGTTATTTTTTTAGATTGACGGCATGTGACAGTCGATTTCAGCGACAGAGGCCGATTGCTCTTGGTGGGGAATTCTCTAGTATCTGAACTGTGTCGACGGATAGACACGCCCTTCAAGGAAGAGGGGAACGGACATCGCAGGAAGCGATTCATCAGGACGATGAAAAGGAACACAAGGAATAGGGAAAAAATGTGGGCGGGTCATACCGCCCCTTTTTTTGCCCGCAGAAAAGCAAAAAGGCCCACAAGGGGCCTTTTCGAGAACACGGGGTAATCAGCGTTCGAGGTCTTTGATCTTGCCTTTGACGCCATCCCACTCTTCGGCATCGGGCAACGATTCTTTCTTCTCGGTGATGTTGGGCCAGATTTCCGCCAGCTCAACGTTCAGCTGAATGAATTCCTGCATATCTTCCGGAACTTCATCTTCGGAGAAGATGGCCACAGCAGGGCATTCTGGTTCGCACAGGGCGCAGTCGATGCACTCATCCGGGTGAATCACCAGGAAGTTCGGGCCTTCGTAAAAGCAGTCCACCGGACAGACTTCTACGCAGTCGGTGTACTTGCACTTGATGCAGTTGTCGGTGACGACGAAGGTCATTTCTAATTTTCTCCTCAGGCGGCGGCAGCGGAGCCCCTTCACGTTGGGGTCGCCAGGTTCGGGAGCGATAGTCTGCAGGTCAGGCTATTGGCCTGTAGCATCCCAAACCGCGCGAGATTCTAACAGCTTGCAGGCAAGTGCGTTAGATCCGTGTCTTTAGTGTATAGAGCATTTCGAGCGCACGACGCGGTGACATGTCGTCCAGATCAAGTTTGGCCAGTTCATCCAGCACCGGATGTGGCAGGCTGGCGAACATGTCGCTCTGCTGGGGCGTGACCGGTTTGCCTTTGGCAGGCTTCGGAACTTCATGAGGCAGCGCTGTGGATTCCAGTCGGCTCAGATGTTCTCGAGCCCGCACGATCACTTCGCTCGGTACACCGGCCAGCTGCGCAACCGCCAGGCCATAGCTCTGGCTGGCAGGCCCAGGCAACACGTGGTGCAGGAACACGATGCGTTCGTTGTGTTCGGTGGCATTGAGGTGCACGTTGGCCACCAGTGGCTGGGCTTCCGGCAGCACCGTCAGCTCGAAATAGTGGGTGGCAAACAGGGTGTAGGTCCGCAACTGCGCCAGACGCTCGGCCGCGGCCCAGGCCAGGGACAGACCGTCGAAAGTGCTGGTGCCGCGCCCGACTTCGTCCATCAGCACCAGGCTGCGCTCGGTGGCGTTGTGCAGAATGTTCGCGGTTTCGCTCATTTCAACCATGAAGGTCGAACGACCGCCCGCCAAGTCATCGCTGGAACCGATCCGGGTGAAGATTCGGTCGACCAAGGACAATTCGCAACTGGCCGCCGGCACGAAACTGCCGATATGCGCCAGTAGCACGATCAATGCGGTCTGACGCATGTAGGTGGATTTACCGCCCATGTTCGGACCGGTGATCACCAGCATGCGGGTATTGTCGTCAAGGCTCAGGTCATTGGCCACGAATGGCGTGGTGAGTACTTGCTCGACCACCGGGTGACGACCCTGGGTGATGCGCATGCACGGCTCGCTGACGAAGCGTGGGCAGTTCAGGTCCAGATTCAGTGCGCGCTCGGCGAGGTTGCTCAGCACATCCAGCTCGGCCAAGGCTGCGGCCGTGTCTTGCAGGGGCGGCAACTGAGCGATCAGGTCTTCGAGCAGTGCTTCGTAGAGCATCTTTTCGCGAGCCAGGGCACGACTCTTGGCGGACAGCGCCTTGTCTTCGAAGGCCTTCAGTTCCGGCGTGATGAAGCGCTCGGCACCTTTGAGGGTCTGGCGGCGAATATAGTCCGCGGGTGCCGACTCCGCCTGCTTGCTCGGCAACTCGATGAAGTATCCGTGAATCCGGTTGTAGCCGACCTTAAGGTGCGACAGACCGGTGCGGGCCTTTTCACGCGCTTCGAGATCGATCAGGAACTGCCCGGCGTTTTCGCTGAGCGATTGCAATTCGTCGAGTTCGCTGTCGTAACCGGTTTTCAACACACCGCCGTCACGGATAACGGCGGGCGGGTTATCGATAATGGCTTTGTCCAGCAATGCCGCCAGTTCCGGATAGGTGCTGGTGGTCGTCGCCAATTGAATGATGTGCGGGGCTTCAAGCTCGGCCATCGCTACCTGCAACTCTGGCAGTGCACCGAGGGCATCGCGCAGACGCGCCAAGTCACGAGGACGGGCATTGCGCAGGCCGATCCGCGCCAGAATCCGCTCGATGTCACCGATTTCCTTGAGCTGCGGTTGCAGTTTTTCGAAGCGGTAACCGTCGAGCAGGCAGGTGATCGAACTCTGACGCGCCAGCAATACGGTCAAATCCCGCAGTGGACGGTTCAGCCAGCGAGTCAGCAAGCGGCTGCCCATGGCGGTCTGGCAGCGGTCGACCACCGATTGCAAGGTGTTGTCGCGACCGCCGGCCAGGTTGGTGTCCAGTTCCAGGTTGCGACGGCTCGCGCCGTCCAGCACCACGGTGTCATCCAGGCGTTCATGACGCAGGCTGCGCAAATGCGGCAGGGCGGTGCGCTGGGTTTCCTTGGCGTAGCTGAGCAGGCAACCGGCGGCACCGATCGCCAGGGTCAGGTTCTCGCAGCCGAAACCTTTCAGGTCCTGAGTGGAGAACTGCTGGCAAAGACTTTTCAGCGCCGAGTCACGTTCAAAATCCCACGGCGCACGGCGACGAACCCCACGACGTTTTTCCGCCGGCAGGTCTTTCGGCCAGTCGTCCGGGATCATCAGCTCTACCGGGTTGACCCGCTCCAGTTCCGCTAGCAGGTTTTCCCAGCCTTTGATCTCCAGCACGGTGAAGTTGCCGCTGGTAATGTCCAGCACCGCCAACCCGAACAGACGCTCGTCGCCCAGCACCGCTGCGATCAGGTTGTCCCGGCGCTCATCCAGCAGTGCTTCATCGCTGACTGTGCCGGGGGTAATGATCCGCACCACCTGACGATCCACCGGGCCTTTGCTGGTGGCCGGGTCGCCGACCTGCTCACAAATCACCACTGACTCGCCGAGCTTCACCAGTTTCGCCAGGTAACCTTCCGCAGCGTGGTAAGGAATCCCACACATCGGAATCGCCTGACCCGCCGATTGCCCACGAGCCGTCAGGGTGATGTCCAGCAACTTGGCGGCCTTCTTCGCGTCTTCATAGAAGATCTCGTAGAAGTCACCCATGCGATAGAACATCAGCTGATCAGGGTGCTGGTTCTTCAGGCGCCAGTACTGCTGCATCATCGGCGTGTGGGAGGACAGATCGGAGAGGGCTTTATTCATCGGATATAGGCAAATTCGTTGAAAGGTGTGGGGCAAAAGGAGGGCATCGGCCCGGCTTTTCCGCGATGGGCGCAAGGTTAACATGGGCAGTCCGACCTACGCAGGCATGAAAGCTCCAAGGCACATTTCTGCTGTCTATGCACGATCTATGCAAATCAGCATTTGTCTTCCGAAAAAAGATCAAGCACTATGCACGTTATGCAAAAACGCAACGTTTCTACCGTCTTAAGAGCACTGCTCGATCAGCACGGGATCTCCCCCACGGAGCTTCACCGTCGCACCGGCGTGCCTCAATCCACTCTCTCGCGGATCCTCAGCGGGAAGATCGTCGACCCTTCGGATAAACATATTTCGAAGATTGCCGAATACTTCGCCGTGAGCACCGACCAGTTGCGTGGCCGTGCGGATGTCGCGCACGCCGCCAGCGCCGGGCGCGATGAGTCGCATTCGGAACTCAAGGACATAAGCCTGTGGGACGACGATACGCCCGTCGATGACGACGAGGTGTCGGTCCCCTTTCTTCGCGAGGTTGAATTGGCTGCTGGATCAGGAAGATTCGTCATCGAAGAGAGCGAGCGCTCTAGCCTGCGCTTCGGCAAGCGCAGCTTGCGCCACAACGGCGTGCAGTTCGATCAGGCCAAATGCGTGACCGTGCGCGGCAACAGCATGTTGCCGGTGCTGCGCGATGGCGCCACGGTCGGGGTGAATGCCGGTAAATGCGGGATTGGCGACATCGTCGACGGTGACCTCTACGCCATCAACCACAACGGCCAGTTGCGGGTGAAACAGCTTTATCGCCTGCCGACAGGGATTCGCCTGCGCAGCTTCAACCGCGATGAGCATCCGGACGAGGACTACAGCTTCCAGGAAATCCAGGAAGAGCAGATCGTCATCCTCGGTCACGTCTTCTGGTGGGGCATGTACGCCCGTTAATCTCACCGCTGTCAGATAAAACCCGCTGCCCGGCGGGTTTTTTTTCGCCTATCGAAAACCGCCAACGCCTTTGCTTGCGGGGCTTTCATGCGCCTGTGCATTTCAAATGCATAAATAAATGCATTTGTGCATTGACTGTATATGCATCCATGCATATTCTTTGTCTCAAGCCGCCCAACAAGGCGGCTCGAAACGAAGCTCTTTAGTTCCACCACAAAGGCAGCGATGAACCGGCCTCAACGGTTCAGAGGGTTGGCAACTGACCCGGGTGTGCAGCGTAAAGCACCAGAAGCAGTTATCCGGCGGGCAGGGACCGCGGTCGGAAAAACAATTTGAATGGACTCGTACCGCGCCAGTAGCGCCGAAAGGTCAGCTTCCTTTTTTGTACACAGGATTAAAGGAAGGCGAAGGACCGCATTACTGAAAAGCCTGGGCGACCGGGCTTTTTGGAATGCCTAACTAACGCCAGTCACATCAAGCCTCGTCTCGGCATCGCCAGAGCAACAGGAAGGATCCGGCAGAAATCAAAAGGCATTGCAGATGTTGAAAGATTGCAGATGTGGATATTGCAAAAGACTTCTCGCCCGAGTGGGTGAGGACACCGAACTCCAGATCAAATGTTCCCGATGCGGGACGCTGAATCATGTGAAGGCTGCGAGCCTCGAGCGATCGCCTGTGAGCGACATGAGCGCTGCATCAGTGGCGCAAACAAGTCAATTCACTCAATAGGTGAACCATGAACGGTTTCAAGAAATACATTGCCCCGCTGTTGCTGTCCGCTGCTCTGCTTGGCGCTGAGGGCAACGCTGTTGCCGCCAACCTTTTGGTCAACGGCAGCTTTGAACAGCCAGGTTGCGGTGGTAGTTGCACACTGGATACCACGGAGCAAGCCAACTTCATCACGGGTTGGACGACGTTTCTGTCTGGTGTCGAGTACTTCAATACGACCGCCGCGGATGGCGTTGCGATTGTCGACCTGGCCAACTACGTTTATGAGAACGGCGGCGGCATTCAGCAGAACTTTGCCACCACGGTCGGCGCCCAGTACCGATTGACCTTCAGCGCGGGTAATTCGCGCTACGCCGGTCGCTCCGGCGACGGTGTCATCCAGGTGAAAGTGGCGGGGCAAACCGTCACCTTCAACACCCCGTCCGCCAACGGTACAACAGTCGAGTGGAGCACCATCACTTACGACTTCACCGCCACCACGGCTCAAACGACCCTGGCCTTCTCCAACGAGCAGAAGCCGTACGCCAACTTTGCCTTCATCGACAATGTAATCGTTGAGCCTGTTTAACCCCCTGGTCGCCTGCCATCAACAGGACTTGCAGTCGTTTCTCTGCGCTTGAGCGGCGACCGCTGATCACCAAGGCTGCACCGAAACACACCATCAATTACTCATTAATCACCCCCAGGAGGCGTGACATGACAAACGAGCAACAAGCGTTGCTGGACATGCCGATCTGGCTGGTCATCGTTCTCGCCCTGGTGGGTGGGGTGTCTGGTGAAATGTGGCGCGCCGACAAGGAGGGCGCTCGCGGCTGGTCATTGCTGCGGCGTCTGGCCTTGCGATCCGGGGCCTGCATGATCTGCGGGGTCTCGGCCATCATGCTGCTGTACGCCGCCGGTGTGTCGATCTGGGCAGCAGGTGCCTTTGGCTGCCTGACGGCGATGGCCGGGGCGGACGTGGCCATCGGGCTTTATGAGCGCTGGGCCGCCAAGCGGATTGGCGTTTGCGAAGTGCCGCCGCCAGATACCCGCCAGGATCACTGAATACAAAGCCCAATGGAATGGCGAGCAGCGATGCCTACCGGCATCCGACCCGCACGGACGCGGGTTTCCCACGGCCAGTACCTTTCACTCAAACCCGCACTCAAGCGGGTTTTTATTACCCGGTGAAAACACTATGAAGATCATTCCACTGATTGACCAACTGCGTGATCACTGCCCAAGTCTTGTAGATCGAGTCGCCGCCGGCATTCTGGAGGCTATATGACCGTTACGCAGCAACAACTACAGATCATTATGCCCAACGCCAGCTCCCAAGCGGGCGTTTTCATTTCTGCACTCAACATCGCCATGACCCACCGCAACATCAACACCCCGAAACGCATCGCTGCGTTCCTTGCGCAAATCGGTCACGAGTCGGGGCAGTTGCAGTACGTACGTGAGTTGGGCAGCGCTCAATACTTGAGCAAGTACGACACTGGCGTACTGGCTGTGCGCCTGGGTAATACGCCAGAGCCCGACGGCGACGGTCAAAAATACCATGGCCGAGGCCTGATTCAGATCACGGGTCGCGACAATTACCGTCAGTGCAGTCTCGGACTCTTCGGTGATGATCGTTTGCTGTTTTTGCCAGGACTTCTGGAAAAGCCCCGGTGGGCCGCTGAATCGGCTGCCTGGTTCTGGGAGCAAAATGGCTTCAATGAACTGGCCGACCGCGACCAGTTCAACAGCATCACCCGCCGCATCAACGGCGGCCTGAACGGTTTGCAGAATCGCTTGCATCTCTGGGCGCGGGCGAGGGCGGTGTTATGCCAGCCTTCGGTTTGATCCCGATGTCTTACCGCATCATTGGCGTTGTTGTGTTTCTGGTTGTGTTGGCCGGCGGCTCGGCGGCGCTGGCCTGGCGACTGCAGGACTGGCGTTATGGCCGGCAACTGGCGGAACTGGCCGGGTTGCAGGCCGAGAAACTCGACCAGCTGACGGTGGCAGCCGCGACGTAGCGAGCCCCCGGCGCATGCTCAGCGAATTATCGCCATCACCGACGCAGGCGACCGCGGACTGATTGCCTTGCAGGCATGTCAGGCCTATGTCAGAGCCCTCGCTCGCTAACATTTTGATCGATCCTGAACCTTGCAAGCGTGATCGGCTCGTGTACGGTAGGCCTCATTCCGCTCGATCAGGAGAGAGCCGTGAAAGATATCACTCAGCTGGCCGCTGAACTTGGCAGACGCTTGCAGGTTCTCAATGCCCACGTCACCACCGCCGAATCCTGTACCGGTGGCGGGATTGCCGAGGCGATCACCCGTATTCCGGGGAGTTCGGCGTGGTTCGAGGCCGGTTATGTCACCTACTCCAACCGTCAGAAAACCCAGCAACTGGATGTCCCGGCCGAGTTGTTTCCAACCGTCGGGGCGGTCAGTCGCGAGGTGGTCGAGGCCATGGTCCGCGGCGCGCAGGAAAAAAGCCGGGCGCGTTTTGCCGTGGCGGTCAGCGGTGTAGCCGGGCCGGATGGCGGTTCGCCGAGCAAGCCCGTGGGCACGGTGTGGCTGGCCTGGGGCGTCGGTGAGCAGGTGTTCAGCGAGGTGCAGTACTTTGCCGGTAACCGTGACGAGGTCCGCCGACAAACGGTGAAGGCCGCGCTAGAGGGGCTGCTGCGCCATGCGGCTGGAGAAATCTCAAATCAGGGGTAGGCGATACTGAAACGCTGTGGAATAATACTGGCTACTTATACAGGTGTTGGCCGTCAGGCCTTATTGATTACGTGAGGACTTTAATGGACGACAACAAGAAGAAAGCCTTGGCTGCGGCCCTGGGTCAGATCGAACGTCAATTCGGCAAGGGTGCCGTAATGCGTATGGGCGATCAGGACCGTCAGGCGATCCCGGCTATTTCCACTGGCTCTCTGGGTCTGGACATCGCGCTCGGCATTGGCGGTCTGCCAAAAGGCCGTATCGTTGAGATCTACGGTCCTGAATCCTCCGGTAAAACCACCCTGACACTGTCGGTGATCGCCCAGGCTCAAAAAGCCGGCGCGACCTGCGCATTCGTCGACGCCGAACACGCCCTCGACCCTGAGTACGCCGGCAAACTGGGCGTCAACGTCGACGACCTGCTGGTTTCCCAGCCGGACACCGGCGAGCAGGCCCTGGAAATCACCGACATGCTGGTGCGTTCCAACGCGGTAGACGTGATCATCGTCGACTCCGTGGCCGCTCTGGTGCCAAAGGCTGAAATCGAAGGCGAAATGGGCGACATGCACGTGGGCCTGCAAGCCCGTCTGATGTCCCAGGCGCTGCGTAAAATCACCGGTAACATCAAGAACGCCAACTGCCTGGTGATCTTCATCAACCAGATCCGTATGAAAATCGGCGTGATGTTCGGCAGCCCGGAAACCACTACCGGTGGTAACGCGCTGAAGTTCTACGCTTCGGTTCGTCTGGACATCCGCCGTACTGGCGCGGTGAAAGAAGGTGATGAAGTCGTCGGTAGCGAAACCCGCGTCAAGGTTGTGAAGAACAAGGTGGCTTCGCCGTTCCGTCAGGCCGAGTTCCAGATTCTTTACGGCAAGGGCATCTACCTCAACGGTGAGATGATCGACCTGGGTGTTCTGCACGGTTTCGTCGAGAAATCCGGTGCATGGTATGCCTACGAAGGCACCAAGATCGGTCAGGGCAAGGCCAACTCGGCCAAGTTCCTGGCGGACAACCCGGAGATCGCCGCGAAACTTGAGAAGCAGCTGCGCGACAAGTTGCTGTCTCCAGCACCAGACGTCAAAGCATCGCCAGTCAAAGAGACGGCTGATGACCTGGCTGACGCTGATATCTGATTGATCCGATGACCGCCGTACTCGATACACTCGTCGCGGTGCGGCGAACCGCAATGGACCTGCTCGCGCGACGCGAGCATGGTCGAGTCGAGCTGACGCGTAAACTGCGTCAGCGCGGCGCCCTCCCTGAAATGATCGACACAGCACTCGACCGTTTGACGGAAGAGGGCCTGTTGTCCGAATCCCGTTACCTCGAGAGCTTTGTTTCCTATCGTGCCCGTTCCGGTTATGGCCCTTTGCGAATTCGCGAAGAGTTGAGCCAGCGCGGCCTGCAACGTACCGATATCGAACTCGCCTTGCGCGAGAGCGGTATCAACTGGCAGGAACAACTGGAAGACACCTGGCGGCGAAAATTCTCCGGGCACTTACCGATAGACGCCCGGGAACGTGCCAAACAGGGCAGGTTCCTGAGTTATCGGGGATATTCCATGGAAATGATCAGCCGCTTGTTCAGCGGCCGAGGGATGGACGATTGAATGAACGGCTCGCTATTTCGATAGCGGGCCGTTTTTTTTTGCTTCACGTTACCTTGGACGGCTCACGCGCGCGTTGTTGCGCCTGGGGTTTGGACTGTGCCCAGTTTTCCGGCAGGTTGATGTAGTCCACTAGATCCCGCAGGCGGCCATGATCACGGGCGTTGAAGGTGAAGGCCAGTCGCGCCAGATGGCTGAACTGTGCTTCGTCGTGCTCCTCACCGCTGTAGGCGTGCTGATGGAAATGGTCACTCAGGCACAGGTCAGCGAATGCCTCCTGCATGTGTTCGAGCGCCCGGTCGCTGAGTTTGTGGTTCATGCGAATCACGAACTGATGCTTGAGCCAGCGGCTGGAGTGGAAGTTGCTGTAGAACTGATTGATCTGCTCCACTGCCTCTTCGGCACTGTAGACCAGGCTCAAGAGTTTCATATCGGTTGGCAGGATGTAGCGATTTTCCTCCAGTTGCTGATGAATGAAGTCCAGCGCGCCTTGCCAGAACTTGCCGCCCGGCGCATCCAGTAGCACCACGGGCACCAATGGGCTTTTGCCGGTCTGGATCAGGGTCAGCACTTCCAGCGCTTCATCCAGCGTACCGAAACCGCCTGGGCACAGGACCAGCGCATCGGCCTCCTTGACGAAGAACAGTTTGCGGGTAAAGAAAAAGTGGAAGGGCAGTAGATTCCCGGTGCCATTGACCGTGGGATTGGCATGTTGCTCGAAGGGCAGGGTGATGTTGAATCCCAGGCTGTGTTCCAGGCCGGCACCTTCATGAGCCGCCGCCATGATGCCGCCACCGGCACCGGTGATGACCATCATGTCCGAGCGCGCCAGAGCGGCGCCAAGCTCTCGGGCCAAACCATACAGTGGGTGTTCTATCGGCGTGCGGGCCGAGCCGAAAACAGTGACTTTGCGTCGTCCTTTGAACTGCTCCATCACACGGAAGGCATGTTCGAGTTCGCGCAAGGCTTGCAGGGTGATCTTGGCATTCCAGCGGTTGTGATCTTCCTGGGCCATTCGCAGCACAGTCAGGATCATGTCGCGGTAAATCGGGATGTTGGGGCTATTGGGTGAAACCAGGTTGAGTTGTTCTTCGACCTTGCTGGTGAGGTCGTGGCCGCTTTCTTGAAAATGACGGCTCAGGAGGTCATTCGGTTGGTAAGGCATTCAACTTCTCCTTCTGCACAGAACCCTTGGCCCGACAACACAATCGTCGGCGCCGCGACACCCCTTGTGTCGCTGTCTGCCCAAGCCCTTGCCTGGGCGCTCCACCTGACTCGTTTGCAATCGAGCCATCCATACGGGCTCTGCTTATCCCTTGAATGAAAGAAACGTTCGCACAATAAGACACGCAATGGGCAGCCCCTTTTCTGCCCTGAAAAAAACCACATGAACACTTTGAATTTAGACCCTCGCGACGATTTTTGCTGCTTGATCATTGCGCCGCAAAGTCTTTCCTGGCAATCGCTTATTGACGATTTGCAAGGTGCTTTCACCGCTCGTCTGAACGCAAGCCGTATGTCCTGCGCTCTGATTTACTAAGTTACAGGCGTGACACGACAACTTTGCGTCAATGGCAGGACGCAACGTTCAAGCAATTCAGGGATTTTTCGCGTGATCAACGACGATCAATGCGTGCAGGGAGGCGGGAAACCATGCCCAGAGTCACTCTGGAGATCGATGCGCAACTGTATCGATTGCTGAAATTATCAGCCGAGACCAATCATTTGAGTCTCGAAGAGGAGTGCTGCCGGCGTCTGGAGGGCGGGGAGCGACGTTCGCGCTACTTGCAGGCGTTGTTGGCAGAATTGCGCGCCGAGGATGAACAGCGGCGCGCCAATTCCCGTTGATTACTTTTTCTTGGCCGGTGTGGCTTTCGGGCAATCCGATTCCTGGAAGCTTGCGGAGCCGACCGGGCGATTGGTTTTCACTTCGGTGAAGTCATAACGCATGACCGCACCCTTGGCCATCAGCTTGCGGAACCCGTCATTTCTGCAGACGGAGGCGCCAAGCTGGAAGTACACGGCTTTCGGATCGGCGCGCATCTTGTCGGCGTGGCTGCTCTGAACACTCAGGTGGTTGATCAGCTGATTGCCTTCGACGGTATAACCCTGATCAAGAATGTCTTCGTTGATCGCCCGTGGCGTGCCGACACTGCTTTGTACGGCGACGTTTCGCAGCTCTCTGTTGAGATTCTGCTCACTCAAGGATGCAGCCTGAGCGTTGAAGGACGACGCCAGCAGAATGGCAGCGGTGGGAACGATAAGGCGCAGCATGAAACTCTCCTGGTTCAGTGACTGGTGGTTCGACCAGCCACGTGACTGTGCGTTCAGTGGCGGCGAATTATAGGGGAGCCCGCCTGGACGGTACAGGCTTGCGCTGGCGGCTCTGGTAAACTGCTGGCCTTTATTGCCTTGCCGAGTGCCGTTTGTGTCGAGTTTTCCTGTCTGCCGGTGTTGCTCACGATGAACCACGCCCCCAACGCCGTAGCCCGCTTGCGCGATCAGCGAGAGGAAGAGGGCATCAAGCCGATTCAGGCCCGTGGCTGGCGAGCAACCCGTTGCCGTGCCTGCCGTGTGATCGAGAGTCACTGCCTATGCGCCTGGCGCCCACAGGTCGACACCCGTAGCGGCGTGTGCCTGATCATGACCAATAAAGAAGTGTTCAAACCGAGCAATACCGGTTGGCTGATTGCCGATGTGGTGCGCGACAACCACGCATTCATCTGGTCGCGCACGGAAATCGATGAACAACTGCTGGCGCTGTTGGCCGACCCGCAATGGCAACCCTATCTGGTGTTTCCGGGCGAATACGTCGAGCCCGAGCGAGTTACCCACAGCGTCGAGGTTGATAGCACCAAGCGCCCATTGTTCATTCTGCTGGACGCCACCTGGACCGAAGCCCGGAAGATTTTCCGCAAAAGCCCCTATTTTGATGCGTTCCCGATTCTGAGCCTGCTTCCTGAGAAACTTTCACGATACCGATTGCGCAGGTCCACTCGCAGCGAGCACCTGTGCACGGCCGAAGTGGCGGCGCTGTGCCTCGATCTTGCCGGTGATACAGACGCTGCTTCGGCGCTGGACGCTTATTTTGATGTGTTCAGCCAGCATTACCTGGACGCTAAACATCAGCTGGATATGAATGTTGCAACACCGGCCCATGCCGAGCTGATGCCCTTTGTACAGCACGCGGCGCCCGTGATCTGCTGAGCATCGCCCATACTGCAAGGAACCAGGCTCGCTGGCAGGGCCACGCAACTTGACCACCCCGGCTTCGCTGGGCATGCTTGGCGCCGATTAGGGCGCGGCCAAGGTTTGAAACGCTGCTTTTTTTACGTAATTGGCGTTGAACGTGCCCTGTTGGTGCTGCTGCGTGGCTGCACCTCGAGTTGTTTTGGCGAGGCCTGAATGCATCGGGCGTCCCATAAAAAAACAGGATCATTTGAAAAATGGCCACATACGAAATCCTGATTGCCGATGACCACCCTCTTTTTCGTAGCGCCCTGCATCAAGCGTTGACCCTGGGCCTGGGCCCGGATGTCCGTCTGGTGGAAGTGGCGAGCATTGCCGAGCTGGAAACCCGTCTGGACGAAAAGGCCGATTGGGATCTGGTATTGCTGGACCTGAACATGCCGGGGGCTTACGGTTTTTCCGGGCTGGTGCTGTTGCGTGGGCAGTACCCGCAGATTCCGGTGGTGATGGTCTCGGCTCAGGAAGAAGCGTCGATCATGGTGAAATCCCGTGAATTCGGCGCCAGCGGTTTCATTCCCAAGTCCAGTGATTTGAGTGTCATTCAGAAAGCCGTACGCGCGGTGCTGGATGGCGACGTTTTCTGGCCGCCCCAGGCCTTTGAGGCGGTGAGCGTTTGCGCCGAAGCCAAGGCCGCCAGCGAGGGCCTTGCCAGCCTGACACCTCAGCAGTTCCGGGTATTGACCATGGTCTGTGAAGGTTTGCTGAACAAGCAGATTGCTTACGAGTTGAGCGTTTCCGAAGCGACGATCAAGGCCCACGTCACGGCCATTTTCCGTAAGCTGAATGTGCGGACCCGGACTCAGGCAGCGTTGCTCTTGCAACAACTTGAGTCAATTTCGAGCAACTAAGGCGCTACGTGTTCACGCTTTTTTGACTTTGCTTCATCTAGCTTTCTCAATCCTTTTTGGTCAGTTGCCTACTTTATGTCACCTTTCAAAGGCCAGACCGGCCTCAAACGTATCCTCAACGCCTCTGGCTACTCCCTGGACGGCCTGCGCGCAGCCTTCACCGGTGAAGCGGCCTTCCGGCAGTTGGTGTTGCTTAATGCCATCCTGATTCCGTTGTCATTCTTCCTCAACGTCAGCCGTGTCGAGCAGGCGCTGCTGATTGCGGTCTGCCTGTTGGCCTTGATCGTCGAGTTGCTCAATTCGGCGGTGGAAGCGGCCATCGACCGCATTTCCCTTGAGTTGCATCCATTGTCCAAGAACGCCAAGGACATGGGCAGCGCTGCTCAATTCGTGGCGTTGAGCATGATCGCGCTGGTGTGGGCGGTGATTCTGCTTTAAGCGATAGTGGGCAGGACGATCTCGTCGCTGCGCTGAACCCCGGCGGTGAACGCGCGGCACAGTTCGAGGAATTCGCGCATCGCCGATGTCTGATATTTCTGTTTGTGCCAGATGAAATAGAACTGCCGCGCCAGATCCAGATCCGGTGTTTCTACTGGCACCAGGCTGCCGCGGCGGAACGCATCGCGCAGCGCTAGGCGCGAAATGCAACCAATCCCCAAACCTGATTCCACCGCGCGCTTGATTGCTTCGGTGTGTTCCAGCTCCAGGCGAATGTTCAGCGCGCTGCGATGGTGTCGCATGGCCTGGTCGAACGTCAGCCGTGTGCCCGAGCCTTGTTCGCGGAGAATCCACGCCTCATGACTCAGCTCCTCCATGGTCGCGATGCCACGTTTGGCCAGCGGATGCTGGGGCGCGCAGAACACCACCAGTTCATCTTCGACCCAACTCTGCACTTCGATGTCCGGATGGCTGCAGTCGCCTTCGATTAGACCCAGATCAATTTCATAGTGCGCGACCTGTTGCACGATGTTGGCAGTGTTCTGCACATGCAGCTTCACCTGGCTTTCCGGATGACGTTGCATGAAGCTGCCGATCAGCAGGGTGGCGAGGTAATTGCCGATGGTCAGGGTCGCGCCGACCGCCAGAGAGCCGAAACCGGACTTGCCGTTGAGCAAGTCTTCGATCTCCTTGGCCTGATCGAGCAGGGCCACCGCTTGCGGCAACAGTTGTTTGCCGAGGGCGTTGAGGCTCAGCCGTTTGCCGGCGCGATCGAACAGCTGGCAGCTGCACTGACGCTCCAGCTCGGTGATCGAGGTGCTGGCCGCCGATTGCGAGAGGTTGAGCGTTAATGCAGCACGGGATACGCTTTCCTGCTGGGCGACGGCGACGAATACTTGAAGTTGACGGAGAGTAAATCGCATATCGATATAACCGATAACCCTTATCTTAATAATCCAGTTAACAGATATTGTCGCTGCCATTAGAATGCGCTGCAATTGCGCACATCATCGGCGCAGGCAAATCTCCAGGAGTCCCACGTACATGAGCAACATGAACCACGAGCGTGTCCTCAGTGTTCACCACTGGAACGACACTCTGTTCAGCTTCAAGTGCACCCGCGATCCGGGCCTGCGCTTCGAGAACGGTCAGTTCGTGATGATCGGCCTGCAACAGCCCAACGGCCGCCCGCTTATGCGCGCTTACTCGATTGCCAGCCCGAATTGGGAAGAGCATCTCGAGTTCTTCAGCATCAAAGTGCCTGATGGCCCGCTGACTTCCCAGTTGCAGCATCTGAAGGAAGGCGACGAGATCATCATCAGCAAGAAGCCTACCGGCACCTTGGTGCTGGATGACTTGAAGCCTGGCAAACATTTGTACCTGCTCAGCACCGGTACCGGTCTGGCGCCGTTCATGAGCGTCATCCAGGACCCGGAAACCTACGAGCGTTTCGAAAAAGTGATCCTGTGCCACGGCGTGCGTTACGTCAATGAAGTCGCTTACCGCGAGTTCATCACCGAGCACCTGCCGCAGAACGAGTTCTTCGGCGAAGCCCTGCGTGACAAGTTGATCTACTACCCGACCGTGACCCGCGAGCCATTCGAGAACGAAGGCCGCCTGACCGACCTGATGCGCAGCGGCAAGCTGTTCAGCGACATCGGTCTGCCACCGATCAACCCGCAGGACGATCGCGCCATGCTGTGCGGTAGCCCGAGCATGCTCGACGAGACCAGCGAAGTGTTGAACAGCTTCGGCCTGAAAGTTTCGCCGCGGATGCGCGAGCCGGGTGATTACCTGATCGAGCGTGCGTTCGTCGAGAAGTAAGTTTCGCTGAAAAATGTGGGAGCGGGCTTGCTCGCGAAGACGGTTTAACATTTAACGATGATGTTGACTGAGAGTCCGCTTTCGCGAGCAAGCCCGCTCCCACATTTGTTTGGTGCTGACCATAAAAAGCCCGCGTTGCCTTAAGGCAGCGCGGGCTTTTTTATGCCGGACGAAATTCCCTACGCGTTGGATACGGGAATGACTTCGAGCACGCGGATCAGGTCAGGCGTCGGGTAATGCCAGCGTACATCCACATCCCAGAACTGCGCGCCGTATTCCCTTTCTGGCGTAGGAATCTGGTACGCCGGGCGTGGGTCTTGTGCCAGGCATTGCTCGATCAGCTCGACCAAGGGCTCATCAAGCCGCTGAGCGTGGCCGTGAGCCTGTTGCAGTGCTGAGTCTGTCCACTGCACGGGAATCAGCGATGGCGGGGCGCTGGCGATGCTGTTGGACGCTGTGTCGATGATGTCCGCGTAAGGCACGTAAGGTTTGATGTCGAGAATCGGCGTGCCATCGAGTAGGTCGATGCCGGAGATCCACAGCCGATTGGCTTCGACTTTGTCCAGTTTGACCACCGATTGACCGATGCCATTGGGTCGATGCGTCGCCCGAGTGGCAAACACGCCCATGGATTTGTTGCCGCCCAGTCGGGGAGGGCGGACTTTCAGGCGTGGCTTTTCTTCCAGGGCCTGATGGAACAGGAACAGCAGCCAGACATGACTGACCTGTTCCAGCCCCTGCACCGCATCACCCTGATCGAACGGCGCCACCAGTTCCAGCACGCCTCGAGCGGCCGGGGCCAGTTGCGGTTGGCGCGGAATGGCGAACTTCTCCTTGAAGCAGGAGCGCACGAAGCCGATGGGGGAAACGCTGTAGGTCATGGTCTAGGGTCGAGGCGGGGTGTGGGCGGGCATGATACCCGATTGACCCTTGGGTCGACGGTGACTGACAGATCGCCTTCGCGAGCAAGCCCGCTCCCACACTGGATTGATGATGGCCACAAATGGTGCGGCTACAGGAGTTCCAATGTGGGAGCGGGCTTGCTCGCGAAGGGCGCACCACGGATTAAAGGCTAAACCCACCATCCAAAGGAATAATATTCCCAGTCATATACGCCCCGGCCATACTCGCCAAACTGATCGCCAAGGCAGCCATCTCTTCCTCCCGCCCCCAGCGCTTCATCGGAATCAGCGCCGTGTCCTCGGCCAACGCCTGCTCATCATTGCCAATGTGCTGCGTCATCTTGCTCGGGAACCGTCCCGGTGCGATCACATTAACGTTGATGTGTTGGCTCACCAGCTCCCGCGCCAGAATCCGCGACAGTTGATGCAGGGCAGCCTTGCTCGGGCCGTAGGCATACGCCTGTTCGCCGAAGGATGAAATCCCGGCGACCGAACCAATGTTGATGATCCGTGCCGGATTCGCCGCCGAACCGGCCTTGCGCAGCAGCGGCAGAAATTGCTGGATGCAGTTGAATACCGAGGTCACGTTGAGCTGCATGACCTTTTCCCAGCCCTTGACCGGGTAACTCTCCAGCGGCGCGCCCCAGGTGGTGCCGGCGTTGTTCACCAGAATATCCAGCTGACCGATCTGTTCACTTAGGTGAGCAGCCAATTGCTGGACGCCTTCTTCGTGGGCCAGGTTGGCAGCTACCGCGTGACAAACCCCGAAGGCACTCAGTTCGTTGGCAGTTTGCTGACAGGCGTCGGCATCTCGGGCACACACGTACACCGTGGCGCCAGCCTCGACATAAGCCTTGGCGATCATTTTGCCGATACCGCGGGTGCCGCCGGTCACCAGAGCGGTGCGGCCTGCGAGAGAAAAATACGGGTGCATAGGGCGAGTCCTGAGGGCAAAGGGTCAGTACACCCTAGTCGTCAGCCGCCAGAAGCGGAGCCACTATTTTTGCGAGGAATGGGGGGCCATACGGCCCAGCTACAAGTTTCAAGCTACAAGCTACAAGCTAGACACTATCCGCTTGCGGCTTGTAGCCTGCAGCTGCTTTACGCTCTCACTCGAAGAGTGAGCCCCTTGAGGAAATTGCGCAGCAACTGGTCGCCGCAGGTGCGGTAGTTGGTGTGGCCGAACTTGCGGAACAGCGCGCTCAGCTCAGGCTTGGACACCGGGAACTCGGCAGCCTTGAGGATCGCGTGCATGTCGTCCTCTTTCAGTTCGAAGGCCACACGCAGTTTTTTCAGGATGATGTTGTTGGTCACCGGCACTTCGATCGGCTGCGGCGGACGGCTTTCGTCCTTGCCGCGCTTGAAGATCACCAGGCCATCGAGGAAATGCGCCATGACCTCGTCCGGGCAGCGTACGAAGCCTTCCTCGTCTTCCTCTTTCTTGTCGAGGTACGTCAGCAGGTCTTCCATGGACACGTCCATGCCGCCGAGCTTGATGATCTCGATGACTTTCTTGTCGCTGATGTCGAGCATGTAGCGCACGCTGCGCAGTACGTCGTTATGAATCATGGTGTGCAATCCTGATATTCAGCAGTGGGCGTCGCATAAGCCGCGGCGCCGAAATGTATGGCGGCGTGAAAAGTCTTAGAACTTCTCTTTGCCGGACAGGTAGCGCCATTGCCCCAACGGCACTTTGCCAATGGACACGCCGCCGATGCGGATGCGGCGGATGGCGACGACCTTCAGGCCCACGGCCTGGCAAAACAGGGCGATCACGCCCGGTTGTGGGTTTTTCATCGCAAAACGCAGACGGTTTTCGTTCTGCCAGCTGGCTTTGACCGGCGGCAGTTCCTTGCCCTTGTAGGTCAGGCCGTGGTTCAGGCGGTTGAGGCCGTGAGCCACCATGTCGCCTTCAACTTCCACCACGTATTCCTGCTCGATTTTGGCGGAGTCGGCGGTGAGTTTGCGCAGGATCTTCCAGTCTTGGGTGAACACCAGCAGACCGCTGGCATTGGCCTGCAGATCGGTACTGGCGGTCAGGCGCAGGAAGTGGCCCTTGAGCGGGCGTTTGCCGTAGCGGTGTTCTTCGCTCAGGGTCTCGGCGCTGATGGTCGCCATGGCCGTTTCCGCGTCCATGCCCGCAGGGACGTTGAACAGAATGGTCACCGGCTCCGGCGCAGTGGCCTTGGCTTCGGGATCGAGCTCGACTTTTTGGGTGTCGACCTTGAACTGCGGCTCGTCGATGACTTCGCCGTCCACGGTGACCCAGCCGCCCTCGATGAACAGCTCAGCCTCCCGACGGGAACAGCCGACGAGTTCGATGAGGCGTTTGGAGAGACGAATCGGGTCAGTCATGACAGGGCCGTAACAAAAAAAGGGTGGGCATTGTACCTGCTGGGCGCCGGTTAATCCCGGCTCCATTTGCGCCGTGCGGCTTTTTTGTGGGAGCGGGCTTGCTCGCGAAGGCGGTAGATCAGTCAATTTATCTGTTGAATGACACACCGTATTCGCGAGCAAGCCCGCTCCCACATTTTGTTCTGTGTTGTGTCAGCCGTGCTGCGAGTGTTGCTGGTTTTGGCGCAAACGCATGTGCAACAACGGATAGGGCTGACCCATACCGTCGTGCTCGGAGCGACCGATCACCTCAAAACCCTGCTTGAAGTAGAACCCCAAGGCCTGCGGATTCTGCTCATTGACGTCCAGCTCATCGGCGTTCAGGTGTTCCAGGGCGTAGCGCAGCAATTGCTTGCCCAGGCCTTTGCCGCGATGCGCCGGGTCGATGAAGAGCATTTCGACCTTGCCCGCCGCCACGCCGGCGAACCCGGTGATGCGCTGGCGTGAGTCTTTGGTACAGATCAGCATCACCGCGTCGAGGTAGCGGGTCAGCACCAGATTCTTCAGCAGGTCGATGTAGCTGTCGGGCAGAAAGTCATGGGTGGCGCGCACCGAGGCTTCCCACACTTGGGTGAGTTCTTCGTAGTCGCTCTGTTTCGGTGTGTGAATGACCGAGTGTTGGCGCATGCCCGCAGGCCTCTCTTGCGTGGAGTTCTTTCTCTCACAAAACGATAGACGTAAAAAAGCCCCGCATCTCGTCAAGAGAGCGGGGCTTTTTATATTTTTTGCGTTTAGATCTGTTCAGCCCACAGGTCGTACTCGTCGGCATCGGTCACTTTGCACCAGACTTTGTCGCCTGGTTTCAAGTTGCTGCCGTTGTCGATGAACACGTTGCCGTCGATCTCCGGGGCATCGAAGAAGCAGCGGCCAACCGCGCCTTGCTCGTCGACTTCATCGACCAGTACTTCGATTTCACGGCCGATGCGCATTTGCAGGCGCGCCGAGCTGATGGCCTGCTGGTGCGCCATGAAGCGGTCCCAACGGTCTTGCTTGACGTCGTCCGGCACAATGGCCGCGTCCAGCAGGTTGGCCGGTGCACCTTCGACCGGCGAGTACTGGAAGCAGCCAACGCGGTCCAGCTGCGCTTCGGTCAGCCAGTTCAGCAGGTACTGGAAGTCTTCTTCGGTTTCGCCGGGGAAACCGACGATGAAGGTCGAACGAATGATCAGGTCCGGGCAGATTTCGCGCCAGTTCTTGATTCGTGCCAGGGTCTTGTCTTCGAAGGCCGGGCGTTTCATGGCTTTCAGGACTTTCGGGCTGGCGTGCTGGAACGGGATGTCCAGGTACGGCAGGATTTTCCCGGCGGCCATCAGCGGGATCAGCTCGTCGACGTGCGGGTACGGGTAAACGTAGTGCAGGCGCACCCAGACACCGAGGGTGCTCAGGGCTTCGCAGAGTTCGGTCATGCGGGTTTTCACCGGCGCGCCGTTCCAGAAGCCGGTGCGGTACTTCACATCAACGCCGTAGGCGCTGGTGTCCTGGGAAATCACCAACAGCTCTTTGACGCCGGCCTTGACCAGGCGCTGAGCCTCGTCAAGCACGTCACCGACCGGGCGACTGACCAGTTTGCCGCGCATCGAGGGGATGATGCAGAAGCTGCAGCTGTGGTTGCAGCCTTCGGAAATCTTCAGGTAGGCGTAGTGGCGCGGGGTCAGTTTGATCCCTTGCGGCGGCACCAGGTCGATCAGTGGGTTGTGATCCTGGCGCGGCGGCACCACGTCGTGCACGGCGTTGACCACTTGCTCGTACTGCTGCGGACCGGTCACGGCCAGCACGCTTGGGTGTACGTTGCGAATGTTGCCTTCTTCGACGCCCATGCAGCCGGTCACGATGACCTTGCCGTTTTCCTTGATGGCTTCGCCGATCACTTCCAAAGACTCTGCCTTGGCCGAGTCGATGAAGCCGCAGGTGTTGACCACCACGACATCGGCGTCCTGATACGTGGACACAACGTCATAGCCTTCCATGCGCAGCTGGGTAAGGATGCGCTCGGAGTCGACCAGTGCTTTCGGGCAACCCAGGGATACGAAGCCAACCTTTGGATTGGCCGGCGCAGGAGTGGTGGACATGTCTAACCTCGGTATTTGGGACGCCTCCAGCCGAAGTCGGCAAGGCGACAGACGGACGCTATGTTGCGTCTCTGGTCAAAAAGTGCGCAATTCTAGCGATGAGAGGCGCACTTGACCAGCTTTATGCAGGGAAATACGACGAGTGCTGCGCTATGCTTCGCGCCGTTACGCTTTACCGATTTTCTATAGTCAATAAAACGTCTGTAACAACACGTAAAACAGCGCATGCTGCGCCACAAAGCATAGTGCTTCTTATAAGAAGTCCGAGTCTGAGCAGTAGGAGTTTTTGGATGGGGCAGGCAAGTAGTCAGGTGGCGGCCAGCGAGCATTCGGCGGCGAAGCCGATCGGCATGCTGGTCGCAGCAGTCGGGGTGGTTTATGGCGATATCGGCACGAGCCCGCTGTACACCCTCAAAGAAGTGTTTTCCGGTGGCTATGGCGTGCCGGTCAACCATGACGGCGTGCTGGGCATTCTGGCGCTGATCTTCTGGTCGCTGATCTGGGTCGTCTCGATCAAATACATGATGTTCGTGCTGCGTGCCGACAACCAGGGTGAGGGCGGAATCATGGCCTTGACCGCGCTGGCGCGGCGGGCAGCGGCGGGGCATGCGAAGTTGCGTACCTTGCTGGTCGTCTGCGGGCTGATCGGCGCGGCGCTGTTCTATGGCGACAGCATGATCACCCCGGCGATTTCCGTCCTTTCGGCGATTGAAGGCCTTGGGCTGGCATTCGAGGGCATCGACCATTGGGTGGTGCCGCTGTCGTTGATCGTGCTGGTGGCGTTGTTCCTGATTCAGCGTCACGGTACGGCGCGGATCGGCATTCTGTTCGGGCCAATCATGGTCACCTGGTTTCTGGTGCTGGGCGCGCTGGGCGTGTATGGCATCAGTCAGCATCCGGAAGTGTTGCAGGCGATGAATCCGGTGTGGGGCGTGCGCTTCTTCATGGTCCATCCGGGCATGGGGATCGCGATTCTTGGCGCTGTGGTGCTGGCATTGACTGGTGCCGAGGCGTTGTACGCCGACATGGGCCACTTCGGTCGCAAGCCGATCGCCCGGGCCTGGTTCATTCTGGTGCTGCCGGCCCTGGTGCTGAACTACTTCGGTCAGGGCGCGTTGCTGCTCGGTGATCCGGAAGCGGCCCGTAACCCGTTCTACTTGTTGGCACCGAGCTGGGCTCTGATTCCGTTGGTGGGGTTGTCGACCCTGGCCACGGTAATCGCCTCTCAGGCGGTGATTTCTGGTGCATTCTCCCTGACTCGTCAGGCGATCCAGCTCGGCTACATTCCGCGCATGCACATCCAGCACACGTCCAGTGCCGAGCAAGGCCAGATCTATATCGGCGCGGTGAACTGGGCGCTGATGGTTGGCGTGATCCTGCTGGTGCTGGGCTTCGAGTCCTCCGGCGCGTTGGCTTCGGCCTACGGCGTGGCGGTGACTGGCACGATGCTGATGACCACCATCCTGGTGTCGGCGGTGATGCTGCTGCTGTGGAAGTGGCCACCGATCCTCGCTGTTCCGGTGTTGCTGGGTTTCCTGTTGGTAGACGGTCTGTACTTCGCCGCCAACGTGCCGAAAATCATTCAGGGCGGTGCGTTCCCGGTGATTGCCGGTATCGTGCTGTTCGTGTTGATGACCACCTGGAAACGCGGCAAGCAACTGCTGGTGGAGCGAATGGACGAGGGCGGGTTGCCGCTGCCGATCTTCATCAGCAGCATCCGCGTGCAACCGCCGCATCGGGTCCAGGGCACGGCGGTGTTCCTCTCCGCCCGTCCGGACGCCGTGCCTCACGCGCTGTTGCACAACCTGCTGCATAACCAGGTGCTGCACGAGCAAGTAGTGTTGCTGACAGTGGTGTACGAAGACATCCCGCGCGTCCCGCCGCAACGGCGTTTCGCGGTCGATTCCTACGGCGAAGGGTTCTTCCGGGTGATCCTGCACTTCGGCTTCACCGACGAGCCGGACGTGCCTGAGGCCTTGAAACTGTGCCATCTGGATGACCTGAATTTCAGCCCGATGCGCACTACCTACTTCCTCAGCCGCGAGACAGTCATCGCCTCCAAACTCGAAGGCATGGCCCGCTGGCGCGAGACGTTGTTCGCCTTCATGTTGAAGAATGCCAACGGTAATCTGCGGTTCTTCAATTTGCCGTTGAATCGGGTGATTGAGCTGGGTACGCAAGTCGAGATGTAAGCCACAACGAAAAGCCCCCGTTGCCATGAAGGTAGCGGGGGCTTTTTTGTGTCCGATGACTTGAATCCACTGACAATCCCCTGTGGGAGCGGGCTTGCTCGCGAAGACGGACCAACATTCAACATTGATGTCGCCTGACAGTCCGCTTTCGCGAGCAAGCCCGCTCCCACAGGGGATCTGCGGTGTCTGCTGGAATGAAAAAGCCGCGTGATTACGCGGCTTTTCCGTCCCTGTGCCTTTACTGACTTTCAGGCAGCTCTTCTTCAGATTCAGCCTTTGTCCGGGCAGGTCGCGGTGTCAGCACCTTCACCACATCATCAATCACGGCCTTACTCATCGCCGTCAGGTAATGCGCGGCCCAGGCGTGGCGGTCGGTGTCTTTGATGTAGGCCGCATCCTCGGTAAATGATTTGGCGAGGAACAGCAGGTCGGAGGCTTGTGACAAGGCATCAACGATGGGGACGCCGGCGCGGACGTTGAATAACGCCTGATCGGAGCAGTAGATGAGCGGGGTGAAGCCGATGGTTTTTAGTTCTGCAATCGCCGAAGCATCAATTTTAGTCATGTCTATTTCCTAAGCTTGAGGAGCTGCCACGTTCGTTTCCAAGCGAATGGGTGGCAGCTGTGCGCAGGTTGGAAAACCGGGAGCCTAGGAAACCGGCACGTCCGAAGACGTCCCACGCACAACCGCCATGACACAAGATTGCAGCCATAAAGGCCTGCGGTCATGTTGGGCACGTTGTTGCTAATCGCTCGACGGGTTTCCAAGCCCGATCGCTGAATAGTCAGCGACGTCCGGAGAGTATCCCGTCGAAGAAAAACGCAACAAGGCATCAAAGTGCCCAAAAAGGACGATTCGGAGTTTGCCTACAAGGTCTGCGGACGTCATCTGATATTGCGAAACCTTAAGTAAACGAAACTAAACGTGGCGAAAGAATTCACAGGTCGTTCGACTCATTTTTTGTAGGCATGGAAAAACGGAGGTTCGTAGATTCGCGTTTTTTTGCAGCTTGCTGTATGTCGAATTCGACGCGATACTCTGCGTAGAACTGTGTGTTCAAATTTGCATGAGTGTGTAGAGAGGTGAGTATGACGGCATTACTGGAGCGTGCTGACCAAGCGATTTCTGTGACGGCAATGGTCAGGGGGTTCAGCGCGAGGCTAAAAGAGATTTCCAGCCGAGCCACTGAGCGGCTGGTCATTTTCAAAGACAATCAGCCGGCAGCGGTCATTATCAATGTCGATGCGTATCAGGAAATGCTCGACGAGCTTGAGGACCTTCGGGTTGAAGCAGCGGCTCGGGAGCGATTGATCGGTTTTGATCAGGCCAAGGCCGTCAGCCACGACGATATGCGGGCGCGGTACGCCAGGAAAGACTAAAGGAGCTTTGGATGGTTTGGGGCGTTATCTATCATCCGGAGGTTCAGAAGGATCTGGATCTGCTGGGAGCTGTGGTGGCGAATCGCATTCTTGATGTTATCGAAGAGCGGATTATCAACGGCGAGCCGGACAAGAGCGGCAAGCCCCTAAGAGCCAGTCTTGCAGGTTGCAGACGGATCCGCACAGGTGATACACGGATTGTTTATCGAGTCGATGGACAGGCGATCCAGGTTTTGATCGTCGCCGTCGGTGCGCGACGTGATGAAGAGGTTTACGACGCTGCAGAGCGCCGTCTCTAATTAAAAAGCTCCTGCCGCCTTGCGGTAGCGGGGGGGGGCTTTGTAGCCATTTATCTGAGTGCAGCGCAGATCCTGTGGGAGCGGGCTTGCTCGCGAAGACGGACGAACATTCAACATTGATGTCGCCTGGCAGTCCGCTTTCGCGAGCAAGCCCGCTCCCACAGGGGATCTGCGGTGTTTGGTTTAATTGCACTCATATGAAAAAGCCCCCGCAACCGTGAGGTATCGGGGGCTTTTTTGTGAGCGCGGCTCAGATCACTCCTGAGCAGCCGTCTCCTTCACTTGACGCTTCTCGATAGCATCGACCAACCGCTGGGCCAACGCCGGGTAGTTCTCGTCGAAATGATGGCCGCCAGGCAGTTTCATCGCTTCGCCCACGGCGGTCTTGTCGGTGCAGCCGCTCTCGTCGACTTCTTCTTCACCGTAGATGCACACCACTTTTGCAGGCGGTAGCTTGGCCATTTCCGGGCCGGTGGCGGCTTCTTTGCCGGCGTTGCCGAGCCAGCCTTCGACTTCGATTTCGAAGCTGCCGGTGCGGGCGAAGGCCAGCAGGATGATTGCGTCGACCCGCTGCTGCTCCGCTTCCGGCAGGCGGTTGTAGATGGCGGGCAATACGTCCGCGCCGAACGAGTAGCCGGTCAGGATGAAGCGCTTGGTGCCCCATTTCTGCCGGTAGTGCTGCATCAGTTCGGTCAGGTCCAGCGCGCTTTGTTCCGGGCTCTTGTGTTGCCAGTAGTAGCGCAGGGTGTCGATGCCGACCACCGGGTAGCCGATCTTGGCCATTTCACCGGCCACATCACGGTCCAGGTCGCGCCAGCCGCCGTCGCCGGAAAGGAACAGGGTGACGGTGTCCTTGGCTTGACCGGCCGGGACTTCGACCACCGGGATCTGCAGGCCACCAGCAGCTTTATCGCCGCCAACGAGGATTTTGCGCAGTTCGTTGTTCAGCACTTGCGGCAGGTTGATGTCGTAGTCGCTGATGCTGGTTTCGGCGTTGGGCTGGTCACGCACGAAGCCGGCGCTGGTATCGTCCGGGTTGTCGTTCCAGGCCACCAGCCAGTGACCGTGAGCGGCAATTTTTGGCAGCAGGTGCGTGCAGCCGGGTTTTTCCAGGGCCAGGTCGACCGAAATGGCCTGGGCCTTGTCGTCCTTCTGCTCGGCCAGCCAGCGCCACGCCAGCACGGCGCCTGGGCCGATGCCGCTGATTAGGGTTGCCGGGCCTTTGAGTTGCCTGAGGCCTGCTTGCAGGGCGCGACCTTGCAGGATGCAGTCCTTGGGCAGGATCACCTGGACGATCTGCGCCGAGCCGCTGCGGCTCAGGGTCAGCAATTGTTTGTCGCTGAGCTTCTGCTCTTCATTGACCGCCACCAGTACCTGGGCGCGCGGCGTGTTGCCGGGGATGACTCGGGTCATCGCGGCGCCATCGGCCGGCGCCAGCCGTTCGAGGGTCGGTTCTGGTGCCGGGCGTTTCAGGTACCAGTAACCGCCACCGACAATCAGGGCCAGCACTACCAGTGTGGCCAGTACGTACCGCAGGGAGCGTTGAATCATCAGCGTTTCACCAATCCAGTCAAGCCGCCTGCAATCAGGGCGGCAGTGTCGGCCAGGGCAACCAGCGGATCGAGTCCGGCTGGCACAGCCATATAACGGGGTTCCCAGTCGGGCTGGAACTTGTCTTTGAAGCGGCGCAAACCTTGGAAGTTGTACAGCTGCTCACCACGGCGGAATACCATCGAGCCCAAGCGCTGGGTCAGTGGTGCGCCGCGCCGGGGTTGCAACCCCGACAACGGCACCATGCCCAGGCTGAAGCGCGCGTATCCATGATTTTTATAATGTTGAATCAGGCCGACCATCATGAACTCCATGGTCAGCTTGGGGGCGTCGGGGTGCGCGCGCATCAGGTCGAGGCTGGCCAGATCATGGCCGTAGGTCTCGAGCAGGTTGGCGAACGCCACCGGGCGCCCTTCGAAACGAATCACCGCGACACGAAAGTGCTTGAGATAGTCATCACTGAAACGCCCGAGCGAGAAGCCTTTCTCGCGCACGTTCTTGCCGGTCAGCCAGGCGTCCGAAATAGCCTTGAGCTCATCCATTGGCGCTTGCCCCGGCTCATGGATTTCCAGCGACAGGCCGTCACGGGTGCCGCGGTTCCAGGTGTAGCGCAGGTCCTTCATCTCTTTGCCTTTGGCCTCGAGATCGAAACGCTTGAGGTCAACCCGGGCTTCTTCGCCGAGCTTGATCGCGGTCAGGCCTATATCCATGTAGTACGGCAAATTCTCCGCGCGCACTTGATAGAACACAGGGCGGGCGTGGTGGATATCGCAGAGGTCGCGGAACTGCCAGATCATTTCCGCCCGTGGCTGGCTCGGGCCGATCGGGTCATACAACGCCACCAGGCTGCGGCCACGGCGGGCGTACATCAGAAACGCCTCGTCGTTGGGATGAAACAGCAGCGCCTTGTCACCGGTCAGGGCCAGGCCGCCATCCGGTTGGGCCGAGGCCATGAGAATCTTTACCGCGCGGTCCAGCTCGTCGGGCGTTGGCAGATGGATCACCGGGCGCGCGGTGCGCAGCAGCCAGGTCAGGGACACCACCACTAGCAGGACCGCGGCGCCGAGCAGCGAGCGCAGGCCTCGCGGGGCATCGGCGTCGAGGGTGAACTGCCACCAGAGTTGATGGCTATAGGGAACGTCTTGATAGGCGAACAGCAGCAACCAGATCGATGCGCCGAGTACGCACAGGCTGGCCACCAGATACAGCGGCGAAAACGGCACTTCGGTCAGGCGGCTGGGGCGATAGAACGAGCGCCGGAAAACCCCCAGCAAACTCGCCGTCAGGGTCATCAGGCAAGCCTCTTCCCAGTCGAACCCTTTAAGCAGTGAGAGCAGGGCGCCGACCAACAACAGAATGGTGGTCAGCATCCATGCGGCTGACAGGCGGCGACGTAGCCCCTGAGCCAGCAGCAGGCAGAGCACGCCCACCAGGCTGGCGCCGAAGTGTGAAGCGTCGACCAAACGATGCGGAATCAGAAAACCGATGTGTTCAAGGCGGGTATCGATCTCCGGCGTCACGCCGGAAAACAGCAGCACCACGCCGGACAGGAACACCAGCACCGCCAGAATCGGTGCGGCCATGCCAGATGCAGCACGCAACGACTGGCGCGTCTGAAACAGGCGCTGGCCTTCGTTGACCAGCAGCAGTACGCAAGCCACCAGCAGCGGCAACACCACGTAGATCAGGCGATAGAGCAGCAGGGCGGCGGCCAGTGGTGCGGCGCCGAGCTTGTCGGCGAAGGCGGCCAGCAAAATCGCTTCGAACACCCCGACACCACCCGGTACATGGCTGAGCACACCAGCGGCCAGGGCCAATAGATAGACCAGCAGGAAGGCACCAAAGGGCGGTGCTTCCGGCAGCAACAGGTAGAGCACCGTCGCGGCGGCGGCCACGTCCAGAGCGGTGATGACCAATTGCAGGAACGTCAGGCGGCGACCCGGCAGGCGCAAGGTGCGGCGACCGACCTTGACCAGCAGGTTGTCGGGATAAGGCTGTTCAGGCAAGCGACGGCGATAGATGCCGATGGCCAGTACTGTTGAGAGCAGCAGCACGGCCACTGCAATCGCACCCAGCAACGTCTCGGAGAAACCCAGGGCCACGGAAGCAGCGGACAGGTTGCTGAGGGTGGCGAGGGCGGCCAGGGGCGGAAGGGCGCAGCCGAGTGAGAGGCTGGCAAACAAAGTCATGTGCGCGACTTCCGACGCCCCCACACCATACCGTGCATATAAACGGTAGCGAACCGAGCCTCCCGACAACAGCGAAAGGCCGATGGCATTGCCAATGGCAAATGCGGTGAAGCCGCCCAATGCCAGTATTCGCGGCGCCAGCGTCACGCCGGCATAACGGCTGGCCGACCATTCGTAACCCAGCAGAATGATGAAGCCGATGACAGTCGCGGCGAGCGCGCCCAGCAAGGCCGGTTTCGGCACTTCCAGGATTGAGTCATGCAGCGCGTACAGATCGAGTTCGCTCAGCAGGTGACGACAGGCAATCAGCGCAATGGCGAACAACAGCAAAGTGACCGCCAGACCGATGGGTTGGCGATATTTGCTGATTCGATCCAGCAAGCGCAGGCGCTCGGCTTTGATCGGTTGTGTCGCTGTGACGGTGTCTTGTGGATCAGACGAGTTGGCGCGCATCAATCACCTCTTGGATTGTGCGCGACAGGATGGAGGTATCCAGCCAAGTTACCAATCCCTGTAGAAAAAAATAATCACAAATATTAACGCCTCTCACCAGATGTGGGCGATGGCGCGTCATCAGTCGTAGAGGGTTCTGTCTGCGGTTCAGCCTGGGCTGAACTCACAGTCCGGCGATCCCGAACGGCTCACTGCACAGTGACAGATCATTGTTGCGAAAGGACTTTTTCAACAGATACAAAAAAGGCCACTCTTTCGAGTAGCCTTTTTTGATGTTTGGTTGCGGGAGCCGGATTTGAACCGACGACCTTCGGGTTATGAGCCCGACGAGCTACCAGACTGCTCCATCCCGCGTCTGTGTGGCGGCATTCTACAGGCGAACGCCGGAGTGTCAACCGTTAATCCCAGTATGGCTCAAATAAGTGTAAAACGACGGTGAACGGTCGCAGGGGAGACCTAAGCTTTGGAATCAGAACGATTTCTTGTTTCTGGGGCGAAAGGCATAGGCTGCCGATTTTTATAAAACAGGCGCGCACAAAAAAGGCCACTCTTTCGAGTAGCCTTTTTTGATGTTTGGTTGCGGGAGCCGGATTTGAACCGACGACCTTCGGGTTATGAGCCCGACGAGCTACCAGACTGCTCCATCCCGCGTCTGTGTGTCGGCATTCTACAGAGGATCGCAGGGCTGTCAACCTTCAATCTCGGTAAAATCTGTTCCTGTTCAAGCGCTTAGGTGAAAAAAGCAACGGCTGACCGGTCTGAAACGCAGGCAGGGCAAGGCTTGTGGCTCTATTGAGAGGGCTCTTTCGATTGAGAAAATAAATTCCTGTGTGCTATTCCTACAAAGGAAAAAGAACATTCAGAGTACTGGTGCTATATACAGGTGTCAGTGAGATACTGCCGATATGTCTCTCCCACACCTCATTTCTTCGCCATGAACACTGCTTTTATATGACGCAGCGAAAAATCATCCACGTCGATTGTGACTGTTTCTACGCCGCTATCGAGATGCGTGACGACCCGCGCCTGGCCGGTAAGCCATTGGCGGTGGGCGGCTCGGCGGATCGGCGTGGGGTGATTGCCACCTGTAACTATGAAGCGCGGGCTTATGGCGTTCGCTCGGCCATGTCTTCCGGGCATGCCTTGAAACTCTGTCCGGACCTGACCATCGTCAAGCCGCGCATGGATGCCTATAGAGAAGCGTCGAAGGAAATTCATACGATCTTTCGCGATTACACCGACCTGATCGAACCGCTTTCCCTGGATGAGGCCTACCTCGACGTGTCGGACAGCGCGCATTTTGGCGGCAGCGCCACGCGAATCGCCCAGGACATTCGCCGCCGTGTCTCCAACCAGTTGCACATCACCGTGTCGGCCGGCGTGGCGCCGAACAAGTTTCTCGCCAAGATTGCCAGTGACTGGAAGAAGCCTAACGGCCTGTTCGTGATCACGCCGGATCAGGTGGAAGACTTCGTCAGTGGTTTGCCGGTGAGCAAGCTGCACGGCGTTGGCAAAGTGACCGCCGACAAACTCGGCAGGCTCGGCATCGTCGATTGCTCGCATTTGCGCGAATGGGACAAGTTGGCGCTGGTGCGCGAATTCGGCAGCTTCGGCGAGCGGCTCTGGAGCCTCGCCCGTGGGATCGATGAGCGGTTGGTGCATAACGACAGTCGGCGGCAGTCGATCAGCGTCGAAAATACCTACGACACGGACCTGCCGGATCTGGTGAGTTGCCTGGATAAATTGCCCGAGTTGCTGGACTCCCTGAATGGCCGCATGGCAAGGATCGATAGCAGCTATCGACCGGGCAAGCCGTTCGTCAAAGTGAAATTCCATGACTTTACCCAGACTACTCTGGAGCAGGCCGGGGCAGGGCGGGATCTGGGGAGTTATCAGTTGCTGCTGACCCAGGCCTTTAACCGTGGTGGGAAACCGGTGCGGTTGTTGGGGATTGGGGTGAGGCTGGAGGATTTGCGGGGCGGGTTTGAGCAGATGGAGTTGTTTGAGCGGTAGGGGCAGGGTTTTGGTACGGTGGTAAATGTAATGACGCCTTCGCGAGCAAGCCCGCTCCCACATTGGTTTTATGGTGTTCACAAAACCAATGTGGGAGCGGGCTTGCTCGCGAAGCTTTTGACTTTAATTCGGTCCCGGATCCGCCACCAGTCGCCCGGCATCCTTGGTCAATGACTTGAGGAATTCGGCCTGCAACTCGGGATCGTTGCGGGTCAGTTCGATCAGGCTCTGTTCCAGCTCGCTGGCTTCTTCTTCCAGCCCCAGTTCCGACAGACGTTTGACCCGGTGTACCCACTGGCTCACTTCGTCGTCTTCGAGGTCGTCGTAAATCAACCCATGCGCTTCGAGTAGCTTGCCGCGCAAGTTGCTGCTGATCGCCAGGGACGAGTCGGTGTGCACATCGTCCTTGTTGTCCTCGACACTGATCTGCAGTTTGCCCAGATGATTGAGGTCATGTTCGGCGAATGGGCTGTCCAGCAGGTTCAGGCGCAACACGCCGTTACGATCGGTGGTCAGTTCGAAGGTGTTCTTGGCCGCCTTGACCTGCACCGGGCGCTCGCTCCACGGCAGGCTCGAGTACTCCGTGCGCTTGTCGCGCTGGACTTCGTCGATACCCGCCAGGTTCTGTTGTGCCCGACCATGAGACTGCGCGTTCATGAACGGGTTGAGCCCGGCGAAACCATAGCTGAGCCAGTCCTTCGTCACGCTGTCCGGCAGATTGCCGAGGGCGAACACGTTGACCACGTTCGCACCGACACCGGCCACCACGGCCACCGCGCCCAGCGGGATCTCATAGACCTCCCTCCAGGGTTGGTAAGGCGTGTAGCGATCGTAGTGACGCGTGACTTCGAACTCGGTGACTTCGAAAGTCTTCTGCTCGTGGATTTTCACCCGACGTTGTGGCAGCTCAAGCACCTTGGGCTCGCCGACATCGATCTGCAGGCTGTGATCGAGCAATTTGCGCTCGACCCGCTCCTCGTGCTCGTTGCGTTGTGACATCTGATTGGCACAGCCGCTGACCAGCAGCGCGCCGCACAGGGCGGCGCTACCGAGGCCTAAGGTGTTTCGCTTGAACATGACGTCTCTATCTGGTGTCAGCGGCGGATACGGGCCTGGAGGAAAGACAGCACGTCAGCGACCGGCAGCGCTTGCGCCTCGGCCTCTGTACGGCTCTTGTATTCCAGATTGCCGTCGGCGAGGCCGCGGTCACTGACCACGATCCGGTGTGGAATGCCAATCAGCTCCATGTCCGCGAACTTGATACCCGGGCTGGTTTTCTTGTCGCGGTCGTCCAGCAGCACTTCGAAGCCGGCGGCAGTCAGTTCTGCGTAGAGCTTGTCGGTAGCTTCGCGAACCTGCTCGGTTTCGTAGCGCAGCGGTACCAGAGCAACCTGGAACGGGGCCAGGGCGTCGCTCCAGATAATCCCGTTCTCGTCGTTGTTCTGTTCGATGGCGGCCGCCACCACGCGGGACACGCCAATGCCATAGCAGCCCATTTCCAGGGTGACCGGCTTGCCGTTCTCGCCCAGCACTTCGCACTTCATCGCTTTGCTGTACTTGTTGCCCAGCTGGAAGATGTGCCCGACTTCGATACCGCGCTTGATTTCCAGGGTGCCTTTGCCGTCCGGGCTCGGATCGCCGGCCACGACATTGCGCAGGTCGGCAACGGTCGGAACCGGCAGATCACGCTCCCAGTTCACGCCGAAGTAGTGCTTGTCGTCGATGTTGGCACCGATGCCGAAGTCGCTCATCAGCTCGACGGAACGGTCGATGATGATTGGCAGTGGCAGGTTCAACGGGCCAAGGGAACCGGCGCCGGCGCCGATGGCGTCGCGCAGTTCAGCTTCGGAAGCCATGACCAGCGGGCTGGCAACGCCAGGCTGGTTGGCGGCCTTGATTTCGTTCAGCTCGTGGTCGCCACGGATGATCAGGGCAATCAGTTTGCCTTGTTCTTCAGCGTGTACCACGAGAGTCTTGATGGTCTTTTCGATCGGCAGATTGAAGCCCTCGACCAGTTGCGCAATGGTCTTGGCGTTCGGCGTGTCGACCAGACGCAGCTCTTCGGCAGGCGCGGCACGAGAGGTTTCGCGCGGTACGGCTTCGGCCTTTTCGATGTTCGCTGCGTAGTCGGAACCGTTGCTGAAGACGATGTCGTCTTCGCCGGATTCGGCCAGCACGTGGAACTCGTGGGAGCCGGCACCACCGATCGAGCCGTTGTCGGCTTCAACCGGGCGGAACTTCAGGCCCAGACGGGTGAACACGTTGCAGTACGCCTGGTGCATACGGTCATAGGTGATCTGCAGCGAAGGCTGATCAGCGTGGAACGAATAGGCGTCCTTCATGATGAATTCGCGGCCGCGCATCAAACCGAAGCGTGGGCGGATTTCGTCACGGAATTTGGTCTGGATCTGATACAGGTTGATCGGCAGCTGTTTATAGCTGCTCAGCTCGTTACGCATCAGGTCGGTGATGACTTCTTCGTGAGTCGGGCCGGCACAGAAGTCGCGACCGTGGCGATCCTTGAAGCGCAGCAATTCAGGACCGTATTCTTCCCAGCGACCGGATTCCTGCCACAGCTCAGCCGGTTGAGTGCTCGGCATCAACACTTCGAGAGAGCCGGCGGCGTTCATTTCTTCACGCACGATGGCTTCAACCTTGCGCATAACTCGCAAGCCCATGGGCAGCCAGGTGTACAGGCCCGAGGCGAGTTTGCGGATCATGCCGGCGCGCAGCATCAGCTGATGGCTGATGACAACCGCGTCGGAAGGCGTTTCTTTCTGTGTGGCGAGCAAAAATTGACTGGTGCGCATGGTTGGCCGTTGTCGGTTGCTGATGACGAGAAATGACGGAACATTGTACGGGCGAGATCAGCTGGCGTACAGGAGTGCAGCCGGCAGTGTCGCAGAGGGCGAGAATCTGCCCGCCCTCTGCGACACTTCTGGCTTAAGTGCCTACGATTCTTCCGCGACCTGGGACTGCACCGGTTCCGGCGTCGGTGTCGGACCGGCTCGGCGGTTTTCCTGGAACCAGTGCAGCGCGATCAACAGGAGAGTCGGAACACCCAGCAGGGCAGTGATCAGGAAGAAGTTGTGATAGCCGAATTTTTCCACCATAACCCCTGAGTAGCCGCCGATGAGGCGGGGCAGCAGGAGCATGATCGAGCTGAGCAGGGCGTACTGGGTGGCGGAGAACTTGAGATTGGTCAGGCTCGACAGGTAAGCGACAAATGCCGAAGTCGCCAGGCCCGAGCTGAAGTTATCCAGTGAAATAGTGACAATCAGCATCTGCAGATTGGCGCCCATGTCCGTGAGCATCAGGAATAGCAGATTGGTGGCTGCCGACGAAACGCCGCCGATGAACAGGATGGGGAGGATGCCAAAACGCACGATCAGCAGGCCGCCCATGCCTGCACCGACCAAGGTCATAATCAGGCCGAATATCTTGCTGACGCTGGCAATCTGATCCTTGGTGAACCCCTGGTCGATGTAGAACACGTTGGCCATCACGCCCATGACCGTATCGGACATCCGATAGGTGGCGATCAGCCCAAGCAGCAGCAGGGCTTGCCAGCGGTAACGCAGGATGAAGTCGTTGACCGGCGTCAGCACCGGGGCCAGGCCACGACGCCCCATGGCCGACAGGCACAGGCCGGTAAGCGTGATATAGAGAATCGCCCGCAGGAACGCACGGTCTTCGAGCAGCAGGTCCAGTACGCTGACGCCGTTGAACAGTACGCTGGCGAAGTCAGTGTTGTAGAGCTGGGTGAACATGGCCGGTACGGACACCAGCAGCACGATCAGCACGAACACCGACGCCAATTGGTGCACAAAGCTGTAGCGTCCGGCCTGCAACTGGGTACGCAAAGGCACCGGCGGTTCGCGCATGAACACGGTGGTCAGCAGCGCCGGGACCATCAAGACGCCGAACAGCACGTAGGTGCCCGTCCACGCCGCATGCTTATAGTTGAAACCGGTGGAGCCGAAGCCTTCGGCGAAGAACAGTGCGCCGGCAGTCGCCAGCAGGGCCGCGACCCGGTAACCGGCCATGTAACTGGCCGCCAGCGCCGCTTGGCGGGTTTCGTCGGCGATTTCCAGGCGATAAGCATCGACGGCGATGTCTTGCGTCGCCGAGGCGAAGGCGACGACCACCGCGATCGCGATCAACCAGGACAGGTGCTTTTGCGGGTCGCAGAATCCCATGCCGATCAGGCCAAGGATTACGAGTGCCTGGGCCAGGACCAGCCAGGAGCGTCGTCGACCAAGCTTGCCAAGAAGTGGCAGGCGCCATTGATCGAGCAGCGGGGACCAGACCCATTTAAAGGCGTAGGCCAGGCCGATCAGGCTTGCATAGCCGATGGTTTCGCGGGCAACACCGGCCTCGCGCAGCCAGACTGAAAGCGTCGAAAACACCAGCATGTAGGGCAAGCCGGCGGCGAAACCAAGCAGCAACAGCACGAGCGTCGAGGGGCTGGCATAGGCGGCGAGCGCGGCGCGCCAGGTTTTACGGGGCATGGGCTGGAGTCTGCCTCAAGGATTACGGAAACAAAGCGCGCACTCTAACCGCTGTGCTCTACCGGGCGCCACCCATGGCGCTGAATATCAACACGATTGTTCAGGACACTGATGCCTTCCATGCGCAATCGGGCCCGTTGTTCATCCCCCGAAGGGCTGCCCACGGGCAGGCTGATCCGACCGCCGGCACCCAGTACCCGGTGCCAGGGAAGTTTGGTGTCACCGGGCAATTGGCTCAGTGTTCGCCCGACCCAGCGGGCAGCACGACCCAGTCCGGCTAGCTCGGCGAGCTGGCCGTAACTCACGACTTTGCCCTCGGGCACTTGCGCCAGGGTCAGGTAGAGCGCCGTGCGTCGGATTTGCGCTGCGCTTTCGGTTTCAGCGGTTGAGTCGGTCACGTCCCGGGCTTCCTGAAAAAATGCGCAATTGACCGTCTGTAGAGTAAATCCAGGATCGCCTATTGAGAAATGAACTCAATAGAAAAAGTCGGGTCAGTCCTTGCTAGGGCCTTATTCCTATGGATAATGCCGACTTTTTTTCGCAAAGTTGAGCCTTCGATTCGCTTATGTTGTCCAGAACCTTGCTGTGCCTCGCTGTCGTCAGTGCTTCCACTCCCTTGCTCGCCGACACCGTCTGGTTGAAGAACGGTGACAAATTGAGCGGCAAAATCACCGTATTCGATGGTGGCAAGCTGCTGATTCAGACCGAGTACGCAGGCGCGGTTCCGATCGACTGGAATCAGGTCAAAACCCTGGAAAGCGATCAGCAACTGCTGGTCAAACAGGATGCCTACACCGGTGAGAAGGCCAAGTCGCTGCACGCGGCAGAGGATGGCAAAGTCACCCTGGCCAACGGCGATGGCCCCAAGACCGTGGAGCTGGCCAGTATCCAGCAGATGCTCAAGCCCAAACCGGTGGTTGAGGATCTGGTATGGAAGGGGCATGTCGATTTGGCGCTGGATTACCAGCGTGCCGAAAAAGACACTGATGATTATGACGTCGACTTCAAGACCAGTGCGCGCCATGGCAGATGGCGACACACGGCAGAAGGTGAGTACAACCGCGAATTCCAGGATGACGTCGTCACCACCGACAACTGGCGTGCCGAATATTCTCTCGACCGATTCCTCACTGAGAAGTGGTTCTGGCAAGGGCGTTTGAATTACAAGCGCGACAAGGTCGAAGAGCTCGCTCGGCAGCGCACCGTCGGTACCGGCCCCGGTTATCAATTCTGGGATAACGAACTGGGCGCCTTTTCCTTGGGCTCGCTGGTCAACCGCACGGACTATGAGTTCAGCGACGGCAGCAAGAAAAACTTCTATTCCCTGGCGATGAAGTGGGATTACAACCGTTACCTGATCGGCAAGAAGGTTGAGTTCTTCACCAATGGCGAAGTTGGCAAGCCGTTGTCAGGCGTAGCTGATTACGCACTCGATGCCGAAATGGGCTTGCGCTACAAAGTGACCGATTGGGCATCGCTTAACCTGAAGGCCGAACGAGACATTATCAGCGGTACTGACGATGCGGACCTGAGCAAGACCCGTTACACGGCGGGTTTTGGCGTAGCCTGGTAACACTGAAAGATCAAAAGATCGCAGCCTCGCTTCGCTCGACAGCTCCTCCAGAGACCGTATGTCAACGTAGGAGCTGTCGAGCGAAGCGAGGCTGCGATCTTTTTTGCCATGCAAAACACACAGGCACAAAAAAGCCCCGCTTTTGAGGGCGGGGCTTTTTACTAAAGCAAGTACAAGTTAGATAACTTGAACTTCTTCAGCTTGCATGCCTTTCTGACCGCGGGTAGCGATGAAAGAAACCTGTTGGCCTTCTTTCAGGCTTTTGAAGCCGTCGGATTGGATAGCTTTGAAGTGAACGAACAGGTCGTCACCGGATTGTGGAGTGATGAAGCCGAAGCCTTTTTCATCGTTGAACCACTTAACGGTACCGGTTTGGCGATTAGACATGGTGTAACTCCTTGAACAAAGATAACTGCGACGCAGGAAGAACCCTGGCCGAGACTGAGTGCAAAGAGCAGGAAAAATTCTTGTAGATGGTTGGATCGAAATTCAACATATCGTGTAGAGATTCTCAGTGACACAAGCAGCACAGTGGCGCCACCTTAACCCTTTTTCCGGAACGTGCCAATGTTTCTTGCGAAGGTTTCTCTGTTTTCATGACTGACGGTGCATTGAATGGCGGTGAAGACCCGGGATTCACGGGCGATTGGCGAGAATTGTCTCCCGGACTTTGAACCCGGCGCGCCTGCCCGGTAAGATGCCGGACAGAATTTTTCCACCTCGCTATTCAGGACACCCGCCATGAGCATCAAATCGGACAAGTGGATTCGCCGCATGGCGCAGGAACACGGCATGATCGAGCCTTTCGTCGAGCGCCAGGTGCGCGGTAGCGACGATAGCCGTGTGATCTCCTACGGCGTGTCCAGCTACGGCTACGATGTGCGTTGCACCAATCACTTCAAGGTGTTTACCAACATCAATTCGGCGATCGTCGACCCGAAAAACTTCGATGCTGGCAGCTTCGTCGACATCCACAGCGACGTGTGCATCATTCCACCGAACTCCTTCGCTCTGGCCAGCACCGTCGAATACTTCCGCATCCCGCGTAACGTATTGACCATTTGCCTGGGTAAAAGCACCTACGCGCGTTGCGGCATCATCGTCAACGTCACGCCGCTCGAGCCTGAGTGGGAAGGTCACGTGACCCTGGAGTTCTCCAACACCACCAATCTGCCGGCGAAAATCTACGCGAACGAAGGCGTGGCGCAGATGTTGTTCCTTGAGTCGGACGAAGAGTGCGAAGTCTCCTACAAGGACCGTGGCGGCAAGTACCAGGGACAGCGTGGCGTGACCCTGCCGCGTACCTGAGTCAGCCGTCTGACAAACCGTTGGAATTCCTGAGCGGGCGTACACTCTATGGAGTGTACTGCTCCGATTCGCGCAAGGCGGATCGGGCCATCGCTCAGGAGTGCTTCATGAAGATCGATCCGCGAATAAGTGCCGAACTGGCAAGGCTTGAGCCCAATCAGGTTGGCATGCTGGCCTGGTCCTTGTTGGCACATCCGCCCGTCACGGCAGGGGGCATCCCCCATCAGCCTGATCCCGACACACCCAATGAAGATCCGACAGAACCCGGAGAGCCCACTCTTCCGGATGAGCCACCGCCCGCGCCTGTGGTCTGATACCTGTGGGACAACCTGATTTCTGTAGGAGCGAGGCTTGCCCGCGAAAGCGGTTTTTCAGTCACATCGATGCTGGATGTGCCTACGTCTTCGCGGGCAGCCTCGCTCCTACAAGGGCAGTGCAAGGGGTTACTTGAGGTTGCCGCTGAGGAACTGCTTCAACCGCTCACTCTTCGGATTACCCAGTACATCCTCCGGCGCACCTTCTTCTTCCACCAGCCCCTGGTGCAGGAACAGCACCTGGCTCGATACCTTGCGGGCGAAGCTCATTTCGTGGGTGACCATGATCATGGTCCGGCCTTCTTCGGCCAGGCCCTGGATCACCTTGAGCACTTCGCCCACCAGTTCCGGGTCGAGCGCCGAGGTCGGTTCGTCGAACAGCATGACTTCCGGTTCCATGGCCAGTGCGCGGGCAATGGCTACCCGTTGTTGCTGGCCGCCCGACAGGAACGCCGGGTACTGATCCGCTACCCGCGCCGCCAGGCCAACCTTGTCGAGGTAACGTCGGGCACGGTCTTCGGCCTCTTGCTTACTGCAACCCAGGACCCGGCGCGGGGCCATGGTGATGTTTTCCAGCACCGTCATGTGGCTCCACAGGTTGAAGTGCTGGAACACCATGGCCAGGCGGGTGCGAATCCGCTGCAGTTCATCTGCATCGGCCACGCGCATGCCGTGACGGTCGTGGATCATGCGGATCGTTTGGCCGTCCAGGCTCATGGCGCCGTCGTTGGGTTGCTCGAGAAAGTTGATGCAGCGCAAAAAGGTGCTTTTGCCTGAGCCGCTGGCGCCGATCAGGCTGATGACGTCGCCGGTTTTGGCCTTGAGCGAAACGCCTTTGAGCACCTGATGATCGCCATAGCTTTTATGCAGGCCTTCAATGGTCAATTTGTACATGGGGCATGCATCCTCAAGGCGAAAGTAGGTAGCCGCTGCGATAGGCTTCGGTGCCCGCGACGTGGGCGATTACCATGCCGGCAGTGGCCATGCGCCGCAGCGAACGGGCGTACATCAGGCCGGCGGCGGTGCAATGAACAGGGGTGACGCGATCATTGATCGGGTCGATGACTTCGGCGATCAGTTGCCCGGCCTCCAGGTATTCCCCGGGCAGGGCCGTGAACACCAGCAGCCCGCCCACCGGTGTAGCCACCGGTTCAACGCCGGCCAGCGGTGTGGCCGGGTAGGGCAGTTCCGGTAATGGCGCCGGCTCACCGGCAATCGCGCCGAAATGAATCAGATAATCGATCAGCGCCTGGCTGTCGAGGCTGGCCAGCGGGTGATTGACGTCACCCTGGCCGCGTAATTCGACAGTGACTGAAAAACTGCCCAGCGGAATCTCGAACTGCTCGCCGAAGCGCTCTTTCAACTGCCACCAGAGCAGGGTGAAGCATTCATCGAACGATTGGCCACCCGAATCGGTAGCCAGCAGACTGGCTTCAGAGCCGATGTAGCGCGCCAGTGGCTCGACCTGCGGCCAGGCCTCGGGCGTGGTGTAAAGGTGCGCCACGGCTTCGAAATCGCAATGCAGGTCCAGCACCATGTCCGCATCGCAGGCCAGCCGTTGCAGGGTCAGGCGCTGGGATTGCAGTTGAGTGCCTGCGGTCTGCCGCGCCAACGCCTTGCGCAGGCTGTCGCGGATCAATTCGAGGTTACGTTGCGGATCGTCGCCGAGCAGGCCTTCGATCTCGTTGCCGACTTCTTCACTCAAGTCGACGAACCAGCGATTGAAGTTCTGCCCGCTTTCCAGCTCATAGCGGCCCAATGGAACGTCCATCAACACTTGTTCCAGGCCGACCGGGTTGGCCACGGGCACCAGCACGATTTCGCTGCGCAGCCGGCCGGCGGCTTCCAGATCCGCCAGACGCTGCTTGAGGTGCCAGGCCACCAACATGCCGGGCAATTCATCGGCATGCAGGGAGGACTGAATGTAAATCTTGCCTTTGGCCGACGACGGGCCGAAGTGGAAACTGTGAATCTGTCGCACGGTCCCCGGCAGCGGGGCCAGCAGGTCATGAATCTGGTGGCGCATGTACGAGTTGTCCTAGTGAGTCGGCCCGAGGAAGGCCAGCCATCGGCGTTCGGCGAGACGGAACAGGCCGACCAGCGCAAAGGTAACGGTCAGGTAGATCAGCGCGGCGATGCCGAACGACTGGAATGTCAGGAAGGTCGCAGAGTTCGCATCGCGAGCGACTTTCAATACATCCGGGATGGTCGCGGTGAACGCCACGGTGGTCGAGTGCAGCATCAGAATCACTTCGTTGCTGTAATAAGGCAACGAGCGACGCAGGGCTGACGGCATGATCACGTAGGCGTAGAGCTTCCAGCCTGACAGACCGTAGGCCTTGGCCGCTTCGATTTCTCCGTGAGGCAGGCTGCGAATCGCCCCGGCGAAGATCTCCGTGGTGTAGGCGCAGGTGTTCAGGGCGAAGGCCAGGATCGTGCAGTTCATCGCATCGCGAAAGAACGCATCGAGGACCGGCTGGGCGCGCACAGCCGCCAGGCTGTAGATACCGGTGTAGCAAATCAGCAGCTGGATATACAGCGGCGTACCCCGGAACAGGTAGACGTAAAACTGCACTGGCCAGCGGATGTAGATCTTGGACGAAACCCTGGCGATGGACAGCGGGATCGACGCCAGAAAGCCGATGAAGATCGAAGCGCTGAGCAGCCACATGGTCATGGCCAGGCCGGTGATGTTGTAACCGTCGGTATAAAGGAAGGGTTTCCAGTATTCCTGCAAGAGTTCGATCATCGTACGGCCTCCCGGGAGCCGGCGGCGTAGCGGCGTTCGAGCCAGCGCAGGACGACGTTGGAGGCGCTGGTGATCACCAGGTAAATCAGCGCAGCCAGCACCAGGAAATAGAACAGTTGATAGGTGCTTTTACCGGCGTCCTGCGCGGCCTTGACCAAGTCGGCCAGGCCGATGATCGAGACCAGCGCGGTGGCCTTGAGCATCACCATCCAGTTGTTGCCGATACCCGGCAGGGCGAAGCGCATCATTTGTGGGAACACCACGAAACGAAAACGCTGGCCGCGTTTGAGACCGTAGGCGGTGGCGGCTTCGACCTGGCCCCGTGGCACGGCGAGGATCGCCCCGCGAAACGTTTCGGTGAAGTACGCACCATAAATGAAGCCCAGGGTGATGACCCCGGCGCTGAACGGGTTGATCTCGATGTATTCCCATTCCATGAAGTCGGTAAACGAGGTCAGCCAGGTTTGCAGGCTGTAGAAGATCAGCAGCATCAGCACCAGGTCGGGCACCCCACGAATCAGCGTGGTGTAGAGCTGGGCCGGTACTCGCACCAGTTTGACTTTTGACAGCTTGGCACTGGCGCCCAGCAAGCCGAGCAAAACGGCCACCAACAGCGACAACACCGATAATTTGATGGTCATCCAGGTGCCTTCCATCAGCAACGGACCGAAGCCCTGGAGGCTGAAGGCTGAGAGCCCCAGGTTTTGTAATAGGTTTTCGAACATAAATCAGCAACCTGATCGGGTGAAAAAAGCGCCCATCGCGAGATGGGCGCCAGGCATTATTTGCCGCTGTACAGATTCAGATCGCCAAAGTGTTTCTTCTGAATGGTGGCGTAGGTGCCATCGTCGTGTAACGCTTTGATACCTTTATCCAAAAGTGCCTTGAGCTCTTTGTTACCTTTCGAGATACCGATCGCTGTTTTGGAAGGCAGCAATTCGCTGTCGACTGGCTTGCTGACTTCGTAATCGGCGCCTTTTGGCGACTTCAAGAAGCCCAGTTCGGCTTGCAGCATGTCCTGAATCGCAGCGTCGAGACGGCCGGAAGTCAGATCGGAATACACCTGATCCTGATTCTGATAGGCCTGGGTTTTTACGCCAGCCTTGTCCAGCACCGCTTTGGCGTACGCTTCCTGGATGGTGCCTTGCTCGTAGCCGACGGTTTTGCCTTTCAGCGAAGCGGGGTTTTCGGTCAGGCCGGAACCCTTCTTGAACACATATGCAGTCGGGCCGGAGAACAGTTCGCTGGAGAAGTCGATGACTTTTTCGCGGGCCGGGGTGACGGTCATCGAAGAGATCACACCGTCGAATTTATTGGCTTTCAAGCCCGGAATCATGCCGTCGAAATCGCTTTCGACCCATTTGCACTTGACCTTCAGCTCGGCGCAAATTGCATTGCCCAGGTCGATGTCGAAGCCTACCAGGCTACCGTCGGCTGCTTTGGACTCGAACGGCGCGTAAGAAGGGTCAACGCCAAAACGCAATTCTTTGTATTCCTTGGCCAGCGCGGAGCCGGCAGCCATGCACAACGCCAGTGCAGAAAGGGTCAGCAATGCTTTTTTCATTATTCAATCCCTAAGAACCAATATGAGCGCTTGTGGCGCAGAAGTACTGTTACTGAAAAGCGTAAGACCTATTAAAAGTAGCAATTTCCGAACCAGAGTCCCGAACAAGCGTTTAAAAGGTAATACAAGAAGTGGCAAAGCGCGATTTATGCACGAAAACGGGCATCGCCAGATCCCTGCGCCAGGGTGGTGCGCAGTATGGTGAGCCCACCGCCAGATCAGCTAAGCCACAATCCATGTGGGAGCGGGCTTGCTCGCGAAGAGGGAGTGTCAGTCAACATTAATGTTGCCGGACACACTGCCTTCGCGAGCAAGCCCGCTCCCACAGGTTCTGCAACTTTACTGACCTGCATTGGTGCAACACAGAAATCAGGTCAGGCGAGCAAATCCTGCAACGTCGCCAAGTTGTCAGCTTCCTCCACCGATTTGTCCTGCCGCCAACGCAGCATTCTCGGAAACCGCACCGCAATCCCGCTCTTATGCCGCTTCGACAGGGCAATACCCTCGAATCCCAGCTCAAACACCAAAGTCGGTTTCACACTGCTCACCGGTCCGAATTTTTCCACCGTGGTCTTGCGTACGATGCTGTCGACCTGACGCATTTCTTCGTCAGTCAACCCGGAGTAAGCCTTGGCGAAAGGCACCAGCGTTCGCTCGCGGGCAGAAGGAGGACCGTCCCACACCGCGAACGTGTAATCAGTGTAGAGGCTGGCCCGGCGGCCATGGCCCTGCTGGGCATAGATCAGCACCGCATCAACGCTGAACGGGTCGACTTTCCATTTCCACCACACGCCCATGTCCTTGGTCCGCCCGACGCCATACAGCGCATCACGGGCCTTGAGCATCATGCCTTCGACGCCCAATTTGCGGGAGGCTTCCCGTTGGCGGGCGAGGTCGAACCAGTTTTCGCCGGTCAGTACGGGCGAGCTCAGTAACACCGGGTTTGCGCAGGCTTTGATGAGTTGTTCCAGTTGAACACGGCGCGTGGCTTGGGTCTGGTTACGCCAATCCTCACCCTGCCATTCCAGCAGGTCATAGGCCAGGATCACCACGGGCACCTCATCGAGGATTTTTTTGCTCAGCGTTCTACGGCTGATCCGCTGTTGCAACAGAGCGAAGGGTTGCACGGCGGGTGACGACGTCGACTTCGGGTCGAAGGCGTCCTCGGTGCCTGGTCGTGCAGCTTTCCAGGCGACGATTTCACCGTCGATCACCGTGCCGTCGGGTAAGTCATGAACCAGGCTGTCCAGTTCGGGGAAGCGCTCGCTTACCAGCTCTTCACCACGCGACCAGATCCACAAGCGCCCATCGCGCTTGACCACTTGAGCGCGGATGCCGTCCCACTTCCATTCCACTTGCCACTGATTGACGGGGCCGAGCAGGGCGTCGAACTGCTCGATCGGGTGCGACAACGCATGAGCGAGGAAAAACGGGTAGGGCTGACCCCCCCGTTGGGCATGCTCATTGGGTGATTCGGGGGCGACCAGCTTCAGGTAACTGGCGGCGCTTGGGCGGTTGGACAGATCGGTGTAACCCACCAGCCGCTGGGCCACGCGTTTGCTGTCGACCCCGCCCATCGCCGCCAAGGCGCGGGTAACCAGCAATTTGGAGACCCCGACACGGAAACTGCCGGTGATCAGTTTGATGCACAGCATCAGACCCTGGCGATCCAGTTGCGCCCACAAGGCGGGCAAGCATTCGGCGAGGGTCAGCGGGGGCGCGTTACGCAGCGGCAGCAGTTTGTCTTCAATCCACACCGCCAGCCCATCGGTAGAGGTGTGGGGCTTTTCGGGCAGCACCAGCGAGATGGTTTCCGCCAGATCACCTACGGCCTGATAACTTTCTTCGAACAGCCAGGGCGAGAGTCCGGAAAACGCTGTGGCCATTTCCCGCAGCATTCGTACCGGTACCAATTGTCGAGGGCGCCCACCGGACAGAAAGTACACCGCCCAAGCGGCATCTTCGGGTGCGGCCTGGGCGAAATAGCTCTGCATCGCCGCCAGTTTGGCGTTGCTCGAGGTGGTGGCGTCGAGTTCGGCATACAAGTCGGCGAAGGCTTTCATGCCAGCACCTCGGCGCTCTCGGGTTCTAGGACTGTGGTTTCTTCATCATCGCCATATTCGGTGCTGAAACTCATGGCATCGAGGCCTTGTTCGCGCAGATAGCGCACCAATACCCCGATCGAACCATGGGTGACGATCACGCGCTCGGCTCCGGTTTGTTCGATGGCCCAAAGCAGGCCGGGCCAGTCGGCGTGATCCGATAGCACAAAACCTCGGTCCACACTGCGCCGGCGCCGTGTACCGCGCAAGCGCATCCAACCGCTGGCGAAGCCATCGCTGTAATCACCGAAACGCCGTACCCAAGGGCTGGCACCCGCCGAAGGAGGTGCGAGGACCAAGGCCTTGCGCATCATCGGGTCATGCTTTTTAACGTCGCCGGCATAGATCGTTGGCGGTAGATAAATGCCACTCTCGCGATAAATCCGATTGATGGGTTCAACCGCGCCATGTACCAGAATGGGGCCGAGGCTGGCATCGATGCCGTGGAGAATCCGTTGAGCCTTGCCGAAGGCATAGCAGAACAGCACGCTGGTCTTGTCGGCCGCCGCATTGGCCCGCCACCACTGATTGATCTCGGCAAAGATCTGCGTCTGGGGTTGCCAGCGGTAAATCGGCAAGCCGAACGTCGATTCGGTGATGAACGTATGGCAACGCACCGGTTCGAATGGCGCACAGGTGCCATCGGGCTCGGTCTTGTAATCCCCCGAGGCGACCCAGACTTCCCCGCCATATTCCAGACGTACCTGGGCGGAGCCGAGTACGTGGCCCGCGGGGTGAAAACTCAGTTTTACACCGCGGTGCAGCAATGGCTCGCCATAAGGCAGGGTTTGCAGGTTGATGTCCTGGCCCAGACGCGCACGCAGGATGGCTGCCCCCGGTGCCGCTGCCAGATAATGTTGATTGCCACGGCGAGCATGGTCGCTGTGGGCGTGGGTGATGACCGAGCGTTCGACCGGCTGCCATGGGTCGATATAGAAATCACCGGGCGGGCAGTACAAACCTTCAGGACGAGCGATAACAAGGTCCATGTTGTTACCCAAATGGAGAGGCCTGTTAGCTAGGAGGTTTGCGCGAGACGAGAAGTTCTATTTATTTTCAAAGAAGGTTGGAGGCGTTAATCAGGCCGCTTTCGCGAGCAAGCCCGCTCCCACATTCAATCGAGTTCTGCCAGAAAGAATGCGATCAAATGTGGGAGCGGGCTTGCTCGCGAAGACGGCGGCACATTCAACATCAATGGGACCGGCAGCATGCTTTCGCGAGCCGGTCCGGTCCCACTCGAGGTTACTTGCCAGGTGTCAGCGTCAACCGCGTTTTTCCGTACACCTTGTCAAAGTTCTGCGGCTGCATCGGCAGGCTGATGTATTGCCCCTTGAGCCACGGCTCGACGCTGTCGAGATAGTGCGCGCTGGCCGGGTTGCCGGACTGGCCGCTACCGTTCTGGCCCATCAGCGGTTCGGCCTGGCCGAAATCGACGATAAAGCGCATGGCCGGCGCCAGCGTGGTGTTGAAGTCCTGACCCCAGGTGAACGCGGCGGTGTTGAGCGTGGTGTGGTCGCCGCCGGCTGGCAGCGGACCGCGCACGGTCTGGCCACTGGCGTTCTTCCATTCGTAGCGATGCAGTTTGCCCCACTGCCAGGCTTTGTGATCGCCACCCAACTGGCTGTCCCCCGCACTGATCGCGGACGCCAGGCTACGGGCGAGAATCGCCGGTTTGTCTTCTTTCTGCGAGGTGCGCAGGTCGTCCCAGAACGGACTGTCCTCACGGCTCAGCAGATGATCGGCCTGCGCCGCGTAGGACAACTTGCCGTTGGCGATAAAGGCTTTCCACGCCGGGCTGCTTTCCGGGCCCAGTTCGTCGAGGAAAATCTGTTTAGTGCTTTCCTGCAGGAACAGCTCGTAGATCGCCGCGTCGGCGGAGGTCGGGCTGAGTTTGCCGTCGAAAGCCATCAAGCGCGTATAAGCCTCGCGAGCCTTGCCGCGATCGGCCACCGGCAACGCTTCGATGGCGTGCTTGAGTGGCTGGGACATGCCCGGTGCTTCAAACATCTTCTTCAGCTTGGCAGCGAAGGTGGTGGTCTGGTCGTATTGCATGGCGATCAGGCTGCGTGTGTCGTGTTTGCCCACACCCGCCAGTTCGGCCATGCGTTCACCGCGCTCCGGCGCCGACCAGGAATTGGACAGCTGCATGCCGTAGCCATGGGGAATGACCCGCTGGTTGGCGGTGCCGAGCCAGCCTTGAGCCGGGTCCTGGTCATACGGATGGAGCATCGGGTCGGCGTAACCGTCCCAGTCGTAGCGACCTTCCCAGCCCGGCGACGGCAGCAAGCCTTCGCCTTCGCGACGGTTCGGGAAGCGACCGGTGACTTGCCAGCCGATGTTGCTGGCATCGGCAAACACCAGATTCAGGGCGATGGCGCGTATTTCACGGCTGGCATCCGAGGCTTTCTCGACGCTCTGCGCTCGAGACAGGTCGAAAAAGGCATCCAGGGTTTTGTCGTCGGTGAAGTTTGGCGTCTGCAAGGCCAGGCCGAAACCATTCGCCAACGCGGCGCCTTGGGCGCTGTTGAGCAACGGCCCGTGGCGGGTTTCGTACACCGCTTCGCGAATCGGCTTCTGGCCTTTGACGAAGTAGGTTTCGTTGCGCACGATCGCCGGCTGCCATTTGCCGCTGACTTCGTAAGAAAGGCCGTTGCCCTGGCGTTTGATTTTTTCCAGGAACAGGTCCTGGTTGTCGCCCATGACCGTGGTCATGCTCCACGCCACTTTGCCGTTGAAACCACCGAGCACCATGGGTAACCCGGCAATGGTCGCGCCGGAGGCCTGGTATTTCGGCGCGCGAATCTGCACGTAGCTGAACAGCGACGGTACGCCCAGCGGTCCATGGCTGTCGCTGGCCAACAGGCTTTTGCCGCTGCGGCTGCGTTGCGGAGCAATCGCCCAGTTGTTAGAAGACGTGGCGCCCAGCAGATTCAGGTCGGACAGTTGGCCCGTGGCTTTGCTGATTTCGCTCAGCCCCGGGATTTGCCCATTGAGTTTGATGCCCTGAAGTTTTTCCGCTTCTGCAACTGGCAGTTTTTCATCGGGAGCGGACGGCGCAAGCCACGCCAGCTTGTCGGTACTGACTGTCTGGGCCAGCATCAATGAGGAAATTTCTTCCGGCAGGTTCGCCGATTGGCTGAAATTCAGCAGGCAGAAAATCAGCGCTGAATCTTCAGGTTTCCAGTATTCCGGCTTATAGCCAGTGGCCGCGAGGTCCGCAGGCAGTTTGTCGCGGTAGCGGAACAGGTAGGCGTTGACCCCGCGGGCATAGACTTCGAAGAAACGCTTGAGGCGCGGCGAAGAGGCCTTGTACAGCTCTCCCGCGCTTTTCTTCAGATTGACCGCACGCATGTAGCGGTCGGCGTCGAGCAGGTCTGCGCCGGACATCTCCGCCAAACGGCCCTGGGCCAGCAAACGCAGAGTGACCATTTGGCTGATGCGGTCGCTGGCATGCACGTAGCCGAGGGTGAACAGCGCATCGTGGAAGCTATTGCTCTCGATCAGCGGCATGCCCATGGCATTGCGTCGAATCGAAACGTTCTGCGCCAGGCCTTTGAGCGGTTGCACGCCGGAGGTCGGCGGGAGGGTGTCTTGAGTGTTCCAGGTCTGACAACCGGTCAGGCTTAAAACACTGGCCACTGCTGCGGCAACGCCGAACCGGGGAAGAAAATGTGTGAGGGCTGGCGAGGCCATGGCAAAGCTCCTGCGGGGGGTAGCGTCATTAAAGGCGCTACGTTAGTGAGCAGGAGGTGGCCGCGCAAGCGGGGTATCAGGTTATTTCAGGATTTGTCTGTGGAATGCAAAAAGATCGCAGCCTCGTTTCACTCGACAGCTCCTACACGGTTTTGCATTCCCTGTAGGAGCTGTCGAGTGAAACGAGGCTGCGATCTTTTGATCTTCTATCAGGATTTCGGCGGATTGACCTTGGCCACCAGCGCATACGCCTTCACCGTCGCCGGGCGGTTCTGGATGTGGGTGAACCAGCGCAATACGTTGGGGAAGTCTTCCAGGTTCTGGCTTTGCCACTTGTGAGAAACGATCCACGGGTAGATTGCCATGTCGGCAATGCTGTATTCGCTGCCGGCAACAAAGTCATTGTTGGCCAATTGCTTGTCGAGAACCCCATACAGGCGGGCGGTTTCGTCGATGTAGCGCTTGATTGCGTAGGGGATTTTCTCTGGTGCGAATTGGCTGAAGTGATGATTTTGCCCGGCCATCGGCCCCAGGCCACCCATCTGCCAGAACAACCATTGCAACGCTTGCTGGCGTCCGCGCAGATCCTTGGGCAGGAACTTGCCGGTTTTCTCCGCGAGGTACAGCAGAATCGCCCCCGACTCGAACAGTGCCAACGGTTCACCGCCATCGACCGGCTCATGATCGACGATGGCCGGGATTTTGTTGTTCGGCGAGATCTTCAGGAACTCGGGTTTGAACTGGTCGTTCTGGCTGATGTTGATCGGGTAAACGTTGTAGTGCAGGCCGGCTTCTTCCAGGAATATCGAAATCTTGTGGCCGTTGGGGGTGGTCCAGTAATACAAGTCGATCATGAAGTACTCCAAATCAAGAGACATCGTCAGGTACGGACAGCGACCGCCGGCATCAGGTCGTCCTGTTTGCGTTTGATGGCTTGCCAGTAGGAAGAGGTGATGCTGAAGTGCGGTAAATTCAATGCCCAGCAGGAGAAAAGTCGGCATGGAGCTCAAGACCAACGCGGCGCTGATCATCATCGATCAACAAAAAGGCATCCTGCATCCCAGGTTGGGCCGCCGAAACAACCCTCAGGCCGAAGCGCGCATCCTGGAATTGCTGGGGCATTGGCGTCGAACCGGACGGCCGGTGATTCATGTGCAGCACCTGTCCCGCTCAGAGGATTCAGTGTTCTGGCCGCAGCAATCGGGGGTGGAATTTCAGGAGCGTTTTCAACCATCGATGGGTGAGTGGCTGATTCAGAAACAGGTGCCGGATGCCTTTTGTTCGACGGGGCTGGAAGCACGTTTGCGCGAGGCGGGGATCGATCAGTTGATCATCGTTGGTGTGGCGACCAACAATTCGGTGGAGTCCACGGCGCGAACGGCCGGGAATCTGGGGTTTGAAGCGTGGGTTGCTGAGGATGCGTGCTTTACCTTCGATAAAGCGGATTACTTTGGCAATGCTCACTCAGCCGAGGAAGTGCACGCGATGTCGCTGGGTAATTTGCATGGCGAGTATGCGACGGTGATTAATACGGATCAAATCCTGACCGACGACTGAAAACCTGTAGGAGCGAGGCTTGCCCGCGAAAGCGATTTAACTGACAGATTGATAGTGAATGTGCCGCCGTCTTCGCGAGCAAGCCCGCTCCCACACTCGATCTGCGCCAGCCACACATAGTGTGAACACAGCAGATCCAATGTGGGAGCGGGCTTGCTCGCGAAGGCGATTCAACAGGCGAAAAAATATCCGCCCGAAGCATCAAGCGCCGTGGCACTTCTTGAATTTCTTGCCGTTGCCGCATGGGCAAGGGTCGTTGCGGCCGACGTCTTTCAGGGCGTTACGCACCGGTTCCTGGTGGGCATGGCCGCAGTTCGGACCGTGGACATGGCCATGGTCGTGATCATGGTGGTCGTGATGGTCATGGTTGCAGTCAGGGCCATGGACATGAGGTTGCTGGGTCATCGGGGTCACTCCGGAATTAAATCGGCGGCGATTATCACGCCATTACGCGCCAGGTGCACGTAGTGCGCGATGAATAAACCGGTTTCCAGTTCACCTTCCAGACGATAGGGAATGGGTTGGTCGGGTTTTTTCAGCAGCTTGACCAGGTCCCGGACTTTCGGCCACAGGTTGGTGCGGATCGGCACTTTAAAATAGGCGCTGCGTTTGGGGCCGACCGTGAACCAGTGTTCGTGCTCGCCTTCGGTCAGCAGTATGTCCCCCAAGTGAATGCGATATTCCAGGGCACGCACCGTCAGGTCTTGGTCATTGGGATTGTCGACGCGAAAATGCAGCAGGAATTTCTGCTCCAGTAGTTTGGCCCGGACCACCTCGACCTTGACCAGATGCACCTGCGGCTCCGGCAAGTCGTCGTCGAACCACGACGCACAGCCGCCGAGCCCCAGAAACAGAAGCAGGGTGAGCAGCTGTAATGTGCGCCGCTGGGTGTTCATGGTCGTGTTTCTCCCTTGCCCCCAGTCTAGCTCCTAAAAGATCGCAGCCTTCGGCAGCTCCTACGCGCCTGTGGGCGCCGCCGAAGGCTGCGATCTTTTTGCTGTTGGTCAACTCAAACGCTGAAATAACTCGCGCAGCACTTCTTGAACTTCTGCCCGCTGGCGCACGGGCATGCATCGTTACGTCCGGCCTTGAGTGACACGGTGGGGTCGATGAAATACCAGTGGCCGGCGTTCTGTACGAATGACGAACGTTCGCGGTGGCTGTGTTCGCCGCTGCTGTCGTGCCAGCGAGCGGTGAAGGTGACGAAGGCGTGCTCTGGCTGACCGCCGAAGACTTCGGCGCTTTCCACCTCCAGGCCCAGCCAGGTGCTTTGGGCGCTCCAGTCGCTGATCGACTGGCGATCCAGGCCGGCCTGTTGTGCGGGCAGGGTGGTCGCCACTAGATAATCGATCAACCCCAATACATAGGCGCTGTAGCGCGAACGCATCAAGACTTCGGCGCTGGGGGCGGGGTGGCCGGCGTGGTAATGGCCACAGCAGGCATCGAGCAGCGTGCCGCTGCCGCAAGGGCAAATGGATGTACTCATTGCGTTACCACCAATATTTCCCGAAGTTTTCCGGATTGGCCCAGAAGCGGGAGTTGAGCCAGTCGGGCACCTGTTTATAGTCAAGCAGATCGTAGGTAAACAGCGTCAGTACTTGATCTTCACGCTGGAAGCGTTCGCTGGCTTGCAACGCCAGAGAGAAAAAGTCCGTCTCCTTCCAACCGCATGCCGGCAAGTCGGCCAGCACCGCAATGCGACTGGCATTGAGGTTGCGTATCCCGCCGAGCAGATTCAAGCCGTCGCGCTTGGGTAAATGTTCGAGGCAATCGACCACCAGCGCCAGATCAAACCGTTGCGCCGCCAGTTCGGCGGGCAGTGGCCCGGGCGCAGCAAAGGCGACGATGCTGTCCGGGTGCGCGAGCTTGAATGCCTCAAGCGCGGGGAATTCGCTGGCGCCAATCAGCAACAGACGCGCCGGGGCGTAACGATCAAGCAAAGCGGCCAACGCCTGCTGGGGCGTGCGCGAAGAAATACCTGCAATCATCGAAGATCCTCAATCAGAACGCCAAGACTAGCCTGCCCCAACGTCCGGGCCTAGTGTTCCTGTCTCGCGCAATTAACCAAAAAGCGGCGATCCTCCATGAACATGGGGCAAAACAGCAATGGCCTATTGCTGGCGGAGATTAAAAGTCGGGTCTTTACTCCCTAGAATCGGTTTTAAGCCGATCCCTCAGGAGAAGAACTAGATGAGCATAATTCGGACAGCATTACCCTTGGTTCTGCTAACCAGTGTGTTGACTGGTTGCGCAGGTTTGCAGAAAACCGACTGGCCGACCTGTGCGGCGGTCGGTGGTGTCATCGGTGCAGGGCTCGGCGCGACCGAAAGCTCGGCATGGGCGGGGTATGGCGCGCTGCTGGTCGGCGGCACGGCAGCCGCTTATTGCTGGGTGCATGGTGACGGCGACGAAGACGGCGATGGTGTGCTGGACAGCCGCGACAAGTGCCCGGGTACACCTAAAGGCGTGCGGGTCGATGCCGACGGCTGCCCTCCACCAGCGCCTGCGCCGGTGGTCGAGGAGGCGGCGGTGGTCAAGGAAGAAGTCATCGTTATCCGTGATGTGCACTTCCAGTTCGACTCGGCCAAGCTCACCCCTGCCGATAAGGACGTACTCAGCACCATTGCCACGCGCCTGAAACAGGAATCCTCCACCGCCCAACTGACTGTCACCGGTCATACCGACAGCGTCGGCAGCGATGCCTACAACCAGAAACTGTCGGATAGACGCGCCCATTCAGTGGTGGAATACCTGATTTCCCAAGGCGTGCCACGCAGCAGTTTCGTGTCTGTGACCGGTGCCGGTGAAAGCCAGCCGGTGGCCGATAACAAAACCGCTGACGGCCGTGCGATGAACCGACGCACGGAAATCAAAATCAACCGCTAGGTCTCTGCCGTTCCGCGGCTTGTACAGTCGCGGATGCGGGTCTTTACTCCTGTGTGACCGGTATGGGCCGGTGACACAGGAGCATTCACAATGAGCGTTCTTACAAGGACCGTCTTGCCGGTTCTGCTGCTTGGCAGTCTTCTGACCGGTTGTGCGACTCACAGCGATGGCACCGCCCCTCTCAATCAACGCACCTGGCCAATCTGCAGCGTCCTGGGTGGATTGGTCGGCGGCGGTTTGGGCGCGATCGAAAGTAGTGCCTGGGCAGCGGGTGGTGCGGCGCTCGGGATCTTGACCGGTGGCCTGATCTGCTACGCCCAGGATGGCGATGAAGACGATGATGGCGTCTTCGATCGACGTGATCGTTGCCCCGATACACCTGCCGATACCCCTGTCGAACATCACGGTTGCCCGCTGCCGCAATACCCGGCCAGCGTGAAACCTGTTGAAGCACCGGTCTCCGAAGTCATCACCCTGAACGGCAACGTGCTGTTCGCTTACAACCAATCCGAGCTGATGCCCCAAGCGCGCAGTGAGCTGGATTCGTTGATGGCCAAATTGCAAAACACCGATGTGGTGAGCATTAAAGTCATCGGTCATACCGACAGCCAGGGTTCGGACGCCTATAACCAGAAACTGTCGGAACGTCGTGCCAGCAGCGTCGCGGCCTACCTGTTGAGCCAGGGAGTCGCGCCAGACAAACTCACCAGCGAAGGCCGGGGCGAAAGCCAACCGGTGGCCGATAACGACACGGAAGAAGGACGGGCGCAAAACCGTCGCGTGGAATTGCACATCAATCGCTAAGCCTTGTAATAGAGCCGTCGGAAACCGATTCAGGTTGATCCGACGGCCAATTCGCGACCTTCGGGAAGAATTTTTTGCTGCCCTCTGGCTTATCCCGCGTGGAAGCCGTTACTGTGCGCGCAAAGAATAATTCTCAACGGGGGAGCGTATGAAGGTGTTTTGGGGGCTGGGGAAGTTGTTGACCCTGCTGTTCTGGTTGGTGGTGCTGGCCAATCTGCTCATACCGTTTGTTCATCCGTTTCACCTGCTGATCAATTTTGCAGGCACTGTGTTGGCAGGGCTCCATCTTCTGGAGCTGGTGTTCTGCAACCGCAGCCTCAAAGGTCGAGCCCATCCTTGGCGTGATCGCCTGAAGATTGTCTTTTTCGGCGTTTTCCACCTGCAAACCATTCCGGCCCCGGCCGCTTCGAAGGCCTCCCATGCGTAAACTCTGTCTACTCGCTGCATTTATCAGCCCATTGGCCTGCGCGCAGGTGGTGAGCGTCGAAACCAACTCGCTGATGCGCTTGCCCAACACCACCAGTACCTTGCAACTGGAACGGCTGGAAGTCGCCGATTACGGGACTTTGCTGATTCCCTCGAACGTGACCGAAGTGACGGTCGGCGAGCTGCACCTGGGACGCGACGCGCGGATTGCCATTGTGCCGAGCGAACAAGCTCTGGCGTTGAAGGTCAACCGTGCCGAATTGGCCGAAGGCAGTCAGATCACTGCACGTGGCGCGCCGGGGACATACCTCAAGGCCGCTCGCTCCGGGCGTAATCTGGATTTGCAGATCAAAACATTGAACGCGCCGCAATTGTCGGTTGACGCTCGCGGTGGCGCGGGTGCTCCAGGTTTTGTCGGCCTTGATGGGGCTAATGGTCAAGCACCGGGTTGTACCTGGGGCCAGGCCGGTCGCGGCGCCGATGGCAGTAATGGCAGTGACGGCCAGCCGGGCGCACCAGGGGCGCTGGTTCGGCTGGAAGTGCCGCGTGATTACCCTGCGCAGCAGATCAAGGTCGAGATTGCGGGCGGGGAGGGTGGTACGGCAGGGCCCGGTGGAAAACCAGGGGCGGGCGGCAAGGCCAAGGGCTGTATCGTCTATAAAGCCGATGGCGGCAAGAGCGGCCGCCCCGGTGCCGACGGTCAGCCGGGGCCTGCGGGAGTGGCGGGTTCGGTGACGATTCAGCGGTTGTAATAACGACCGAGAACCCCTGTGGCGAGGGAGCTTGCTCCCGCTGGGGCGCGAAGCGGCCCCAAAACCGGCGACCCTGTTCTTTCAGAATGAGCGCGGTGACTGGTTTACGACTGCTTCGCAGCCGAGCGGGAGCAAGCTCCCTCGCCACAGAGACTTACACTTCTCAGAACATCGGCCGAGCCGCCGCAATCGCCACCAGCACCAACCCGACCACCAGATTAATCCCCACCAACCGCCGAATCTTACCCAGCACCGCCGCACCCGTCGGCCAGTCCTGAGCCGCCACCGCCGTGCGCAATTCCGGCAGCATCAGCGCCTGAATCCGGATAAACAGCGCCGTCATCACCACATACAATCCCATCATCACCTGCACATACCGCGGCGCCGCTTCAAACCCCGCGAACTGCAGATGAATCATGCCCACGCCGCTGATCGGCAAAAGCACCACCGCGATCCAGACCCAGCGGAAAAAACCTTGAAACACTTCTACCCACAGCTTCAACCGGGCAGGGCCTTCCAGCGTCTTCATCGCCGCAGGGCGCAAGACCATCCAGGCGAAAAACATGCCGCCGACCCACACCAGGGCAGCGATGACATGCAGGGTATAAACGATGCCAAAAGGTGTCATTGAGGTACTCCGTTCTGCGCGGGATTGATTAGCGCGGTATGATAGCCGCCGATCCGAACCACTGAAAATTTATCCAGCATTTTTTGCGCCCGACAACCAATGATCAGCACCGAACTCAAAACCACGATCCAGGGCGCCTATTCGCGTTTTCTCGAAGCCAAGAGCCTCAAGCCGCGCTACGGCCAACGCCTGATGATCGCCGAAATTGCCAAAGTCCTCGGTGACATCGACACCGACGACGAAGGCCGGCGCAGTGGCGACCCCGCGATTGTCGCGGTGGAAGCCGGCACCGGTACCGGCAAAACCGTGGCCTACAGCCTGGCGGCCATCCCTGCCGCGAAGGCCGCCGGCAAGCGTCTGGTGATCGCCACGGCCACGGTGGCCCTGCAAGAGCAGATCGTCTACAAGGATTTGCCCGACCTGATGCGCAACAGCGGGCTGAATTTCAGCTTCGCCCTGGCCAAGGGGCGCGGGCGCTACATGTGCCTGTCCAAGCTGGACATGTTGCTCCAGGAAGGTCACGCGCAGACTGCCACCGCGCAGTTGTTCGAAGAAGAAGGCTTCAAGATCGAGGTCGATGAGGCCAGCCAGAAGCTGTTCACCAGCATGATCGAGAAGCTCGCCGGCAATAAGTGGGACGGCGATCGCGACAGTTGGTCGACGGCGCTGGAAGACGCCGACTGGGCGCGCCTGACGACCGATCACAGTCAGTGCACCAACCGTCATTGCCCGAACTTCGGCCAGTGCGCCTTCTACAAGGCCCGCGAAGGCATGGGCAAAGTTGACGTGATTGTCACCAACCACGACATGGTCCTGGCCGACCTGGCCCTGGGCGGCGGTGCGGTTCTGCCCGACCCGCGTGACACCATCTACGTGTTCGACGAAGGCCATCACCTGCCGGACAAGGCCATCGGTCACTTCGCTCACTACACGCGTCTGCGTTCCACCGCCGACTGGCTGGAAACCACCGCCAAGAACCTCACCAAATTACTCGCCCAGCACCCGCTGCCGGGCGATCTGGGCAAGTTGATCGAGCAGGTTCCGGAGCTGGCCCGGGAGATCAAGACCCAGCAGCAGTTCATGTTCAGCGCCTGTGAGCAAGCCGCCGACTTCAAGCCCGGCGAAGACGTCGAAGGTCGTGAGCGGCCACGTCACCGTTTTGTTGGCGGGGTGATTCCCGAGCACATGCGCGAAATGGGCATCGAGCTGAAGAAGGGCTTTGCCCGCCTGACCGACCTGTTCACCCGGCTCACCGACCTGCTCAAGGAAGGCATGGATGGCGAGGTCAACATCGGCATCGCCAGTAACCAGGCCGAAGAGTGGTATCCACTGTTCGGCAGCCTGTTGTCGCGCTCTTCGGGCAACTGGGAGCTGTGGACCGCTTTCACCGTCGAAGACCCGGAAGACAACCCGCCCATGGCCCGTTGGCTGACCCTGGCCGAAAGCGGTTCGCTGTTCGACATCGAGGTCAATGCCAGCCCGATCCTCGCGGCGGATATGCTCCGGCGCAATCTGTGGAACGTGGCTTACGGGGCGCTGGTCACATCGGCGACCCTGACCGCTCTCGGCACTTTCGACCGCTTCCGCATGCGTGCCGGTCTGCCTAAAACAGCCGTGACCGCCGTGGTCCCGAGCCCGTTTCATCACGCCGATGCCGGTGTGTTGCGGGTGCCGGACCTCAAAGCCGACCCGCGTGATGCGCCGGCTCACACCGCCGCGATCATCCGCGACCTGCCGCAACTGGTAGAAGGTTCACGCGGCACCCTGGTGCTGTTCTCCTCACGCAAACAGATGCAGGACGTGTTCGATGGTCTGGACCGCGACTGGCGCAAGCAAGTGTTCATTCAAGGCAACCTGTCGAAGCAGGAAACCCTGAATAAGCACAAGGCGCGGGTTGATGGCGGGGATTCCAGCGTGTTGTTCGGCCTGGCGAGTTTCGCCGAAGGCGTGGATTTGCCCGGTGCTTACTGCGAGCACGTGGTGATCGCCAAGATTCCGTTCTCGGTGCCCGACGATCCAGTCGAAGCGGCGCTGGCGGAATGGATCGAGGCTCGCGGTGGCAATCCGTTCATGGAAATCTCCGTGCCGGACGCCTCGCTGAAGCTGGTCCAGGCTTGCGGGCGCCTACTGCGGACCGAAGAAGACCGCGGCACCATCACCTTGCTCGACCGTCGTCTGGTCACACAACGCTACGGCAAAGCTATTCTCAATGCACTGCCACCATTTCGTCGTGAAATTTCCTGATGCACCGGTGGGCAAATAAGCCCACCGCGTTGTCTACCTCACTGCCACCGCTTTTCCACTGGCCCATTGATGGTCGCTTGGGAGATCCACGTTCCTATGATTCGCCGCTCGTTGCCCGCCGTTTTTGCCTTGATGTTCGCAGCCCCTTTGCTGGCGGCCCCTGCCGGCCAGCAGACGCTGTTCAACTTTGTGCGTCCCGCCGATGTGGTTCAGGTGGCGACCCAGGACGCCAGCCTGCCGCAATCCAACGCGGAGCAAACGGCCGAAGGCGAAGTGCTGCGCCGCGTGACCTTCAACCCGGTCGCCCAGCCGACGTTGCGTCTTACGCCGCAGACCGGTGCCTGGGACTGGTCGCAGTCGGGTGTCATGAGCCTGCGGATCCAGAGCGCGATGAACTGGGCCGTGACCCTGTACGTGAAAATCCAGAGCAACGACGGCAAGACCCTGGTCAGCCGTGTCGATCTGCCGGCCGGCCCGGCGCAAACCCTGCTGGTACCACTGCAGCCGAGTACACCGTTGAGCCAGGGTATGAAAGCCGGTCCGCCGATGCCAATGACCTTCGAGGGGCAGCGTGTATTGCTGGCCGACAGCACCGGAGAGCTGGATCGCAGCCAAGTGGTGTCAGTCACCTTGTCGATGGATCAGCCCAAAGTCGCCCAAAGCATCCTGCTCGAGCGCTTCGGCGTGCAGGATGGCGAGGCTGTCACCAAGGCCGCTTATGGCGGTCTGGTGGACGCCTACGGCCAATCGACCCGGGCCAAATGGCCGGAGAAGGTCAGCAGCGACGAGCAACTGAAATCCGCTGCGGCCAAAGAACAGCAACAACTGAAAAGCTGGCTGGCCGAGCGTGAGAAGCAGTCCCTGGACAAGTTCGGCGGCTGGACCAAAGGCCCTGCGTTCAAGGCCAGCGGCTTTTTCCGCACCGAAAAGCGTGATGGCCGCTGGTACCTGGTGACCCCCGAAGGGCATCCGTTCTATTCCCTCGGCGTCAACAGCGTGACCCCGGGCGCAAACCAGACCTACGTCGCCGGTCGTGAGTGGATGTTCGAGTCCCTGCCCAAACCCGACGAGCCCCTTGCCAGCTACTATGGCGAAGGCGACAACCGTGGCGGCAATGGCGCCGATCAGGGCCGAGCCTACAATGCCGGGCGCTGGTACGATTTCTATGGCGCCAACCTGCAGCGTCTGTATGGCGAGCCTTGTGCATCGGGCCGCGACACCAAGGCCGGTGTCGCCGAAGCGGCCAAGGCCGATGCGGCCGAGGCGATGACCGATAAGGCTGCCGAGCAATCAGCCGCTCCTGCGGCGACCGAATCCGTGGCTGGTGTTGCCGAAGCGGCCAAGGCTGGCGCCGTTGAAGCGTCAGTCGAAAAAGCGGCCGGGCAAACGGCCGCCGAACCCTGCAAAGTGGTTTTCGACGAAAAACGCTGGGCCAGCCACACCCTCGATCGCCTGCAAGCCTGGGGTTTCAATACCATTGGCAACTGGAGCGCACCGGTGTTTGGCAACGCTGACCGAGTGCCATACACCCTGCCGCTGTCGATCGTCGGCGATTACGCCAGCATCAGCACCGGCACCGATTGGTGGGGCGGCATGCCTGATCCGTTCGATCCGCGTTTCGCCATGGCCACCGAACGCGCCGTGGCCATCGCCGCCCGCGACCATCGCGACGATCCTTGGCTGATCGGTTACTTCGCTGACAACGAACTGGCCTGGGCCGGTCCCGGCGATGACCCGAAGGCCCGTTACGCGCTGGCCTACGGCACCTTGAAAATGACCACCGATGTGCCGGCCAAACGTGCCTTCCTCAAACAACTGCGTGACAAGTACCGCAACCAGGCGGGCCTTTCCAAGGCATGGGGTATTGATCTGCCGGCCTGGGAATTGATGGAAGACCCGGGCTTCGTGCCGCCGCAGCCGAGCGCCGAGTACCCGGAAATCGAAGCCGACTTCAAATACTTCCAGAAAGTGTTCGCAGACACGTACTTCAAAACCGTCTCTGACTCGCTCAAGTGGCATGCGCCGAACCAGTTGTTACTGGGCGGCCGTTTTGCCGTCAGCACCCCTGAAGCCGTTGAGTCCTGCGCGCAATACTGCGACGTGCTGAGCTTCAATATGTACACCCTGCAACCCCAGGACGGTTACGACTTCGCCAGACTGCGCAGCCTGGACAAGCCGGTACTGATCACCGAATTCAACTTCGGATCGGCGGATCGCGGCCCGTTCTGGGGTGGCGTGACACAACTGGCGAAAGAAGAAGACCGCGGCCCGGCCTACGCCAATTTCCTCAAACAGGCGATGAGCGAACCGTCGATTGTCGGGGTGCATTGGTTCCAGTACCTCGATCAACCGGTGACGGGTCGCCTGCTGGACGGCGAGAACGGTCACTTCGGGCTGGTGGGTATTACTGACCTGCCGTTCCAGGGCTTTGTCGACACGGTGCGCAAAAGCAATGTGCAGACTGTCGATCAACTCGGCAAAGAGGCCGAGAAGGCCAGGGCCGAGGCGGAAAAAGCCACCGGGAACCATGAAGGCGAGGGCGGCAAGCAAGGCGCTGCTGGCAAAGGTGCGGAGCACGGTACCGGCCATGCGGGTGGGCATTCGGGCAATGGTCATTAAGCACTGAGATCCCCTGTGGCGAGGGAGCTTGCTCCCGTTGGACTGCGCAGCAGTCCCATTCTGGGAATAGGGGGTCGCTCCGCGCCCCAACGGGAGCAAGCTCCCTCGCCACAGAGGCTCCTGATTAATTCCATGGGCGACCGCCCGGCCCGACCCTGTTCCCAAATCCCTCAAGGGCTGGAACAATGCGGGCCACTTTATAGAGCGTTTATCCGGGAGAGTTGTGGGTGCAGATTCAGGGTCATTACGAGCTTAAGTTCGAAGCGGTGCGCGAAGCTTTTGCAGCGCTGTTCGACGATCCTCAGGAGCGTGGCGCGGCGTTGTGCATCCGCATTGGCGGGGAAACCGTTCTCGACCTCTGGGGGGGGACCGCCGACAAGGACGGCACCGAAGCCTGGCACAGCGACACCATTGCCAACCTGTTTTCCTGCACCAAGACCTTCACCGCCGTGACCGCGCTGCAACTGGTGGCCGAAGGCAAGCTGCAACTGGATGCTCCAGTCGCTCGCTACTGGCCCGAGTTCGCTGCCGCCGGCAAAGAGTCCGTGACCCTGCGCCACTTGCTCTGCCATCAGGCCGGCCTGCCGGCCCTGCGCGAATTGCTGGCGCCAGAAGCACTTTACGACTGGCAGACCATGGTCGATGCCCTGGCCGCCGAAGCACCATGGTGGACGCCGGGTCAAGGTCACGGTTATGCGGCGATCACCTATGGCTGGCTGGTCGGTGAGTTGCTGCGTCGCGCCGACGGTCGTGGGCCGGGCGAGTCCATTGTGGCGCGGGTCGCGAAGCCTTTGGGGCTGGACTTCCACGTCGGCCTCGCCGACAAAGAGTTCCATCGCGTGGCGCACATTGCCCGCAGCAAAGGCAACCTCGGCGATGCCGCAGCCCAGCGCTTGCTGCAAGTGACGATGCGCGAGCCTACGGCCATGAGCACGCGGGCCTTCACCAACCCGCCGTCTATAATGACTAGCACCAACAAACCGGAATGGCGGCGCATGCAGCAGCCGGCCGCCAATGGCCACGGCAATGCCCGCAGCCTGGCCGGGTTCTACGCCGGTTTGCTCGACGGCAGCCTGCTGGAAAGCGAAATGCTCGACGAGCTGACCCGCGAGCACAGCGTCGGCGAAGACAAGACTTTACTGACCCGGACCCGCTTCGGCCTGGGTTGCATGCTCGATCAACCGGACGTACCCAACGCCACCTATGGCCTCGGCCCACGGGCGTTCGGTCACCCGGGCGCTGGCGGTTCCATCGGTTTTGCTGACCCGGAATACGATGTGGCCTTCGGCTTTGTGACAAATACCCTGGGGCCGTACGTCTTGATGGATCCACGAGCGCAAAAGCTTGTGCGAGTACTGGCCACTTGTCTGTAAATCACGCTTAAGGGGGCCAGGGCCGGAACCCGAAAGCCTTTGTGGTTTCAAAGCGCTGTTTATCCGGGCTAACCCGGTCTGATTCTTCATTACTTCATTTTGTGGATATCCAATGTCATCCAATAAAACTCTCGCCCTGGCCCTGTGCTTCGCTATCACCGGTTGCGCACAAACCCCACAAAATGACGCAGACGGCGGCAGCTGGTGGCCGTTCGGTTCATCCGACAAGGTTGCGACCAAAGAACCGGCCCCGGCCCCGCTGAAACCTGCTGCAACAGCCCCCGTCGCCAAGGCTGACAGTGCATCCCCTTGGTACTGGCCGTTCGGTTCCGATGATGCTGCCGACAAAGTGGCCAAACCGGACGTGAAACCAGACGTTAAACCTGAAGCCAAGCCGGCCGTTGCAGCCAAGGCTGAAGCCGATGCCGGTGGCAACTGGTGGTGGCCGTTCGGCGGCAAGGAGCAAAGCACCGCCAAGGCCGTGCCGATGCCCGACCCGAAAGTCACCCAGGCCTGGCTCGACGACTACGAACCGCGTCTGCGCGAGGCGATCAAGGACAGCAATCTGAAACTCGAGCGCCGTGAAAACGTGCTGGTCGTCACTGCGCCGGTAGAAGGCTCGTTCAACCCTGACCGTCCGGCCATGCTGCTGCCGGTGACCCTCGGCCCGTTCACCCGTGTCGCGAAAATCCTCGAAGTCGATCCAAAGACAGCCGTGCTGGTACTCGGTCACAGTGATACGTCGGGCGCCGCTCCGGCCAACGTGAAGCTGAGCCAGGAGCGCGCCCAGTCGGTGGCGGCGATCTTCCGTCTCAGCGGTCTGCAGCGTGATCGCCTGATGCTGCGTGGCATGGGTGGTGAGGCTCCGCGCGCCGCCAACGACAGTTCTGAAGGTCGTGCCTTGAACCGTCGCGTCGAGCTGTTGGTGACGCCGGCAAACACCATGGTCGCGTTGCTGAGCAAGTACAACATGCCGGCTCCTGCACCAGTGAAAACCATGGTCGCTGCGCAAGACATCAAGCCAGTGGCCAAGCCTGTGACCCCGGCGCCTGCTGCGAAGAAAGCGGCTGTGCCGGCGACGAAAAAGGCTCCGGCCAAGAAAGCGGCTGCCAAGGCTCCAGCCAAAAAAGCCGTGGTGAAAAAGACTGCGCCGGCCAAAGCCGCTGTCGACACCAAGAAAGTCGCTGTCGCCGATGACACAAAGAAGTGATTCGTTAACCAAAAGGAATGCGCCATGACCCGGCCCTTGGCAGATATGCGTCGCGACTACACCCGAGATGGCCTGACCGAGGCGCAAGCCCCGGCCGAGCCGTTCGCGCTGTTTCATCAGTGGTTTGCCGACGCGGTGAAAACCGAGCAGGTGCCGGTGGAGGCGAATGCCATGACGCTGGCCACCGTCGATCAGCAGGGGCGGCCGCATTGCCGCATCCTGCTGCTCAAGGGGTTGGACGAGCAGGGCTTCACCTTCTTCACCAACTACGAAAGCGACAAGGGGCAGCAACTGGCAGCCAATCCATTTGCGGCCATGACGTTCTTCTGGCCAGCCCTGGAGCGTCAGGTACGCATCGAAGGGCGGGTGGTGAAGGTCACGCCTGAAGAGTCCGACGCTTATTATCAGGTTCGTCCTCTGGGCAGCCGTCTCGGTGCCTGGGCCTCGCCCCAGAGCCGGGTGATCGCCGATCGCGGCGAACTGGAAGCGCTGCTCAAGAATACCGAGCAACGTTTCAGCGATACTCAGCCTCATTGCCCCGAACACTGGGGCGGTTATCGTTTGCTACCCGAGCGCATCGAGTTCTGGCAGGGCCGTCCGAGCCGTCTGCACGATCGCCTCAACTACCGCTTGCAAGGCACCGACTGGGTTCGTGAACGCCTGGCACCGTAAATAGCCTACCGATCGGAATACCCTGCCGCAGCGGCCGCCAGCCACTGAGGCAGGTCCCGCCGCTTGATCTTCTGCGTTTGAGCGTTCGCCAGTTGCTGGAGCATGAAGGCCCGTTTCTGTTCGTCTTTACCCGCCAGTGACAACGCCAGATCGCGGTCCATCCAGCGTTTGATCCGCACGTACAGCCACCAATGGAAGTACAAGCCGGCGACGGTCGTGACGACAATGATGAAGTAATCCATGAAAATCCTTGGGTCAGTGGCGCAGATTTTGTAATTTGGCGCTACTGTATGCCGAGTTCGATAAAGCGCCTGTATCGGGCCTGAATGAAACCAATTTTATCCGGGCAATGCCGTGACAGGCGTCAAGCTGCGGAGTTTAATGGATACCTGTCCTATGGAGTTTGATGCTATGCGTAAGTCTGTTCTACTGGTTGCTTCTTTTTCCACGATGGCGATGTTGCTCACTGGCTGCCAATCGAGCCTGACCGGTGACTCCTACTCCCGTGACGAAGCGCGTCGTGTGCAGACGATTCGCATGGGCACTATCGAAGCGCTGCGTCCGGTGAAAATCGAAGGCACCAAAACCCCGATCGGCAGCGTTGCGGGCGCAGCCGTGGGTGGTGTCGGCGGTAGCGCCATTGGCGGCGGTCGCGGCAGCATCGTCGCAGCGGTCATCGGCGCTGTCGCCGGCGGCCTGATAGGCTCGGCCGCCGAAGAAGGCCTGACCCGTACGCAAGGTGTTGAGATCACCGTGCGCGAAGACGATGGCAGCATGCGCGCCTACGTGCAGGAAGTTCAGCCAAACGAAGTGTTCCGCGTGGGTGAGCGGGTGCGGATTGCCACGGTTGATGGCACCAGCCGCGTTGCGCACTAATCGGAGCGAAGGGTAAAAGAAAACCCCGATCAGGTGCGCTGGTCGGGGTTTTGTGTTTTTGGGGGAATTACCATACTTGCCGATATCGAAATGCAACTTGGTAATCAAAAGCAGCAATATTGATCTTATGCTTGAACAGAGGCTGAAGCTTGGGTACCCACGCCGATAAAACGTCAAATCCACCGTCGTAGATCTCGCTTTCCGCCATCAGGCCTAATGCATTGATTACTGAACCGTCATCACCAAGATCAGCGGAGTATTCTTTGCCGGCTGCTATTTCCGTTTCTTTGTCATACCAGTCCAATCTGACCTTCAGTCCCATCTTGCCCTCACAAATACTTTTTAATGCTGCGGTTTTTTTTAGGCGGGTCTATTTGTTTGCCTGTTAGGTGGTCGAACGAGCCTAGATGACTTCCATCGCTTGCCCGATAAGCTTCCAGCTCTCCATGCAAAGAGTCCCATTCATAAATTGTTCGACCTTTGGCATCAATCCAGCGCTCCCGAAGTCCACCACCCCCTTGTCGTGGGGTTTTCTTCTTTGCTTCTTTCAAGCCCAAGAAACCAGTGATTTCCTCTGTTTCAGGTGCAGAGTGATAGTCGTGATCGGGGTTAGGGACCCGTCTTCCTGCAACACTCACCACAATATAAACCGGCAACACCCCCGAATCCGCCGGAAACACAAGAATGAAATCCTTGTACTCAGGCGGATACACCGGATTCACGATGATGCTGTCAGCCGCCTTCGTCGGTGGGTAAACCCAAATATGCGGCGCTTGCGGTGCGGCTTCCAGGGCGGGGATGCCGAGGATGTTTGAACCGTCCTCGGCCGGTGTCCAGATCAGCTCTATACCGTCCCCAAGATCAGCCACCTGCTGACTGCCGCGCAAGGTGAATTGCACGACATCGACCATCTCCCAGTCACGGTTTTTACCGGTGTAGAAACCGTATCCCTTGAGACTGCCGTCAGCCTGTTGCTCGACTCTGAGGCGTACGCGAGTGCGGGCCTGTTTAAGGGCGCGCAGTTGGTCTTCGGTGTAGAGCGAGCTGTCGCCAAGGCTCGACGGTATGACCAGGGCCACCAGGCCTGCCAAGGTAGCCGTGGCGGTGCTGGCGGCGACGGCGGGCAGTGCGGTGAACGCTGAGCCGGCTAGCGCAAAGCTGCCGAAACCCGCCGGAATCGCAGTGCCACTGATTTTCTTGAGCGGCACGACACCGCTTTCATCGGCCTCGCGAGCACCGAGCAGAACCAGTTCGCCGTAGTCTTTCAGACTGTCAGTCGGAACAACGCCAGAGGGATTGGTGTAGTCGATGATTGCATCGGGCAGTTTGCAGGACTTGGCGAATACGCAGCCCGCGCGGACAACATTGCCCTTTTTCGCAGCGACTTGAAGGCTGTCTTCGAAGGCCTGCTGCCGGGCGAGCATGGCGTCGTAGGCATTTTGCCTGGCATCGCGCTCGGCCAGTTCGGTGGCCGTCATGTAACGATGGGTGACGTGATGCCCGTCGCCTGACGGTGGGTTTTTCACCCGGGGGATGTCCTTGTGGCCAGCCACTGATTGTCCTTCGCTCGTCCATCGGCAACCCCTGAAAGAGGGGCTGCACGACGTTAACGAACGTGGCTAATCGTGGCTGTAGGACGAATCCTGAATGTCGCTAAGAGTGTTCTCTAGAGTTCAGGAAGGCAGTGCGGCGCTCTTGCGACTCGCTGCCGCCGTCACCGCATAACCGAGCAATGCCGCAAGTATCGAGCCGGTCAGAATCCCCATCCGATCCATCCCGGCGTATTCACTGGTGCCGGGCACGAAGGCCAGGGAACCGACGAACAGGCTCATGGTGAAACCGATGCCGCAGAGGATCGCCACACCCAGCACCTGGCCCCAGTTGGCGCCTTGGGGCAGGGCGGCGATGCCGATTTTTACCGCCAGCCAGGTCAGGCCGAACACGCCGACGGTCTTGCCCAGCAGCAGGCCGACGGCGATGCCCATCGGCACGTCGTGGGTGAAGCTTTCGGTGGTCACGCCGCTCAGTGACAGGCCGGCGTTGGCGAAGGCAAACAGCGGCAGGATGCCGTAGGCCACCCACGGATGCAGGGCATGTTCCAGGGTCAGCAGCGGCGAAGGCTCGGCGTTTTTCGTACGCAGTGGAATGCAGAAGGCCAGGGTCACGCCGGCCAGCGTGGCATGCACACCGCTCTTGAGCACGCAGACCCAGAGGATCAGCCCGATGATCATGTACGGCCCGAGCTTGACCACACCGAGTCGGTTCATTCCGATCAAGGCCGCGATACAGGCTGCGGCCAATGCCAGGGACAAGGTCGACAGTGCGCCGGAATAGAAGATCGCAATGATGATGATCGCGCCCAGGTCGTCGATGATCGCCAGGGTCATGAGGAACAGTTTCAGCGACACCGGCACGCGTTTGCCCAACAGGGCCAGTACGCCGAGGGCGAAGGCGATGTCGGTGGCGGTCGGAATGGCCCAGCCACTCAGGGCTGACGGGTTGTCGCGGTTGAGGAACCAGTAGATCAGCGCCGGCACCACCATGCCGCCAATCGCCGCCGCGCCGGGCAGGACGATTTGCGACGGTTTCGACAGTTGACCGTCGAGGACTTCGCGTTTCACTTCCAGGCCAATCAGCAAGAAGAACAGGGCCATCAAGCCGTCGTTGATCCACAGCAGCAGCGGCTTGGCGATTTTCAGCGCGCCGATCTGAGCCACCACGGGGGTGTCCAGCAGCCCGCTATAGAGCCACGACAGTGATGAATTGTTGATGATCAGGGCGAGAGCGGCCGCGGCGATCAATAACAGACCGCTGGCAGCTTCCAACTGAAAGAAACGCGTGAACGTGCTACGCAGAGGCAAGGTCGCTCTCCATTGATGAATTCAAAAGGTGGCACACCCTAACCCGTACCGTTAGTTGTTAAAACAAAAGTTATATTCTTTTTTGTTATATACCGTTACAACGTGGGCAGTCAGCAAAGGCCTGAGCCTAGCAGTTGCCGGACGTATTGGACCTCAGCTGTATCTGTGCATGATGTAGGTTCTTTCCTAAGCTTGTGGGCTGAGCCTTGCGACAAGGCCAACTCTTTGCCTGATTCAACGAGAAAACCATCATGAGCGACAACCGACAGTGGGCCCGCGAAGCCATCCGGATCATCGAAGCTGACTTCCAGCGCAGCGCCGATACCCACCTGATCCCCTTGCCGCTGCCGGGGTTGCCGGGCATCGAGTTGTATTTCAAGGATGAGTCGAGCCATCCCACCGGTAGCCTGAAACATCGGCTGGCGCGCTCGTTGTTTCTCTACGCCCTGTGTAACGGCTGGCTCAAGCCGGGTGCGCCGGTGATCGAAGCCTCCAGCGGTTCGACAGCGATTTCCGAGGCGTACTTCGCCCGGATGCTGGGGTTGCCGTTCATTGCAGTGATGCCCGCAAGCACGTCCAAGGAAAAGATCGCGCAGATCGCTTTCTACGGTGGCAAGAGCCATCTGGTGGACGATCCGACGCAGATCTACGCCGAGTCCGAACGCCTGGCTCGCGAGCATGACGGGCACTTCATCGACCAGTTCACCTACGCCGAACGCGCCACCGACTGGCGGGCGAACAACAACATCGCCGAATCGATCTTCCAGCAGATGCGCTTCGAGCAACATCCGGAACCGAGCTGGCTGATTTCCAGCCCCGGCACCGGAGGCACTACCGCGACGCTCGGCCGTTACGTACGCTATCGCCAGCACTGCACCCGCGTGCTGTGCGCCGATGCCGAGCGTTCGGTGTTCTTCGACTATTACCAGACCGGCGATGCCAGCTTGCGCCTGGATTGCGGATCACGGATTGAAGGCATTGGTCGTCCGCGAGTGGAAGCGTCGTTCCTGCCCAAGGTGATCGATGCGATGGTCAAGGTGCCGGACGCCTTGTCGCTGGCGGCCATGCACTATCTGGCGCAGCGTTTGGGTCGGCATGTAGGTGGATCAAGCGGCACCAACCTGATTGGCGCGCTGATGGCGGCGCAACAGATGACGGCGGCGGGGGAGTCGGGGTCGATCGTGGCGATTCTGTGCGATGGCGGCGAGCGCTATGCCACCACCTATTACGATCAGGTCTGGCTCAAGGCCCAAGGGTATGAGTTGAGTGGTTTGATGGATGCCGTGGCGGCGAGTGTCGAGCGTGGCGAGCCGGTGCCGG
>NZ_AKJE01000060.1 GCF_000282495.1 Pseudomonas sp. GM79
TCGTACAGCATTATCGGGCCGCTCCTGTCTGATTGCGATGCTGTCGTTAGTGTTTATCGATGTTGATTGTAAGGGGGGCGGCGGCGAACACACCTTCCGAGGCAGGCCGATAAGGACGATTGTGGGATACCGTTTTACCGTGATCAGCAGGCACCCGTACCGGCGCAGGTCATCGATAAGGGCATCCCTAACAGCCGGACTACTAGCCCACGTCATGATCGCGAAATTTGCTGACCATCTGCCTCTTTATCGTCAGGAATCGATTTTCGGTCGTGCCTGCTTGGTCATTCCACGTTCAACCTCGGCTCAATGGATTGGCGTTACCGGCGTGCAGTTGTAGCCTCTGGTCGATGCGCTGCGCGACGTAGTGCTCAGGCAGCAGGTTATCCATACCGAGGAAACTCGGCGTCACCAAAGCCGGATTTACGGCACCGAATACGGCAAGAAAAAGCCGTACCGGTGATGGATATGCTGCATGCCTGGATGCTCGCCCAGCGCGATCTCGTGCCAAAGGTTCGGCTATCAGCAGAGCACTGGATTACAGCCTGAAACGCTGGGCAGCGCTGTCGCGCTACCTCGATGACGGGGCTGTCACGATTGACAATAACTGGGCAGAGAACCAGATTCGGCCGTGGGCTCTTGGACGCAAGAACTGGCTCTTCGCAGGGTCGCTACGTAGCGGCAAACGGGGGGGCAGCGATCATGAATTTGATCCAGTCTGCGCGCATAAACGGACACGATCCGTATGCCTATCTGAAAGATATGCTGAAGCGATTGTCGACACAGCGGGCCAGCGAAATCGGGCTACTGCTACCGCATCAGTGGGTACCGCGAGATGAGTCAGGCGTACACTGACCGCATACGGTCAGTCTCGACGATTAACTCTTTGAGAACACCCTATAGCCATGAAGACACAGCCTGGTATCCAAAAGCCAGGATTTCCGGTGCCTAAGCCTACTGCAAGTAGTGAGACGCCGACTGCGAGCATGATGCGTTCTCCATAACTGAAAGATCCATTAATAACTGACCTGAATTTAGCATGGACCCATCGCTGTAGCGGCAAAGAAATCGTCATGCTTGCAGGAATCAAGGGATTCATCAGATCGGAATGATGAGTAAAAAATCGCACATATCTCCATGCAAGGTGGGATGCGCGGACGGTTACTGTGGAACCACCAATTATGGTGAAGAGGTTTGCGTTGCACTTGGCCTGACATAAGCGGCGGGATGACGACCGGAAGGCCTCCATCCTCCGCATCACCATTCTGAAATCAAGGCAGCGACTGGCTGTCCGTTCTCATGATCTGTGCCTCACCATTGGCCACAAGCCAGCGAATCATTTCGGCAACCGACACGGTATGGCTACGTTCTATCCAGCGCACTAGTGCCGGCCCGTAGTGTTCGGTGTATCGGCTGAGCACCAGTTGGCGACAGTCCGCTGACAAACGCAGGGTAATTTCGCGACAGTGCAGATTGGCCGAGTCGTCCCGCGTCACCCGTTGCTGCAGAACCAGGCTATTGTTTTCAGAACCCATCAGCCGGTGCTCCTGTGCATTGAGAGGTGGTGTTCTCTGGCGAGCCTTGTTTGCCATCGGCCACGTAAGCGGCACGATGCTCGGCGACCACATTGCGCAATGCGCTGTAATAGTCCGGCAGTTTTTGCAGGCTGTCGGTCAGCGGTAAGGCTTCTGCCCGGCCATCGACGATGCCGCCGACAGTGCTGATAGTGGACAGCGTCTCCACGGTATCGCTATTGCTGCCGAACGGATCGACCACAAAACCAAGCACGCGGCCGGCGGCGTCGCGACTGTTGGAGGTCCCGAGTAACGGCAGCTCGATGATCGGACCATTGCCGATGCCCCACACGCCAAAGGTCTGGCCGAAGTCCGAGTCGTGGCGCGGGATACCGGCCATGCCGGAGACATCGATCAAGCCCACCACCCCTACCGTGGTGTTGAGCGCGAAACGTCCCAGGGTATTGACCGAGCGCATCGGGTTGCCTTGCAGCAGATCATTGATAAAGACCTTCGGCTCGCCGAAGTTCGCCACAAAGTTATGCACACCGGTCTGGAAAAAATCCGGCGTGTAGCGGTAGCCGCGCGCGACCGGCGCCAGGGCGTAATCATCAACCACCCGGTTAAACGCGAAGACGCCACGATTGAACGGTTCCGCCGGGTCATACACCGAATAGGCGATGTCAGCGCAGGCCACGTCGGTGGTGGTCGGCGACTGGCTGCTGCAACCCGTCAGCCCTGCGGCCAACACGGCAATTGAGGTGTTGCGGGTCAACCAGGGAGCACACTTAAAAGGCAACATGGACGCAATTCTCAGGAGAAATTCGCCGTGATGCTGAGCTCCAATCCTTGCGCCAAGATGTCTGGTTTATTGCGCTGTTGACGCTTTGTTGCAGAGTTGAAATATATGACGCGCCGCCATGAATGGTTTTAGATAGCGGTTCCATTCGCCCCTTAAGTGACCTTCGGTGAACAGCCTTTTAATTGTCGACGACGACCTTGAAGTCCTTGATCTACTGAAAAAATTCTTCGTGCAACACGGCTACAGCGTCGAGGTCGCCACAGACGGTGCGTCGCTGTGGGCGGCCATAGAGCGCCAGGCGCCGGACCTGATCATTCTGGACGTGATGTTGCCCGGAGACAGCGGGCTGATCCTGTGTCAGCAACTGCGGATTCGACACGCAATACCGGTGATCATGCTGACGGCCATGGGTGAACTCAGTGACCGGGTGGTCGGCCTGGAACTGGGTGCCGATGATTATCTGACCAAACCCTTCGACGCCCGTGAACTGCTGGCCCGAGTGCGTGCTGTGCTGCGTCGCGTGGACGAGCGTCGTCCGGTTCCGCAAGAGCGGCCACGGCCACTGATTGATTTTGCCGACTGGCATCTGGACGTCACCCGCCGTGAACTTCGCTCGCCGGACAACGTGATGATCCCGCTGTCGGCCGGTGAGTTTGACCTGCTGCTGGTCTTCGTCGAACACCCCCAGCGCATCCTCACCCGTGAGCAGTTGCTGGACCTGGCGCGCGGGCATTGCCATGAGGCGTTCGATCGCAGCATCGACGTTCAGGTCAGCCGCCTGCGGCGCAAACTCGAGTCCGACACCAAACGGCCGGCAATGATCCGCACCGTGCGCAATGGCGGTTACCTGTTTACTCCCAGCGTGACGCGGCGATGAACTGGCTCAAGCGGATTCGTGCGCGAGACTGGCCGCAAGATACGGTGGCGCGCTGGATTGCGTTGACGATCATCCTGGCCATGCTCATTTCCCTGGCGCTCAACGGGTTGTTTATCCAGTTGGCCGGTGTATGGGCGCGCCCGCCCTTGACCGAGATCGGTTTGCTGGAAAAAGCCGCTGCCATCACCCGCGTCATCGAGGCCGCCCCGGCGCCATTGCGCAACCGATTGGCACAAGCCGCCAACGAGAACGGCTTCACTGTCACGTGGCACCCTGATCGGCACGATCTCAATCTGCCTGCAGTGGACGATCCGAAGTCTGACATTGGCTCGACCATCCTGCAGCCGATGCTCAGAGCCCCTGACCGGCGCATCGAAGCCTATGAACCGGCCGACTGGACGGAGCACACGGAGGACGCGCATTACGCGCTGTTGATCGAGCTATCGGATTCATCATGGCTGATGTTCTCCGCGCCCTCGCGCAGTTGGGGGCTCGACGAAGCGCCACGCTACCTGATCGTCATCCTGCTGGTGCTGATCTCCACCGCAGTGGTCGCGCTGATCGCTACCCGACGCCTCGCCACACCTTTGCAGCGTTTCGCCGAAGGCGCCCGCCGCTTCGGCGTGGACTTCCGCGCACCGCCGATCGAGCCGCTCGGTCCCCACGAAATCCGCCAGGCCATTCTCGCGTTCAATGCCATGCAGGCCCAGCTACAGCACTTCATCCGCGACCGTACGCAAATGCTCGCCGCCATCTCCCATGACCTGCGCGCGCCCCTGACGCGGATGCGCTTGCGAGGCGAATTCATCGAAGACAGCGAGCAACAGCAACGGCTGTTTCGTGACGTGGATGAAATGCAGGCAATGATCAACTCGGCGCTGGAGTTCTTTCGTGATGATGCGCGGCTTGAACCGGCGACCCAGTTTGATCTGGCGGAACTGCTGCAAACGTTGCTTGATGATTACCGGGATCAGGGAGTCGACATTACGTTTAGCGGGACGTTGCGGTTAGTGTATTTCGGGCGCCCGTTGGGGCTTAAGCGGGTGATGACCAATCTGCTTGATAACGCGATCAAGTACGCCAGTGAGCCGGGAATTGAACTGACTCCGAGCGCTGGCCAGGTGCGGATCAAAGTACTGGATCGTGGGCCGGGCATACCAGATGCCTGCCTTGAACAAGTGTTTGTGCCGTTCTTCCGGATGGAAGGCTCGCGCAACAAAAGCACGGGGGGTGTTGGTCTGGGGTTGTCGGCGGCGCGGGCGATTGTGCTCGAGCACGGAGGCAACCTGACACTGCGTAATCGGTCGACGGGCGGATTGGAGGCGTTGGTGGTATTGCCGGTGCATTCAAGTTCAGAGCTGATCTCTCAGCATTTGCTTTGAACTGAGCGATTAAACGACCCAAAAAATTGGGGCTAATCCAGATGCGAGCCAGTTACACACAACTCCTGTGGGAGCGGGCTTGCTCGCGAAAGCGGTGTGTCAGTCAACGATGGTGGTGACTGGTATATCGCATTCGCGAGCAAGCCCGCTCCCACAGGTTTTTCGGTCAGGCTTAAGATCGTGTGAACCTAAGCCTCCCAGCCCGCCCCACTGACCGCCGCCTGCGCCAGTGGGTGCAAGTCTGCCCCCTGATGCGCTGTCTGCCAGGCCAGCAACTCCTTGCGCATGCCGGGCGTCCAGTACATCTGCAGGTGATTGCGTACGCCGAGCACGGCCTGATTCTGGTCCGGCTCGCTGGCGAAATACTGGGCAATCTGGTTGACCATTTTGATCAGGTTGTCGGTACTCATCGGCGTACCTCCGCTTTAGCGCCACGCGCCTGACGGCGTTCGTCGAGCAAACGTTGTTGTTCGTCGCTGAACTCCTGGTAGCGTTTTTGCCACTCGGAAGGGTGGTAGACGCGGCTGACTTCCACGGCGGTGACCTTGTACTCCGGACAGTTGGTGGCCCAGTCGGAGTTGTCGGTGGTGATGACGTTGGCCCCCGATTCAGGGAAGTGGAACGTGGTGTACACCACGCCCGGAGCTACCCGTTCGCTGACCCGCGCACGCAGTACGGTCTGGCCGGCGCGGCTGCCGATGCCGACCCAGTCACCTTCGTTGATGCCACGGCTCTCGGCGTCGGTCGGGTGGATTTCCAGGCGGTCTTCGTCGTGCCAGGCGACGTTGTCGGTACGCCGGGTCTGGGCGCCGACGTTGTACTGGCTGAGGATGCGCCCGGTAGTCAGCAGAAGAGGGTAGCGACTGTTGACCTTTTCCTCGGTGGGCACGTAGCCGGTGAGCATGAAGCGCCCCTTGCCGCGCACGAACTCCTCGATGTGCATGGTCGGCGTGCCGTCCGGTGCCGCGGCGTTGCACGGCCATTGCAGGCTGCCGTGGCGATCCAGTTCGGTGTAGCTGACGTTGGTGAAGGTCGGCGTCAGGCTGGCGATTTCATCCATGATTTCTGATGGATGCTGGTAGTTCATCGGGTAGCCCAGAGCGTTGGCCAGGGCCACCGTGCCTTCCCAGTCGGCCTTGCCGCCCAGCGGCTCCATGACTTTGCGCACCCGGGAGATGCGCCGTTCGGCGTTGGTGAAGGTGCCGTCTTTTTCCAGGAACGAGCTGCCCGGCAGGAACACGTGGGCGAACTTGGCGGTTTCGTTGAGGAAGATGTCCTGCACCACCACACATTCCATGGCCGACAGCGCCGCGGTAACGTGCTGGGTATTCGGATCGCTCTGGGCGATGTCTTCGCCCTGGCAATACAGGCCCTTAAAGCTGCCGCCCAAGGCCGCCTCGAACATGTTGGGAATGCGCAGGCCCGGGTCGGGTTGCAGAGTGACATTCCAGGCCTGTTCGAACTGCGCCCGAACCACTTCGTTGGAGATGTGGCGGTAGCCAGGCAGCTCGTGGGGGAAGGAGCCCATGTCGCAGGAGCCCTGAACGTTGTTCTGCCCACGCAGCGGGTTCACGCCCACACCTTCGCGGCCGATGTTGCCAGTGGCCATGGCCAGGTTGGCGATGCCCATGACGGCGGTGCTGCCCTGGCTGTGCTCGGTGACGCCCAGGCCGTAGTAGATCGCCGCGTTGCCGCCGGTGGCATACAGACGGGCGGCGGCGCGGATGTCGGCAGGGTCTACGCCGCAGATGGCGCCAAGGGTTTCCGGCGAGTTTTCCGGGCGGCTGACGAACTCGCTCCAGCGGGCGAAATCGCTGCCCTCGCAACGGGCGTCGATAAAGGTTTGATTGAGCAGGCCGTCGGTGACGATGACGTGGGCCAGGGCATTGAGCATGGCGACGTTGGTGCCCGGGCGCAGGGCCAGGTGCAGTTCGGCGCGGGCATGCACCGAGTCCACCAGATCAATGCGTCGTGGGTCGATGACGATCAGTCGCGCGCCTTCACGCAGACGGCGTTTGAGCTGGGAGGCGAACACCGGGTGGGCGTCGCTGGGGTTGGCGCCCATCACCAGAATCACGTCGGCCTGCATCACCGAGTCGAAACTCTGGGTACCGGCGGACTCGCCCAGGGTTTGTTTCAGGCCATAACCGGTCGGCGAGTGGCAGACCCGCGCACAGGTGTCGACGTTGTTGTTGCCGAAGGCGGCGCGTATCAGTTTTTGCACCAGATAGGTTTCTTCATTGGTGCAGCGGCTGGAGGTGATGCCACCAATGGAGTCGCGGCCGTACTTTTGCTGCAGCCGGCGGAATTCGCTGGCGGCGTAGGTCACCGCTTCATCCCAGCTGACTTCCTGCCAAGGGTCATTGATGTGCTTGCGGATCATCGGCTTGGTGATGCGATCCGGGTGGGTGGCGTAGCCCCAGGCAAAGCGCCCTTTGACGCAGGAGTGACCGTGGTTGGCTTGGCCATTCTTGTCTGGAACCATGCGCACCAGTTGGTCGCCTTTCATCTCGGCGCGGAACGAACAGCCCACACCGCAATAGGCGCAAGTGGTGATCACGCTGCGTTCGGGCTGACCCAGTTCGACCACGCTTTTTTCCATCAGCGTCGCGGTCGGGCAGGCTTGCACACAAGCACCGCAGGACACGCATTCCGACTCCAGGAAGTTGTCGCCACCGGCGGCCGCGACCCGGGATTCGAAACCGCGCCCGGTAATGGTCAGGGCAAAGGTGCCCTGGGTTTCTTCGCAGGCGCGCACGCAACGGTTGCAGACGATGCACTTGCTCGGGTCGTAGTCGAAGTAGGGGTTGGAGGTGTCCTTCACATCCGCCAGATGGTTGTCGCCTTCATAGCCGTAGCGCACTTCCCGCAGGCCGACCTGACCGGCGACGGTTTGCAGCTCGCAGTTACCGTTGGCCGAGCAGGTCAGGCAGTCCAGCGGGTGGTCGGAGATGTACAGCTCCATGACGTTGCGGCGCAGGGTGGCAAGCTTCGGTGTCTGGGTGTGCACGCTCATGCCTTCGCTGACCGGCGTGGTACAGGACGCGGGGTAACCGCGCATGCCGTCGATCTCCACCAGGCACATGCGGCAGGAGCCGAAGGCTTCCAGGCTGTCGGTGGCGCACAGTTTGGGAATGGTGGTGCCCAGCAGCGCGGCGGCGCGCATCACCGAGGTGCCTTCGGGCACGCTGATGCTGCGGCCATCGATGTTGAGGGTGACTTGCACCTGACTGTCGCGGGCAGGGGTACCCAGGTCGATATCGGTTTTCGGGTCGAAGAGAGTGATCATTGGTCGGCCTCCGAGGACTGCAGACCGAAGTCGGCGGGGAAGTACTTGAGGGCGCTGGCCACCGGATAGGAGGTCATGCCGCCCAACGCGCACAGCGAACCGTATTGCAGGGTGTCGCACAGGTCCTTGAGGATGATCACCTGCTCATCACGACTGTTCTGATCGGGCGCGGCCAGCAGGCGGTCGATTACCTCCACGCCCCGGGTCGAGCCGATGCGGCAGGGGGTGCATTTGCCACAGGATTCCTCGGCGCAGAACTGCATGGCGAAGCGTGCCATGTGGGCCATGTCCAGGGTGTCGTCAGCCACCACCACACCGCCGTGTCCGAGCATGGCGCCAATGGCGGCGAAGGCTTCGTAATCCAGGGGCGTGTCGAATTGCGCGGGCGGCACCCAGGCGCCGAGCGGGCCACCCACCTGGGCGGCTTTCAGCGACCGGCCACTGGCGGTACCGCCGCCGTAGTCTTCCACCAGTTCCCGCAGGGTCAGGCCAAAGGCCCGTTCCACCAGGCCGCCGTGACGAATATTACCCGCCAGCTGGAAGGGCATGGTGCCCAGAGAGCGGCCCATGCCGTAATCGCGATAGAACTGCGCGCCTTTGGCCAGAATCAGCGGCACCGAGGCCAGGGTCAGCACGTTGTGCACCAGGGTCGGCAGGCCGAACAGACCTTGCAAGGCGGGGATCGGTGGCTTGGCGCGAACAATCCCGCGCTTGCCTTCGAGAGAGTCCAGCAGCGCGGTTTCTTCACCGCAGATGTAAGCGCCGGCACCGACGCGCACTTCCATATCGAAGGCCTGGCCGCTGCCGCCGACATTGGCGCCCAGGTAACCGGCAGATCGGGCGATGTTCAATGCTGCGCGCAGAGTCGCCACAGCTTGTGGATATTCCGAGCGCACGTAGATGTAGCCGTAACTGGCGCCGACGGTGATGCCGGCAATGGCCATGCCTTCGATCAGCAGGAAGGGGTCGCCTTCCATCAACATGCGATCGGCAAAGGTGCCGGAATCTCCTTCGTCGGCGTTGCACACAATGTATTTCTGCGCAGCCTGGGTGGCGCGCACCGTGCGCCATTTGATCCCGGCCGGGAAGGCTGCGCCGCCACGGCCACGCAACCCCGAATCGAACACGGCGGTCGCGGTCTGCTCGCCGCCCAGGGCGATGGCCTGGGTCAAGCCCTCAAATCCGCCATGAGCCCGGTAATCCTCCAGCGACAGCGGCTGGGTAATACCGGCGCGGGCGAACAGCAGGCGTTGTTGTGTCTTCAGATACGGCAACTCTTCCACCAGCCCCAAGGCCAGCGGATGGTCGGACGACTCGCCTTGCAGCGCATCGAGCACCGACGGCACATCAGCCGCGGTCAGCGGGCCGAAGCCGATACGGCCTTGCGGGCTGTCCACTTCCAGCAGCGGTTCCAGCCAGTACAGGCCGCGAGAACTGGTGCGTTGCAGGTCCAGCGGCAAATTGCGTTCCCGGGCCTGAGTGGCAAGGGCCACGGCCACCTCATCGGCGCCCACGGCGCGGGCCAGGGAGTCACAGGGCAGATAGAGGCGTGGCATCATGCGTCCTCCCGGCAAGCATCGAGCAGGGCATCCAGACGCTCGGGGTTGAGCCGCGCATGCAGCTGACCATCCAGCTCCAGAGCCGGTGAGCAGGCGCAGGCGCCGAGGCAATACACCGGACGCAAACTGATGCTGCCATCGGCGCTGCTGCCGTGGTCGTCCAGTTGCAGACGTTCGCGCAACTGCGCCGCGAGCTGCTCGGCGCCGCGACTCTGGCAGGACTCGGCCCGGCACAGACGCAGAATATGCCGGGCCGGCGGCGCGGTGCGGAAGTCATGGTAGAAGCTGATCACCCCGCGAACCTCGGCCTGACTCAGGTTGAGGGCGTGGGCAATCTCGGGGATGGCGGCATCGGGGATGTAACCGATGCCCTCCTGAATCTCATGAAGGATGGGCAACAGTGCGCCGGGGGAGCGTTTGTGGCGCTCCAGCAGGCTGTTGACCATAGGCAGGTGCAACATCTCATCAGGCATACAGCATTCCTCACGATCACGGACAAACCAGGCGGTTGTCAGTTGTCCGAAAGTGTCGGCTGCGGCAGTCACACCACGTCACGGTATCGTGGCATTTTCAGGCCGTTGGCCAGGCACCCTGAGCGGGCATCTTGTTGGGCCCGGTGCGGTCTTTGCCGCACCTCTTCAGGGCATAACAGGCAGCTTGCCATGCTGCCTTTGATTCATCTGCACCAAAGCGACGTGTTCGATTCTGTCTACGACTCCCTGTTAAGTCTAGAAGAGCGCAGCCCGAGGCGTTCACTCACTGAACATCTTTCGGATAATCCTTGAGCGCGATGAGCGAGGCATCGTGCCCGCTTGTGCCAAGCTGAAAGGGTATTGAAACGCCGTGCATTCAATTGCCGGTCAGGCTAACCCCAAGAGGTCCATGACATGAACACCACTCATGCATCGCACGTCCGTCGCGAGTTCTACAAAGCAGTCAGGTTCTACTTTCACGTTGTCTGGCCAATTTTTTCCATCCTGCTGTTTTTGATTGTGTTGTTCGGCCTGATCATCGGCTTTCTGGAAGGATGGGATCCATTTGACGGTATCTACTTCGCGTTCGTGACCGGCCTGACCATCGGTTATGGAGAACTCGTCCCCAAACTGGCCGTCTCGCGGATATTGGCGATTTTGCTGGGATTTAACGGGGTGCTGATGACGGCGATATTTGCGGCGATCAGTATTCGGGCGATTGAGATTGCGGTGCGGACGACAGATCAGGTGGAGTAGGAGAAGCGGCGGCGTAGGGGGAAATGCGCTATGAAGTCACGCTCATGATGTTCATTTGAAAAACAGGAGAAGATAGAAGATTGATTTCAACAAGACGTGGCTCCTCGCGTGGGAGCTCCTATCGGGCGTCCCCATTTTAGGCAGGCCTCTTTTTTCATTGAATGTCTTTCAAGTAGTCCATAAGAGCGATGAGCGGGACATCCAGCTGTGGGATCGTCTGGGCAGCGCTGAAATCTGCCGCCAATCGATGCAGCTCGCGACCGAGAACTGTATTAACTCCGCCTATGGCCTCCAGCGCCAAATCCACACAATGCGCCACTCTAAACTGGATACCCTCGAAATCACCCCTACGCACCAACAACCCAAACACCTCCCGCTCGTAATCGCTCATGATCGGATCATCCCGCAAAATCGGACTTTCACCTTCCGTCTCATAAGCCAGCTTGAAGGCGAAAAGGGCAACGGTTTCCAGTGGCAATTCCATTGTGTGAATCCTTGATTCGTTAGCTGAGCGGTTTCGGGTTTGGCGTTGGAGAGCAAGATCAAAAGATCGCAGCCTTCGGCAGCTCCTACGGGGCGAGGTCACTTTTCTATAGGCGAAAAAAAAGGCCTTGCAAAGCAAGACCTTTCTTAATTTTGGTGCCCCGAGGGAGACTCGAACTCCCACTCCTTTCGAAAACGGATTTTGAATCCGCCGCGTCTACCAATTCCGCCATCAGGGCTCAATGGCGGCGAAGTATAGAGATGAGATAACCGTTGGTCAATCAGGTACATGGAGAATTTTTGATATTTCCGCTAGACTTCCCGGCCCTGCTAGACGAACCCCATCATGCGCGTTGCTGACTTTACTTTTGAGCTCCCTGATTCGCTGATTGCTCGCCATCCTTTGGCTGAGCGTCGCGGTAGTCGCCTGTTGACCCTTGATGGGGTCAGCGGCGCCCTGGTACACCGTCAATTCACTGATTTGCTCGAGCATTTGCGCCCGGGCGATTTGATGGTGTTCAACAATACCCGGGTGATTCCAGCGCGCCTGTTTGGCCAGAAGGCTTCCGGCGGCAAGCTGGAAATCCTGGTGGAGCGGGTGCTCGACAGTCATCGCGTGCTGGCCCATGTGCGTTCCAGCAAGTCGCCGAAACCGGGTTCGAAGATCCTGATCGACGGCGGTGGCGAGGCCGAGATGCTGGCGCGTCACGATGCGTTGTTCGAGCTGGGGTTTGCCGAAGAGGTGTTGCCGCTGCTCGACCGTGTCGGGCACATGCCGTTGCCTCCTTATATAGACCGCCCGGATGAAGGCTCGGACCGCGAGCGTTATCAGACGGTGTACGCCGAGCGCCTGGGCGCGGTGGCAGCGCCGACGGCGGGGCTGCATTTCGACCAGCCGCTGATGGAGGCGATTGCCGCCAAGGGTATCGAGACTGCGTTCGTGACCTTGCATGTCGGCGCCGGCACCTTTCAGCCGGTGCGCGTCGAGAAGATTGAAGATCACCACATGCACAGCGAGTGGCTGGAAGTCGGCCAGGACGTGGTCGATGCCGTTGCGGCCTGCCGCGCTCGCGGTGGTCGCGTGGTGGCGGTGGGGACCACCAGCGTGCGTTCTCTGGAAAGTGCCGCGCGCGATGGCGTGCTCAAGCCGTTCAGTGGCGATACCGACATCTTTATCTACCCGGGCCGGCCGTTTCATGTGGTCGATGCCCTGGTTACCAACTTCCATTTGCCCGAGTCCACGCTGTTGATGCTGGTTTCGGCGTTCGCCGGTTATCCCGAGACCATGGCCGCCTATAAAGCCGCCGTCGACAACGAATACCGCTTTTTCAGCTACGGTGATGCGATGTTTATCACCCGTAATCCCGCACCACGTGGCCCAGAGGAAACAGAATGAGTCGCACCAGTCGCATGTCTTTTGAGCTCCTTGCCACAGACGGCAAGGCTCGTCGCGGTCGTTTGACCTTCCCGCGCGGTACCGTCGAGACCCCGGCCTTCATGCCGGTGGGCACGTACGGCACGGTCAAGGGCATGTTGCCGCGGGATATCACCGCCACTGGCGCGGAAATCATTCTGGGTAACACCTTCCACTTGTGGCTGCGTCCTGGTACCGAAGTGATCAAGAAGCACGGCGACCTGCACGATTTCATGCAGTGGAAAGGCCCGATTCTGACCGACTCCGGCGGTTTTCAGGTGTTCAGCCTGGGCGCGATGCGCAAGATCAAGGAGGAGGGCGTGACCTTCGCCTCTCCGGTCGACGGCGCCAAAGTGTTCATGGGTCCGGAAGAGTCGATGCAGGTCCAGCGCGATCTGGGCTCGGACATCGTGATGATTTTCGACGAATGCACCCCGTACCCGGCCGATGAAGACGTCGCTCGCGTATCGATGGAGCTGTCGTTGCGCTGGGCCCAGCGTTCGAAAAACGCCCATGGTGATAACACCGCGGCGCTGTTCGGCATCGTTCAGGGCGGTATGCACCAGGATTTGCGCATGCGCTCCCTGGAAGGCCTCGACAAGATCGGCTTCGACGGCCTGGCCATTGGCGGTCTGTCGGTGGGCGAGCCCAAGCACGAGATGATCAAGGTGCTGGATTACCTGCCGGGCCAGATGCCGGCTGACAAACCTCGTTACCTTATGGGCGTTGGCAAACCGGAAGATCTGGTTGAGGGTGTGCGCCGCGGTGTGGACATGTTCGATTGCGTGATGCCAACCCGTAATGCCCGCAACGGGCATCTGTTCATTGATACAGGCGTGCTGAAGATCCGTAACGCGTTCCATCGCCATGATGATTCGCCGCTGGATCCGACCTGCGATTGCTATACCTGCCAGAACTTCTCCCGTGCTTATCTGCACCATCTGGACAAGTGCGGCGAAATGCTGGGTAGCATGTTGAATACCATCCACAATTTGCGCCATTACCAGGTGCTTATGGCTGGTTTGCGCGAGGCTATTCAACAGGGTACATTGGCCGCCTTTGTCGATGCCTTCTACGCCAAACGCGGGTTACCTGTTCCGCCTTTGGACTGAGTTTTCTGACCCCAAGATTCAACATTTGCAACTGGAGTGCTAAATGAGCTTTTTTATCTCTAATGCCATGGCTGACGCTGCTGCACCTGCGGCAGGCCCAATGGGCGGCGGCTTTGAGTGGATTTTCCTGGTCGGTTTCCTGGTCATCTTCTACCTGATGATCTGGCGTCCACAGGCCAAACGTGCCAAAGAGCAGAAAAACCTGCTGGGCAGCCTGCAAAAAGGTGACGAAGTTGTGACCACCGGTGGTATCGCCGGCAAGATCACCAAAGTGTCCGACGACTTCGTTGTTCTGGAAGTCTCCGACACCGTCGAAATGAAATTCCAGAAAGGCGCCATCGCCGCCACGCTGCCAAAAGGCACGCTCAAAGCGATCTAAGTTTCAACTTCTACTCAATCGACGGGGCGCGCAAGGCGCCCCGCGTCATAAGCGGGCGGCGTGATGCTGAACAAATACCCTCTGTGGAAATACATTCTGATCCTGGCGGTGCTGGCGATCGGTCTGATTTATTCCGCTCCCAATCTATACCCTGATGACCCGGCCATTCAGGTCAGCGGTGCAAGCACTGCGCTGCAGGTTACTCAGGCTGATCTGGATCGTGTGAGCACCGCGCTCAAGGATTCCGGGATCAACGTCAAGGCGGCCACCCTGGCTGCGGGCGGCAAGGGCGGTCTGATCCGTCTGACCAAGGCTGAAGATCAGCTGCCAGCCAAAGACGTCGTACGCAAGGCATTGGGTGATGACTACGTCGTTGCACTGAACCTGGCACAAACCACCCCGCAATGGCTGCGCAGCCTTGGCGCGCACCCGATGAAGCTGGGTCTGGACTTGTCCGGTGGTGTGCACTTCCTGCTGGAAGTGGACATGGACAAAGCCCTCGATGCACGCCTGAAAGTCTACGAAGGCGACGTCAAGAGCCTGTTGCGTAAAGAGCGTCTGCGCTATCGCAGCCTGCCGCAACTGGGCGGTGCCATTCAGCTGGGCTTCACTGATGAAGCAGCCCGTGAAGAGGCGCGTGCGCTGATTCGCAAGAACTTCAACGATTTCGATATTGTTCCGGCCGACCTCAATGGCCAACCGGTACTGCGTCTGGCGATGACCCCGGCCAAGCTGGCGGAAATCCGCGAATACTCCATCAAGCAGAACTTGACCACGGTACGTAACCGCGTCAACGAGCTGGGTGTTGCCGAACCTATCGTTCAGCGCCAAGGCGCCAACCGCATCGTGGTTGAGCTGCCGGGCGTGCAAGACACTGCAGAAGCCAAGCGTATCCTCGGCAAGACGGCCAACCTTGAGTTCCGTCTGGCGGCTGAGCCAGGCGCTTCGAAAGCCACTTCCGAATCGTTCGAGTTCCGGGAAGGCAATCGTCCTGCGGCGCTGATCGAGCGTGGCCTGATCATCACCGGTGACCAGGTGACTGACGCCAAGGCTGGCTTCGGCGAGCAAGGCACGCCAGAAGTGAACATCCGTCTGGATGGCCATGGCGGCGAGCTGATGAGTCGTGCGACGCGTAACAACGTCGGTCGCAGCATGGCGGTGATCTTCATCGAGCAACGTCCTGTCACTACTTACGTCAAGCAAGTGGTCAACGGTGTCGAGAAAGACGTACCGGTTCAGACGTTTAAAGAAGAGAAGAAGATCATCAGCCTGGCGACCATCCAGTCGCCGCTGGGTGCCCAGTTCCGCATCACTGGCCTGAACGGCCAGGGCGAATCGTCCGAGCTGGCGCTGCTGCTGCGTGCCGGTGGTCTGGCGGCACCGATGTACTTCGCTGAAGAACGTACCATCGGCCCAAGCCTGGGTGCTGACAACATCACCAAAGGTATCGATGCCTCGCTGTGGGGCATGCTGTTTGTCTCGCTGTTCATCATGGCCATCTACCGCTTCTTCGGCCTCATCGCCACCGTCGCGCTGACGGTGAACATGGTGATGCTGCTGGCCTTGATGTCGCTGCTGGGTGCAACGCTGACCCTGCCAGGTATCGCCGGTATCGTGTTGACCATGGGTATGGCGGTCGACGCCAACGTACTGATCTTCTCGCGGATACGTGAAGAGATCGCGGCTGGCATGACCGTACAGCGGGCAATCAACGAAGGCTTCGGCCGGGCATTTACCGCGATTCTCGACGCCAACCTGACAACCTTGTTGGTCGGCGGGATTCTCTTCGCCATGGGCACCGGCCCGGTCAAGGGTTTCGCAGTGACCATGTCCCTCGGGATCTTTACCTCGATGTTCACGGCCATCATGGTGACCCGCGCGATGGTCAACCTGATCTTCGGCGGTCGTGACTTCAAGAAGTTGTGGATTTAAGGGGCTGCCATGTTACGTACAATCAACTTCATGGGCGTTCGCAACGTTGCGTTCGGCGTCACATTGTTCCTTACGGTCCTGGCTCTGTTCAGCGTCGCCACCAAGGGCATGAACTGGGGGCTGGACTTCACCGGCGGTACGCTCATCGAGCTGACCTACGAGCGTCCGGCTGACGTCACCAAGGTGCGTGAGCAGCTGGTGACGTCGGGTTATCAAGAGGCGATCGTGCAGAGCTTCGGTGCGACTACCGATTTGCTGGTGCGTATGCCAGGTGAAGACCCGCAGCTGGGTCACCAGGTGGCCGAGGCCTTGCAGAAGCTCGGTGGCGACAACCCTGCGGTGGTCAAGCGCGTCGAATTCGTCGGCCCTCAGGTCGGTGAAGAACTGCGTGACCAGGGCGGCCTCGGCATGCTGATGGCGCTGGGCGGCATTTTGATCTACCTGGCTTTCCGCTTTCAGTGGAAGTTTGCAGTCGGTGCAATCGTTTCGCTGATCCACGACGTGATCGTGACCATCGGTATCCTGTCGTTCTTCCAGATCACCTTCGACCTGACGGTACTGGCGGCGGTGCTGGCGATCATCGGCTACTCGCTCAACGACACCATCGTGGTATTCGACCGGGTTCGTGAGAACTTCCGGGTACTGCGCAAGGCCAGCCTGATCGAGAACATCAACATCTCGACCACGCAAACCCTGCTGCGGACCATGGCGACGTCGATCTCCACGTTGCTGGCGATCGCGGCCTTGTTGTTCTTCGGTGGCGACAACCTGTTCGGCTTCTCCATCGCCCTGTTCATCGGTGTTCTGGCGGGTACTTACTCGTCGATCTACATCGCGAACGTGGTGCTGATCTGGCTGAACCTGAGCAGCGAGGACCTGATTCCTGCTGCGGTGGCCGAGACGGAAGTCGACGACCGTCCATAACGGTTATCGCTTTTCCAGCTGTAGGCCGAGAAGGCGCGAGTGTTGAACTCGCGCCTTTTTTTATGCTCCAAGGCTGGGAGAAGCGCGGGTTTGTCCCGTCTGTGATGGTCAGGAGGTTCATGTGAACAAGTCGTTGCTGGTTGGTGCGGTATTGGGTGCTGTCGGTGTCACCGCCGGGGGTGCTGTTGCCACCTACAAGCTGGTTAAAAGCGGCCCTGAGTATGCGCAAGTGCTGGCCGTTGAACCGGTCAAGACACAAATCAAGACTCCACGTGAAGTGTGCAAGGACGTTACGGTTACCCGGCAAGCGCCGGTAAAAGATCAACACCAGATCGCCGGTACGGTGGTCGGCGCGCTGGCGGGTGGCCTGTTGGGCAACCAGATCGGCGGCGGTACAGGCAAGAAAATCGCCACAGTGGCCGGTGCGGTCGGCGGTGGTTATGCGGGCAACAAGGTGCAGGAAGGCATGCAGGAGCGTGATACCTACACCACCACTCAAACCCGCTGTAACACCGTGAATGACATCAGCGACAAGGTTGTAGGCTACGACGTTCGTTATTCGCTGGATGGCAAGGAAGGCAAAGTGCGGATGGATCGCGATCCGGGCAACCAGATTCCGGTCGACAAGGAAGGCAAGTTGATCCTGGGGCAGAACGAACCGGCTCAACAATAAGCTGAGCGCCTCAAGCAAAAAGAAGCATCTCGAGAGGGATGCTTTTTTTGTGCCTGAATTATATGTTCGCCGCCAACGTGCTATGAAAGACTCCTCATTTTTCGCGGCCTTGCGCCTGCCTGTCCGAGACCCCATGCCTGCCATTGATCATCCCCTGATAGACCAGTTCCTTGACGCCCTGTGGCTGGAAAAAGGCCTTTCCGATAACACCCGCGATGCCTATCGCAGCGACCTGGCCTTGTTCAACGGTTGGCTGCAGGAGAAGGGCTTGGAGCTGATCAATGCCGGCCGCGAATTGATCCTCGATCACTTGGCCTGGCGTCTGGAGCAAAACTACAAACCCCGCTCGACAGCGCGATTTCTCTCCGGCGTGCGTGGCTTCTATCGCTATTTGCTGCGGGAAAAGCTGATTGCAGTCGATCCGACCTTGCGCGTCGATATGCCGCAACTGGGGCGACCATTGCCTAAGTCCTTGTCGGAAGCGGATGTGGAGGCCTTGTTAAAAGCACCTGACCTGAGCGAAGCCATCGGTCAACGAGACCGCGCCATGCTCGAAGTGCTTTACGCCTGTGGCTTGCGGGTCACGGAGCTGATCAGCCTGACGCTGGAACAGGTCAACCTGCGCCAAGGCGTGCTGCGGGTGATGGGCAAGGGCAGCAAGGAACGACTGGTGCCGATGGGCGAGGAGGCGATTGTCTGGGTCGAGCGCTACATGCGCGATGCCCGTGGCGAGTTGCTGGGTGGGCGTCCCAGCGATGTGCTGTTCCCCAGCCTGCGCGGCGAGCAGATGACCCGCCAGACCTTCTGGCACCGCATCAAGTACCAGGCCAAGGTCGCCGGGATCGGCAAATCGCTGTCGCCGCATACCCTGCGTCATGCCTTCGCCACGCACCTGCTCAACCACGGTGCCGACCTGCGCGTGGTGCAAATGCTGCTCGGCCACAGCGATCTCTCGACCACCCAGATCTATACTCACGTCGCCCGCGCACGTTTGCAGGACCTGCACGCCAAACATCACCCACGCGGCTAACGCAGCTCCTGGCATGGGAATGCTGGCCTGTAGTGAGTGGGCTTGCCCCATCGCCACGGGGGCCTTATGTGGTAGGCTTTGCCGGTTTGCACGATGGGCGGTTATGACCCGGTGTTTCGGCACGGGTGTTCTGATCGTCCCATTTGTCCGCCTTCAGGAGTTCTCATGCGTCTGACCCAGATTTTCGCCGCCGCAGCCATTGCGTTGGTCAGTACCTTTGCCGTCGCCGATGACACGGCCGACAAAGCCATTCGTAAAAGCCTGCAAACCCTCGAGCTCGACGTGCCGGTCGAAAGCATCACCGCCAGCCCGCTGCCAGGTCTGTACGAAGTCAAACTCAAGGGCAGCCGTGTGCTTTACGCCAGCGCCGATGGCCAATACGTCGTTCAGGGTTACCTGTTCCAGCTCAAGGACGGCAAACCGGTCAACCTGACCGAGAAGACCGAGCGCCTGGGCATTTCCAAACTGATCAATAACATTCCAGTGGCTGAAACCGTGGTTTACCCGGCAATCGGCGAAACCAAATCACACATCACCGTGTTCACCGACACCACATGCCCGTATTGTCACAAGCTGCACGCCGAAGTGCCGGCGCTGAACAAGCTGGGTATCGAAGTGCGTTATGTTGCGTTCCCGCGCCAGGGCCTGGGCTCGGCGGGTGACGAGCAACTGCAAGCCGTGTGGTGCTCCAAGGACAAGAAAGCGGCCATGGACAAAATGGTCGATGGCAAGGAAATCAAGGCCGCCAAGTGCGAGAACCCGGTAGCCAAACAGTTCGCCCTCGGTCAGTCGATCGGCGTGAACGGTACACCGGCCATCGTTTTGGCCGACGGACAGGTCATTCCGGGCTACCAGCCTGCGCCACAAGTCGCCAAACTGGCATTGGGCGCGAAATAATTTCGCATCGTCATGGTCAGCCTTTGACGATCATGGTTCGGCGGCAATATTGTCGGGCCATTAATAGAGAGCCGCGAGTATGCGGTTGTTTTCACGGCCGGCCTTGAGTCGGCCGTTTTATGGGGAGTTCACAGTGAAACCGGTCAAAGTAGGCATCTGTGGGTTAGGGACCGTCGGTGGCGGTACCTTCAACGTACTTCAGCGCAACGCCGAGGAAATTGCTCGTCGTGCCGGGCGTGGAATCGAAGTGGCACAAATTGCCATGCGCACGCCAAAGCCTCAGTTCCAGACGACCGGTATTGCGATTACCAACGATGTGTTCGAAGTGGCCACGAACCCTGAGATCGACATCGTTATAGAGCTGATGGGCGGCTACACCGTTGCCCGCGAGCTGGTACTCAAGGCCATCGAGAATGGCAAGCATGTGGTCACCGCGAACAAGGCACTGATTGCCGTTCACGGTAATGAAATTTTCGCCAAGGCTCGCGAGAAGGGCGTCATCGTGGCGTTCGAAGCGGCCGTGGCCGGCGGCATCCCGGTGATCAAAGCGATCCGTGAAGGTTTGTCCGCCAATCGCATCAACTGGGTGGCCGGGATCATCAACGGCACCGGCAACTTCATCCTCACCGAAATGCGTGAGAAGGGCCGCACCTTCGAAGACGTACTCGCCGAGGCCCAAGCCCTGGGTTACGCCGAAGCCGACCCGACCTTCGACGTCGAAGGCATCGATGCAGCCCACAAGCTGACGATCCTGGCGTCCATTGCATTCGGTATCCCGCTGCAATTCGACAAGGCTTACACCGAAGGCATCACCAAGCTGACCACCGCTGACGTGAACTACGCCGAAGCGCTGGGCTATCGCATCAAGCACCTGGGCGTGGCGCGCAGCACCGCGGCCGGTATCGAGTTGCGTGTGCACCCGACGCTGATCCCGGCCGATCGTTTGCTCGCCAACGTCAACGGCGTGATGAACGCGGTGATGGTCAACGGCGATGCTGCCGGTTCGACCTTGTTCTACGGCGCCGGCGCCGGCATGGAGCCGACCGCTTCGTCGGTGATCGCCGACCTGGTGGATGTGGTTCGCGCCATGACCTCCGATCCGGAAAACCGCGTGCCGCACCTGGCTTTCCAGCCTGATTCGCTGTCGGCTCATCCGATCCTGCCGATCGAATCCTGTGAAAGCGCCTACTACCTGCGCATTCAGGCCAAGGACCATCCGGGCGTGTTGGCTCAGGTGGCGAGCATCCTGTCGGAGCGCGGCATCAACATCGAATCGATCATGCAGAAAGAAGTCGAAGAGCATGACGGTCTGGTGCCAATGATCCTGCTGACGCACCGTGTGCTGGAGCAGCACATGAACGACGCGATCACCGCCCTGGAGGCCTTGGAAGGCGTGGTCGGCCCGGTCGTACGAATCCGCGTCGAGCACCTGAACTAAATTAAAGCAGCGGCAAGCTGCAAGCTTCAAGCGACAAGTTAAGGCCGTCTGGCGTTAGCTTGTAGCTTGTAGCTTGAGGCTTGAAGCCCAAACCGAAGGTTTGCCCCTATGCGTTATATCAGTACCCGCGGCCAGGCACCGGCCCTGAACTTCGAAGATGTCCTGCTGGCCGGTCTCGCCACCGACGGCGGTCTGTACGTGCCGGAAAACCTGCCACGTTTCACTCAGGAAGAGATCGCTTCCTGGGCCGGCCTGCCGTATCACGAGCTGGCCTTCCGGGTAATGCGCCCGTTCGTGACCGGCAGCATTCCCGATGCCGATTTCAAAAAGATTCTTGAAGAAACGTACGGCGTGTTTTCCCACAACGCCGTGGCCCCGTTGCGTCAGCTCAATGGCAACGAATGGGTGCTGGAGCTGTTCCACGGCCCGACCCTGGCGTTCAAGGACTTTGCCCTGCAACTGCTCGGTCGCTTGCTCGACTACGTGCTGGAAAAACGCGGTGAGCGCGTGGTGATTGTTGGCGCCACCTCCGGTGACACTGGTTCAGCCGCCATCGAAGGCTGCAAGCACTGCGAAAACGTCGACATCTTCATCCTGCACCCGCACAACCGTGTGTCCGAAGTGCAGCGTCGCCAGATGACCACCATCTTCGGCGAAAACATCCATAACATCGCCATCGAAGGCAACTTCGATGACTGCCAGGAAATGGTCAAGGCCAGCTTCGCCGACCAGAGCTTCCTCAAGGGTACGCGCCTGGTGGCGGTGAACTCGATCAACTGGGCGCGGATCATGGCCCAGATCGTTTACTACTTCCACGCATCCCTGCAGCTGGGTGGCCCGGCGCGTTCGGTGTCGTTCTCGGTGCCGACCGGCAACTTCGGCGATATCTTCGCCGGATACCTGGCGCGCAACATGGGCCTGCCGATCAACCAGTTGATCGTCGCCACCAACCGCAACGACATCCTGCACCGCTTCATGAGCGGCAATCAGTACGTCAAGGAAACCCTGCACGCCACACTGTCGCCCTCCATGGACATTATGGTGTCGTCGAACTTCGAACGCCTGCTGTTCGACCTGCACGGTCGTAACGGCGCGGCAATAGCCGGCTTGATGGACACCTTCAAGCAGGGCGGCGGTTTCAGCGTCGAAGAGGAGCGCTGGACCGAGGCACGCAAACTGTTCGATTCGCTGGCCGTGGACGACGCCCAAACGTGCGAAACCATTGCCGAAGTCTTTGAGCAAACCGGCGAGCTGCTGGACCCGCACACTGCCATCGGCGTGAAGGCCGCGCGCGAATGCCGTCGCAGCCTGGATATCCCGATGGTGATCCTCGGTACAGCCCATCCGGTCAAATTCCCGGACGCAGTGGAAAAAGCCGGTGTAGGAAAAGCGCTTGAACTACCTGCACATCTTTCTGATTTGTTTGAGCGAGATGAGCGTTGCACCGTGTTGCCGAACGACCTGAAAGCCGTACAGGCCTTTGTCAGTCAGCATGGCAACCGCGGCAAGCCGCTGTAACCGGTAAAAGCTGTCACATTTTGAAGCCCGTCTCCTGACGGGCTTTCTCATTTCTGCATGCCACACTTGCCGGGTTTCGTAAAAGAAGAGCCGCCCATGAAGGACGGGCGAGACGATTACCAAGGAAGTGGCAATGCTGTTTTTCAGAGGGTTTAAACCAGCCGTGTGCTGGATGTTTTTGCTGGGCGCCCTGGGCTTCGGGCAATGGGTAAAGGCAGCGCAATGGGTGACACATGAGTCCAGGGAGCCAACCGCCGTCGCACGCATTGAGCTGGATGCTCAGGAGCTGCAATGGGTTCGTGATCATCCCGAGGTCGTTGTCGCGTCGGCGCAGTACCCGCAGTACCTGTTCAAGGATGAGTATGGCCACTGGAGCGGTTTGAACAACGATGTGCTCGACCGAATCAGCGCCATGACAGGGCTGCGGTTCGTCCATGAAGAGTCGTTTTCTACCGATCAACTGCTGGAACTACTGGAAAGCGGCGCGGCGGACATGAGCACGACGTTGGCAATAAATGACGAGCGCAAGGTGTTCCTGGATTTCAGCCATGCATTCGGCGGGGCGGGTTGGGTACTCGTGGGGCTGGCCGACACACCGGCGTTACAGTCCCTGGAACAACTTTCCAGAAGAGTCCTGGTATTGCCGGCCCGGCACGCCTTGGAGGGTGTGATTCGTCGTGATTACCCGGCGATTGAGCTGCGTCTGGTCAAAACCTACGCTGAAGCCTTGGCGCTGGTGGAAAGTGGCGAGGCCTACGCCACCATAGAAAATGAAATCGGAGCGCAGCTTTATCCCTCGGACCGGCTCAAGGTAGGGCCTGCGGTGGAGGGCAAGTGGGAGGCTGATCACTTGGCGGTCCGCAAAGGACAACCGCACTTATTGAGCATCCTCAACAAGGCGCTCGAAGCATTCCCGCCTGCCGAGCTACGCGCCATACGGCTGAAATGGCTGAATGGAATTGCACCGGTACATGCGCCCTCGGCCTGGCAGCGGGTAACCCAGTGGGGCTGCTGGAGCCTGTTCATCGTTAGCCTGTTCGGCCTGCTTTCATTGCTGTGGAACCGTCGGCTCGCCGCACTGATCGAACAACGTCGGGACGCCGAGAAAGACCTCAATGACCAGCTCGCATTCCAGCACGCATTGATAGACGCCATGCCCGATCCGATGTTCGTGCGTGATCTGGAAGGGCGTTTGATCATGTGCAACAAAAGCTATGAGGAGCGCTTGTCGACCCGTTTCGATCAGGTTCAGGGGCGACAACTGATCGAACTTGATGTCTTGCCCAAAGAGACTGCCGAGCAGCTTCACGCTGAGTTTATGGCCCAGCTCGGTACTCGCAAGACTCGCTTCAGCGAACGTCAGTTGATGTTCAAGGACGGAGTCAGGGATATCTACCAGTGGACGGTGCCGTTCTACAGTGCGGACGGTCAATTGCGAGGACTGCTGGGCGGATGGAGCGATATCGGCAAGCGTACAAGGCAGGTGTGAAGTGGCAATGCCTGTCAGTCAGGCGCAATCCCTGTGGGAGCGGGCTTGCTCGCGAAGAGGGAGTATCAGTCGACATTAATATTGCCTGGCACACCGCCTTCGCGAGCAAGCCCGCTCCCACAAGTTCTGCACCTGGCATTAAACGTGAGTCAGCTGTTTTTTTACTGTCATCTTGACCGTGCATGCTCTAGTTACCAGAGGCGCCGGTGCGCCTGCCGTTGGAATCCAGAACTTTCTTCTCGGGCCTGTGGTCATCTACTGTGGACACACCCCAGGCACTTTGTTTTCGGACTATTGAGTGGTGATCGAGATGGAAAGTATCAGTCTATTGCTCGGTGAGGCTCTAAGCCCGTATCAGGTCACGTTGACCCCATCGGGTGCCCATGGCGAATGCCTGGTGACACTGAAAAGTGCGAGCGGCGCTACGGTGGTCGAACGGACGTTCAATCAGGCCCAGTTAACCGATAAACGTCTGCTGACGGATGTCGTCGACGGGCTGCACCGTGACGTGCTGATCGCTGAAGGACGCCTGGAGCCCTGTGTCATCGCGGCGTTGCGCAATGCTGCACAGGACAAGATCCTGGCCAGCCGAAATTGAATCGTTTTTTGTGGGAACCTTCCGGCGCCAAGGTCAGTCAGACCATGTAACAGCAGGATCAAGCATTGTGCTCCGGTGCTTGTAGCTTGTTGTTACTGGTCTTTATGTAGGCCACGTTTAACCCCGAGTCGTCTCCCCACTTCTCGGGGTTTCTTTTTGTCTGCGATTTGTCACTGCGCGGCCTGACGCTCGAAAAAGGCTTTGGTTTCTTCCAGGTAGTCCTTGCGTCTTTGCGGATCGAGCCAGTCGGCGTACAGCGGGTCCAGGCGCTCGCGGGGCAGGGCGCGCAATAGCTGATTGATTTCACTGATTGCCTGTCGCCCCTGGGGCGTATTCGAGCAACCGATGTACCCGGACAAGTATTTGCCCGTGCCTTTGACCGGATAAAACTCTAACTGATCGTCGGCAATATGTTCCTGACGAGCCTGATAGCGGATTTCCGGCCAGTAACCCAAGACCACCTGCAAACGACCCAGGCGCTGCATCTGCAACAGACTGCCGAGGGCGTTGTTGCCGTAGTGGGGCATCAGCGCGCCGGGCGGCGCCTGTTGCAGCAGTGTGTCGAGGAACTGACCGTAACGGCGCTCGGCCACTACCCCGACTTTCTCTCGACGGCTGGCCAACAGTGCTGCCAGATCGACTTCATCGCCAAAGAGAAAGGGCTCCAGCACCGACCGATCTTCACGTCGAATCACCAGCCCATTGCTGACCGCCCGGAAGGCCGGAATGGAAAAGGCGATCCATTGTTCGCGCTCCTTGCTCCAGATCAGCGAGGGGTCGCAGGTGAAGGATTCTTCGTGAAGCATTTGCATGCCGCGGGCGCGATTGACCCGCATCAGGGTATGTTCGTATTGCGGCATGCCGGCGATCAACAGCGGCATCAGTTGATCGATAACCCCCTGGCCTTTTTTCGGGCCTTCGAAGATCGTCACGGGCGGCAGATCGCGCAGCAGCCAGAGCAAATGCTCTTTAGGTTGCGCCAGGGCCGGGGATATCAACCCCGCCAACAGCCCGAGCACCGCCAGCACACGTCCGATGCCGGCGTAATCGATTGCGGATGAAAGCAGGCGCTTCAGCTTAGATGGCCCCGTCTTCACGCAACCGTGTGATCTGTGCCGGGTCGTAGCCAAGGTCGTGGAGTACTTGCGCATTGTGTTCACCCAGCTGCGGCCCGACCCATTCGGAGCTGCCGGGTGTCTCAGAAAGTTTTGGCACAATGCCGGGCATCTTGAAGTCCTTGCCGTCGGGCAGCTTGGCTTGCAAGAACATTTCCCGGGCCAGGTACTGCGGATCGCTGAACATGTCTTCGGCACTGAAGATCCGGCTGGCGGGAACGTCGGCCTGGTTCAGTTGCTCGATCACCGCGTCCAGCGGCAGTGAGTTGACCCAGCGATCGATCACCCCGTAGATCTCGTCGCGACGACTATCGCGTCCGTCGTTGCTGGCCAGCACAGGGTCGTTGGCCAGGTCTTCGCGACCGATGATCAGCATGAAACGCTTGAAGATCGCATCGCCGTTGGCGCCGATCTGTACGTGTTTGCCATCGGCGCTGGTGTGAATGGAGGAGGGCGTGATGCCCGGCATGATGTTGCCGGTGCGTTCGCGGATGAAGCCGAACACGTCGAACTCCGGGACCATGCTTTCCATCATGGCGAAGATCGCTTCGTACAACGCCACGTCCACTACTTGCCCCAAGCCACCGTTGACCTCGCGATGCCGCAAGGCCATCAGTGCGCCGATCACGCCCCAGAGTGCGGCAATCGAATCGCCGATGGAAATCCCGGTGCGCACCGGCGGCCGGTCCTCGAACCCGGTGATGTAACGCAGGCCGCCCATGGATTCACCGACCGCACCGAAGCCCGGCTGATCTTTCATCGGCCCGGTCTGGCCAAAGCCCGACAGCCGCACCATCACCAGTTTCGGGTTCAGTGCGTGCAAGACTTCCCAGCCCAAACCAAGCTTTTCCAACACGCCGGGGCGAAAATTCTCGATCAAAATGTCCGCTTCGCTGAGCAGCTGTTTGAGAATCGCCAAGCCATCCGGGTGTTTCAGGTTCAAGGTCAAAGACTTCTTGTTACGCGCCTGAACGAACCACCACAGCGAAGTGCCTTCATACAACTTGCGCCATTTGCGCAGCGGATCGCCGCCGTCCGGGGACTCGATCTTGATCACTTCGGCGCCGAACTCGCCGCAAATACGCGAGGCAAACGGCCCGGCAATCAACGTACCCAATTCGATGACTTTCAGACCGGAGAGCGGTTTGTTGGAAAACGGCATGCTGAATCCTGTAGGACAAAGGCTGAGCGGATACAGAGTTTTAACATAGGCCGACGTCCATCGCCCAAAGTTGATGCCTTCAATTCGTTGATTGCCTGTTGCATCGGTTAGACTTGCCGCCTTTCCTCGTATCAAGAAGCCCGTTCATGGCCCAGCCGTCCACGACCTACAAGTTTGAACTGAACCTCACCGACCTCGACCGCAGCGTCTACGAGAACGTGAAGCAGACCATCGCCCGTCACCCTTCGGAAACCGAAGAGCGCATGACCGTGCGGCTGCTGGCCTACGCCTTCTGGTACAACGAACAGCTGTCCTTCGGTCGCGGTCTGTCAGACGTGGATGAGCCAGCGCTGTGGGAAAAGAGCCTGGATGATCGTGTCCTGCACTGGATCGAAGTCGGTCAGCCAGACGCCGATCGCCTGACCTGGTGCTCGCGCCGAACCGAGCGCACCAGCCTGCTGGCTTACGGCAGCCTGCGGGTCTGGGAAACCAAAGTGATCCCGGCAATTAAAAACCTGAAAAATGTTCACATCGCCGCCGTGCCTCAGGAAGTGCTGGAAACCCTGGCCAAGGACATGCCGCGCGTTATCAAGTGGGATGTGATGATCAGCGAAGGAACGATTTTCGTCACCGACGACCGTGGTCAGCACGAAGTCCAGTTGCAGTGGCTGAGCGGTGAACGCGGCTGATTATTCGCCGCTGAACCGCGTTACCCGGTTTTATCCTACGTATTCAAGAGAAGCACCTGTCACCCCATGCGCATCGAACCTCGCCTGTTGCCCGACACCCTGCCATTCCTCGGTGATATTCCACCACTGCTGACCCGCCTTTACGCGGCGCGTGGCGTGCAGTCCGAGGCTGAACTGGACAAGAGCCTGGCGCGGCTGATTCCGTATCAGCAGCTCAAAGGCATCGATGCGGCGGTGGATTTGCTGGTGACGGCTCTGGAGCAACGTCAGCGGATACTGATTGTCGGCGACTTCGACGCCGACGGCGCGACGGCCAGTACCGTGGGCATGCTGGGGTTGCGCCTGTTGGGCGCGGCGCACGTCGACTATCTGGTGCCGAACCGGTTCGAGTACGGCTATGGCCTGACGCCGGAGATCGTCGAAGTGGCGCTGACCCGCGAACCGCACCTGCTGATCACCGTGGACAACGGCATTTCCAGCGTCGAAGGCGTGGCCGCGGCGAAAAAGGCCGGGCTCAAGGTGCTGGTCACCGATCACCACTTGCCCGGCGATGAGCTGCCGTTGGCCGATGCCATCGTCAATCCGAATCAGCCGGGTTGCGAGTTTCCGAGCAAAGCCCTGGCCGGTGTCGGGGTAATTTTCTACGTACTGATGGCCCTGCGCGCGCGCTTGCGCAGCCTCGGCTGGTACGAGAGCAAGCCGCAGCCGAACATTGGCGAATTGCTGGACCTGGTGGCATTGGGCAGCGTCGCCGACGTGGTACCGCTGGATGCCAACAACCGGATTCTGGTGCATCAGGGCCTGGAGCGGATTCGCGCCGGGCGTGCGCGGCCGGGAATCAAGGCGATCCTTGAAGTGGCCAAGCGCGACCATTCACGCATCACCTCCACTGACCTGGGTTTCATCCTCGGCCCGCGTCTGAACGCGGCAGGGCGTCTGGACGATATGAGCCTGGGCATCGAATGCCTGCTCACCGAAGACGCGGGCGCTGCCCGTGAAATGGCCGCTCAACTGGATGGCATGAACCAGGACCGCAAATCCATCGAGCAGGGTATGCAGCGTGAGGCGCTGGCCCAGCTCAAGGATCTGCCGGTGGAATCGATGCCGTTCGGCCTGTGCCTGTTCGATCCCGAGTGGCACCAAGGCGTCATCGGAATCCTCGCCTCGCGTATGAAAGAGCGCTATTTCCGTCCGACCATTGCCTTTGCCGATGCCGGCGATGGCCTGCTCAAGGGCTCGGGGCGTTCGGTGCAGGGCTTTCATATTCGCGACGCCTTGAGCGTGGTCGCGGCGCAACATCCGAACCTGATCAGCAAATACGGCGGCCACGCCATGGCGGCAGGCCTGACGTTGCCGGAAGCGAATTTTCCGTTGTTTGCCGAGGCCTTTGACGCTGAAGTGCGTAGGCAAATGCGCGAAGAAGACCTGACCGGGCGTCTGCTGTCGGACGGCACCTTGGCGGTCGAAGAGTTTCACCTGGAACTGGCCCGCGCCCTGCGCCACGCCGGGCCGTGGGGGCAACACTTCCCGGAGCCACTGTTTCACGGGGTGTTCCAGTTGGTCGAGCAACGCGTCGTGGGGGAGCGGCACCTCAAAGTGGTGCTGAAAAGTGAATGCGGTTCGGTGAAGCTGGACGGCATTGCCTTCGGTATCGACCGTGATATCTGGCCGAATCCGACCATCAAGTGGGTTGAACTGGCTTACAAGCTCGACCTCAATGAGTTCCGTGGGAACGAGACCGTTCAGTTGATGATTGCCCACATCGAACCGCGTTGACCCCATCGCGGGCAAGCCCGCTCCCACAGGATCTATATCGTCCTTGTGGGAGCGGGCTTGCCCGCGATAGCGATCTCCCTGACGCCAATTATCCCCGGAACCCTCCCTCATCTTCCCGATGTCGACTAGTCTCTAAGCACTGCTTGATTATCCTTGTGACGTCTTGTCGAATTTTTTGCCCGCGGGGGCGGGTGCTGCACCCTTTTTCCTGTCACTCGTCGACTATTCAAACAGAACCCTGGAGCCTGCCCACTGATTCGAGAGGTGCCCCATGAGTCTGCTGCTTGAACCCTATACTCTTCGTCAATTGACCCTGCTTAACCGCATCGCGGTATCCCCGATGTGCCAGTACTCCAGCGTCGATGGGCTGGCCAATGACTGGCATCTGGTCCACCTCGGCAGCCGTGCTATCGGCGGCGCTGGTCTGGTATTCACCGAAGCCACGGCGGTCACCGCTGATGGGCGGATTACCGCCCAGGACCTCGGTCTCTGGAATGATCAACAGATCGAACCCTTGCAACGTATTACGCGCTTCATCGCTGCCCAGGGTGCCGTTGCCGGCATCCAGTTGGCGCACGCCGGGCGCAAGGCCAGTACGCATCGGCCGTGGCTCGGCAAGCATGGCAGCGTCAAGCCGGAAGACGGCGGCTGGACCCCGGTCGGCCCTTCGCCGATCGCTTTTGACCCCCAGCACACACCACCCAAGCAGCTCGATGAGGGCGAGATCGCTGACGTCATTCAGGCCTTCGTCGATTCGGCCAAACGGGCGCTGACCGCCGGTTTCAAAGTGGTCGAAGTACACGCCGCCCACGGTTACCTGTTGCACCAGTTTCTTTCGCCCCTGAGCAATCAGCGACGCGATCAGTACGGCGGCTCGTTCGAGAATCGGATTCGGCTGGTGCTGCAAGTCACCGAAGCGGTGCGTGCGGTGTGGCCTGAGGAGTTACCGGTGTTTGTGCGAGTGTCGGCCACCGATTGGGTGGAAGATGGCTGGAACCCCGACGAAACCGTGGAGCTGGCGCGACGCCTCAAAGATCTGGGCGTGGACCTGATCGATGTCTCATCGGGCGGGACGGCGGTAAACGCCGAGATTCCTACAGGCCCCGGTTATCAGACCCGTTTCGCCGAGCGCGTACGCAAGGAGTCAGGCATTGCCACTGGCACTGTAGGAATGATCACCGAACCGGCTCAGGCCGAGCACATTCTGCGTACCTGTCAGGCCGACATCATCTTTCTCGCCCGGGAACTGTTGCGTGATCCGTATTGGGCGCTGCATGCCGATGACGATCTGGGCGGGCACAAGGCTGTCTGGCCGGCGCAATACCAGCGGGCTACCCATCGTGACCAGCCGATTCATGAATCGGATTTGCGTGACTAGAAGGCCGCTGTAAAAACCAAAAAGCCCCGGTCGTGTTGACCGGGGCTTTTTGATTTCTGGTTCGAGATATTGGTCGGCGGTTCGGCCGTCTTCGCGAGCAAGCCCGCTCCCACAGTTGATCTTTGTCGTACACAAAATATATGTCTCATGGAGATCCAATGTGGGAGCGGGCTTGCTCGCGAAGGGGCCATTTCAGACCCCGACTAACTCTCAGGTGTACTTACGCTTCTGCGGCGCAGGCGGGAAATACTGGTACAACCAGGTTTCACTCAACGTCCGGTCATTGGTGCGAATGAACAACCGCAGCTCCACCGGGGCCACGCTGTCATTGGTCGGGTACCAGTCGAAGGTAATGCGGTAGCCCTTGATGTCATCCAGCACCAACACGTTGAAGTCCTTCACTTGGCCATTCGAGCAGGTCACCACCGGCTCGATCCCCGCGCCTTCGGGCAAGCGGTCCAGACCGCCGCCGGTGAAGTCCACGGCAAAGCGTCGTGCCCAGACCTCCGGGTAATGCTCGCCCGGCGCCCAGCCTTCAATGAAACCGCCCATGCCCGAACGGGTCGCGTTGACCCGCGCCAGAGGCGTGCTCACCGGTGGCAGGGAGCTCCAATAGAGCTTGTAGCCGTAATTGAGGGAGTCCCCGGCCGCGACCGGTTTTTTCGGCGTCCAGAATGCAACGATGTTATCCAGGGTTTCGCCGGTTGTAGGAATTTCCAGCAAATCGATAGAGCCTTCGCCCCACGCGGTTGTAGGTTCTACCCACAGACTCGGGCGCTTGCTGTACCAGTCGACGGTGTCTTGATAATTGGCAAACTCGTGATCGGTCTGCACCAGGCCGAAACCTTTAGGGTCGGTGTCGGCAAAGGCATTGAATTGCAGGGTGGCCGGGTTGTTCAGTGGGCGGCAGATCCATTCGCCATTACCGCGCCACATCGCCAGGCGATCAGAGTCGTGGATTTGCGGGTGAATGGTGTCGCACATGCGCCGTTCGTGAGTGCCGCAGCTGAACATGCTGGTCATCGGTGCGAGGCCCAATTGCTCGATGGCGGTGCGGGCATTGACGTGGGCGTCGACCTCCATCACCACACGCTCGGCCTGGCAATCGATGTCAAAACGGTAGGCGCCAGTGGCGCTCGGCGAATCGAGCAGGGCGTAAACCACGAAACGGGTGCTGTCCTTGTCTGGTGTCTCGAACCAGAACTTGGTGAAGTCCGGAAACTCTTCACGCTTCTTGGCGTACGTATCGATCGCCAGGCCGCGGGCCGACAACCCGTACTGGCCGGTGGCATCTACCGCGCGGAAATAGCTGGCGCCGAGGAACGACAACACGTCGTGCTTATCCAGTTCCGGGGCTTTGAACAGCTTGAACCCGGAAAAACCCAGGTCGCCTTTGAGCTGTTTAGTGTCGACGGTAGTTTTTTCGTAGTTGAACAGCGACGGGCGGAAATGCACCTCGCGCGCCAGTCGAGTCTTGGGATCGACGCTGTACATGCGCACCGGTTGCTTGAAACCCATGCCGACGTGGAAAAACTGCACGTCCAGCTGACCTTTCAAGTCCTTCCACAGCGAGTGATTGCCGTCGTAGCGGATCGCGTTGAAGTTCTGCGGTGTCATGGTCGCCAGCGTCGGCGGCAGCACCTGTTTGGTGTCCTGATAAGGCTTGCCGGCGAGCTGTTTGGCCTGGCTCTTCAGCGCTTCGAAGTCGAACGCCACAGCGTCGCCATCAGCCGCGCTGCTGCCAGCCCAGGCGCGTGCGGTCAATAGGCCGGTGGCCGAAAGACCAGTGTAAGCCGCGATGGCCATGGAGGCTTTGAGCAAATTCCTGCGGTGCATAAGTACAACCTGTCGTGAACAATCCCGCGCCGTTCCTGGCACGTGCTGGATCAAAAATAACGGTTCGGACATGCCTTGGCCAAACGCAACGGACTTTAGAGCAGATGCCAATAAGCTTAAACCGTTCAGTTGCAGAGCAAAAATGATTGATGGCACCGCGACAGCGCGGCAATGAAACAAGACATGTCAGGTAACGTTTCTCACAACACTTTCTGATTTATAGGGCATATCTGCTTTTTTCGACTAATTACTCTAAAAACCGCTTTTCAGCGCCGATTTAATTTCTATTCTATGGGCATGACCGGTTTCGGCCCTTCAGGCCGGTGGGTTCAGCGCGTACAAGACGGCCGCTGAAAGTGATAGGGCGATGCGGTTTTGCAGTTTTCTCTGACGTATAGAAGGACATCGTCCATGTCGAAAGTACAAGGCATCACTGAAATGTTAGGACTCTTTCCCTGGCTGACCACCGGTCGGCGAAGGCGTCGGCTCAGTTCGGAGGAGTTGAAGCTGGTGGAGCGGTATCGCGAGCTGTCGGAGAATGACCGGATTGCGATGCGGTATCTGGTGGATGCGATGCGCAGTGTTTCGCGGTTTTGATGTTAAAGGATTCGGCCGTGACCGTGTTGCGGTCGGATCCCTTGCCATCTGTGCGTCTGTTGGAAAAGATCGCAGCCTGCGGCAGCTCCTACGTCGATTGCATGCGCCGCAGATACTGCGGCAGGCGCAAATCCTGTAGGAGCTGCCGCAGGCTGCGATCTTTCCACTTTTAATGCTTGAACATCACATGCCGAACAACGGTGTAATCCTCCAGCCCATACATCGACATGTCTTTCCCATAACCAGACAGTTTCTGACCGCCATGCGGCATTTCGCTGACCAGCATGAAGTGGGTATTCACCCACGTGCAGCCGTACTGCAAGCGTGCAGACAGGCGATGGGCGCGGCCGACGTCCGTGGTCCAGACCGATGACGCCAGGCCGTAGTCTGAATCGTTGGCCCAGGCCAGTGCCTGTGCTTCATCGGTGAACCTGGTGACCGACACTACCGGCCCGAATACTTCGCGGCGCACGATCTCGTCGTCCTGTTGCACGTCGGCCAGCACCGTTGGCTCAAAGAAGAAGCCATTGCCTTCCACCGCTTTGCCGCCAGTGATCAAACGGATGTGTGGTTGCGCCATGGCACGTTCGACCAACGCGGTCACTCGGTCGCGATGTTGTGCGCTGATCAACGGGCCAAGCTCCGTCGAGGGATCGTCCTGCAAGCCGTACTTGATACTGCTGACGGCCGCACCGAGCTTCTCGACGAACTGGTCGTAGATGCCTGCTTGCGCGTAAATGCGGCAGGCGGCGGTGCAATCCTGACCAGCGTTGTAGAAACCGAAGGTGCGAATGCCTTCCACGGCGGCGTCGATGTCCGCATCGTCGAAGATGATCACCGGTGCCTTGCCGCCCAGTTCCATGTGCAGGCGTTTGACGTTGCCGGCGGTGCTGGAAATGATGTTCGAGCCAGTGGCGATCGAGCCGGTCAGCGACACCATGCGCACTTTCGGATGATTGACCAGTGCGGTACCGACCGCAGAACCACGGCCGTACACCAGATTAAGTACACCAGCCGGGAAGATGTCCGACGCCAGTTCTGCCAGGCGCAGGGCGGTCAGAGGGGTTTGCTCCGACGGTTTGAGCACCACGGTATTACCGGCGGCCAGGGCTGGGGCGATTTTCCAGGCGACCATCATCAGCGGGTAGTTCCACGGCGCGATGGAGGCAATGACGCCCACCGGGTCGCGGCGGATCATTGAGGTGTGGCCGGGCAGGTATTCCCCTCCCAGCGCGCCGCTCATGCAACGGTTGGCGCCGGCGAAGAAACGGAACACGTCGGCAATCGCCGGAATCTCGTCGTTCAGCGCGGCGCTGTAGGGTTTGCCGCAATTGTCCGACTCCAGTTTGGCCAGCTCTTCGCCATGGGCTTCGATGATGTCGGCGAGTTTGAGCAGCAGCAACGAGCGTTCTTTCGGCGTGGTTTGCGACCAGGCTTGGAAGGCGTTGTCGGCGGCCCGCACGGCGGCGTCGACCTGGGCTTCGCTGGCTTCGTTGATTTCTACCATCACACGGCCCAGAGCCGGGTTGAACACGGCTTGGGCGGGGCCGTCGCCATTGACGAGTTGGCCGTTGATCAAGAGTTTTGTTTGCATGGCTATGTCCTCATCGAAGCGATTGTATTTCCTCTATGGGAACCGGATCTAATGTGGGAGCGGGCTTGCTCGCGAAGAGGCCATCACATTCAACATTGATGTTGGCTAACCCACCGCCTTCGCGAGCAAGCCCGCTCCCACATTAGATTTCCGTTCCAACAGAGGGTTGGTCGTTGTCCGTTATTTCCCGCCACTGCCCGCAACGCTTTCCCCGCCCCGGGTCAGGTAATAAGCGCCGAGGATCGGCAACATGGTCACCATCATCACCAGCATCGCGACGACGTTGGTTACCGGCACGTCCCGTGGGCGGCTGAGCTGGTTGAGCAGCCACAGTGGCAAGGTGCGTTCATGGCCGGCGGTGAAGGTGGTGACGATGATTTCGTCGAACGACAGCGCAAACGCCAGCATGCCACCGGCCAGCATCGCCGAGCCGAGGTTCGGCAGGACGATGTAGCGGAAGGTCTGCCAGCCGTCGGCGCCGAGGTCCATCGAGGCCTCAATCAAACTGTATGAAGTGCGGCGCAAGCGGGCGATGACGTTGTTGTAGACAATCACCACGCAGAAGGTCGCGTGGCCGACGATGATGGTGAACATTCCCGGCTCAATCCCCAAAGTCTTGAAGGTCGCCAGCAGCGCGATCCCGGTGATGATCCCCGGCAGGGCAATCGGCAGGATCAGCATCAGCGAGATGCCTTGCTTGCCGAAGAAGTCCCGCCGGTACAACGCCGCCGACGCGAGGGTGCCCAGGATCAGCGCAATCAATGTGGCGACGGCCGCGATTTGTAACGACAGCTTGATCGCTTCCAGCACGTCGGGCCGGGAGAACGCCACGCCGATCCACTTCAGGGTAAAGCCCTTGGGCGGAAAGCTGAACGCCGCGTCTTCAGTGTTGAAGGCGTAAAGGAAGATGATCAGGATCGGGAAGTGCAAGAACACCAACCCGCCCCAGGCAGCGATGCGCAGGCCCAGGGATGCCCGATCTTGAGATGAAGTATCAGAGCGCATCGAAAGCCCCCAGACGTTTGACGATGGACAGGTAAATGGCGATCAGCACGATCGGCACCAGCGTGAAGGCCGCCGCCATCGGCCTATTGCCGATCGCTCCTTGCTGGGCGTAGACCATGCTGCCGATGAAGTAGCCCGGCGGGCCCACCAGTTGCGGCACGATGAAATCGCCCAGGGTCAACGAAAAGGTGAAGATCGAACCGGCGGCGATGCCTGGAATCGACAGCGGCAGAATCACTTGCATGAAGGTCTGACGCGGTTTGGCACCGAGGTCGGCCGAAGCTTGTAAAAGCGACGGCGGCAGGCGTTCCAGTGAGGCCTGGATCGGCAGGATCATGAACGGCAGCCAGATGTAGACGAACACCATGAACCGCCCCAGGTGCGAGGTCGACAAGGTGCTGCCGCCGACCCCCGGAATCCCGAGCACGAACTGCAAAACCGGTTCCAGCCCCAGGTGCTGAACAAACCACTGGGCCACGCCGCCCTTGGCCAACAGCAAAGTCCAGGCATAGGCCTTGACGATGTAACTGGCCCACATTGGCATCATCACCGCGATGTAGAAAAACGCCTTGGTCTTGCCGCTGGTGTAGCGCGCCATGTAGTAGGCGATCGGGAACGCCACGACCGCACTGGCGATCGACACGACGACGGCCATGCTCAGGGTGCGCAGGATGATGTCGAAGTTCGACGGCTGGAACAGTGCGGTGAAATTCGCCAGGGTCAGGTCGGGCGTGACCGTCATGGTGAAGTCATCGAAGGTGTAGAAGCCTTGCCACAGCAACGTCAACAGCGAACCGAGGTAGATCGCACCGAACCACAGCAGCGGCGGTACCAGCAGCAGCGACAGATACAGGTTCGGCCGGCGGTACAGCACGTTCGAAAACCGGCGCAACGGCGAACCGCTGGCAGGGGTTTGAGGAGCGGCCACGCTGTTCATCTCACACCCCGCCCACAACATTGTCGTGCAACGGGATCATCGCCTCGCGCGCCCAACGAGCGCTGATGCGTTGCCCGGTCTGATGTTGCGTGCTGACGTCCAGCCACTGAACGTTGGCCTGGCTGATGTTCAACGTCTGGCCGTTTTCCAGTTTCAGTTCATAGCGGGTGGCGCTGCCTTGGTACTGGATGTCGTGCAGCAGGCCACTGACTTCGATTTCATGGCTGGCCAGCGGGCCTTCGGCGAAACGCACGTGTTCCGGGCGAATCGAAAACGGCTGTGGATTGCCGCTCAACTGCTGCGCCAGATCGCCGCGAATCACGTTGGACGTGCCGACGAATTCGGCGACGAACGTGGTTGCCGGTTTCATGTACAGGTTGCGCGGTGTGTCGACCTGTTCGATGCGGCCCTTGTTGAACACCGCCACACGGTCGGACATCGACAGCGCTTCGGTCTGGTCGTGGGTAACGAAGATGAAGGTGATGCCGAGCTGGCGTTGCAGCTTCTTCAGCTCGCCTTGCATTTGCTCGCGCAGTTTCAAATCGAGCGCGCCCAAGGGTTCGTCGAGCAACAACACACGCGGGCGATTGACCAACGCGCGGGCCAGAGCCACGCGCTGACGCTGGCCACCGGAGAGTTGCACCGGTTTACGCTCGCCGTAGCCGCCGAGGGCGACCATATCGAGGGCTTCTTCGGCGCGTTTCTGGCGTTCGGTCTTGCCGACACCTTTGACTTTCAAACCGTAGGCGACGTTGTCGAGTACGTTCATGTGCGGGAACAGCGCGTAGTCCTGGAACACAGTATTCACGTCACGCTGATACGGCGGTAACCCCGCAGCTTCGGCGCCGTGAATGCGGATGGAACCAGCGCTCGGTTGTTCGAAACCGGCGATCAGGCGCAGGCAGGTGGTTTTGCCCGAACCGGAGGGGCCCAGCATGGAAAAGAACTCGCCGTCCTGGATATCGATGGAAACCCGGTCAACGGCCTTCACCTCGCCGAACTGACGGGAAACGTTGGTGAACTGGACTGCAAGCGTCATGGTGCGGTGCTCCAAAAAGGCGAGGATTGTCACAGTGACCTTGCCTGGACTTCTGAAAAATCTGAATCGTGATCGATGGGCTTTTGTGGCGAGGGAGCTTGCTCCCGCTGGAGTGCGCAGCACTCCCAAAAAAGGGTTAATGCGGTTTACCTGGTAGACCGCAGTGACTGGTTTTTGGGGCGGCTTCGCCACCCAGCGGGAGCAAGCTCCCTCGCCACAAGGGTTCCTCGCCAACTATGTACCGAGTGTTACCTGCCGCCCATAATCGCAATGTAATCCTGGGTCCAGCGGCTATAAGGCACAAACTTGCCGCCTTCAGCCTGCGGGGTTTTCCAGAAGGCGATTTTTTCGAACTGGTCGAAACCGTTGGTCTTGCAACCCTCGGCGCCCAGCAGTTCGCTTGCCTTACACCCCGCCGGAACCGCCGGCAGAGAGCCGAACCAGGCGGACACATCGCCCTGGACCTTCGGCGTGAGCGACCAGTCCATCCACTTGTACGCGCAGTTCGGGTGCTTGGCCTCGGCGTGCAGCATGGTGGTATCGGCCCACCCGGTGGCGCCTTCTTTGGGGATGGTCGAGGCGATCGGCTGTTTCTCGTTCATCAGGCCGTTGACCTGATAGGGCCAGGCGCTGGCAGCCACCACGCCTTCGTTCTTGAAGTCACTCATCTGCACGGTGGTGTCGTGCCAGTAGCGATGGATCAACTTTTGCTGGGCGCGCAGCAGGTCGAGAACGGCCTTGTACTGTTTTTCGTCGAGCAGGTAAGGATCCGTGATGCCCAGTTCCGGCTTGGCGGTTTTCAGGTACAGCGCCGCGTCGGCGATGTAGATCGGGCCGTCATACGCTTGCACGCGGCCCTTGTTGGATTTGCCGTCGGACAGCTTCTGCTCTTCGAACAGCACCCCCCAACTGGTAGGTGGCTGCGTGAACACCTTGGTGTTGTACATCAACACGTTCGGGCCCCATTGATAAGGGGTGCCGTAAGTCTGGTTGTTGACCACATACCACGGTGCATCCTTGAGGCGTGGATCGAGATTCTTCCAGTTGGGGATCAGTGCGGTGTTGATCGGCTGTACACGTTTGCCAGCGATCAACCGCAGGGAGGCATCACCCGATGCGGTCACCAGGTCATAACCGCCCTTGGCCATCAGGCTGACCATTTCATCGGAGGTGCCGGCCGTCTTGACGTTGACCTTGCAGCCGGTTTCCTTCTCGAAGCCGGTCACCCAGTCGTAGGTCTTGTCGGTTTCGCCCCGTTCGATATAGCCGGGCCAGGCGACGATATCCAGCTGACCTTCGCCGGCACCGACGGCTTTCAGCGGCTCGGCGGCCTGCAGGCTGGCGCTGGCCAGCAGTGCCGTGGTGATTGCACTGAGCAGTGCGGTCTTGTGCACAAGCATGGTGAACCCTCTTCTTTAAATTATGGTCGGGGCAGTTCTGAACGGGGTGAAGCCAATGCCGTTATGGCTAATTGTTAGCGTAGTGCGCTTTTATAAATGCTGTCCGTGACGGGCCATGATGTGGCGCACCACGCTGTAGTCCTGCAGCGAATCACTGGATAAGTCTTTGCCATAGCCCGAGCGCTTCAGGCCGCCATGGGGCATTTCGCTGACCAGCATGAAATGGCTGTTGATCCAGGTGCAGCCGTACTGCAAACGCGCTGCGACCTGCATGGCTTTGTCGAGATTCTGGGTCCAGACCGAGGAGGCGAGGCCGTATTCCGAGTCGTTGGCCCAGTCCACCGCTTGTTCGAGCTCATTGAAGCGGGTCACGGTGACCACCGGCCCGAACACTTCGCGCTGAACGATTTCATCGCTCTGTTTGCAACCGGCCAGCAAGGTCGGCTGGTAATAGAAGCCGGCACCGGAATGCACCGCCGCGCCGGTCACGCGTTCGATATGTGGCTGGCCGAGGGCACGCTCGACGAAACTGGCCACGCGGTCGCGTTGGCGAGTGCTGATCAGCGGGCCGATCTCGTTGTCGGCATCACGTTTACCGGCAAAACGCAGGCTGCCGACCGCTGCGCCGAGTTCCGCCACCAAGCGGTCATGAATCCCGGCCTGGGCATAAATCCGGCAGGCGGCGGTGCAGTCCTGGCCGGCGTTGTAATAGCCGTAGGTGCGCACACCCTCTACCACCGCTTGAATATCCGCGTCGTTGCAGACGATCACCGGCGCCTTGCCGCCGAGTTCGAGGTGGGTGCGCTTCAGGGTTTTCGCCGCGGCCTGGAGGATTTTTTGCCCGGTGACGATATCGCCAGTCAGCGACACCATGCGCACTTTCGGGTGGCTGACCAAATGGCTGCCGACGCCTTCACCGCCACCGCAAATAATGTTGATCACCCCGCGCGGCAGGATCTCGGCGAGCGCCGGTGCCAACGCCAGAATCGACAGTGGCGTGTGTTCCGACGGTTTGAACACCAGCGTGTTGCCAGCGGCGAGGGCGGGGGCGATTTTCCAGGCGGCCATCATGATCGGGTAGTTCCACGGCGCAATCGATGCGACCACACCAATCGGATCGCGACGGACCATGCTGGTGTAACCCGGCAAGTATTCGCCGCTGAGTTGGCCGGTCTGGCAACGCACGGCACCCGCGAAGAAACGGAACACATCGACCGTGGCGCTCAAATCGTCCTGACGCGCCAGGTGCAACGGCTTGCCGCAGTTCAGCGATTCGAGGCGGGCGAGCAGGTCGGCGTTTTTTTCAATGGCGTTGGCGATGTCCAGCAGCAGGTTCGAGCGCTGCTGCGGCGTGGTCCGCGACCAACTGGCAAAGGCGCGGTGGGCGGCGAGGATCGCGGTTTCGACCTGCTCGGTGCTGGCTTCGGCAATGTGCGTCAGCACTTCTCCGGTGGCCGGGTTGAGGATGGGTTCGACGAAACCCTGGCCCGCGACCAACTCGCCATCGATCAACAACGCGGTGAACAACGGAGTCTGCGCGCCAGCCATTTTTCGGGTTCTCTTTTCTTGTGTGGCCATGGGATTCTCTGTGACTGGGCCCGGCCGTCTTATAGATGCCTCAAGACTAGTGGCCGGGCTTGTGGTCGACAAATACTAAATACTGAAGGTGGCGTTCGATTAAATAGATGGCTTGCGCCCGCCGTGGGGTTGTTCGCGAGCGACGGTCAGGAACGGGTCCACCAGCGCGGGCCGGGCGGTGCCGCGACGCCACGCCAGACCGACATCGAGGGTCTGGCTCAGGTCGGCGATCGGCCGCGCTTCGATGATGTCGCCCTCCAGGGACCACGGGCGGTAAGTCATGTCCGGCTGAATGGAAACGCCCAAGCCCGCGGCGACCAGGCTTCGTACCGCTTCCGTCGAGGCTGTTCGCAAGGTGATGCGCGGTTGCAGCGAGGCCGCCGACCACATGCGCTGGGCGTTGCGGTCCATTTCATCGACGTTCAGCTGAATCAGCGGCTCGCGAGCGACATCGGCGAGGTTGATGCTGTCGTGTTCCAGCAGCGGATGCTGGGCCGGCAGCCACAGTCGGTGGGGCGAGTGAGTCAGCACTTCGGTCTGCAAGGCGTGGCGGTCTTCCAGATTGGAGAGGATCAGCACGCCCACATCAATTTCACCGCTGACCAGCAAATGCTCGATGTACGGCCGCTCGTCTTCCATCACGCGTATTTCAACGTTGGGGTAGGCGCGCTGGAACCGAGTGAGCAAATCCGCCAGGTAATAACCGGCGACCAGACTGGTCACGCCGATGATCAACTGCCCGGCAACCTGATCGGTGCTCTGTTGCAGGCTGCGCTTGGCATTGTCCACCGTGGCCAGAATCAGGTGTGCCTGACGCAGGAATTGATGCCCCTGGTGGGTCAGGGTCATGCCCTTGGCGTGGCGATTGAACAGGCCGACACCGATTTCCTGCTCCAGTTGCTGGATGGCCAGGGTCAGGGTGGATTGAGAAATGAAGGCGGTTTGCGCGGCGGCGGAGATCGAACCGGTCTCGGCCACGGCGATGAAGTGGCGGATCTGACGCAGGGTCATCATGGAGGCATTACCGGGTGGGCGGTTTTTATCGATTTACCCGAGTGTATATCTTTTTAATCGATGGATTGGTTTGTGCGGGGCGGGACGGCAAGTCGCTTAAATGCTGCCGTCGAGTGCTTCGATGTTCGAGCCAGGAATCCCTTACCGTTCGTCTTAAAGCCCCATCTACCTGTTATTTATGACAGTAGCCAGCTTACCGGATCGGCTGTTTGATAGCCCCCATGCGCCGGGACACTCGGTACGGGCGTATCACACTCAAGGAGACGGATGATGGATGGTCAATCGAATAGTCCAGATGACAGCAACGTTTTTGTGCTTTATCCGGTGATGATTCCGGGATGGGTTACCCCGGTCCAACCTGCCGGGATTGCTGATGGTGGTATTCCCAAGAGGATCTACGACGAAGCACCCGAAGGCCTTGAATGCTTGATTGATCCATGGATCGAGTTCAGAACCCGGGGGATCGAACCCCTGGCCCTCAATGATCGCGTTGATTTATATATCGACAGCTGGCCAGCAGCGGTGGCCGGCAAAACCATTCAGCCGGCTGATGTAGATCAGCGGATTGCACTGCACATACCCAAAGACCGTCTGAGAGAGGGGGTTAACGAGATTTACTACAAGGTTACCCGCCCCAGCGAGAACTCCTCTCGGGACTCTCGGAAATTGAAGGTGCTGTACCATCGTTTCACTCCTGGTGAGCCCGATCATTCGCAACGTACGGTCCAGTTACCCCCCGAGGTGGTGAACAAGGGCATCGATAAAGCGATGGCGGAGCGGGGTGTAGTGGTCGGATTCGACTACCCCTTCAGACGGGCATACGACCTCATTCGTTTGAATGTTGGCAGGACTTACATCGACCGTCGTGTCGAACCCAACGAAGCAAGCCCTATTACAACGACGCTTTTCACCCCGACCTTCGAAGCCGCCGGCGATAATGATAAAACACGCTTTGAATATCTGATCATTGATCAGTTGAGCAACACCTCAGTTCTATCTGCTCCCACTTACATCGATGTTCACCTTGCCCGACTTGACCTGAAGGCTCCGTTTCTGGTGTCGCCGGCCACCAGCCCTATTGATTCGCTGGGGTATCCGAACGGCGTTATCGTACGCGTCGAGTTTTTGTCGGCGCAGACGGGCGATAAGGCTCAGTTGATCGAAAGCAACCCACTGCCCGGTTCAGTGCCGTTTCGGCAACATCCGTTCAACAGTAATAACCGGGCCAACTTTACCCTTAGTCCGGAGTTTCTTAGGGCACGGCACGGCACGGGTTTCGAGTTGCGCTGGCAATTGATTCGCGACGGAAAATCGATCGGTGAGTCAGAACCACTGCGACTGGAAGTGAAGCAGATTGCCGAATTCCTGAAACCTTCGATCAAAGAGGCCAATGGTTCCACCCTGAATCCGGTTGCCGCGAAAGACGTTTTGACGGTAGTCGTGCCCGCCAATGCTGTCTTGTTACCAACTGACCGAGTGATCGTCAAATGGACCGGGGCGCCCGGTACCCCGGCTGCTGGTTCGCATACGTCGGTGCCAAGAGAGTTGGGCCTAAACTTCGAATTCCCTATCCCCAACAGTGTGGTGGCGTTCAACCTGGGCTTGAGTGTGACGGTGTCCTATACCATCACCCGAGGTAACGGCGATCCAATACCGTCGCAGACGTTTACGTTGGCTGTGCAGGCATTACCGCAGTCGGCATTGAACCGCCCGACGATCACGCAAGCCGATAACAATGGCGAAGGTCCGGAACTGGACGTTACCAAACTGACGGGCAATGGCACCATGAGAATGAGCGATTGGCCGCTGATTGCCGTAGGTCAGTTCGTGTGGATGCATTTGGAGGGTACAAAAGCTGACGGCAAGCCTTACATCAAACCAATGTGGGCGCCACCCGGCAGTAAGGTCAGTCAAGCATGGGTCCGCGACGGTTTTGCCGCGTATACCGGTATTCCTCTCGCCGAATTGCAAAACCTGAAAAACGACAGTACGTTGAAAATGGTGTTCAAGGCTGCTTTGGGCCTGGACGTGAGCAAGCCGCTGTTTTTCCCGGAGCGCACCTATACCATCAAGTCGATTGTCTTGCTTAAGCCAGTAATCACTTCGATAAAAAACGGCAGTACGGAGGTTGGCGTAACCCTTGAAGTTATCGGCGGCACCGATACCTCGGTAACAGTGACCGGCACCGCGACCGAGAATCTTGAAATCGAGCTTTTTGATAACGGCGTATCGAAGGGAATAGTTCCGGTTGGGGCCAATAAAGTCTGGAGTAAATCAGTGGCGGTGAAGGTAGGCCTGCACAGTTTTACAGCCAAAGCGAAATATGGTGATAACTCAGTATCCACTCCTAGGACTTTCAATCAAAAGGCTCTGTGGAATTTCGTTAATGGCTCATTTCAAGGTTGGGTTGCTCAAGGTAACTATGCAGGAACTCTAAATAATAATCATGGGGGGGTCGGATCAAACACTAGTACGCCACAAAACATTTGGCAGGGCATGATCATGGCTTGTCCAATTCAGGTGGAGGCTGGTAAAAGATACAAATTTACTTATCAACTTCGCTTTGTTCGCACCGGGAACGCGAACGTGAATGGCACTACAGTGACCCTGTATGTCGGAGCTGCAGCAGTTGGGTCACCGGTCGGTGTGAACTATAACATCATCGGGCCGGTGTCTGGTTCCGGTCAATACACAGCATCAGCCACCGGCTCAGTCATGCTGAAATTCTACAATCATATCGCTCAACACTACGGAAATGACTTCAGGTTCAACAATATTACAATGGAAGAAGCGGTGGCAGTGAGAGGGTTTGACGCGCCTGAAAGTCCTGAAGAGATTGTGGATCGTATGGAAACTGAGAGGCTTGAGAGACTTAAGGCATTCGACGGGCTTACGGATGCTGAGAGACTTAAAAAACTTGAGGGGTTTGTGGAGCCTGGGATGCTTGAAGAACTTAAGGGGTTAGGCGAGCTTGAAAGACTTAAAGCTCTTGAGGAACTTGCGGGAATTGCGCCGTTTGATAAGGGAAAGGCGCTTGAGGCGCTTAAGCAGCAACTAATAGTTTAAGGGTTCTAAGGAGAGAACCTGTAATAGGCAAAGCAATAAAGAATAAACGGGATGGATTTATTTCATTTATAAATCCATCCCGTTTTTTATTTGAAATCAGCAGCCACGCGTAGCAAGCAACATCCTGAAGCACTCTCGCCCACGACACCGGGCACTTTCGGTTCAGGCTGATGGCCTTAATGATCCGGTTAACCCGAATTCGTGGAGGCAGCAAATGAACACCCGTGGATTGCTCGATCAGTTACTCAAGTCCGGTCAGGATCTGTTGCAGAACAAGGCTGGCGGGACGCAGAACAAATCGGCTGGCGGTGGGCTGGGCGGCCTGCTCGGCGGTAGTGGTGGGGCTGGCGGGCTCGGCAGCCTGCTTTCGGGCGCCGGCGGCGGTGCTTTGGCGGCTGGGGCCATGGGTCTGTTGCTGGGCAGCAAGAAGGCTCGCAGTGTGGGCGGCAAGGCCCTGACTTATGGCGGCCTCGCCGCGCTGGGGGTCATTGCCTATAAGGCTTACGGAAATTGGCAGGCCCAGCAAGGCAGCGCGCCGAAGACCGAACCACAAACCCTCGACCGCGTGCCGGCGGCGCAAGTCGAGCAACACAGCCAGGCGATTCTCAAGGCGCTGGTGGCGGCGGCCAAAGCCGATGGTCATGTGGATGAACGCGAGCGTGCGTTGATCGAAGGCGAGTTCACCAAGCTCGACAACGATCAGGAACTGCAGCAGTGGTTGCACGCTGAGCTCAACAAACCGCTGGACCCGACCGACGTCGCCCGCGCTGCGAGTACGCCGGAAATGGCGGCTGAAATGTACATCGCCAGTGTGATGCTGGTGGACGAAGAGAGCTTCATGGAAAAGTCCTACCTCGATGAATTGGCGCGGCAGTTGAAGCTGGAACCGGGGTTGAAGGCCGAGCTTGAGAAGCAGGTGCGGCAGGTTTCTGTGTAAGCGGCGCTTTTTAAAAGATCGCAGTTTTCGGCGGCTCCTACACCGACAGCGTACACCCGTCCCTCAGGGATAAACGCGATCCCGTAGGAGCTGCCGAAGG
>NZ_AKJE01000061.1 GCF_000282495.1 Pseudomonas sp. GM79
GGCAGCCGCTGCCACACAAGCGCCTGCCGCAGGTAGCGAACCGGCTGATCCGGCGAAGGAAAAACTGTATTACGATGCAGCCTTCGACCTGATCAAGGCCAAGGATTTCGACAAGGCCAGCCAGGCTTTCGCCGCATTCCTGCGCAAATACCCGAACAGCCAATACGCGGGCAACGCCCAGTACTGGTTGGGTGAAGTGAACCTGGCCAAAGGCGATCTGCAAGGCGCAGGTCAGGCATTTGCCAAGGTTTCGCAGCTGTACCCCAAGCACCCAAAAGTGCCTGACTCGCTGTACAAGCTCGCTGATGTAGAGCGCCGTCTCGGTCATACCGACCGGGTCAAAGGCATTCTGCAGCAGGTTGTGTCCCAGTATCCGGGCACTTCCGCCGCCCAGTTGGCTCAACGCGATTTGCAGCGCATGTAAGTTTGCTTGACGCGTTTAGAAGAAACCCGCGCTTGTCGCGGGTTTTTTCGTTAGAATTCATGCCCTTTTTATGAAACACGCTTTTTGGGATCTGCGCGTTGGCGAGGTTCCTTGAAGTGCCTGACGGAGGCGGACAGCCTGTTTAGCTGTTACGCCCGTGGCGACTATGCAAGACACATTGAGAATCACCGAAGTTTTCTACTCGTTGCAGGGTGAAACGCGGACTGCCGGGCTGCCCACTGTTTTTGTGCGCCTGACCGGTTGCCCATTGCGTTGCCAATACTGCGACAGCGCCTACGCGTTCACTGGCGGCACCATTCGCACGCTCGATGACATCCTCGAGCAAGTGGCCGGTTTTCGCCCGCGTTATGTCTGTGTCACGGGCGGCGAGCCCCTGGCGCAACCGAATGCCATTCCCTTGCTCAAGCAGTTGTGTGACGCCGGCTACGAAGTGTCGCTGGAAACCAGTGGCGCGCTGGATATCTCGGCGGTCGATCCGCGGGTCAGTCGCGTCGTCGACCTGAAAACCCCGGGTTCGAAAGAAGCACACCGCAACCGCTACGAGAACATTGAGCTGCTCACGCCTAACGATCAGGTAAAGTTTGTCATCTGCTCGCGGGAAGACTACGACTGGGCCGTGTCCAAGCTGATTCAATACGGCCTGGATCAGCGTGCCGGCGAAGTCCTGTTCTCGCCGAGCCACCATGATCTGAACGCGCGCGATCTGGCGGACTGGGTGGTGGCGGACAATCTGCCTGTGCGCCTGCAATTGCAGCTGCATAAATATCTTTGGAATGACGAGCCGGGGCGCTGAAATGACTGAACAACTGAACACTGTCGAAAAACGTGCGGTCATCCTGCTGTCCGGTGGCCTCGACTCCGCGACAGTCGTGGCCATGGCCCGTGCCGAAGGCTACCGCTGCTACACCATGAGCTTCGATTACGGTCAGCGGTCTCACGCAGAATTGCACGCCGCCGCACGTGTCGCCCAAGACTTGGGTGTGGTCGAGCACAAGGTGATCGGCCTGAACCTGAATGGCATCGGCGGCTCGGCGTTGACCGACACTAGTATCGATGTGCCGGAAACACCGGGTGAAGGTATCCCGGTGACTTACGTGCCGGCGCGCAATACCGTGTTTCTGTCCCTGGCGCTGGGCTGGGCCGAAGTGCTGGGCGCGCGTGACATCTTTATCGGCGTTAACGCGGTGGATTACTCCGGTTACCCGGATTGCCGTCCCGAGTTCATCGAAGCCTTCGAGCGCATGGCTAACCTGGCGACCAAGGCCGGGGTAGAAGGGCAGGGCTTCCGTATCCAGGCGCCACTGCAGAACCTGAGCAAGGCGCAGATCGTTCAAGCGGGCGTGAAGCTTGGCGTCGATTACGGACTGACCGTTTCCTGCTATCAGGCAGACGATAATGGCCGCGCCTGCGGTAAATGCGACAGCTGCCGCCTGCGTGCAGAAGGCTTCGCGGCGGCCGGTGTGACTGACCCAACACCTTATTTTTAATTTATTTCAAATTAGGTGTTGAATAGTCCTTAAAAATCAGTATTATACGCGCCACCACACAGCGGGTCGTTAGCTCAGTTGGTAGAGCAGTTGGCTTTTAACCAATTGGTCGTAGGTTCGAATCCCACACGACCCACCATTTTAAAAAATCTGGAAGGCCCACGTAAGTGAGGATTTCCGGGTTTTTTTTTGCCCGCGATTTGAGGTCGGCTCAGTCCGGGTGACGCAGGTCAGAATCATCTTTTGCATCCACGGGATATTCTGTAGCCTTGCGCAGCTTCAACGCTGTCCATGCCTGATGAATACTCACTCTCCCGGCGGTACCCATAAGGGTCCGGAGCCGGGTGTATACTCGACTTTCGCGCGAAAGCGCCTGCAGGTCTTGCGAACATGACGCAGATTTCCGAACGCCTTCTGGTTCAAGCCCACCTCGATGCCAAGCAGCCCAAGCCGCTGACGGCCGAGGAAGAGGCTTATTACCGTACTGCCATCGCTGCCGAGCTCAAGGCTCAGGACGCGGTGCTGGTTGCCCACTTCTATTGCGATCCGGTCATTCAGGCCCTGGCCGAAGAAACCGGTGGTTGCGTCTCCGACTCTCTGGAGATGGCCCGCTTCGGCAATGCCCACCCGGCCAAGACTGTGGTGGTCGCCGGTGTGAAGTTCATGGGCGAAACCGCGAAAATCCTCAACCCTGAAAAACGTGTACTGATGCCGACCCTGGAAGCGACTTGCTCGCTGGACCTGGGTTGCCCGGTGGACGAGTTCTCGGCGTTCTGCGATCAGCATCCGGAACGTACGGTGGTGGTGTATGCCAACACCTCGGCGGCGGTCAAGGCGCGTGCGGACTGGGTGGTGACGTCCAGCTGCGCGCTGGAAATCGTCGAAAGCCTGATGGATAACGGCGAAACCATCATCTGGGCACCAGACAAGCACCTGGGCACTTACATCCAGCGCAAGACCGGTGCCGACATGCTGCTGTGGGACGGTGCCTGCATCGTCCATGAAGAGTTCAAGGCCAAGCAGCTCGAAGACATGAAGGCGCTGTACCCGGATGCGGCCATCCTGGTGCACCCGGAGTCACCAACCGCCGTCATCGAGTTGGCCGACGCGGTGGGTTCCACCAGTCAGCTGATCGCTGCGGCGCAAAGTCTGCCGAACAAGACCCTGATCGTCGCCACCGACCGTGGCATCTTCTACAAGATGCAGCAGCTGTGTCCGGACAAGGTCTTCATCGAAGCGCCAACGGCCGGTAACGGCGCAGCCTGCCGTAGTTGCGCACATTGCCCATGGATGGCGATGAACACGCTTGAGCGCACGCTGAAGAGCTTGCGCGAAGGCACCAACGAGATCTTCGTTGATCCGGCGTTGATTCCGCAGGCGGTGCGGCCGTTGAAGCGGATGCTTGATTTCACGCAGGCGGCGCGGATGAAGTTGGCCGGCAACGCCTGAGGTCTGTCAGTCAAGATGCAAAAACTGTGGGAGCGGGCTTGCTCGCGAAATCGGTGTGTCAGACAACATCAATGTTGAATGATATGCCCTCTTCGCGAGCAAGCCCGCTCCCACATTGATTTGTGTATGGCTGAATCACTTGGTCTTCTTCGGAATCCGTACAAGCTGGGTATTGGAGTAGATGTCATGCCAGCTGCGTTTCTGCTTGTCGAACAGCGACCAGAAGAACCCCAGCCCGAGGCATAGCCAGGACGCGATCGATACCACAAAGCGCAGCAGTGCCTGCCACAGGCTGATGGATGAGCCGTCGGCGTTTTGCACGCGGATGCCCCACACCTGCATGCCCAGCGTCTGCCCCGACCAGATCCAGAACTTGGCAAAGAAACCGAACAGCACGAACAACAGCACCGTTGATAGCAGCGGATCACCGTCCAGCGCGCCAGCGTCGGTCAAGGCGCGCATTTGGCCTTCGCCGATGATCGCCATCTGGATCATCTTGTAAATGCCGCTGGTGACGATCAGCAGGGCGGTGCATAACAGGAAGTCGTAGAACATCGCTGCCAGGCGACGACCCAGGCCGACGGCGGGGAAGTCGCCCTGTGGATATAGAAGGTGTTTCGACATGGCAGCCTCTGAACGGAAAAAGAAGCCATTTTACGGATTTACGCGCACAAAAAAGCCCCTGATATCAGTATCAGGGGCTTTTTCGCTACAGAAGATCAGGCTTCTGCTTGTACTTCGTCAGCCTGCATGCCTTTCTGGCCTTGCACAGCAACGAAAGTCACTTTCTGGCCTTCTTTCAGGCTCTTGAAGCCGTTGCCCTGAATAGCGCGGAAATGTACGAACAGATCCGGACCGCTTTCTGGAGTGATAAAACCAAAACCTTTCTCGTCGTTAAACCACTTGACGGTACCGCTCTGACGTTGGGACATTTCTTATTTCCTTTGACGCAAAAAAATGAATGACAGTCTCCTTCTGGTGAAAGAGTACTGGGGCTGGTTGCAGGAGAGTAAGAAGACGTCGGACGGGATGTAGCTAACTTGTAGGCTACTGCCCAGGTCACGATTCCAAGCGACCCATGCAAACACAGTGAACAAACTCTACGCCAACTACGGGAGAAAAAACAAGCCCTGCGAAGGCCCGTATTTCCTCGGGTTGGTGGCACTAGCGCAGGCTTATTCGATGGAGTTGTTCAGTTGTTTTCGATCGTTATAAGTAACGTTCATAAACGAAACGTTCGCACTGTTTTATGGCGGCTGCGTTACAGATTAGTGCACTGTTAACGCAGCCGCGTTACTTATAGAAACGGTCGATCAACCACGATAGTAGCGTTGTGGAACAAATGGCATTTTGCTTACAAGCAAAGGCACCTTTTTCCCACGAACAATTGCCCAAACCGGCGTATCCAAAGCGATATAAGCGCTGTCGAGGTAACCCATGGCCAAAGGACCGCCGAGGGTCGGACCGAAGCCACCGCTGCACACGCTGCCGATGATTTCGCCGGCTTCGTTGACGATCTCTGCACCTTCGCGCACTGGTGTACGTTCCTGCGGTAACAGCCCAACGCGTTTGCGGCTGACACCGGCTTGCTGCTGGGCGAACACGGTTTCAGCGCCGGGGAAGCCACCGGCCCGCGCGCCATCGGCACGACGAGGCTTGGAAATGGCCCACAGCAGGCTGGCTTCGATTGGGGTGGTTTCGGTGTTCATGTCGTGACCGTAGAGGCACAGACCGGCTTCCAGGCGCAGGGAGTCGCGAGCGCCGAGGCCGATGGCCCCCACTTCCGGTTCAGCCAGCAGGGCGCGAGCCAAGGCTTCGGCATTGGCGGCCGGTACGGAGATTTCGAAACCGTCTTCACCGGTGTAGCCCGAACGGCTGACAAAGCAGTCCACGCCCAACAGCTTCACGCGGGCGAACTGCATAAAGGTCATCTTCGCAACTTCAGGCGCCAGGCGTGCGAGCACGGTGACCGCGGCCGGGCCTTGCAACGCCAGCAATGCGCGTTCTTCGAACAGTGGCTCGATCGTGCACTGGTCGCCGAGGTGCTTGCGCAGGTGCGCCAGGTCCTGATCCTTGCAAGCCGCGTTGACCACCAGGAACAGTTCGTCGTTACCGAGGTTGGCGACCATCAGGTCGTCGAGGATGCCGCCGGTCTCGTTGGTGAACATCGCGTAGCGCTGCATGCCCACCGGCAAATCGATGATGTCCACCGGCACCAGAGTTTCCAGGGCCTTGGCAGCGTTGGCGCCGGTCAGGCGGATCTGGCCCATGTGCGAAACATCGAACAACCCGGCTTGATCACGGGTGTGCTGGTGTTCTTTCATCACGCCCAACGGGTATTGCACCGGCATATCGTAGCCGGCAAACGGCACCATGCGGGCGCCGAGTTCGAGGTGCAGTGCGTGCAACGGGGTTTTCAACAGTTGTTCGGTGGACATATCCAGCTCCTGAAAATAGTGCAGATGCGCGCATCAGCACTCGATAATGTTGACCGCCAAACCGCCACGGGCGGTTTCCTTGTATTTGCTTTTCATATCGGCGCCGGTCTGGCGCATGGTGCGGATGACTTTGTCGAGGGAGACGAAGTGCTGACCGTCGCCGCGCAGGGCCATGCGCACCGCATTGATGGCCTTGACCGAGCCCATGGCATTGCGCTCGATGCAAGGCACTTGCACCAATCCGCCAATCGGGTCGCAGGTCAGGCCGAGGTTGTGTTCCATGCCGATTTCGGCGGCGTTTTCCACCTGCTGCACCGTGCCGCCCAGCACTTCACACAAGGCGCCGGCGGCCATGGAACAGGCGACGCCAACCTCGCCCTGACAGCCGACTTCGGCGCCGGAGATAGAGGCGTTTTCCTTGTACAGAATGCCGATCGCGGCGGCCGTCAGCAGAAAGCGCACGACGCCGTCTTCGTTGGCTCCGGGGATGAAGCGCATGTAGTAATGCAACACCGCCGGGATGATTCCGGCTGCACCATTGGTGGGCGCGGTGACCACGCGTCCGCCGTTGGCGTTTTCTTCGTTGACCGCCAAGGCGTAGAGGTTGACCCAGTCGAGCACCGACAGCGGATCGCGCAGTGACGATTCCGGGTTGTTGCACAGTTGCCGATGCAGCGCTGCAGCCCGGCGTTTGACCTTCAGCCCACCGGGCAAAATGCCTTCGTTGCGACAACCAGCGGCGACGCAGTCTTGCATCACTTGCCAGATCTTCAGCAAACCGGCACGGGTTTCCGCTTCCGGACGCCAGGCACTTTCATTGGTCAGCATCACTTGGCTGATGGACAAGCCATAGGTGGTGCAATGACCGAGCAGGTCCTTGGCGCTTTTGAACGGGAAGGTCAGGGGGGTGGCGTCTTCGACAATGCGGTCGGCACCGGCAGCGTCTTCATCGACCACGAACCCGCCACCAACCGAGTAGTACTCGCGGCTGCGGATTTGCAGGCCAGCGGCATCGAATGCGCGAAAGATCATGCCGTTGGGGTGATAGGCCAACGGTTTGCGAATCATCGCCAGGTGTTCTTTCTCGTTGAACGCAATGCTGTGTTCGCCGAGCAGGTTCAAGCGACCATTGCCGCGAATTTCTTGCAGGCGAGCGGCGACGGTTTCGGTGTCTACGGTATCCGGGTGTTCGCCTTCCAGGCCCAGCAACACAGCCTTGTCGCTGCCGTGGCCTTTGCCGGTGGCGCCGAGCGAGCCGTAGAGCTCGACTTTGACGCAGGTGGTTGCGGCCAGCAGCCCTTCACGGCGCAGACCTTCGGCGAAACGCGCAGCGGCGCGCATCGGGCCGACGGTGTGGGAGCTGGAGGGGCCGATGCCAATCTTGAACAGGTCGAACACGCTTAAAGACATGGTTGTTCTCCGGTTTCTTGTTATAGGTATTGGCAGAATAATGAGACTTGCATAGATCCCTGTGGGAGCGGGCTTGCTCGCGAAAGCGGTGGGTCAGATAACATTGATAGTGACTGATCCACCGCTTTCGCGAGCAAGCCCGCTCCCACAAGGGGATATGCGGTGTTCCTGAGAGGGGCGAGTAAACCCGCCCCTCCATAGATCAAGCGTAGCTTTCGATCGACGGGCAGGCGCAGACCAGGTTGCGATCGCCGAAGACGTTGTCGACGCGACCAACCGGTGGCCAGTACTTGCCTTCGATCAGCGACGCAACCGGGTACACCGCTTGCTCGCGGCTGTACGGGTGAGTCCACTCGCCGACGATTTCTGCGGCGGTGTGTGGCGCGTTTTTCAGCGGGTTGTCGTCCTTGTCCAGCGTGCCGTTTTCCACCGCGCGGATTTCTTCGCGGATGCGGATCATGGCGTCGCAGAAGCGGTCCAGTTCTTCCTTGGATTCGCTTTCGGTCGGCTCGATCATCAACGTGCCGGCCACCGGGAACGACATGGTCGGGGCGTGGAAGCCGAAGTCGATCAGGCGCTTGGCGACGTCATCGACACTGATGCCGCTGCTGTCTTTCAACGGACGCAGGTCGAGGATGCATTCGTGCGCCACCAGACCGTTGCTGCCGGTGTACAGCACTGGGTAATGCTCTTCGAGGCGACGGGAAATGTAGTTGGCATTCAGGATCGCCAGTTGCGAAGCACGCTTGAGACCCGCGCCACCCATCATTCGAATGTACATCCAAGTGATCGGCAGAATGCTCGCGCTGCCGAACGGTGCCGCGCAGACCGCGCCTTCCTTGCGTTCCATCTGGGCGTGGCCCGGCAGGAACGGCGTCAGGTGCGACTTGACGCCAATCGGGCCGACGCCCGGGCCGCCACCGCCGTGTGGGATGCAGAAGGTTTTGTGCAGGTTCAGGTGGGACACGTCGCCGCCGAACTTGCCCGGTGCGCAGAGGCCGACCATGGCGTTCATATTGGCGCCGTCGATGTACACCTGGCCGCCGTTGTCGTGAATGATGCCGCAGATTTCGCGGATGCCTTCTTCGAACACGCCATGGGTCGACGGGTAGGTGATCATCAGTGCAGCGAGATGTTCGCGGTGCTCGATGGCCTTGGCGCGCAGGTCTTCGATGTCGACGTTGCCGCGGGCATCGCACGCGGTCACGACCACGCGCATACCGGCCATGTTAGCGGTGGCCGGGTTGGTGCCGTGAGCGGACGAGGGGATCAGGCAGATGTCGCGACGGTCTTCGCCACGGCTCTGGTGGTAGGCACGGATCGCCAAGAGACCTGCGTATTCACCCTGGGAGCCGGCGTTCGGTTGCAAAGAGATCGAGTCGTAACCGGTGGCGGCGCAGAGCATCGCTTCCAGTTCATCGGTCAGTTGCTGATAGCCGGCGCTTTGCTCGGCCGGAGCGAACGGGTGCAAGGCACCGAATTCAGCCCAGGTCACCGGGATCATTTCGCTGGCGGCGTTGAGTTTCATGGTGCACGAACCCAGCGGGATCATGGTGCGATCCAGGGCCAGGTCCTTGTCGGCGAGCTTGCGCAGGTAGCGCATCAGCTCGGTTTCCGAGTGATAACGGTTGAACACCGGGTGGCTGAGGATCGGCGACTGGCGAACCAGCGCGGCCGGGATGCGGCTTTCGACCGAGGCGGCGAGGGCGGCGAAGTCCGGCAGGGTTTTGCCGTCGGCCAGCACGCTCCACAGGGTTTCAATGTCAGCCTGGCTGGTGGTTTCGTCCAGGGACAGGCCCAGGCGCTCGCCATCGACTACACGCAGGTTGATGCGCTGGGCGCGAGCCTTGTCGTGCAGGGCGGCAGTGCTGGCGCCGGTGGTCAGGGTCAGGGTGTCGAAGAAGTTTTCTTGCTCGACGCTCAGACCCAATGCGCTCAAGCCTTTGGCGAGGATCGCGGTCAGGTGATGAATGCGCTGGGCGATCTGCGTCAGGCCTTTCGGGCCGTGGTACACGGCGTACATGCTGGCGATGTTGGCCAGCAGTACTTGAGCGGTGCAGATGTTGCTGGTGGCTTTCTCGCGGCGGATATGTTGCTCGCGGGTCTGCATGGCCAGGCGCAGGGCCGGCTTGCCGAAACGGTCCACGGAAACGCCGACCAGACGGCCCGGCATGTCGCGCTTGAACGCATCACGGGTGGAGAAGTAGGCCGCGTGCGGACCACCGAAACCCAACGGCACGCCGAAGCGTTGCGCGCTGCCGATGGCCACGTCGGCGCCGAATTCGCCTGGCGGAGTCAGCACGGTCAGGGCCAGCAGGTCAGCCGCGACGGCGACCAGCGCATTAGCCGCGTGGAAACGCTCGGTCAGTTCGCGGTAGTCGAACACGTCACCGTTGCTGGCCGGGTATTGCAGCAAAGCGCCGAAGAATGCGCTGACGTCGCTCAGTTCGCGCTCGTCGCCGACCACCACGTCGATGCCCAACGGCTCGGCACGGGTGCGCAGCACGTCGAGGGTTTGCGGGTGACAATGAACCGAGGCGAAGAACGCGTGGCTGCCTTTGTTCTTGCTCAGGCGTTTGCAGAAGGTCATGGCTTCGGCAGCGGCGGTGGCTTCGTCGAGCAGGGAGGCGTTGGCGATCGGCAGGCCGGTCAGGTCGCTGATCAGGGTCTGGAAGTTCAGCAGCGCTTCGAGACGGCCTTGGGAAATTTCTGGCTGGTACGGGGTGTAAGCGGTGTACCAGGCCGGGTTTTCCAGCAGGTTGCGCAAGATCGGCGACGGCGTATGAGTGCCGTAGTAGCCCTGACCGATGTAGGTCTTGAACAGCTGGTTTTTGCCGGCGATGGATTTGATCAGCGCCAGGGCATCCGCTTCACTCAGGCCGTCTTCCAGGCCGAGGACGCTGGTGCCTTTGATGCTATCGGGAATGACGCTGGCGCTCAGGGCTTCCAGGGAGTCGAAACCGAGGCTGTTGAGCATGGCTTGCTCATCGCCGGCACGCGGGCCGATGTGGCGCGCGATGAATTCGTTGGCAGTGCCGAGATTAATTTGAGTCATGTCAGCGCTCCTCAGGCTTCAGCGTTGGCTTTGATCAGACGGTCGTAAGCGTCTTGATCCAGCAGTTGGCCGACAGCCGAGGCGTCGGTTGGCTTGAAGCGGAAGAACCAGCCTTCGCCCAGCGGATCTTCGTTGACCAGTTCAGGGCTGCTGTCGAGCGCCGGGTTCACTTCCAGCACTTCGCCGTCGAGTGGCATGTACACGCCGCTGGCGGCTTTTACCGATTCCACGGTGGCGGCTTCAGCGCCTTTGTCGTAGGACTGCAGCTCAGGCAGTTGTACGAAAACCACGTCGCCCAGGGCGTTCTGCGCGAAAGCGGTGATGCCGACTGTGACGGTGCCGTCAGCTTCGGTGCGCAGCCATTCGTGATCTTCAGTAAAACGCAACTCGCTCATGGAAACTCCTAAGGGGGCCAGACTCGTCTGGTGGACGCGATTGAATGCTCATGCCGAGGCAGAGCTGAATGGGTATTCCCTTAGCAAAAACACGGCCAATGTTTTTTAATTGTTATAAATCAATGGCTTACTTGTTTTTATGAAAGGCGCCAAATGCATGGCTGTAGCGAAATCGCTACAGTCGACGGCGAAGAAAAAAGCCTAGATGGATCAAAGCCTTGCATGGCGGTGATCAAGAGAGAGTGTATCGATATCATTCCACTGTAGCGCTTTCAGTACAGATGGAGGTCGTTTCTGGAGAGATTTCAGACAGAATACAAGACCTGTGGGAGCGGGCTTGCTCGCGAAAGTGGTAGAGCAGGCAACATTGATGTCGACTGACACTCCGCCTTCGCGAGCAAGCCCGCTCCCACATTTGACCGAGTGATGCTTTAAGGCTTATTGGGTATGCCGTACTTACGCAATCGATGGGCAATCGCGGTGTGGGAAGTTTGCAGGCGGCTGGCCAGTTGGCGGGTCGAGGGGTAGCTGACGTAGAGCTTTTCCAGCAGGGTTTTCTCGAACTCTTCCATGGCCTGTTCGAGGCTGTCGACCTCGCTGTCGCTCTGGCGCGCCACGGAGGTGCCAGCGATGTCGAGGTCGCCGATGTCCACCAGGCTGCTTTCGCAAATCGCCGCGGCGCGGAAGATCACGTTCTGCAATTGCCGCACATTCCCCGGCCAGCGATTGTCTAGCAGCGCCGGATAAGTGCCCGGCGCCAGGCGACAAACCGGGCGCTGGATCTGCGCGCAGGCCTGCTGCATGAAGTAGCGCGCCAGCAGCAGAATGTCCTGACCGCGCTCGCGCAGCGGCGGGACTTCGACATTCAGGACGTTGAGGCGATAAAACAGGTCTTCGCGGAAGGCGCCTTCGCTGACCATTTTTTCCAGATCGCGGTGAGTCGCGCTGAGGATCCGCACATTGACCTTCACTTCGCGATCGCCACCAACCCGTCGGAAGCTGCCATCGTTGAGAAAGCGCAGCAGTTTCGCCTGCAAGTACGGCGACATTTCACCGATCTCGTCGAGAAATACCGTGCCCTGGTTGGCCAGTTCCATCAGCCCCGGTTTGCCGCCCCGTTGCGCGCCGGTGAAGGCCCCGGGGGCATAGCCGAACAGCTCGCTTTCGGCGAGGTTTTCCGGGAGTGCCGCGCAGTTCAAGGCCAGGAACGGCGAGCTGTGGCGAGCGCTGATGGCGTGGCAGGCGCGAGCCACCAGCTCTTTACCGGTGCCGGTTTCGCCCTGGATCAGCAACGGTGCATCGAGGGCTGCGACTCGCTGGGCGCGTGCCTTGAGCGTACGAATGGCCGGGGATTCGCCGAGCAGCGCGTCGAAGCCTTCGGCATGGTCGTGGTGCAGCGCCGAGAGGCGTTCACCCAAGCGGTTCGGTTGATACAGGGTCAGCAGCGCACCGGCGTCGGTGATCGGCGTGGCGTCCAGCAGCAGGGTCTGACCGTTGACGGTGATCTCGCGCAGCGGCAGGCGGAAGCCGTTTTCCAGCAACGTGTCGAGCAGCGCCGGGTCGGCAAACAGCTCGCTGATGCTTTCACCCGCCGGTTCGCGGCCGTACAGGGCGATCAGCGCCGGGTTGGCCAGCAGCACCTTGCCGGCGCTGTCCAGCGCCAGTACCGGGTCGGTCATGGCGGCGAGCAGTGCATCGAGCTGCAAGTGCCGGCGCTGGCCGGGAAGGATGTCGACCACCGTCACCGCTTGCACGCCGCGCACGCTGAACAGCGCGTCGCGCAGTTCTTCGAGCACTGCCGGGCTCAAGGTCGGGGCGTCGATGTAGACGTTGGGCGGGACCATTTCTACCGCATCCAGATTGAGATTGCGCCCACCGAGCAAGGCCAGGACTTCCTGGGTGATGCCGACGCGGTCGATGAAACTGACGTGGATACGCATGGGGCGGTTGGGTTCTGGAATGCGGAGGGTGGCAAGTATGCCTTGGGGCGGGCCAATGGTGAAATCCTGCGCAGGACTTCAGGGCTCCACCGAACCAATGTGGGAGCGGGCTTGCTCGCGAAAGCGGTACAGCAGGCAACATTTATGTCGACTGACACTCCGCCTTCGCGAGCAAGCCCGCTCCCACAGGTACAGCGTTCATCCGGGGGAATAGGGTTATTCGAAGTTCTCGAGGTTTACCGGGTCGCCGGATTTCATATCCAACTTCTGCCGGATGTCTTCAAACATTAAATCGTAATGCTTGTGAACCGAGCCGATCTGGCTGTGTGTCTTGGGAATTCCGTACTTCTCGGCGATTTTCGTCACGTTGTTGGCGAAGTTGTAAGCCTCCTCCTTGGGCAGAAAGAAGGTCTCCGTCATGTCCTTTCCCTGCATGCTGCCGTGCAGGGTGAACAGTATCCCTTTGCCTTTCTTGGGATCCTGCGTGACCTCATAGTCGAGGTGCACGTTGTAGCTGACATCATCCTTGGTCAGCGCGTGACGCTCGATGTGTAATTTGCCCGGCTCGAACGTTGCCATTGACGTCTCTCCTTATAAATAAGTAATGCCAGGTTTCGTCGTGCTGATACGCGTGCCGGCCTTGCCCTGGACGATCGCTTCGATGTCCGAGAGTGAACCGATCACCGCGGTTTTTCCAGTATGGCGGGCGAACTCGCAGGCCGCCTGGACCTTTGGTCCCATGGAGCCAGCCGCGAAGCCGAGTTTTTCCATTTCATCGGGGTGGGCCTGGGCAATGGCTTTCTGGGTGGGTTTGCCGAAGTCGATGAACGCCGCATTGACGTCGGTGGCGATCACCAACAGATCGCTTTCAAGCTGTTCGGCCAGCAGCGCCGAGCACAGGTCTTTGTCGATCACCGCTTCCACGCCCTGCAGTTTGCCACTGGCGCCGTACATTGTCGGGATACCGCCACCGCCCGCGCAAATCACGATGCTGCCTTTTTCCAGCAACCACTTGATCGGGCGGATTTCGAAGATGCGTTTCGGTCTCGGGCTGGCCACTACGCGGCGGAATTTGTCGCCGTCCGGCGCAATCGCCCAGCCTTTCTCGGCAGCGAGTTTTTCTGCTTCGGCCTTGGTATAGACCGGGCCGATGGGTTTGCTGGGGGCCTGGAACGCTGGGTCGTTGGCGTCGACTTCGACCTGGGTCAGCAGGGTGGCGAACGGGACTTCGAAGTCCAGCAGGTTACCCAGTTCCTGTTCGATGATGTAGCCGATCATGCCTTCGGTTTCGGCACCGAGCACGTCCAGCGGGTAAGCGGAAACCTGGGTGTAGGCCGCCGCTTGCAGCGACAGCAGGCCGACCTGCGGACCATTGCCGTGGGCGATCACCAGTTGGTTGCCGGGATGGACCTTGGCGATCTGTTCGGTAGCGATCCGGATGTTGGTGCGCTGGTTGTCCGCGGTCATGGGTTCACCCCGGCGGAGCAGGGCGTTACCGCCCAGAGCAACGACGATACGCATAATGCAGTCCTTCTAAACAGAGGTTGCGGGCGATTCGATCTCCCTGTGGGAACCGGGATTGTGTGGGAGCGGGCTTGCTCGCGAAGGCGTCGTGTCAGTCGACATCAATGTTGCCTGTTACACCGCTTTCGCGAGCAAGCCCGCTCCCACATTGACCGTGTTTCGTCAGGAGTGACCGAGCCGGTCCTTTAAATATCCGCCAGCGCCGACACCAGAATCGCCTTGATGGTGTGCATGCGGTTTTCCGCTTGCTCGAAGGCGATGTTGGCCGGCGATTCGAAGACGTCTTCCGTCACTTCGACGCCGTTGGCCAGATGCGGATAGCGCGCGGCAATGTCTTTGCCGACCTTGGTTTCGCTGTTGTGGAACGCCGGCAGGCAGTGCATGAATTTCACCCGTGGGTTGCCCGAGGCCTTCATCATCTCGGCGTTGACCTGGTAGGGCAGCAGTTGCTCGATGCGTTCGTCCCACGCCTCCACCGGCTCGCCCATCGACACCCAGATGTCGGTGTGGATGAAGTCCACGTCCTTGACCGCTTCCTTCGGGTCTTCGGTGATGGTGATGCGCGCGCCGCTTTCCTCGGCGAAGGCTTTGCACTGATCGATGAAGTCCTGATGTGGCCACAGCGCTTTCGGCGCGGCGATGCGCACGTCCATGCCGAGTTTGGCGCCGATCATCAACAGCGAATTGCCCATGTTGTAGCGGGCATCGCCGAGGTAGGCGTAGCTGATGTCGTGCAGCGGCTTGTCGCTGTGTTCACGCATGGTCAGGGTGTCGGCGATCATTTGCGTCGGGTGGAATTCAGCGGTCAAACCGTTGAACACCGGCACGCCGGCGAACTTGGCCAGTTCTTCGACGATTTCCTGTTCGAAGCCGCGGTACTCGATGGCATCGAACATCCGCCCCAGCACGCGGGCGGTGTCTTTCATGCTTTCCTTGTGGCCGATCTGCGACGACACCGGGTCGATGTAGGTGACGTGGGCGCCCTGGTCATGGGCCGCGACTTCGAAGGCGCAGCGGGTGCGGGTCGAGGTTTTTTCGAAGATCAGCGCGATGTTCTTGCCTTGCAGGTGTGGACGCTCGGTGCCGGTGTACTTGGCGCGCTTGAGGTCACGGGACAGGTCCAGCAGGTAATTGAGCTCGCGAGTGGTGTGGTGCATCAAACTCAGCAGGCTGCGGTTGCGCATGTTGAAAGCCATGATTGGATCTCCTTGGGTATCGGTTATCCCCCGGGCCGCGCTGGATAAGCGGCGGCCAGGGTTTGAAAGTTAATAGTCGATAGGGTCGCGAATGATCGGGCAGGTCATGCAGTGGCCGCCGCCACGCCCGCGACCGAGTTCGCCGGCGGTGATGGTGATGACCTCCACACCGGCCTTGCGCAGCAGGGTGTTGGTGTAGGTGTTGCGGTCATAACCGATCACCACGCCCGGCTCCACGGCCACCACGTTGTTGCCGTCGTCCCATTGCTCACGTTCGGCGGCGAAGGCGTTGCCGCCGGTTTCCACCACGCGCAGCGCTTTGAGGTTGAGGGCCTTGGCCACGGTGTCGAGGAAGCTGGTTTCTTCGCGGCGAACGTCGACGCCGCCCGGCTTGCTTTCGTCGGGGCGCACGCTGAAGGCGACGATCTGGCTCACCACTTCCGGGAAAATGGTCACAAGATCGCGGTCGCAGAAGCTGAACACGGTGTCCAGGTGCATCGCGGCGCGGGACTTCGGCAGGCCGGCGACGATCACCCGCTCGACGGCTTTGTTCTTGAACAGATTGACCGCCAATTGGCCGATGGCCTGGCGGGACGAACGCTCGCCCATGCCGATCAACACCACGCCGTTGCCGATCGGCATCACGTCGCCGCCCTCAAGGGTCGCGCTGCCATGGTCCTGATCCGGGTCGCCGTACCAGATCTGGAAGTCGGCGTTGGTGAACTGCGGGTGGAATTTGTAGATAGCCGTGGTCAGCAGGGTTTCCTGACGGCGCGCCGGCCAGTACATTGGGTTGAGCGTCACGCCGCCGTAGATCCAGCAGGTGGTGTCGCGGGTGAACTGGGTGTTGGGCAGCGGCGGCAGAATGAAGCTGGAGTGACCGAGAAATTCGCGGAACATCTGGATGGTCTTGCCGCCGAAGCTGTCCGGCAGGTCATCGGCGGAGACGCCGCCAATCAGGAACTCGGCAATCTTGCGCGGCTCCAGGCTGCGCAGCCAGGATGCGGTTTCATTGACCAGACCCAAGCCCACCGAATTGGCGGTGATCTTGCGCTCCAGGATCCAGTCCAGCGCTTCAGGAATCGCAACGATGTCGGTCAACAGGTTGTGCATTTCCAGCACGTCGACGTTGCGCTCGCGCATTTTGGTGACGAAGTCGAAATGGTCACGCTTGGCTTGAGCCACCCACAGCACATCGTCGAAAAGCAGTTCATCGCAGTTGTTCGGGGTCAGCCGCTGGTGGGCCAGGCCGGGGGAGCAAACCATGACTTTACGCAGTTTGCCGGCTTCGGAATGGACGCCGTACTTAACTTTTTCGGTGGTCATTACAGTGATCCTCCAGATGACAAATGGGTCAGGTGTTACAGAGTCAGGAAGCCGTCATACAGCCCGTAAGCCGCCACCAGGGCGCCCACGACTACGGCGGCGAAAATCAGCTTCTCGACGTTGGTGAAAACCGGTTTGTTGACTTCAAGCTTGGCTTTGGCGAACAGGATCGCGCCGGGCGCATAGAGCAGGGCGGAGAGCAGCAGGTATTTGACGCCGCCGGCATAGATCAGCCAGACCGCGTAGATCAACGCGATGGCGCCGATGAACAGGTCTTTCCTGCGCTCGGCCGCAGCGTTTTCATAACTCTCGCCGCGCACCGCCAACAGCAGCGCGTACGCCGCCGACCACAGGTACGGCACCAGAATCATCGACGTGGCGAGGTAGATCAGCGACAGGTAAGTGCTGGCCGAGAACAGCGTGATGATCAGGAACAGCTGGACCATGGCGTTGGTCAGCCACAGCGCATTGACCGGCACATGGTTGGCGTTTTCGCGGCGCAAAAAGGCCGGCATGGTGTGGTCCTTGGCGGCGGCGAACATGATCTCCGCACACAGCAACACCCACGACAGCAGCGCACCGAGCAACGAGATGATCAGGCCGACGCTGATCAGCACCGCGCCCCAATGACCGACCACGTGTTCCAGCACCGCGGCCATGGACGGGTTCTGCAGTTTGGCCAGTTCCGGTTGGGTCATGATGCCCAGCGACAGCACGTTCACCAGCACCAGGAACAGCAGTACGGTGATGAAACCGATGACGGTGGCTTTACCCACGTCGCTGCGTTTTTCCGCACGGGCCGAGAAGATGCTCGCGCCTTCGATGCCGATGAACACCCAGACGGTGACCAGCATCATCTTGCGCACCTGGTTCATCACGCTGCCCAGGTCCGGGTTTTTCAGACCCCAGATGTCGGCGGTGAAGATCTCCAGCTTGAAGGCGAAAATCGCGATCAGGACAAACAGCAGCAGCGGCACGATTTTGGCGACGGTGGTCACCAGGTTGATGAACGCTGCTTCCTTGATTCCGCGCAATACCAGGAAATGCACCCCCCAGAGCAGCAGCGACGCACCGATCACAGCCGCAACGGTATTGCCCTCGCCAAAAACGGGAAAGAAGTAGCCGAGGGTACTGAACAACAGAACGAAGTAACCAACGTTACCCAGCCAGGCACTGATCCAGTAACCCCAAGCGGACGAGAAACCCATGTAATCCCCGAAACCGGCCTTGGCGTAGGCGTAAACACCGCCGTCAAGATCTGGCTTGCGATTGGCCAGGGTCTGGAACACGAAGGCCAGGGTCAACATGCCGACTGCGGTGATTGCCCAACCGATAAGAACGGCGCCGACGTCGGCACTGGCGGCCATGTTCTGGGGCAGCGAGAAAATCCCGCCACCGATCATCGAGCCGACCACCAGCGCAACCAGGGCGCCAAGTTTCAGTTTTCCGGGGGATTCAGACATGCATGACTCCAGTGCAGGAGAAAGAGAGAAAACAGATTAATTTCGTTTGCTTTTCAATCATCTGATTTGGATCAATGCATGATCACATTCCATTGTTAATTAATGATTTATGTCGTTTTTATAGGCGTAAGGTTATTGCCGTAAGAGCTCTTTTCCAGAGGCCTCGGCTGACGGTTGGAGGAATAAAGCGCATCGATTGAAGTTTAGACGCTAGTTTGTTTTTATGTTTTGGCAAGTGATGAGTTTTGATTTTGGAGTGATATGGATTTATTCGAACATACAGACAAAACTGCGATTTCCAGTCAGCGCGTTAGCGTGATCAGCTATAAGTAAAAGACAGAGATTAGCGTTAATTGATAAACGTTATTACGCTTTATCTATTTAGTTGAAACCCACAATGTGACGGTCTCGCGGTGATAGTCGCGGCGGGAAATGGAGGCGCAGGAATGCCGCAACCGACGCAAAAGCTTCGCCTGGGTGCGCTGATCGCTTTGGTGGTGGGATCGATGATTGGCGGCGGGATTTTTTCCTTGCCGCAAAACATGGCGGCACGTGCCGATGCCGGGGCGATATTGATTGGTTGGGCGATTACTGCTGTTGGCATGCTGACCCTGGCTTTCGTCTTTCAGACCCTGGCCAATCGCAAGCCGGAACTGGACTCCGGGGTGTATGCCTACGCCAAGGCTGGTTTCGGCGATTACATGGGTTTCTCGTCGGCCTGGGGATACTGGATCAGTGCCTGGCTGGGCAACGTCGGTTATTTCGTCTTGCTGTTCAGCACCCTCGGTTATTTCTTTCCGGCCTTTGGCCAGGGCAACACACCCATCGCCATCGGCTGCGCGTCGGTGCTGCTGTGGGCGGTGCATTTTCTGGTGCTGCGCGGAATCAAGGAAGCGGCGTTCATCAATCAACTGACCACGGTGGCCAAGATCGTGCCGCTGATCATGTTCATCGTCATTGCCGCCGTGGCCTTCAAGGCAGACATCTTCACCCGAGACATCTGGGGTCGCAGCAACCCGAATTTCGGCGGCGTGATGGACCAGGTGCGCAACATGATGCTGGTCACCGTGTTCGTCTTCATCGGCATCGAAGGCGCCAGCGTATATTCGGCGAGGGCGCAGAAACGTTCGGACGTGGGCCGGGCGACGGTCATCGGTTTTATCGGTGTGTTGGCGCTGCTGGTGCTGGTGAACCTGTTGTCGCTCGGCATCATGAGCCAACCGGAATTGGCCACCTTGCAGAACCCGTCGCTGGCGGCAGTGCTGGAACATATCGTCGGCCCTTGGGGCGCGCTGTTGATCAGCATCGGCCTGGCTATTTCGCTATTGGGAGCGTTGCTGTCCTGGGCGCTGCTGTGCGCCGAAATCCTTTTCGCCACCGCTAAAGACAAGACGATGCCAGCCTTCCTGAAAAAAGAGAACGCCAACCATGTGCCGGTCAACGCACTGTGGCTGACCAACGTGATGATCCAGATTTTTCTGCTGATCACGCTGTTTTCCGCCGGTACTTACACCAGCCTGATCTACCTCGCCTCATCGATGATTCTGGTGCCGTATCTGTGGTCGGCGGCGTATGCGGTGTTGTTGAGCGGGCGAGGGGAAACCTATGAGCATGCTTCGGCCGAGCGCACGAAAGACTTGCTGATCGGTGGCATTGCCCTGTGTTATGCGGTTTGGTTGTTGTATGCCGGTGGCGTGAAATACCTGCTGCTCTCGGCGTTGTTGTATGCCCCGGGGGTGATTTTGTTTGCCCAGGCCAAGCGGGAGCAGGGCAAACCGCTGTTTACGTTGATGGAGAAAGGCATTTTCAGCTGTGTGGTTGCCGGGGCGGGGTTGGCGGCCTATGGGTTGTACAGCGGATTGTTGTCTTTGTGAGGTTATTGCTGGCGTATCAACCGCCTTATGACTGGTCGGCGATGCTGGATTTTTTGTCGGCGCGGGCGGTGGTCGGGATGGAAACCGTGGTCGATGGGGTGTACTCGCGCAGCATTGCGTTGAACGGTGTTCACGGTGTGATTTCGGTCAGGCCAGGGGCGGGCGATGTGCTGGAAGTAACGCTGGATTTTCCTGATTCAGCAGCAGTACCGGAGATTGTCGCGCGGCTGCGGCGGATGTTTGATCTGGACGCAGATTTGCCAGCCATTCATCGACAACTGGTGGTTGATCCGTTGATGGCGCGCTTGATTGCCGCGCGCCCTGGGCTGCGAGTACCCGGGGCTTGGGATGGGCTGGAATTGGCCATTCGTGCGGTGTTGGGACAACAGATTACCGTGGTCGCGGCGATCAAGTTGGCCGGGAAACTGGTGGTGCAATATGGACAGCCATTGCAGTCGCCGAGGCCGGGGTTGAGTCATGTGTTTCCTGATGCTGCCACGTTGGCAGCAGCGGATCTGGCAATGTTGGGAATGCCGAAAAGTCGCGGTCGGACCTTGTCCGGCGTGGCTCAGGCGTTGCTGGATGATCCCCGGTTGTTTGAACCGGAACGGCCAGGTGGTGTGGCGCGGTTGCTGGCGTTGCACGGGATTGGTGACTGGACGGCGCAATACATTGCCTTGCGGCAATTGCGGCAGATGGATGCATTTCCGAGTGGGGATGTGGGGTTGATCAACTCGCTGGCGGCGCTGGAAGGTGGGGCGGTGACGGCTCGGGAGTTGTGGGTGAGGGCCGAGGCTTGGCGGCCCTTTCGAGGGTATGCGGCGCAGGTGCTTTGGACATCGCTGAGCCGGCCGGATTGAGCTGAGCTGAGATGTGTAGTGAACCTACGGGCCCCTTCGCGAGCAAGCCCGCTCCCACATGTGATCGCATTCCTCCAGGGAAACCCGGTCAACTGTGGGAGCGGGCTTGCTCGCGAATGGACCCGAACAGTCACCACCACTGCGCGCGATGGGAACCCAATTCCCCGGCTGGCAGCGCCCACTGCAGCGGTGTCCCGGTGATTTTCAGCGGAACCTTCAACCGATGCGCCGGCCCCCAAGGCGTCTGTTCAACCAACATCCCTTGATCGCTTTGATCCTCCGCCCGCAACGCCTCATCGGTCCCCGCACCATGTTCAATCAGCAACCTGGCGGTCCGCGCCAACGACAACCTGGCCGACCCGCCACGTCCCAATAACGTGATCGCCGCAGCCGCCATCAAATACCCGGTGGCATGATCAAGCGCCTGCACCGGCAGCGGTGTCGGCTGGTTCGCTTTCTTCCACTGCATCCCCGCTTCGGCAATCCCGCTGCTCATCTGTACCAAACTGTCGAACCCTCGACGGTTCTGCCATGGGCCGCTCCAGCCATAGGCGTTGAGGCACACATCAATCAGGCCCGGCGCCAGTTTTTGCCGCACGGCTACGCCATAACCCAACTTTTCCAATGCATCGGCGCGGTAGCCGTGGAGCAGGATATCGGCGTCCTTGAGCAGGCATTCGAACGTCATGCGATCAGTCTTGTCGTGCAGGTTCAGGCGCGCACAGCGTTTGCCCAAAGTGACTTCCGGCACCACGCCCGGTTCGTTCCAGGTCGGTGGGTCGATGCGCAAAACATCGGCACCGAGGCCAGCGAGAAAACGGCTGGCGATGGGGCCGGCCAACACGCGGGTCAAATCCAGCACCTTGATGCCCGCCAGTGGTTGCGCCACCGAACCCCGCCACGGCTTTGCATTTTCGCCGCTGTCGGCGCTGAACTGAATCAACGGCTCGGCATTCACCGCCACACCTTGGGGGTGCGCTTGCCATTGCGCCCAGCTGCGCATTTCGGCCGCACAACCACCGGCATCGACTACGGCCTGTTCCAGATCACTTTTCACCCATTGCGCAACCTTGCTCGCCATCGCGACGCGGTCGACACAGGCGCCGAGCACGCTTTCAGCGGCGGCACGATGATGAGGTGCGTTGGTATGCAGGCGGATCCAGCCGTCCTTGGTCGCATAGTCGCCGGCGACCGGATCCCACAACGGTGGAACGCTCCAGCCCACGGGGCGGATCGACGTCGCGAGCCAGAACGACGCCAGGCGGCGGTCGACTTCAAGGGTAGGCAAACGGCCGGTGTGTTGTTGCAGCCATTCACTGACAGCCTGACCGGCAGCGGCAATGCTTGCGCAGGCAAGGTCGGTGACGGCAAACGCCGAGGGCAGGGCGCCGCTCGAGGTGAACGGGATGGGTGTGTGGGGCAAGCCGAGTGCGGCTTGAATGGACGTGAGTAAATCAGTCATCGAAGGCCCTCCGGAGCGAGAGCCCGAGCATAGATCAAAATACCGCTCGATTAGATGAAAACGCCGGTTGCCGGCCGAATACCCAACCCTGTGGGAGCTGGCTTGCCTGCCCCCACAAGGATTTGTGCTTGTTGCTACGCTCGGTACTGGTCACGCTTCATCCACGACCCTGCAGATAGGTCGCGTAATCCGGGATGCGGTGTTCGTGAGCCTGATCCATCAACGGGCTGCTGAGCAGGTAATCGGCGCTGCACTCGTTGCAGGCCACCGGGATGTTCCACACCGCTGCGACTCGCAGCAGCGCCTTGATATCCGGGTCGTGGGGTTGCGGTTCGAACGGGTCCCAGAAGAACACCAGCATGTCGACTCGCTGCTCGGCGATTCGCGCGCCGAGTTGCTGGTCGCCGCCCAGCGGACCGCTGATCATGCTTTCCACCGGCAGGTCGAGGCGTTGTTGCAACAACAACCCCGTCGTGCCGGTGGCGACCAGTTCATGCTGTGCGAGTTTGTCTTTCTGCCGCTCGGCCCAATCCAGCAAAAATACTTTGCAGTGATCGTGGGCAACCAGGGCGATACGCTTGCGCGCCGCCAAGGTTTTTTGCGTAAAGCTGATACCGATCATCGCTTGCTTCTCCCAGGCGTAATGCGCCTGCGACGACGCATTTTTCGGCGTTTTCACATACCTGTAGGAGCTGCCGAAGGCTGCGATCTTTTGATCCTGGCGGTTGTAAGGCCGGCAAAAATCAAGATCAAAAGATCGCAGCCTGCGGCAGCTCCTACGGGGGCCGCGTCGACGTAGCTGTTTATTCTGCGTTGCAGAGCGCCAGGCAGTTATCGAGCATGCGGTTGGAGAAGCCCCACTCGTTGTCGTACCAGGCCAGCACTTTGAGCAGCTTGCCGCTGGACTTGGTGTGGTTGGCGTCGAAAATCGACGACAGCGGGTTGTGGTTGAAGTCGCTGGAAACCAGCGGCAGGGTGTTGTAGCCGAGAATTTTCGAGTGCTGGCTGGCTTGTTTGAGCATCGCGTTGACTTCATCGGCCGACGCTTCACGCTTGAGCTGCACGGTCAGGTCCACCAGCGACACGTTGATCACCGGAACACGCACCGCCATGCCGGTCAGTTTGCCCGCCAGTTCCGGCAGCACCAGGCCGACCGCTTCAGCGGCGCCGGTCTTGCTCGGGATCATGTTCTGGGTGGCGGAGCGGGCGCGGTACGGGTCGGTGTGATAGACGTCGGTCAGGTTCTGGTCGTTGGTGTAGGCATGGATGGTGGTCATCAGACCGCTTTCGATGCCCAGCTCGCGGTGCAGCACCTGGGCCACCGGGGCCAGGCAGTTGGTGGTGCATGAGGCGTTGGAAATGATCTGGTGCGATTGGCGCAGAATGTCGTGGTTAACCCCATAAACCACGGTGGCGTCGGCGCCTTTGGCCGGGGCCGAGATGATCACTTTGCGCGCGCCGGCCGTAATATGCGCGGCGGCTTTGGCACGGTCGGTGAACAGACCGGTGCATTCGAACACGACGTCGACCTTTTCCGCGGCCCAAGGCAGTTCGGCCGGGTTGCGAATGGCGCTGACCGAAATACGGTCGCCGTTGACGGTCAGGCTTTCCTGATCGTGCTGTACATCGGCATCGAATGTGCCGTGAACGGTGTCGTACTTGAGCAGATGAGCATTCATCGAGCTGTCGCCCAGGTCGTTGATCGCTACGATCTGCAGATCCTGACGATAGCCTTGGGTATACAGTGCGCGCAGGACATTACGGCCGATACGGCCAAAACCATTGATTGCAATTCGAAGAGTCATTTACAGCGCCGCCGTCGTTTTGTTGTTGGAATTACAAGATTATTCGCAAAAAAATAGAAAACAAGCCTTTTTAGTGGCAATATTTTGTTTTATCTACAACGAGTGACCTGAATCAACTGGTCCGAATGATCAAGAAAACCGTCTGTCACCCCAATCACAGCGGTGCTTGGTCAGCATAGACAATCAGGTCGCCACATCCGTTAGCCTGGAGTTCTACACATGCATCCCCGCGTCCTTGAGGTCACCGAACGGCTTATCGCCCGCAGCCGCACCACGCGTGAGGCTTACCTTGCATTGATCCGCGGCGCCGCCAGCGACGGCCCGATGCGCGGCAAGCTGCAATGCGCCAACTTCGCCCATGGCGTAGCCGGGTGTGGCAGCGACGACAAGCACAGCCTGCGGATGATGAACTCCGCGAACATCGCGATTGTTTCGTCATATAACGACATGCTCTCGGCGCACCAGCCGTACGAAGTCTTCCCGGAACAGATCAAAAAAGCCCTGCGCGAAATCGGCTCCGTCGGCCAGTTCGCTGGCGGCACCCCCGCGATGTGCGATGGCGTGACCCAAGGCGAGCCGGGCATGGAACTGAGCCTGCCGAGCCGCGAAGTGATCGCGTTGTCCACTGCTGTGGCGCTGTCCCACAACATGTTCGACGGCGCGTTGATGCTCGGCATCTGCGACAAGATCGTGCCGGGCCTGATGATGGGCGCGCTGCGTTTCGGTCATCTGCCAACGATCTTCGTGCCGGGCGGGCCGATGGTGTCGGGCATCTCCAACAAGCAGAAAGCCGATGTGCGTCAGCGCTACGCCGAAGGTAAGGCGACGCGCGAAGAGCTGCTGGAATCGGAGATGAAGTCCTATCACAGCCCCGGCACTTGCACCTTCTACGGCACCGCCAACACCAACCAGTTGCTGATGGAAGTCATGGGCCTGCACTTGCCGGGCGCCTCCTTCGTCAACCCGAACACCCCGTTGCGCGATGCCCTGACCCGCGAAGCAGCGCACCAGGTCACCCGCCTGACCAAGCAGAATGGCGACTTCATGCCGATCGGCGAAATCGTCGACGAGCGTTCGCTGGTCAACTCCATCGTGGCCCTGCACGCCACCGGCGGTTCGACCAACCACACCCTGCACATGCCGGCCATCGCCATGGCCGCGGGCATTCAGTTGACCTGGCAGGACATGGCCGACCTCTCCGAGGTGGTGCCGACCCTGAGCCACGTGTACCCGAACGGCAAAGCCGACATCAACCACTTCCAGGCGGCGGGCGGCATGTCGTTCCTGATCCGCGAACTGCTGGAAGCCGGCCTGCTCCACGAAAACGTCAACACCGTGCTGGGCCACGGCCTGAGCCGTTACACCATGGAACCGTTCCTCGAAAACGGCGAACTGGTCTGGCGCGAAGGTCCGATCGAAAGCCTCGACGAAACCATCCTGCGTCCGGTCGCTCGCGCATTCTCGCCAGAGGGTGGCTTGCGCGTAATGGAAGGCAACCTCGGCCGTGGCGTGATGAAGGTCTCGGCGGTCGCTTTGGAAAACCAGGTAGTCGAAGCACCGGCCATGGTGTTCCAGGATCAACAGGACCTGGCTGATGCGTTCAAGGCCGGTTTGCTCGAGAAGGATTTTGTCGCGGTGATGCGCTTCCAGGGGCCGCGTTCCAATGGCATGCCGGAGCTGCACAAGATGACGCCGTTCCTCGGCGTGTTGCAGGATCGCGGCTTCAAAGTCGCGTTGGTGACTGACGGGCGTATGTCCGGCGCCTCGGGGAAAATCCCGGCGGCGATCCACGTCAGCCCCGAAGCTTATGTGGGTGGCGCTTTGGCGCGGGTGCAAGAGGGCGATATCATCCGCGTCGATGGCGTCAAAGGCACCCTGGAGCTTAAGGTGGACGCCGAAGAATTCGCAGCGCGCGAACCTGCCAAGGGTCTGTTGGGCAACAACATTGGCAGCGGTCGCGAACTGTTTGGTTTCATGCGCATGGCCTTCAGCTCCGCAGAGCAAGGCGCCAGCGCCTTTACTTCTGCCCTGGAGACGCTTAATTGAAACTGGCTTTGGTCGGTGACATCGGTGGCACCAACGCACGTTTCGCGTTGTGGAAAAACCAGCAGCTGGAATCGATCCAGGTGCTGGCGACGGCAGACCACGCCAGCCCGGAGGAGGCGATTGCCCTCTACCTGAGCGGGCTCGGTCTGGCGCCGGGTTCGATCGGTTCGGTGTGCCTGTCGGTGGCGGGCCCTGTGAGTGGCGATGAATTCAAATTCACCAACAATCACTGGCGACTCAGTCGCAAGGGCTTCTGCAAGACTTTGCAGGTGGATCAACTGCTGCTGGTCAACGATTTTTCGGCGATGGCGCTGGGCATGACCCGTTTGCAGCCCGGCGAATTTCGGGTGGTCTGCGAAGGCACGCCGGAACCGTTGCGGCCGGCGGTGGTGATCGGTCCTGGCACTGGCCTGGGCGTGGGCACCTTGCTCGATCTGGGCGAGGGCCGTTTTGCCCCGCTGCCGGGGGAGGGCGGTCACGTCGACCTGCCACTGAGCAGCCCGCGAGAAACCCAGCTGTGGCAACACATCTTCAACGAGATCGGCCATGTCAGCGCTGAAACGGCATTGAGCGGCAGTGGTTTGCCACGGGTCTACCGGGCGATCTGCGCGGTAGACGGTCACACGCCTGTGCTCGACACGCCTGAGGCGATTACAAAGGCCGGGCTGGCGGGTGATCCGATTGCCCTGGAAGTGCTCGAGCAGTTCTGCTGCTGGCTGGGTCGCGTGGCTGGCAACAATGTGCTGACCACCGGGGCACGGGGTGGTGTGTACATCGTCGGCGGGGTGATTCCACGGTTTGCCGATTTCTTCATCGAAAGCGGTTTCGCCCGGTGCTTCGCCGACAAGGGCTGCATGAGCGATTACTTCAAAGGCATTCCGGTGTGGCTGGTGACGGCGCCGTATTCCGGGTTGGTGGGTGCGGGTGTGGCGTTGGAGCAATCCATTCCAGCCTGAAATGCAATCAAATGTGGGAGCGGGCTTGCTCGCGAAAGCGGTCTATCAGTCAACCAAGATGTTGAATGTGATGGCCCCTTCGCGAGCAAGCCCGCTCCCACAGTAGTTCTGCAGTGTTTGTAGATTCGGTGCTTAAGGCATAATCCTCCACAATACAAACAACAAGGACGCCGCCCCGTGAGCTCAGTCAACAAGTCGATTTTGTTGGTCGATGACGATCAAGAGATACGCGAGTTGCTGGACACCTACCTGACCCGCGCCGGTTTCCAGGTCCGTACCACGCCCGATGGTGCAGGGTTTCGTCAGGCCTTGAACGAGGCGCCGAGCGATCTGGTGATTCTCGACGTGATGCTGCCGGACGAAGACGGGTTCAGCCTCTGCCGCTGGATCCGCCAGCACCCGCGCCAGGCCCATGTGCCGATCATCATGCTCACCGCCAGTTCCGACGAGGCCGACCGCGTCATCGGTCTCGAACTGGGCGCCGACGACTACCTCGGCAAACCCTTCAGCCCCCGTGAATTGCAGGCGCGCATCAAAGCCTTGTTGCGCCGCGCGCAGTTCGGTCAGGAGCGTTCCGGCAGTGAAGTGCTGGCCTTCGATGACTGGCGGCTGGACATGGTCAGCCATCGGCTGTTCCACATCGACGGCGAGGAAGTGATTCTCTCGGGCGCCGATTTCGCGCTGCTGAAACTGTTCCTCGATCACCCTCAGGAAATCCTCGATCGCGACACCATCGGCAACGCTACCCGTGGCCGTGACCTGATGCCGCTCGATCGCATCGTCGACATGGCGGTCAGCCGTTTGCGCCAGCGCCTGCGCGATACCGAAAAGCCGCCACGGCTGATCCGTACCGTGCGGGGCAGTGGCTACCAACTGGCAGCCAACGTGGTTGCCGGCAATGGCCACTGAGTTCCTGCGCAAGCTCGCCGGGCGGGTGCCGGTACCGCGCTCGCTGCTCGGGCGCATGTTGCTGCTGACCCTGCTGGCGGTACTGTTCGCCCAGGCGTTGTCGAGCGTCATCTGGGTGTCGCAATTGCGCGCCACGCAGCTCGAAGGCCTGGTCACCAGTGCCCGCAGCCTGGCCCATTCGATGACGGCCAGCGTCAGTTATTTCCGCTCGTTGCCGGTGGCGTTCAGGCCGCTGGTGCTCGATCAGTTACGCAGCATGGGCGGCACCCGGTTCGTGGTGACGCTCAATGACAAACCCTTGGGCATGGAAGTGCTGCCGATCACCCCGCGCAAAGCAGCGGTGCTCAAAGCGGTGGACGAAGTGTTGCGCCAGTCGCTGGGCCAGGACACCGACATCTCGGTGACCTTCGTCAGCCCCGAAGACCTGCGGATTTTCAATGGCGGCCTGAAACTCGATGAGTTGCCGCGCTCCTGGGCGCATTACGCGTTGACCCTGGAGCCGGTGAACCCGCCAGTGCTGGTCACGCAAATCCAGATGGCACCGGGGGAATGGCTGTACATCGCCTCGCTGTTGCCCGAGCCCTACACCAGTCTTGAGGAACAAGGCCTGCCGGCGCAGCAGGTCTGGTTCATCGTGCTCACCAGCGGTTTCTTGCTGCTGTTCATCGGCCTGTTGGTGCACTGGCAGAGCCGACCACTCAAGCGATTGGCGCGGGCGGCGCGGGACATGTCTCTGGGTGCTGAAGTCGAACCGGTGGCCGAGGGTGGCGGCAGTGAAGTGGTGGAAGTGGGCCGCGCCTTCAACGCGATGCGTGAGCGCATCAGCCGTTACCTGACTGAACGCAGCCAGTTGTTCAGCGCGATTTCCCATGACTTGCGCACGCCGATTACCCGGCTGCGATTGCGAGTGGAATTGCTTGAAGACGAAAAACTGCAAGCCAAGTTCGGCCGTGATCTGGATGAGCTGGAGTTGCTGGTAAAGGGCGCGCTGCAATGCGTGAAAGACACCGACATCCACGAAAACATCGAGCCGGTGGATCTCAATCATGTGCTCGACTGCCTGGTGGAACCGTATCTGGCGCCCAACGGCAATGGTCGCGTGACTCAGCATGGCCGGGCGTTGGCGCCGTATCCCGGCAAGCCACTGGCGCTCAAGCGTTGCATCGGCAACCTGATCGACAACGCCTTGAAATATGGGCAGAACGCGCATCTGCACATCGATGACGATGAGAGCGCGTTTGTCCTGCATGTCGACGATGAAGGGCCGGGCGTGCCGGAGCAGCGTCTGGAGCAGGTGTTCGAACCGCACTTCCGCTTGGCCGGACAGCAGCAGGGTTATGGCTTGGGGCTGGGGATTGCGCGCAACATTGCCCATAGCCATGGCGGTGAAGTCAGCCTGCAAAACCTGCGTGAAGGCGGGTTGCGTGTGACGTTGCAGTTGCCGCGTAGTGTTGATTAGCGGCACCGCATTATTGTTCATCGCGGGCAAGCCCGCTCCCACACTGGATTTGTGTACGACGCAGAACCACTGTGGGAGCGGGCTTGCTCGCGAAGGCGTCAGTCCCTTCAATACATCCCTCAAGGCAAATGTCACAACTCGGTGACATAACTCGCCCCCTTCGTTACCTGCCCGCCAACGCCCGTTGTTTAGACTGCCCCCAGTCATAACAACAAAAAAGGTCTTCCCATGGACACCTTCCAACCTGCCTTCAGCAGTTGGCTGAACGCGCCTGCCCATCAGCAATGGCTCGCAGCCGAAGGCCTGCGCCTGCTGGCATTCGCCAAGGCTGCAAAGCTTGCCGAAGGCTTCGGCAATCTCGATGAAAAGGGTCGCCTGGCGGCCAACGCGCAAGCTGAAACCATGAACACCGCGCGTATGACCCACAGCTTCGCCATGGCCCACATCCAGGGCCTGCCGGGTTTCGCCGAGCTGGTGGATCACGGCATCCAGGCCCTCAGCGGGTCGCTGCGTGATGCCGAACACGGTGGCTGGTTCGCCACGCCCGAACACCGCGACGGCAATACCGGCAAAGCCGCTTACCTGCATGCCTTCGTGGCATTGGCTGCGAGTTCTGCGGTGGTCGCCCAGCGCCCCGGCGCACAAGCGCTGCTGGACGATGCAATCCACATCATCGACAGTCATTTCTGGAGCGAGGAGGAGGGCGCCATGCGCGAGTCCTTTAACCGCGACTGGAGCGTCGAGGAAGCCTATCGCGGCGCGAACAGCAACATGCACGCCACCGAAGCCTTTCTCGCCCTGGCCGATGTCACCGAGGACAACCGCTGGCTGCTTCGCGCCCAGCGTATCGTCGAGCGCGTCATTCATGAGCACGCCGCGGCCAATGATTACCTGGTGGTCGAGCATTTCGACCGCGACTGGCAGCCGCTACGCGACTACAACTACGACAACCCGGCTGACGGATTCCGCCCTTACGGCACCACGCCGGGCCATGGTTTTGAATGGGCGCGGCTGTTGCTGCATCTTGAAGCGGCGCGGGTGCAGGCCGGGATACTTACACCGGGCTGGCTGGCAACCGATGCGCAAAAACTCTTCGACCACAATTGCCGTCACGGTTGGGATGTCGACGGCGCGCCGGGGATTGTCTACACCCTCGATTGGGATAACCGTGCGGTGGTTCGCCATCGCTTGCACTGGACTCATTGCGAAGCCAGCGCCGCCGCCAGTGCGCTGCTAAAACGCACCGGTGATGAGCAATACGAGCGCTGGTACCGGCTGTTCTGGGAATTCTGTGACAGTCATTTCATTGACCGTTGCGATGGCAGCTGGCATCACGAACTCGATCCTCTGAACCGTCCGAGCGCCGATATCTGGGCCGGCAAACCCGACCTGTATCACGCCTGGCAAGCCGTTTTGATCCCGCGCCTGCCACTGGCACCGAGCATGGCCAGTGCGCTGGCGCAGTTGTCCCAGAGCGTTGCTGTGTAACCATGTGGTGACATTCGCGCGTCCCTTCGTTACCTGCGAAGGGGCATCCCCTGTTTAGAATCCTATGCAGCGCAAGCACCAGACTTGCATGCATAACAACAAGAAAGGTACTACTAGATGAATGCGATTTCTCGCCTCGCTACTGTCATTTCTCTCGCCTCACTGCTTCCTGTTGCAGCATTTCCCCTCAGTGCCCTTGCCGCCGATGCCAAAGGTTCGGTGGAAGTCGTTCACTGGTGGACGTCTGGTGGTGAAAAAGCAGCCGTCGATGTGCTCAAGGCCCAAGTCGAAAAAGACGGTTTCACCTGGAAGGACGGCGCAGTTGCCGGCGGTGGCGGCTCCACGGCCATGACCGTACTCAAAAGCCGCGCCGTGGCCGGTAACCCGCCGGGCGTTGCCCAGATCAAGGGGCCGGACATCCAGGAGTGGGGCAGCACTGGCCTGCTCAGCACCGACACCCTCAAAGAGGTTTCCAAGTCCGAAGGCTGGGATAACCTGCTGATCAAGAAAGTCTCCGACACCGTGAAATACGAAGGCGATTACGTCGCCGTGCCGGTGAACATCCACCGCGTCAACTGGCTGTGGATCAACCCGGAAGTCTTCAAGAAAGCCGGGATCGACAAAGCGCCAACCACCCTCGAAGAATTCTATGCCGCTGGCGACAAGCTCAAAGCCGCCGGCTTCATCGCACTCGCTCACGGCGGCCAGCCGTGGCAGGACAGCACCGTGTTTGAAGACGTGGTGCTCTCGGTCATGGGCGCAGATGGTTACAAGAAAGCCCTGGTCGACCTGGACCAGAAAACCCTCTCGGGGCCCGAGATGGCCAAGGCCTTTACCGAGTTGAAAAAAGTCACCGGCTACATGGACCCGAACCGCGCCGGTCGTGACTGGAACATCGCTGCCGCCGACGTCATCAACGGCAAGGCCGGCATGCAGATGATGGGCGACTGGGCCAAGAGCGAGTGGACCGCCGCCAAGAAAGTTGCGGGCAAGGACTACCAGTGCGTGCCGTTCCCGGGCACTGAAAAAGCCTTCACCTACAACATCGACTCGATGGCTGTGTTCAAGCTCAAAGCCGATCGCAAAGGCGACATCGCCGCCCAGCAAGACCTGGCCAAGGTCGCTCTGGGTAAAGACTTCCAGAAAGTCTTCAGCATCAACAAAGGCTCGATCCCGGTGCGTACCGACATGCTTAACGACATGAGCGGTCTGGGCTTCGATGCCTGCGCTCAAGCATCCGCCAAGGACTTCCTGGCTGACGAGAAGACCGGCGGCCTGCAACCGAGCATGGCGCACAACATGGCCACGTCCCTGGCCGTGCAGGGCGCGATCTTCGATGTGGTCACCAACTTCATGAACGACAAGAACGCTGACCCGGCCAAGGCCAGCGCGCAACTGGCATCGGCCGTCAAAGCCGCCCAGTAATCCCTGACGCCGCGTGACCCCATGTGGGAGCGGGCTTGCTCGCGAATGCGATCTGACATTCAACACGAATGTCGACTGATACACCGCCTTCGCGAGCAAGCCCGCTCCCACAAGGGATCGCCGTGCCGATTTCATTTCTCTTCACCTGGATTATCCCGATGAGCTCTGTGGCGGTTTTCAGCAAAGCCTCACCGTTCGACGCATTGCAGCGCTGGCTTCCCAAACTGGTTTTGGCGCCAAGCATGCTGATCGTCCTGGTTGGTTTTTACGGTTACATCATCTGGACATTTGTTCTGTCCTTCACCAATTCCAGCTTCATGCCGAGCTACAAGTGGGTCGGCCTGCAGCAATACATCCGCCTGATGGACAACGATCGCTGGTGGGTCGCGAGCAAGAACCTCGCGGTGTTCGGCGGCATGTTCATCGGCATCAGCCTGGTGCTGGGGGTGTTCCTCGCCGTGCTGCTGGATCAGCGCATTCGCAAGGAAGGCTTCATCCGCACCGTTTACCTGTACCCGATGGCGCTCTCGATGATCGTTACTGGTACCGCGTGGAAATGGCTGCTCAACCCAGGCCTGGGCCTGGACAAAATGCTGCGTGACTGGGGCTGGGAAGGCTTCCGTCTCGACTGGCTGGTGGATCAGGATCGCGTGGTGTATTGCCTGGTGATCGCCGCCGTGTGGCAAGCCTCCGGGTTTGTGATGGCGATGTTCCTGGCCGGCCTGCGTGGCGTCGATCAATCGATCATCCGCGCGGCGCAAGTCGACGGGGCGAGCCTGCCGACCATCTACCTGAAGATCGTATTGCCGAGCCTGCGCCCGGTGTTCTTCAGCGCTTTCATGATCCTGGCGCACATCGCGATCAAGAGCTTCGACCTGGTGGCGGCGATGACCGCGGGTGGCCCGGGCTACTCGTCCGACCTGCCGGCGATGTTCATGTATTCCTTCACTTTCAGCCGTGGCCAGATGGGCATTGGTTCGGCGAGCGCCATGATGATGCTCGGCGCGATCCTGGCGATTCTGGTGCCGTACCTGTACTCCGAATTGCGAGGCAAACGCCATGAGTAATCAACTTGGCAAACCGGGCATCAGCTTTAGCCGCATCGCGATCTACGCAACTCTGTTGCTGGCCGCGGCGATCTATTTGATCCCGCTGGTGGTGATGCTGCTGACCAGTTTCAAATCCCCGGAAGACATCCGCACCGGCAACCTGTTGAGCCTGCCGCAAGTGATTGATGGCATCGGCTGGATCAAGGCCTGGGACAGTGTCGGCAGTTACTTCTGGAACTCGGTGAAAATCACCGTGCCGGCGGTACTGATCTCTACGTTCATCGGTGCCATGAACGGTTACGTGCTGTCGATGTGGCGCTTCCGTGGATCGCAACTGTTCTTCGGCCTGTTGTTGTTCGGTTGCTTCCTGCCGTTCCAGACCGTGCTGCTGCCAGCCTCGTTCACCCTCGGCAAGATCGGCCTGGCCAACACCACCACGGGCCTGGTGCTGGTGCACGTGGTCTACGGCCTGGCGTTCACCACGCTGTTCTTCCGTAACTACTACGTGAGCATTCCGGATGCGCTGGTCAAGGCGGCGCGACTGGATGGCGCGGGCTTCTTCACGATTTTCTGGAAGATCCTGCTGCCGATGTCGATCCCGATCGTGATGGTCTGCCTGATCTGGCAGTTCACGCAAATCTGGAATGACTTCCTGTTCGGCGTGGTCTTCGCCAGTGGCGATGCCCAGCCGATTACCGTGGCCCTGAACAACCTGGTCAACACCAGCACCGGGGCCAAGGAATACAACGTTGATATGGCCGCCGCGATGATCGCCGGGCTGCCGACACTGCTGGTCTACATATTCGCTGGCAAGTATTTCCTGCGTGGGCTGACGTCCGGCGCGGTCAAGGGGTAGAACATGGCAACTCTCGAATTACGCAACGTCAACAAGACTTACGGTGCCGGTTTGCCGGACACCCTGAAAAACATCGAACTGAAGATCAATGACGGCGAGTTCCTGATCCTGGTCGGTCCATCGGGCTGTGGTAAGTCCACGCTGATGAACTGCATCGCGGGTCTGGAAAACATCAGCGGTGGCGCGATTCTGGTGGACGACGCCGACATCAGCGGCATGAGCCCGAAAGATCGCGACATCGCCATGGTGTTCCAGTCCTACGCGCTGTACCCGACCATGAGCGTGCGGGACAACATCGCGTTCGGCTTGAAGATTCGCAAAATGCCCACCGCCGAAATCGACGAAGAAGTCGCTCGCGTGGCCAAGCTGCTGCAAATCGAACACCTGCTCAGCCGCAAACCGGGTCAGCTTTCCGGTGGTCAACAACAGCGCGTGGCCATGGGCCGGGCGCTGGCACGGCGGCCGAAGATTTACCTGTTCGACGAACCGCTGTCCAACCTCGACGCCAAGCTGCGGGTCGAGATGCGCACCGAAATGAAACTGATGCACCAGCGTCTGAAAACCACCACGGTCTACGTGACTCACGACCAGATCGAAGCCATGACCTTGGGCGACAAAGTGGCGGTGATGAAGGACGGGATCATTCAGCAGTTCGGCACGCCAAAAGACATCTACAACAACCCGGCCAACCTGTTCGTGGCGAGCTTCATCGGTTCGCCGCCGATGAACTTCATCCCGCTGCGTTTGCAACGCAAGGACGGTCGTCTGGTGGCGCTGCTCGACAGCGGTCAGGCGCGCTGCGAATTGCCGCTGGGCATGCAGGACGCCGGGCTCGAAGACCGCGAAGTGATCCTCGGCATGCGCCCGGAGCAGATCGTGCTGGCGGGCAGCGAGCCGAATGGTTTGCCAACCATTCGCGCCGAAGTGCAGGTCACCGAACCGACCGGTCCCGACACCCTGGTGTTCGTCAACCTCAACGACACCAAAGTCTGCTGCCGCCTGGCACCGGACGTCGCGCCGGCCGTGGGCGAGACCCTGACCCTGCAATTCGATCCATCGAAAGTGCTGTTGTTCGATGCCAAGACCGGTGAACGCCTGGGGGTGGCCGGCCTGCCGAAAACCGAAGCTCACAGCGCCAACGTGGCCAAGTTCAAAGGCAGATAAAGATCAAATGTGGGAGCGGGCTTGCTCGCGAAAGCGGTCTGACATTCAACAGTGATGTCGACTGATACACCGCCTTCGCGAGCAAGCCCGCTCCCACAGGGGGGATTCGCGGTGGATGGGGACATCCGTCGCAATCGATGTAAACCGCGTTAGATAAAAACAGTTAATAACAATAAAACGAGGATGTAGGGATGAAGAAGAAGAACAACGCTCAGCTTATCTGCCAATTGTCAGCGCTTGCGATGATGACGATGGCCGGTAGCGCACACGCGGCTGACGCGTTCAGTGCCGACTCGCAGTGGATGACCGGGGATTGGGGCGGCGAGCGGACCAGGCTGATCGAGCAAGGTATCGACATCAAGGCCGACTACGTTGGTGAAGTGGGCGCCAACCTGCATGGCGGCTACAACGACGACAAGACGGCGCGTTACGCCGACCAGTTTGGCCTGGGCGTGGCGCTGGACCTGGAAAAACTGTGGGGCTGGGATAACACCCAGGCCAAGATCCAGCTCACCAACCGTAACGGTGAGAACATCTCCAATGACCGTGTCGGCGACCCGCGTGCCGGCACCTTGAGTTCCTCCCAGGAAGTCTACGGCCGTGGCCACATGGTCCGTCTGACCCAATTGTGGATCAAGCACCAGTTCCTCGACGGTAAACTGGACGTCAAGGCCGGTTACTTCGGCGAAGGCGAAGACTTCAACACCTTCCCTTGCGAGTTCCAGAACCTGGCATTCTGCGGTTCACAAGCGGGTAACTGGGCGACCAACATCTGGTACAACTGGCCGGTCATGCAGGCAGCGGTTCGCGTGAAGTACAACATCACGCCCGAGTTCTATGCGCAGATCGGCGCGTACAACCAGAACCCGTCGCAACTTGAGCACGGTAACGGCTTCAAGCTCAGCGGCAGTGGTACCGAGGGCACCGTCTTGCCGGTTGAATTGGTCTGGTCGCCGAAGGTCAACAACCTGCCGGGCGAATACCGTGTCGGTTACTACAAGAGCACTGCCAACGCCGATGACGTGCGTAAAGACGACAACGGCGACGATGCGGCAACCAGCGGCAACGCCTATCGCAGTCACGATAGCAAGCACGGCTACTGGTTCGTGGCGCAGCAACAACTCACCACGCATAACGGTGATGCTTCACGCGGTCTGAACATCGCCGCCAACGCCACCTTCCACGACAAGGACACCAACTTCGTCGACAACTACCAGTCGCTGATGTTTGTGTACAAGGGGCCGTTCGATGCGCGTCCTAAAGATGACGTCGGAATCGGTTTCGCCCGTATCCATGTCAACGATGACGTGAAGAAAAACGCCGAGTTGGTCAACGCCGCCAATGGCGTCAGCGACTACAACGATCCGCTGTTCTCGCCACTGCGTTCCACCGAGTACAACTATGAGATCAACTACGGTTTCCACGTTACCAACTGGCTGACCGTCCGTCCTAACCTGCAATACATCACTCACCCGGGCGGTGTGGATGAAGTCGACAACGCTCTGGTGGCCGGTCTGAAAATTCAGTCGGTGTTCTGACGCTGTTGCGATAAGCTCCTCTCTATGTGCGCATATTTGCGGACGGCCATGGCTGTCCGCTTTTTTTTGGGGGGCTGATCAGCCAGGCGGCTGACGATTGCATTGTGGCGAGGGAGCTTGCTCCCGCTCGGCTGCGTAGCAGTCGTAAACGCGGCGAATGCGGTTTGCCTGAAGCACCGCAGTGAATGGTTTTAGGGCCGCTTCGCAGCCCAGCGGGAGCAAGCTCCCTCGCCACAGAGAATTCACTGGCTACAAAAACGCTGTTGTTTTCAGAGGTTGTGAGTACACCCATGATTTTCAGGACCGTGGCACATGCTTGAGCATCCGCTACAACGCTTCTTCAAATCCTTGCGCGAACGTCCGGTGTTTGCGTGGGAGCGCTATCAGATGCGCGATGTGCTGGTGATCGACCATCCGCTGTGTCAGGCGGTGTTCAGCCGGCAGGGCGCGCAGCTGCTGCACTTCCAGCCAAAGGGACAGAAACCCTGGCTGTGGTGCGCGGCGAAATGGCCGCATGTCGGTGCAATTCGCGGCGGCGTGCCGGTGTGCTGGCCGTGGTACGGCCGTCATCCGAGCGAAAACGCCTGGCCGTCCCATGGCTGGGCGCGTTTGCTCGACTGGAAACTGCTCGACAGTAGCGCTGATGACGATGGCGTGCACCTGCACTGGCAGTTACAGCTGTGCGACTGGCAAGTGGACTTGCACGCGCACTTGGGTGAACGCATGGATTTGCACCTGAGCACCGAGCATCAAGACGACATGCCGTGCCAGTTGAGCCAGGCGTTGCACGCCTATTGGCGTATTGGTGATGTGGGCGAGGTAGCGCTGTCTGGGCTCGATGGCGCGCAAGGTTACGACCAGTTGAGCCGCCAGGTTTGTCAGCAGGAAGGCGAGTTGCGGGTTGATGGCGGTTGTCAGCGAGTGTTTCAGCATGACGGCGAATTGCAGCTCAAGGACCACGCCTGGCAGCGGCAATTGTGCATCGACACCGGTGACCGTGCGGACACGGTGGTCTGGCATCCCGGCTCGCGGCCGTTGCTGGGCGTGAGCTGGAACGAGATTTTAGAGTTTGTCTGTGTGGAAGCGGCCAGCGGCGGGACCGACAGCTTGAGCCTGGCACCGGGTGAGCGGGCGCATTTGAGTTTGCAGGCGCGGGTTGGGGTTTAGCTCAAAATCCATGGTGTTGCGGGTATCGCCTTCGCGAGCAAGCCCGCTCCCACAGTGGATCTGCTTTGAACACAAATGCTGTGTCCACTGAAAATCTACTGTGGGAGCGGGCTTGCTCGCGAAGGCGGCTTGTCAGGCGACAAAGAACTCAGATCAGACTAATTGAATTCATCCCCAATCGGATACCGACTGGCATTCAGGCTTTCCTTGATCTTGCGCAAATGCGGCTGGAAATCCACACCCCGGCGCAGGGTCATGCCGGTGGCGAGCACATCGAGCACGGTCAGCTGAATGATCCGTGACGTCATCGGCATATAGATATCAGTGTCTTCCGGCAACGGGATGTTCAGGCTCAAGGTGCTGGCCTTGGCCAGCGGCGAACCCTCGGCCGTCAGGCCCAGCACCGAAGCACCGTTTTCCCGGGCGATGCGCGCCACTTCCACCAGTTCCCGGGTGCGGCCGGTGTAGGAAATGATCACGAACAACTCACCGGTGTGGGCCACCGAGGCAATCATGCGTTGCATCAGCACGTCGGCATGGGCGGTCACCGCCAGGTTGAAGCGGAAGAACTTGTGCTGGGCATCCAGCGCCACCGGGGCCGAGGCGCCGAGGCCGAAGAAGTGGATCTGCCGGGCCTGGATCAACAGGTCGACGGCGCGGCTGATCAGGCTCGGGTCAAGCGCCTGCAACGCACTGTCCAAAGAGGCGATGGCGCTGCCGAAAATCTTTTTTGTATACGCTTCCGGATTGTCATCGGCTTCAACCGCCCGGCTGACATACGCCGCGCCACTGGCCAGGCTCTGGGCCAGCTGCAGTTTCAGTTCCGGGTAGCCGCTGACGCCGAACGAGCGGCAGAAACGGTTGACCGTCGGCTCGCTGACCTTCGAGGCCTGGGCGAGGGCGGCAATGCTGAACCGGGTGGCCTGCTCCGGGTTGAGCAGAATCACTTCGGCGACTTTGCGTTCAGCCTTGTTCAGGTCTTCAAGGCGATTCTGGATCTGTTCCAGTAAATTTCGCACGCGATCCATTTCATGTTCCTTAGGTCAGCAGCGCAAATAAGCGTTCGACTAATGCAAATTGGGCCTTTGATACGGCCCATAACGGTGGCCTATCCTACTGATGGCTCCGACCGACCACCACTCGGAATCTGTATTTTGCGAAAATGTTGTGGTTATTACTACATTTTCCCTTGAGTGATGCCTTGAAAAAAGGTATTTGTAGCTTAACTTGATAAAAGAACAAACATCATGCCTTCGATTACGGTTGAACCTTGCACCTTTGCCTTGTTCGGCGCTCTCGGCGATCTGGCCCTGCGCAAGCTGTTTCCTGCCCTTTATCAACTCGATGGCGCCGGCCTGCTTCATGAGGATACGCGCATTATCGCGCTGGCCCGTGAACCCGGCAGCGAGCAGCAGCATCTGGCATTCATCGCCACTGAACTGCGCCGCTACGTGGGCGCCAAAGAGCTGGATGAAGCGGTGGTCGAGCGCTTCCTGGCCCGTTTGAGCTACCTGCACGTCGACTTCCTCAAGGCTGACGATTACGTCGCCCTGGCCGAGCAGGCCGGCAGTGCCCAGCGGGTGATTGCCTACTTCGCCACCCCGGCGGCGGTGTATGGCGCTATTTGCGAGAACCTGTCGAAGGTCGGCCTGACCGAAAACACCCGCGTGGTGCTGGAAAAACCCATCGGTTCGGACCTGGAATCCTCGCGCAAGGTCAACGACGCCGTGGCGCAGTTCTTCCCGGAGAACCGCACCTACCGCATCGACCACTACCTGGGCAAAGAGACCGTACAAAACCTGATCGCCCTGCGTTTCGCCAACAGTCTGTTCGAAACCCAGTGGAACCAGAATTACATCTCCCACGTGGAAATCACCGTGGCCGAGAAGGTCGGGATCGAAGGCCGTTGGGGCTATTTCGACAAGGCCGGGCAGCTGCGGGACATGATCCAGAATCACCTGCTGCAATTGCTCTGCCTGATCGCCATGGACCCGCCGGCTGACCTGTCCGCCGACAGCATTCGCGATGAGAAAGTCAAAGTCCTCAAGGCGCTGGCGCCGATCAGCCCGGAAGGCCTGACCACTCAAGTGGTGCGCGGCCAGTACATCGCCGGCCACAGCGAAGGCAAATCGGTACCCGGGTATCTGGAGGAGCCTAATTCCAACACCCAGAGCGACACCGAAACCTTCGTCGCCCTGCGTGCCGACATTCGTAACTGGCGCTGGGCCGGCGTGCCGTTTTACCTGCGGACCGGCAAGCGCATGCCGCAAAAGTTGTCGCAGATCGTCATCCACTTCAAGGAACCGTCGCACTACATCTTCGCCCCCGAGCAGCGCTTGCAGATCAGCAACAAACTGATCATCCGCCTGCAACCGGACGAAGGCATTTCCTTGCGCGTGATGACCAAAGAACAAGGCCTGGACAAGGGCATGCAGCTGCGCAGCGGTCCGTTGCAGCTGAATTTTTCCGACACTTATCGCAGCGCGCGGATTCCCGACGCCTACGAGCGGTTGTTACTGGAAGTGATGCGCGGCAATCAGAATTTGTTTGTCCGTAAAGATGAAATCGAAGCCGCGTGGAAGTGGTGTGACCAGTTGATCGCCGGGTGGAAAAAATCCGGCGATGCGCCCAAGCCGTACGCGGCAGGGTCGTGGGGGCCGATGAGCTCCATTGCACTGATCACGCGGGACGGGAGGTCGTGGTATGGCGATATCTGAATTGAAACTGCCTCAGGGCGTTAGCGCTCATGAGTTCAAAAGCCCGGTGTTGCTGGCCGAAGGCCTGGCATTGACGGTGGCCAGGCAACTGAGCGACGCCATTGCCGCACAAGGCGCCGCGACGCTGGTGGTGTCTGGCGGACGCAGCCCGGTGGCGTTTTTCCAGCACCTGGCCAAGCAGAAGCTGGACTGGTCGAAAGTGGTGGTCAGCCTGGCTGACGAGCGCTGGGTGCCGGTGGAACATGCCGACAGCAATGCCGGTCTGCTCAAGCGTTACCTGTTGCAAGGCCCGGCGGCCAAGGCTCAGTTCCTGAGCCTCTACAGTGCCACCGCCAACCTGGAACAGGCCGCCGAGCAGGCTGATCGCTTGCTCGCCGAATTGCCAGCGATCGACGTGCTGGTGCTGGGCATGGGCGACGACGGTCATACCGCGTCGCTGTTCCCCAACAGCCCGAACCTGGCCGATGCCTTGAAAGTCGACGGCACCCGTCGTTGCTGGCCGATGCTGGCGCCGACCGTGCCCCATCAACGCCTGACCATGAGTCGCGCGCTGCTGGCTTCGGCGAAGCACACCGTTCTATCGATTTCCGGTCAGTCCAAGCTGACCACCCTGAATGCCGCACTGGCCGGTGACGATGTCGCCGCCATGCCGATTCGGGCGTTTCTGCAACCAACGTTAGAGATTTACTGGTGCCCATGAACCAAGGATCAGCCGCTATGACAAACACATCCCCGACCGTTTCCATGGCGGACAAAGTTGCCCTGATCGACAGCCTTTGCGCCAAGGCGCGGATTCTGCCGGTGATCACCATCGCGCGTGAACAGGACGTGCTGCCATTGGCCGACGCCCTGGCGGCCGGTGGCCTGACGGCGCTGGAAGTGACCCTGCGTTCGCAGTTCGGCCTCAAGGCGATCCAGATCCTGCGCGAGCAGCGTCCGGAACTGGTGACGGGTGCCGGCACCGTACTGGATCGCAGCATGCTGGCCGCGGCCGAAGCGGCCGGTTCGCAATTCATCGTCACACCGGGCATCACCCGTGACTTGCTTGAAGCCAGTGTCGGCAGCCCGATCCCGCTGTTGCCGGGCATCAGCAATGCCTCCGGCATCATGGAAGGCTATAGCCTGGGTTATCGCCGCTTCAAGCTGTTCCCGGCGGAAGTCAGCGGCGGCGTCGCGGCCATCAAGGCCCTGGGCGGCCCGTTCGGCGAAGTTAAATTTTGCCCGACCGGCGGAGTCAGCCCGGCCAATATCAAGAGCTACATGGCGTTGAAAAACGTGATGTGCGTGGGCGGTAGCTGGATGCTTGACCCCGAGTGGATCAAGAACGGCGACTGGGCCCGCATCCAGGAATGCACCGCCGAGGCGTTGGCGCTGCTGGACTGATTAACCTGATTTACCAAACACTTCGTTGTGTGTTCTACGGCTTTACGGTGCGCTTGGTCGGTGCACCGTTTTTTTTGCCTGAAGTAAAACCCCTGTGGGAGCGGGCTTGCTCGCGAAGGGGCCGTCGCATTCAATGCAGATTTTGACTGTCAGACCGCTTTCGCGAGCAAGTCGGATCGCCGCACCGCCGCTCCCACAGGACATCACGCGATACATAGTTACCGCATCTCGTCGCCCGTCCAGCGTTAACCTGCGTTCATCTTATTGAAGAGAGAACGTCATGGACGACAATACTGCAACGACATCCCCACCTCCGGCTTGCCAACTGTCACCCGAACAGATCGCCGGCCCCTATTTTCGAAACCCGAAACTGATCAGACGCAACATCAGCGAAGGCATGGATGGCATCCCCTTGGTGCTGCGGCTGACGATCGTCGATGCGATGACCGGTCAACCGGTCACCGGGGCGGTGGTCGATATCTGGCATTGCAACGCGCGCGGGGCGTATTCGGGGTGGAGCAAGATCAATCCAGACAAAAAAGTCAGCGTCGGCGATATCGGGTCGATCCCGCGTACCGATGATGATACCTACCTGCGTGGTGGGCAATTCACGGACAAAAAGGGCATCGTCCGGTTTACCACGATCTATCCGGGGTTTTATGCCGGCCGAGCGCTGCACATTCATGTCGCGGTACGCATCACAGCCGGCAACAACTATCTCGAAGAACGCCATGTCGCCTGGGTTGGCCAGCTCTACCTCCCGGACGTAGCGTCGAGATCGGTGCTTGATGCCAGAGAATACGGCGGGCGCACGGTATCAGCGCTGACAAACGATGAAGATTTTCACTACAAACACCGAGGCGGCGAAGCCTCGACCTTGAATGTCCATGCCATCGGTCGAGACTCGAACGACGACGGCTTTTTCGGGCACATGACCATCGGCGTCGACACGTTTGCAGTGTCATCGCAAATCAAGCCCGAGGACTTCGACAAATACACCGTGTGACCTCAGCGCAGTTCAGTCAGCGCCCGTGCCAGCCGATCCATGTCGGCAGCGGTGGTGGTGAGGCCCGGCGTAATGCGGATGCACGGGCCACACGCCGCACCGCTGCGCGTCACGGTAAACAGGTTGTAGTCGTTGAGCAGGCGCTCGACCAGCGCCTGTTGATCGGCATGCCGGGTAAAGCGCATCGAGGTAATGCCACAATACAGGCGCGGGTCATCCGGGGTCATGACTTCAATGCCCGGTAACCCCCGCACGGCATCGACCCATCGGTTACGCAGGTAATTGAGCCGCATGCCCTTGGCGACGGAACCGCCCATGGCGTGATGCTCTTCAAACACCAGCGGCAGGGTCAGCAAGGCCGGAATATTGGGCGTGCTGTAGGGTGTGCGGGCGCGAATGTCGGTGACCGGGAAATGCATCTCGCCCATGTCCGGGTCAATATCGGCCAGGCGCTCGGGGGCGATGTAAATGAAGCCCAGAGTCAGCGGCGCACCGATCCATTTGTGCAAGTTGTAGCCAGCAAAAGCGATGCCCAGTTTCTCGAGATCGAACTCGATCTGACCGAGGGCATGGGCGCCGTCGAGGATCACATCGATCCCGTGTTCCCTGGCGGCAGCGGCAATCGCCTGCACCGGCATGACCAGTCCGGTGCGATGGGTGACGTGGGTCAGCGCCATCAGCTTCAGTCGCGGATAACGCACGAAAGCTTCGCGGTAAGCGGTGAGTAAACTGTCGAAACTCGCGGGGTGGCAGTGTTCGATCTCGATCACTTCCACGCCTCGATAACGTGCCAGCCAACGCATTGCGCCCTTTACCGTGTCGTACTCCAGATCGCTTATCAGCACCTGATCGCCCGGTGCCAGGCGATTGTAGTTGCGGATCAGCGATTGCAGGCCATCCGAAGCGTTGCGGGTGAAGGCAACGGCTTCGGCGGGGGCACCGATCAGCTCGGCCAGTTGCTCACGAATCTTGACGCTTTCGCCCTGTTCGAAGCGCTGTCGCACATGCACCGAGTTGCCGCGGTTGATGAGTTCGATGTTGCGCTGATACTCCTCGACCACGGTGCGCGACATGCGCCCGAAATAACCGTTTTCCAGGTTCAGGGGGCCGGGTTCGACCGCGTAACGGTCGGCAAAGGTCTGCCAAAAGGCTTCATCGCGGGTACGGCGGGTGTTATCGGGCATGAGCAACTCGGTGAGGTAGGGCGGGTCAGTGGCGAGGCGCGGGTTTGCCGTGTTTGGCGCGCAGGGGTTCGAGCAGTTCCGACAAGCCGTTGTGGTCGATTTCCTGCATCAAAGCCAGCAAACCGCCCAGTTCACCGTGGGGGAAACCTTCGCGAGCGAACCAGTTCAGGTACTGGCCGGGCAGGTCAGCGATGATGCGGCCCTTGTATTTGCCGAAGGGCATTTCGCGGGTAATCAGCAGTTCGAGCTTTTCGGGATTCATCATCAGTCATCTTGATTCAAAACAGTCTGGAAAATACAGGCATTCTGCATGCAGGCCAAATGACAGATCATGCAAAAAAAACGGATACAGATTTCTCGTTAAAATCCAACCAATTGAAATATAAGTAAAAAGTCATCAATTCAAAGCTGGCATGCAGGCTGCAACTACTTATTGCATCTTTCATCAACCGCAAGGAATTGAAAAATGACCGACATTAATAAAGAAGCGATCTCTGTACTCAACGACCTGATTGAAACCTGTAAAGACGGTCAGGAAGGGTTCAAGACTTGCGCTGAAGACATCAAGCATCCAGAACTCAAAAACCTGTTCATGCAGCGCTCCGCCGACTGCGCTGCTGCCGCTGCCGAGCTGCAGGCGACTGTGCGCTCCCTCGGTGGTGATCCGGAAACCTCCACCAGTGTCAGTGGCGATATGCACCGTCGCTGGGTCGATGTGAAGGCGATGTTCACCGGCAAGGATGAAGAGGCGGTGCTGAACGAAGCCGAACGCGGTGAAGACCACGCGCTGAAGGCCTACAAGGAAGCACTGGAAAAAATCAACAAAGACAACCTGGTGAGCATTCGTGACATCGTTGAACGCCAGTATCACGGCGTGCAACGCAACCATGATCAGGTGAAAGCCCTGCGTAACCAGGCTCGCGCACGCTCATAAGCGTTTGTCATCGGTCAAAAACGCCAGCCAGTCTGGCGTTTTTTTATGTTCGGGATTTAACACTGGACGGGATATAGATAGCTAGCTAATAATTTGTTATTCAAATCATCACGCCTAACCCGGCTATCGTTAAACCGTCCTTTCAAGAGTGCTTTACGTGCCTATCACTTTGCAGGCCTTATTCGCGCCTGACCGCCGCGCCTTGCAGTTCGCGATCAAGACTTTGATCGGCGGCGGCCTGGCACTGTGGCTGGCGTTGCGCTGGGGGCTGGAGCAACCGTCGTGGGCGTTGATGACGGCATTTATCGTCGCCCAACCGTTGTCCGGGATGGTGGTGCACAAGGGTTTGGCACGGCTGTTGGGTACGCTGGTCGGGACGATCATGTCGGTGGTGTTCATGGGCCTGTTCGCTCAGACGCCCTGGCTGTTTTTGCTGGCGTTGGCGTTGTGGCTCGGGCTGTGTACGGCGAGTTCGACCTTGCTGCGCAGTGCCTGGTCCTATTCCTTCGTGTTGGCCGGTTACACGGTGGCGATCATCGCATTGCCAGCCATTACCCATCCGCTGACAGTGTTCGATCAAGCCGTGGCGCGCTGCACGGAAATCTGCCTGGGCATTCTCTGCGCCACCGCTGCCAGTGCGTTGCTCTGGCCATTGCGGGTCGAACGGCAACTGGCGGACCAGGCCCGGGCAGCCTGGCAAAGCGGCATGAATGCCACGCGTGCAACGTTGGCCGGTGACGCTCAGGCGCGTAAAGGCCTACTGGAAATACTCGGGAAAATCGTCGCGGTCGATGCCCAGCGCGAGCATGCCTGGTTTGAAGGTAGCCTCGGTCGGCAACGAGCGCGGGCCATCAGCGGTTTGAGTCAGAAGCTGTTGATGCTGTTGCGCATCGCCCGTTCGGTACGCCGCCAATGGAATCAATTGGAACTGCTCGAAGCCGAGCAACTGATGCCATGGATGACCGAGGTTCAAGAAGCGATTGGCGCTTGTGATACCGCCCAGTTGCAAGCCTTGCGCCCGAGGTTGCTCGACGCCTCTCACGATGCGCACATCAGTGCTGCGCAAAGTTACTGTCTGGCCCGTTTCACTTTGTTGCTCGATACCGCCATGGCAGCCTGTTCCGCATTGAAAGCGGTGCAGGAGGGGCGTGAAACGGCCGACCCGCCGAGAACCCTGACGCCGCATCGCGACCTGTCATTGGCGCTGGTCTTTGGCGCGCGCAGTGCGCTGGCGTTTCTGGTGGTGTCGGGTTTCTGGCTGGCGACGGCATGGCCTGCGGCGTCGGGCGCTCTGGTGCTGACGTGTGTGGTGTGCAGTCTGTTTGCCAGCCGCGAGAATGGGGCGCAAATCGGCATGAGTTTTCTGCGCGGCATCCTGCTGGCGATTCCATCGGCGTTTATCGTCGGGCAGATTCTGCTGCCGCAATGGAGCGGGTTTGCGCTGCTGTGCATGGGCATGGGCGTGCCGCTGTTTCTCGGCGCGCTGGGCATGGCCAAACCGCAGATCGGCGCCACGGCCACTTCCTTCTGTCTGCACTTTATTGTGCTGGTTTCGCCGCTGAACACGATGAAGTTCGATGTCGCGAATTTCTTCAATAGCGCTCAGGCCATGTTGATCGGTGTCGGCGCTGCCGTATTGGCGTTTCACTTGCTGATCATGCGTAACCCGACATGGCATGGCCGACGCTTACTGGCGGCGACCCTCGCC
>NZ_AKJE01000062.1 GCF_000282495.1 Pseudomonas sp. GM79
CCGAATGGGTATGCGATAGTTTGGTGTTTTGTGAGTATCTCGAACTTTCGGTTCGTTTCGTCTTCACACACCGCAATCTGGCCTCTTTCGAGTTCACAAATTGCTTGGGTGTTATATGGTCAAGCCTCACGGGCAATTAGTATTGGTTAGCTCAACGCCTCACAGCGCTTACACACCCAACCTATCAACGTCGTAGTCTTCGACGGCCCTTCAGGGGACTCAAGGTCCCAGTGAGATCTCATCTTGAGGCTAGTTTCCCGCTTAGATGCTTTCAGCGGTTATCTATTCCGAACATAGCTACCCGGCAATGCCACTGGCGTGACAACCGGAACACCAGAGGTTCGTCCACTCCGGTCCTCTCGTACTAGGAGCAGCCCCTCTCAAATCTCAAACGTCCACGGCAGATAGGGACCGAACTGTCTCACGACGTTCTAAACCCAGCTCGCGTACCACTTTAAATGGCGAACAGCCATACCCTTGGGACCGGCTTCAGCCCCAGGATGTGATGAGCCGACATCGAGGTGCCAAACACCGCCGTCGATATGAACTCTTGGGCGGTATCAGCCTGTTATCCCCGGAGTACCTTTTATCCGTTGAGCGATGGCCCTTCCATACAGAACCACCGGATCACTAAGACCTACTTTCGTACCTGCTCGACGTGTCTGTCTCGCAGTCAAGCGCGCTTTTGCCTTTATACTCTACGACCGATTTCCGACCGGTCTGAGCGCACCTTCGTACTCCTCCGTTACTCTTTAGGAGGAGACCGCCCCAGTCAAACTACCCACCATACACTGTCCTCGATCCGGATAACGGACCTGAGTTAGAACCTCAAAGTTGCCAGGGTGGTATTTCAAGGATGGCTCCACGCGAACTGGCGTCCACGCTTCAAAGCCTCCCACCTATCCTACACAAGCAAATTCAAAGTCCAGTGCAAAGCTATAGTAAAGGTTCACGGGGTCTTTCCGTCTAGCCGCGGATACACTGCATCTTCACAGCGATTTCAATTTCACTGAGTCTCGGGTGGAGACAGCGCCGCCATCGTTACGCCATTCGTGCAGGTCGGAACTTACCCGACAAGGAATTTCGCTACCTTAGGACCGTTATAGTTACGGCCGCCGTTTACCGGGGCTTCGATCAAGAGCTTCGCGTTAGCTAACCCCATCAATTAACCTTCCGGCACCGGGCAGGCGTCACACCCTATACGTCCACTTTCGTGTTTGCAGAGTGCTGTGTTTTTAATAAACAGTCGCAGCGGCCTGGTATCTTCGACCGGCGTGGGCTTACGCAGTAAATGCTTCACCCTCACCGGCGCACCTTCTCCCGAAGTTACGGTGCCATTTTGCCTAGTTCCTTCACCCGAGTTCTCTCAAGCGCCTTGGTATTCTCTACCCAACCACCTGTGTCGGTTTGGGGTACGGTTCCTGGTTATCTGAAGCTTAGAAGCTTTTCTTGGAAGCATGGCATCAACCACTTCGTGTTCTAAAAGAACACTCGTCATCAGCTCTCGGCCTTAGAATCCCGGATTTACCTAAGATTCCAGCCTACCACCTTAAACTTGGACAACCAACGCCAAGCTGGCCTAGCCTTCTCCGTCCCTCCATCGCAATAACCAGAAGTACAGGAATATTAACCTGTTTTCCATCGACTACGCTTTTCAGCCTCGCCTTAGGGACCGACTAACCCTGCGTCGATTAACGTTGCGCAGGAAACCTTGGTCTTTCGGCGTGGGTGTTTTTCACACCCATTGTCGTTACTCATGTCAGCATTCGCACTTCTGATACCTCCAGCAAGCTTCTCAACTCACCTTCACAGGCTTACAGAACGCTCCTCTACCGCATCACCTAAGTGATACCCGTAGCTTCGGTGTATGGTTTGAGCCCCGTTACATCTTCCGCGCAGGCCGACTCGACTAGTGAGCTATTACGCTTTCTTTAAAGGGTGGCTGCTTCTAAGCCAACCTCCTAGCTGTCTAAGCCTTCCCACATCGTTTCCCACTTAACCATAACTTTGGGACCTTAGCTGACGGTCTGGGTTGTTTCCCTTTTCACGACGGACGTTAGCACCCGCCGTGTGTCTCCCATGCTCGGCACTTGTAGGTATTCGGAGTTTGCATCGGTTTGGTAAGTCGGGATGACCCCCTAGCCGAAACAGTGCTCTACCCCCTACAGTGATACATGAGGCGCTACCTAAATAGCTTTCGAGGAGAACCAGCTATCTCCGAGCTTGATTAGCCTTTCACTCCGATCCACAGGTCATCCGCTAACTTTTCAACGGTAGTCGGTTCGGTCCTCCAGTTAGTGTTACCCAACCTTCAACCTGCCCATGGATAGATCGCCCGGTTTCGGGTCTATTCCCAGCGACTAGACGCCCTATTAAGACTCGCTTTCGCTACGCCTCCCCTATTCGGTTAAGCTCGCCACTGAAAATAAGTCGCTGACCCATTATACAAAAGGTACGCAGTCACCCAACAAAGTGGGCTCCCACTGCTTGTACGCATACGGTTTCAGGATCTATTTCACTCCCCTCTCCGGGGTTCTTTTCGCCTTTCCCTCACGGTACTAGTTCACTATCGGTCAGTCAGTAGTATTTAGCCTTGGAGGATGGTCCCCCCATATTCAGACAAAGTTTCTCGTGCTCCGTCCTACTCGATTTCATGGCCAAGAGATTTTCGCGTACAGGGCTATCACCCACTATGGCCGCACTTTCCAGAGCGTTCCGCTAATCTCAAAGCCACTTAAGGGCTAGTCCCCGTTCGCTCGCCACTACTAAGGGAATCTCGGTTGATTTCTTTTCCTCAGGGTACTTAGATGTTTCAGTTCCCCTGGTTCGCTTCTTAAGCCTATGTATTCAGCTTAAGATACCTAACTTATGTTAGGTGGGTTCCCCCATTCAGACATCTCCGGATCAAAGTCTGTTTGCCGACTCCCCGAAGCTTTTCGCAGGCTACCACGTCTTTCATCGCCTCTGACTGCCAAGGCATCCACCGTATGCGCTTCTTCACTTGACCATATAACCCCAAGCAATCTGGTTATACTGTGAAGACGACATTCGCCGAAAATTCGATTCTTGCTCATAAAGAGCAACTCACAAATTTTACCTTAGCCTGATCCGTTACCAGTGAAAGTAACGTTCAGTCTATCTTTCTATCACATACCCAAATTTTTAAAGAACGATCTAGCCAAAGACTAGAAATCAACATTCACCATCACCGGGATGGAATGCTCATTTCTAAGCTTTCAACAAACAGAAGCAGTAGTGGTGGAGCCAAACGGGATCGAACCGTTGACCTCCTGCGTGCAAGGCAGGCGCTCTCCCAGCTGAGCTATGGCCCCGTATTTCTACAGGCGTTTCCCACACAAAATTGGTGGGTCTGGGCAGATTCGAACTGCCGACCTCACCCTTATCAGGGGTGCGCTCTAACCAACTGAGCTACAGACCCAATTTCGGGCTGCTTCTTATCGTCTTCTTCAATGAATCAAGCAATTCGTGTGGGAACTTATGGAGCAGCTGATGTCGTCGATTAAGGAGGTGATCCAGCCGCAGGTTCCCCTACGGCTACCTTGTTACGACTTCACCCCAGTCATGAATCACACCGTGGTAACCGTCCTCCCGAAGGTTAGACTAGCTACTTCTGGTGCAACCCACTCCCATGGTGTGACGGGCGGTGTGTACAAGGCCCGGGAACGTATTCACCGCGACATTCTGATTCGCGATTACTAGCGATTCCGACTTCACGCAGTCGAGTTGCAGACTGCGATCCGGACTACGATCGGTTTTCTGGGATTAGCTCCACCTCGCGGCTTGGCAACCCTCTGTACCGACCATTGTAGCACGTGTGTAGCCCAGGCCGTAAGGGCCATGATGACTTGACGTCATCCCCACCTTCCTCCGGTTTGTCACCGGCAGTCTCCTTAGAGTGCCCACCATTACGTGCTGGTAACTAAGGACAAGGGTTGCGCTCGTTACGGGACTTAACCCAACATCTCACGACACGAGCTGACGACAGCCATGCAGCACCTGTCTCAATGTTCCCGAAGGCACCAATCCATCTCTGGAAAGTTCATTGGATGTCAAGGCCTGGTAAGGTTCTTCGCGTTGCTTCGAATTAAACCACATGCTCCACCGCTTGTGCGGGCCCCCGTCAATTCATTTGAGTTTTAACCTTGCGGCCGTACTCCCCAGGCGGTCAACTTAATGCGTTAGCTGCGCCACTAAGAGCTCAAGGCTCCCAACGGCTAGTTGACATCGTTTACGGCGTGGACTACCAGGGTATCTAATCCTGTTTGCTCCCCACGCTTTCGCACCTCAGTGTCAGTATCAGTCCAGGTGGTCGCCTTCGCCACTGGTGTTCCTTCCTATATCTACGCATTTCACCGCTACACAGGAAATTCCACCACCCTCTACCATACTCTAGCTCGTCAGTTTTGAATGCAGTTCCCAGGTTGAGCCCGGGGATTTCACATCCAACTTAACGAACCACCTACGCGCGCTTTACGCCCAGTAATTCCGATTAACGCTTGCACCCTCTGTATTACCGCGGCTGCTGGCACAGAGTTAGCCGGTGCTTATTCTGTCGGTAACGTCAAAACAATTACGTATTAGGTAACTGCCCTTCCTCCCAACTTAAAGTGCTTTACAATCCGAAGACCTTCTTCACACACGCGGCATGGCTGGATCAGGCTTTCGCCCATTGTCCAATATTCCCCACTGCTGCCTCCCGTAGGAGTCTGGACCGTGTCTCAGTTCCAGTGTGACTGATCATCCTCTCAGACCAGTTACGGATCGTCGCCTTGGTGAGCCATTACCTCACCAACTAGCTAATCCGACCTAGGCTCATCTGATAGCGCAAGGCCCGAAGGTCCCCTGCTTTCTCCCGTAGGACGTATGCGGTATTAGCGTCCGTTTCCGAGCGTTATCCCCCACTACCAGGCAGATTCCTAGGCATTACTCACCCGTCCGCCGCTCTCAAGAGGTGCAAGCACCTCTCTACCGCTCGACTTGCATGTGTTAGGCCTGCCGCCAGCGTTCAATCTGAGCCATGATCAAACTCTTCAGTTCAAACATCTTTGGGTTTTTAAGAAACCCTAAACTTGGCTCAGCAATCGTTGGTTACATCTTTGATTTCTCGCGGAGTAACTTGTGATGCTGATAATCTTGTTGACTATCAGTCTGACTCCACAAGCACCCACACGAATTGCTTGATTCAGTTGTTAAAGAGCGGTTGGTTAAGATCTTTCGTCTCAACCGAGGCGCGCATTCTACAGCAGCCTCTGTTGCTGTCAAGCGGTTATTTTCAGAAGTTTTCAAAGTTTCGCTTGGAAATCTTTAACAACTTCAACCACTTGCGCTTCCGATCTCTCGTTAGCGGGAGGCGAATTCTACAGCGTTACTCGCTGCTGTCAACACCTCTTTTTCTCCGCTTTCGACCGAGAAGATCGAACCGTCAAAAGAGCCAAACAACACCGCTCTTTCAACTCCTTCTGGCTTCGATGAACTGAAGCGTAACCGCTGCCGAAAACTGCGTAACTCTTTGTTTACCAAGG
>NZ_AKJE01000063.1 GCF_000282495.1 Pseudomonas sp. GM79
TCGCGAAAGCGGTGGATCAGTCGACATCAATGTTGACTGTGCTGCCGTCTTCGCGAGCAAGCCCGCTCCCACAAGGATTCGGGCTTAACTGACTACCATTGTGCATATACAGGCTATTTTTTACCCGTTAAGCGAGTTTCTTGCGGATCCAGTACAGGTAGGTGCCTGCCTCTTCGTGTTGCGCGACCAGTTCGTGGTCGAGAAACACGCAAAACTTGGGAATGTCGCGACGGGTCGACGGGTCGGTGGCGATTACCTTCAGCAGGCCGCCAGGCACCAGGTCACGGATGTGCTGGTGCAGCATCATCACCGGTTCCGGGCAATTGAGGCCGGTGGCGTCGAGGGTGCCGTCGACCGGCGTATCGATCATTTCACTCATGGTTTACTCCTGAAACTTGCCGGCATTGTCGCGCATTGCCGGGTGTTCGGTCACCTGTGGGAGCGGGCTTGCTCGCGAATGCGGACTGACATTCAACATTGATGTCGACTGCCCCACCGCTTTCGCGAGCAAGCCCGCTCCCACATGGGTCCGTGTGAATCAGCGGGATTTCGGTTTTTTCACGTCCAATCGGCGAAGGTGGCAGGTCACTTCTTCACGGTCGTGATACAGCTGCTTGCAGCCGATCTCGACCCGAATGCCCCGTGCCTTGAATCCGTCGGCAATACGCTCCAGCAAGCGCTTCACTTCGGCATAACGCTGTTTCATCGGCAGCTTGAGGTTGACCACCGCTTCCCGGCAATGCCCCTCGCCAATCCACTCTTCCAGCATCGCCGCGTTGCGCGCCGGTTTCTCGACGATGTCGCAGACCATCCAGTCCACCGGTTGCTTGGGCTTGAAGGTGAAACCGTCGGCCATCAAATGCTGCACCAAACCGGTGTCCATCAGGCTTTCGGCCATCGGGCCGTTGTCGATGGCGGTCACCAACATGCCGCGATTGACCAGTTGCCAGGTCCAGCCACCGGGGGCAGCGCCAAGGTCGACACCGGTCATGTCGCTGTGCAGGCGCTCGTCCCACTGGTCGCGGGGAATGAAATGGTGCCAGGCTTCTTCCAGCTTGAGGGTCGAACGGCTCGGTGCTTCACGCGGGAATTTCAGGCGTGGAATACCCATTGGCCACATCGCCGAATTGTTCGATTCCGCCAGGCCCATGAACACTTCGCGACCGCTCTTGAAGGTCAGCAGCAGCCGTGGCTTGTGGGCATCTTCCACCAGTTTGCCGGCCGCCATCAGCGCCTTTCTCAGGTGGCCTTCGAACTTCTTGCAGAAGTTCGACAGTTCCTTGCCATCGTTGGTGTCGACCATTTCCAGCCACAGGCTGCCGCACAGCGGGAAGTCCGCCATGTGCGCGAGGATCACGCTGATGCGGTCGGTTTCCGGCAGATCGATGAAGATCCCGCGAGCCCACTGGCGCGGGAAGATCAGATCGGCGAAACGCTGGCCACGCATCAGGCGCTCGGCGCCGTCTTCTTCGGTGCAGATAAATTCGGCGCAGGCGCTGGCGGTTTTGGCCTTGGCATAACCGGCCACGTTCAGCCGCGCGGCATGTTCGGAAATCTCGGAACAGACTTCGCTTTCGAAGCCCGGCCGGCAATGCATAAAGAGGGTGTTCATTCTTACTCCTGGGCAGTTGGCGAAGAATTCAGCCACTGCGCGATGCCCAGACTTGCGTTGAAGCAAAGCCTGTCACGAAAACCGGCGCATGATAGCCGAGATCGGAACCTTGGACTTGCCCGTAGAGTCCAGTTATTAGCCTTAACGTATAAACAGGTCTAGGTTTAGAGCTCTGTCCTTCCCGTCAGTCCGTAGCCGTGCGGATCTAAAGGAGTCATTTCAATGCCGTCCCTCGATAGCCTGAAAACCCTTAAAACCTTACAAGTCGACGACAAGACCTATCACTATTTCAGCCTGCCCGAAGCCGCCAAGAGCCTGGGCGATCTGGATAAGCTGCCGATGTCGTTGAAAGTTCTGCTGGAAAACCTGCTGCGCTGGGAGGACGAGAAAACCGTCACCGGCGCTGATCTCAAGGCGATTGCCGCCTGGCTCAAGGAGCGCCGCTCCGATCGCGAAATCCAATACCGCCCGGCGCGGGTATTGATGCAGGATTTTACCGGCGTCCCCGCCGTGGTCGACCTGGCCGCCATGCGCGCGGCCATGGCCAAGGCCGGTGGCGACCCGCAGCGAATCAATCCGCTGTCGCCGGTGGACCTGGTGATCGACCACTCGGTGATGGTCGACAAGTACGCCAGTGCAAGCGCCTTCGGACAAAACGTCGACATCGAAATGCAGCGCAACCACGAGCGTTACGCCTTCCTGCGCTGGGGTCAGAGCGCCTTTAACAATTTCAGCGTGGTGCCACCGGGCACCGGCATTTGCCACCAGGTCAACCTCGAATATCTGGGCCGCACGGTCTGGACCAAAGACGAGGACGGTCGCACCTATGCCTTCCCCGACACCCTGGTTGGCACCGACTCTCATACCACCATGATCAACGGTCTCGGCGTGCTCGGCTGGGGCGTCGGCGGGATCGAAGCGGAAGCAGCGATGCTCGGCCAACCGGTGTCGATGCTGATTCCGGAAGTGATCGGTTTCAAGCTCACCGGCAAGCTCAAGGAAGGTATTACCGCCACCGACCTGGTGCTGACCGTCACCCAGATGCTGCGCAAGAAAGGTGTGGTGGGGAAATTCGTCGAGTTCTACGGCGACGGCCTCGCCGACCTGCCGCTGGCCGACCGCGCGACCATCGCCAACATGGCCCCGGAATATGGTGCCACCTGCGGCTTCTTCCCGGTGGACGAGGTGACACTGGAGTACTTGCGCCTGTCCGGTCGCACCCCGCAAACCGTGAAACTGGTGGAGGCCTATAGCAAGACCCAGGGCCTGTGGCGCCTGCCCGGCAAAGAGCCAGTGTTCACCGACAGCCTGGCCCTGGACATGGGCAGCGTCGAAGCCAGCCTCGCCGGGCCGAAACGCCCACAGGACCGTGTCTCGTTGCCAAATGTCGCGCAAGCGTTCACTGACTTTCTCGGCCTGCAGTTCAAACCCTCCAGCAAGGAAGAAGGTCGCCTCGAAAGTGAGGGTGGCGGTGGTGTCGCGGTGGGCAACGCCGATCTGATCGGCGAAGCGGATTACCACCACGAAGGGAGTACTTATCGGCTGAAAAACGGTGCGGTGGTGATCGCCGCCATCACATCCTGCACCAACACCTCCAACCCCAGCGTGATGATGGCGGCCGGGCTGGTGGCGAAGAAAGCCGTGGAGAAAGGCCTGAAGCGCAAGCCGTGGGTCAAGAGCTCGCTGGCTCCCGGTTCGAAAGTGGTCACCGACTACTACAAGGCAGCGGGCCTGACCCAATACCTTGATGAGCTCGGTTTTGCGCTGGTCGGTTATGGCTGCACCACCTGCATCGGCAACTCTGGACCGTTGCCGGAGCCGATCGAAAAAGCCATTCAGAAAGCCGACCTGACGGTTGCCTCGGTGCTCTCGGGCAACCGCAACTTTGAAGGTCGCGTGCATCCGCTGGTGAAAACCAACTGGCTGGCCTCCCCGCCTCTGGTCGTTGCCTATGCGTTGGCCGGGACGGTGCGCATTGACATCAGCAGCGAGCCATTGGGCAACGACAAGGACGGCCACCCGGTTTATCTGCGAGATATTTGGCCCAGCACCAAGGAAATCGCCGACGCGGTGACTCAGGTGAACACCGCCATGTTCCACAAGGAGTACGCCGAAGTGTTTGCCGGGGATGAGCAGTGGCAGGCGATCGAAGTGCCGCAGGCGGCGACTTATGTCTGGAACAACGATTCGACGTATATCCAGCATCCGCCATTCTTCGATGACATCGGCGGCCCTGCGCCGGTGGTCAAGGACGTCGAAGGGGCGAAAGTCCTGGCGCTGCTCGGCGATTCGGTGACCACCGACCACATCTCCCCTGCCGGTAACATCAAGGCGGACAGCCCTGCCGGCCATTACCTGCGCGAGCAAGGGGTGGAACCGCGGGACTTCAACTCCTACGGCTCCCGTCGCGGCAACCATCAAGTGATGATGCGCGGCACCTTCGCCAACATCCGCATTCGCAACGAGATGCTCGGTGGCGAAGAAGGCGGCAACACGATTTACATGCCGACCGGAGAAAAGCTGCCAATCTACGACGCGGCCATGCGTTACCAGGCATCGGGGACACCGCTGGTGGTGATCGCCGGGCAAGAATATGGCACCGGCTCGAGCCGTGACTGGGCAGCCAAGGGCACCAATCTGCTGGGCGTGAAAGCAGTCATCGCCGAGAGCTTCGAGCGAATTCACCGTTCCAACCTGGTGGGCATGGGCGTGTTGCCGTTGCAGTTCAAGCTGGATCAGAACCGCAAGAGCCTGAACCTCACCGGCAAGGAAACCCTGGATATCCTTGGCCTGACGGGTGTCGAACTGACCCCGCGCATGAACCTGACACTGGTCGTCACCCGTGAAGATGGCAACACGGAAAAGGTCGAGGTGTTGTGCCGGATCGATACCCTCAATGAGGTGGAGTACTTCAAGGCCGGCGGGATTTTGCATTATGTGTTGCGGCAATTGATTGCCTCGTAACAGCCTGCTGACAACGACACCGCCTTCGGGCGGTGTTTTTGTTTACGCGGTGTACGTCTCTATAATCGCGCGCCCATTTGTTTTGTGTCGATCACAGGACAAATGTGGGAGCGGGCTTGCTCGCGAAAGCGGACTGACATTCAACATTGATGTCGACTGACCCACCGCTTTCGCGAGCAAGCCCGCTCCCACAGGGAATGAGGCAATCCGCAAAATTTCGGACACAAGGACTTCAAATGATCGCTCTGCCATGGACTTATCTGGCACTTCTCTCCATTGGCTACGGCCTGGCGTTGATCTACGGCCATCTCGGTTGGCTGTCCGCTATCTCTTTTGCGTTGCTGCTGTTCGCCGGTTTCGCCGTTCGCCAGCAACAGGTTCCCGTTGGCCGTTACCTCGGCCACGGTCTGTTCATTGTCATGGCGGTGGCGCTGGCAATGCACTGGCTTCCCGGTTTCTTCAACGGTCGCGCGATTGATCCCCAGCGTTTTACCGACGATGCCGTGCCGTTTGCGATGTACCTGAATCAGGACAAACCGCTGATCGGTTTCTGGCTGTTGCTGATTTGCCCATGGATTGTCGGCCGGCGCTCGTTGCGGCTGTCCGTTTATGCCACCGCCCTCGCCCTGATCGTAAGCGCCGTACTGGCCTTGGGTGGCGCGCTGTTGCTGGGCGTGATCAGTTGGGCACCGAAGTGGCCGGACCAGGCCTGGTTGTGGGTACTGAACAATCTGTTGCTGGTGACGCTGGTGGAAGAAGCGTTGTTTCGCGGCTACATCCAGGGCGGTCTGAGCCGGCAGTTCAAACACCTGTCTTACGGCGACAACCTCGCGTTATTGCTCGCCTCAATGCTGTTCGGCCTTGCTCATCTGGGTGCCGGTTGGCAATGGGTGTTGTTGGCGGGCCTCGCGGGGGTCGGTTATGGCCTGGCTTACCGTTTCGGCGGGTTGGGCGCGGCCATCGCCACCCACTTTGGTTTGAATCTGCTGCATTTCGGGCTGTTCACTTATCCGATGCTCGCTGGCTGACGCAATGGTCGTTTTGCGACGCGCCACTGATTCATGAAAAAAACATTTCAATAAATGCCTGACGATGCCGACAACCTTTCAAAGCCTTGCGGATTGAAAAAGCCATGCGTAACAACCAGCCCATTACCCAACGCGAACGGACCTTCCCGGCTCAGCAACGGTTGATTTCCACCACCGATGCCAAGGGCGTGATCACCTACTGCAACGACGCTTTCGTCGAAATCAGCGGGTTTTCTCGTGAGGAACTGATCCGTGCGCCGCATAACCTGGTCCGTCACCCCGACGTCCCGGCTGCGGTGTTCGCGCACATGTGGGACACACTGAAACAAGGCTTGCCATGGATGGGCATTGTCAAGAATCGCTGCAAGACCGGTGACCACTACTGGGTTAACGCCTATGTCACACCGGTGTTCGACGGCAATCAGCTGGTCGGTTACGAGTCGGTGCGGGTCAAACCCACCGCCGAGCAGATCCGCCGCGCCGAAGCACTCTACCAACGCATCAACCAAGGCAAGTCAGCCATTCCTCAAAGCGACAAATGGCTGCCGGTACTTCAGGACTGGCTGCCGTTCATTCTGGTCAGCCAGTTGAGCTTCATGATCGGTGCCACCCTGACGTCCCAATGGGGCTTCGCCCTCGCCGCCGGCCTTTCGGTGCCGTTGGGCTTGATGGGCTTGAGCTGGCAACAGCGCGGTATCAAGCGTTTGCTGCGCCTGGCCGAGCAGACCACGTCCGACCCGCTGATCGCGCAGATGTATACCGACAGCCGTGGCGCCCAGGCACGTTTGGAGATGTCGATCCTCAGCCAGGAAGCACGCCTGAAAACCTGCCTGACCCGCCTGCAGGACACCGCCGAACACCTGACCGAGCAAGCGAAACAGTCTGACACCCTGGCCCACAACAGCTCCACCGGCCTGGAACGTCAACGCGTGGAAACCGAGCAAGTGGCGACCGCTGTGAATCAGATGGCCGCCACCACTCAGGAAGTCGCCAGCCACGTGCAGCGCACCGCCGACGCCACTCAGGAAGCCAATCGCCTGACCGGTCGCGGTCGCGACATCGCCGGGGAAACCCGCGAAGCCATTCAGCGCCTGTCGGTGGTGGTCGGTGAAACCGGCCTGACGGTCACGCAACTGGCCAAGGACAGCGACGAAATCGGCGGCGTGGTCGATGTGATCAAAGGCATCGCCGACCAGACCAACCTGCTGGCCTTGAACGCTGCGATTGAAGCCGCGCGTGCCGGCGAGATGGGCCGTGGTTTTGCGGTGGTGGCCGACGAAGTGCGTCAACTGGCGCAACGCACCAGCGAATCCACCGGGCAAATCCACGCCCTGATCGCCAAGCTGCAACAAACCGCCAGCACCGCGGTGCAAACCATGGAAACCGGGCATCGCCAGGCCGAAGAAGGTGTGGCGCGGGTATTGGAAGCGGATCAGGCGCTGGTGGGCATCAGCGAAGCGGTGGCCAACATCACCGACATGACCACCCAGATCGCTGCCGCCACCGAAGAGCAAAGCGCCGTCGCCGAAGAAATCAGCCGCAACATCAGCAACATCTCGCAACTGGCTGACCAGACCTCGGAACAGGCACAGCACTCGGCGCTGTTGAGCGAAGAACTGACCAAGACCGCGAATACCCAGTATTCGTTGGTGGAGCGGTTTAACCGCTGATTGCTGCTGGAAAGACAAAAACCCGGAAGGTGAATACCTCCGGGTTTTTTATTGCCAATGAGAAAGTGATGTTGTCCGGTAGACCGCTTTCGCGAGCAAGCCCGCTCCCACAGTAGATCTCAGTCGTTCACGGCATTTGCGTACGCCTACGATCAAATGTGGGAGCGAGCTTGCTCGCGAAGAGGCCCTGACGACCACTGCAAATTTCACTGGAGAAATGCCGCAACCTTCCCCGCCGCAGCCGCCAAATGCTGCTCATGAGTAAACCCCGAAGCCTTCAACGGCTTCAAATCATGATCCGCTGCCTCAAGCCAGAACACCTCGATACCCGGCGCAAACTCATACCCTTCGACCGCAGCCCGATTACCCAGCGCATCCCGCTCCCCCTGCACAATCAACGTGCGAGTCTTCAGCGCCGCCAAATGCTCGACCCGCGGTTTCTCCGGTTTGCCCACCGCATAAAACGGATACCCCAGGCACACCAGCGCATCCGCGCCCAACTCATCGGCCAACAAACTCGCCATCCGCCCGCCCATGGACTTGCCGCCAATGGCCAGACGCCCAGCGACATGGCGTCGCACCACGGCATACACCTCACGCCAGCATTCCTGCAATTTGGGCGCCGGGTTCGGGGGACGTTTACCGCCATCGATACGCCGCTGCGCCATGTAGGGAAACTCGAAACGCAACACGTTGACCCCATGCGCGGCAAGGCGCTCAGCCATGTCGCTCATCCAGCCGCTGTCCATCGGCGCACCGGCACCGTGGGCGAGAATCAGCGTCGCCGAGGCCGGCGCTGTGGCTGCATTCCACAACCATCCATGATCCCGCACACACTGCGCCCATTGATCCCCGTCAATACTGGCCTTGTGCTCTTTGTCCATGCTTGCCTCGCTTTTAGTCTGCCTATAACTCCAGACGAAGGGAGCGTTGCCTTGCGGCTTACTCGCAAAGGCAGGCTCTCACTTCGGCTGAACCGTGGATGGGGAACCATGAACACTTCTATCAGTACCGCCTACAACTACAAGGTGGTCCGCCAATTCGCCATTATGACGGTGGTGTGGGGCATCGTCGGCATGGGGCTCGGGGTTTTTCTCGCTGCCCAGTTGGTCTGGCCCGAACTCAACTTCAATCTGCCGTGGACCAGCTTCGGCCGTCTGCGCCCGCTGCACACTAACGCGGTGATCTTCGCTTTCGGCGGTTGCGCCCTGTTCGCCAGTTCGTTCTATTCGGTACAACGCACCTGCCAGACCCGATTGTTCGCGCCGAAGATCGCCGCGTTCTGCTTCTGGGGCTGGCAACTGGTGATCCTGCTGGCGGCCATCAGCCTGCCACTGGGTTACACCAGCTCCAAGGAATACGCCGAGCTGGAATGGCCGATCGACATCCTGATCACCATCGTCTGGGTTGCTTATGCCGTCGTGTTCTTCGGCACGATCATGCAGCGCAAGACCAAACACATCTATGTCGGTAACTGGTTCTTCGGTGGCTTCATCATCACCGTGGCGATCCTGCACATCGTCAACAACCTGGAATTGCCAGTGAGTTTCACCAAGTCCTACTCGCTGTACGCCGGTGCGACCGATGCCATGGTGCAGTGGTGGTACGGACACAACGCCGTAGGCTTTTTCCTCACTGCCGGTTTCCTCGGAATGATGTACTACTTCGTGCCGAAACAGGCCGAGCGTCCGGTGTATTCCTATCGCTTGTCGATCGTGCACTTCTGGGCGCTGATCACCCTGTACATCTGGGCCGGCCCCCACCACTTGCACTACACCGCACTGCCGGACTGGGCGCAATCGTTGGGCATGGTGATGTCGCTGATCCTGTTGGCGCCGAGCTGGGGCGGGATGATCAACGGCATGATGACGCTTTCGGGCGCCTGGCATAAGTTGCGCAGCGACCCGATCCTGCGCTTCCTCGTGGTGTCGCTGGCGTTCTACGGCATGTCGACCTTCGAAGGCCCGATGATGGCGATCAAAACAGTCAACGCCCTCTCCCACTACACCGACTGGACCATCGGCCACGTTCACGCCGGCGCGCTCGGCTGGGTGGCGATGATTTCCATCGGTGCGCTGTACCACATGATTCCGAAAATCTTCGGCCGCACACAGATGCACAGCATCGGCCTGATCAACGCGCACTTCTGGCTCGCGACCATCGGCACCGTGCTGTACATCGCCTCGATGTGGGTCAACGGCATCGCCCAGGGCCTGATGTGGCGCGCCGTCAACGAGGACGGCACGCTGACCTATTCCTTCGTCGAAACCCTGGTGGCCAGCCACCCAGGCTTCGTCGTGCGACTGGTGGGCGGTGCGATCTTCCTCAGCGGCATGTTCCTGATGGCTTACAACACTTGGCGCACGGTGCGGGCCTCGCAGCCTGCCGAAGCCGCCGCTGCCGCGCAGATAGCCTGAGGAGTCCGCCATGAAACACGAAACAATCGAGAAAAACGTCGGCCTGCTGATGTTGCTGATGGTGCTGGCCGTGAGCATCGGCGGCCTGACCCAGATCGTCCCGCTGTTCTTCCAGGACGTGACCAATAAACCGGTGGAAGGCATGAAGCCCTACACCGCGCTGCAACTGGAAGGTCGCGACATTTACATCCGCGAAGGCTGCGTCGGTTGCCACTCGCAGATGATCCGCCCGTTCCGCGCCGAGACCGAACGCTATGGCCACTACTCGGTGGCCGGCGAAAGCGTGTGGGATCACCCGTTCCTGTGGGGCTCCAAGCGCACCGGGCCGGACCTGGCACGCGTTGGCGGTCGCTACTCCGAAGACTGGCACCGTGCGCACTTGTACAACCCGCGCAACGTGGTGCCGGAATCGAAGATGCCGGCCTATCCATGGCTGGTGGCCAATCAGGTCGATAGCAGCCACACCGAAACCAAGATCCGCGCCATGCGCACCCTCGGCGTGCCGTACACCGATGAAGACATCACAGGTTCAGTCGCCTCACTCCAGGGCAAAACCGAAATGGACGCATTGGTCGCTTACCTGCAAGTGCTCGGCACATCCATCAAGAGCAAGAGGTGAGCCATGTCCATGCCCTTTGAAATCGTAAGCGTAATGAGCAGTGGGATGATCCGCGGCCTGGGCACGGTCGTGGTGTTCGTGGCATTTGTCGGCCTGACGCTGTGGGTGTTCAACCGCAAGCGCAATCCGGAATTCGCCGAAGCACGCCTGCTGCCGTTCGCCGATGAACCGCTACCCGAAGACGCCACCCAAGAACCTGAAACAAGGAGTACCCGGCCATGACCACCTTCTGGAGTACGTGGATCTGCGTACTGACCATCGGCAGCCTGATCGGCCTGACCTGGCTGCTGATCGGCACCCGCAAGGGCGAAACCAAGGGCAGCGTCGACCAGACCATGGGCCACAGCTTCGACGGCATCGAGGAGTACGACAATCCGCTGCCGCAGTGGTGGTTCATGCTGTTCGCCGCAACCTTGGTGTTTGCCGTCGGTTATCTGGTGCTTTACCCGGGCCTGGGCAACTGGAAAGGCATCTTGCCCGGTTATGAAAACGGCTGGACCGGTGTCCACGAATGGGAAAAGGAGATGAACAAGGCTGACGCGAAGTTCGGGCCGATCTTCGCCAAATTTGCTGCCATGCCAGTCGAAGAAGTGGCCAAGGACCCGCAAGCGCTGAAGATGGGCGGTCGTCTGTTTGCGTCCAATTGCTCGGTGTGCCACGGCTCGGATGCCAAGGGCGCGTTCGGTTTCCCCAACCTGGCGGACAACAACTGGCGCTGGGGCGGCGATGCCGAAATGATCAAAGCGACAATCATGGGCGGTCGCATGGCCGCGATGCCGGCCTGGGGAGAAATCCTCGGCGACGCCGGCGTGAAGAACGTTGCTGCTTATGTGCGCCATGACCTGGCCGGCCTGCCTTTGCCTGCCGACAACGGTGCCGACCTGCATGCCGGACAGCAGGCGTTCAGCACTATGTGCGTAGCCTGTCATGGGGCAAACGGCCAGGGCACTGAAGCCATGGGGGCGCCGAACCTGACGCAACCGGCCGGATTTATCTACGGTACAAGCCTGGCGCAACTGCAACAAACCATTCGTCATGGCCGCCAGGGCCATATGCCGGCGCAGAACGAACTGCTCGGCAACGACAAGGTGCAATTGCTGGCCGCTTACGTATACAGCCTGTCTCAAGGTCTGAGCACCGAGCGTTTGCAGGCTGAAGGCAAAAGCGAATAAATCTCGTCTGCTCTACTGCCGCATTCACCCGGATGCGGCAGTTCCCTGCTCCTTTGCGACGCATTGTCGCACCCTCCCTTGGTCTTCCTTTCGGTTCACCGGATTCGGGTCTAAGCTTCCCTGCGATGCAGACTGGCCAGCACCGGTTCCAGGTCGATTCAACCCGATGTGTTCGACGAATTTGCTCGATGACAGGCCGCAAAGGCTGGTAGACACCGGCTATCGTCCCCGTTGCCCGCTGTCACCCGATCGTCGTGTTTGAACATACCCCGTTACAACTGACCTGACCCCCTCGCCTCTTTGTTCCGTTGCGACATTTTGTCCGAGGGCAATTTTGTCCTTACGCGGCGCATGGAAAGGCCGCAGAATCAGCTTTTGAAAGCATTGACCTACGTCATGGCGCGTTGCAATGACCCCCCGCTTTCTACATACTTGCGGCCGATTTTTACTCCTAATAAAACACCCAAACCGTGGAACCTTAGAATGAGCACAGCAATCAGTCCGACTGCTTATAACTATAAGGTAGTCCGCCAGTTCGCCATCATGACGGTGGTCTGGGGGATCCTTGGCATGGGGCTCGGTGTCTTCATCGCCTCGCAACTGGTCTGGCCGGAGTTGAACTTCGGTCTGGCATGGACGAGCTTTGGACGCCTGCGCCCGCTGCACACCAACCTGGTGATTTTCGCCTTCGGTGGTTGTGCTCTGTTTGCCACTTCCTATTATGTCGTGCAGCGAACCTGCCAAACGCGACTGATTTCCGACAGCCTCGCGGCCTTCACCTTCTGGGGTTGGCAAGCGGTGATCGTCGGCGCGATCGTTACCTTGCCGATGGGTTTCACTACCACCAAGGAATACGCGGAACTGGAATGGCCCCTGGCTATTCTGCTGGCCATCGTCTGGGTCACCTACGGTCTGGTGTTCTTCGGCACCATCGTCAAGCGCAAGACCAAGCACATCTATGTCGGTAACTGGTTCTACGGTGCCTTCATCGTCGTGACCGCGATGCTGCACATCGTCAACCACGCGTCCCTGCCGGTCAGTTTCTTCAAGTCCTACTCGGCTTACTCGGGTGCGACTGATGCGATGATCCAGTGGTGGTACGGCCACAACGCGGTAGGTTTCTTCCTGACCACCGGCTTCCTGGGGATGATGTACTACTTCGTTCCGAAGCAGGCCGAGCGTCCGATCTACTCTTATCGCCTGTCGATCGTGCACTTCTGGGCGCTGATCACCCTGTACATCTGGGCCGGTCCACACCACCTGCACTACACCGCACTGCCGGACTGGGCTCAGTCCCTGGGCATGGCGATGTCGATCATCCTGCTGGCACCCAGCTGGGGCGGCATGATCAACGGCATGATGACCCTGTCGGGCGCCTGGCATAAGCTGCGCACCGACCCGATCCTGCGTTTCCTCGTGGTATCGCTGGCGTTCTACGGCATGTCGACCTTCGAAGGCCCGATGATGGCCATCAAGACCGTCAACTCGCTGTCGCACTACACCGACTGGACCATCGGCCACGTACACGCCGGCGCCTTGGGCTGGGTAGCGATGATTTCGATCGGCGCGATCTACCACATGATCCCGAAACTGTTCGGTCGTACGCAGATGCACAGCATCGGCCTGATCAACACGCACTTCTGGCTCGCGACCATCGGTACCGTGCTGTACATCGCTTCGATGTGGGTCAACGGCATCACCCAAGGCCTGATGTGGCGTGCAATCAACGACGATGGCACCCTCACCTACTCGTTCGTTGAAGCGCTGCAAGCCAGCCACCCAGGTTTCATCGTTCGCGCCCTGGGCGGTGCGTTCTTCGCCAGCGGCATGCTGTTCATGGCCTACAACGTATGGCGTACCGTACGTGCCTCGAACCCGGCTGAAGCCAAAGCTGCTGAACAGATTGCTGTAGTTGGAGCTCACTGATGAAGCATGAAGCAGTCGAGAAGAATATTGGCCTGCTGGCCTTCTTCATGGTTATCGCCGTCAGCGTCGGCGGCCTGACTCAAATCGTTCCGCTGTTTTTCCAGGACGTCACCAACAAGCCGGTCGAGGGCATGAAGCCTCGCACCGCCCTTGAGCTGGAAGGCCGCGACGTGTACATCGCCAACGGTTGTGTCGGCTGCCA
>NZ_AKJE01000064.1 GCF_000282495.1 Pseudomonas sp. GM79
AAACCGGCTTCGACGGCCGCCGCACCGCTTACAGCTACGATCTTAACGGCCACCTGCTGGAGAAAACCGAGTTCGGTGATGACGACTCGCAGCTGATCACCGGCTATCAGCGGGACTCGGCTGGACGACTGTTGGTCAAGACCCTGCCCGATGGCATCCAGGTTCGATATCGCTACGACTCACTGGGCCGACTGCTCAGCATCGACGACGGCCACGACCATCCGCTGGAGTTCGAATACGACGCCCAGGACCGGTTGATCACCGAGCATCAAAGTTGGGGCACATTGCGTTATCGCTACGACGCGTGCGGCCGACTCAATCACCTGCGCCTGCCGGACAACAGCAAACTCGATTATCACCACGCCAAGGGTGGCGCGCTGACGGCCATTGACCTCAATGGCACACGACTCACCCGCCATCAGTTTGCATTCGGCCGCGAGCAGCAACGTCAACAAGGTCAGCTCACCAGCGAATACTCCTACGACGATCAGGGCCGACTGAAAGCGCATGCTGTCAGCCAACAGCAACAAGCGCTCTACCGTCGCGATTATGCCTACAGCGCCAACGGCAATCTTGACCATATTGCCGACACCCGCCATGGCCAGCGCAGCTATCAGTACGACTCGCTCGATCGACTGATCCGCGTCCGCCATTCCCGCGACCAGCTACCGGAAAGCTTCGCCCACGACCCGGCCAGCAACTTGTTGATGCAGGACCGGCCCGGCCCGGCCACCGTCAAAGGCAACCGCCTGTTGATGCAGGGCGACTGCCACTTCGATTACGACGCCTTCGGCAATCTGATCCGCGAACGTCGCGGCACCGCGCAAAAACTCGTCACCGAGTACCGCTACGACGGCCAGCACCGACTGATCGGGGTCATGTTGCCGGACAGTCGTTGCGTGAGTTATCGCTACGACGCCTTCGGCCGCCGCATCAGCAAAACCGTCGAGGGCAAAACCACTGAGTTCTTCTGGCAAGGCGACCACCTCGTCGCCGAACACAGCCAGGATCACCATCGCAGCTATATCTACGAACCGGGCAGCTTCCGCCCACTGGCCATGCTCGACGGCAAAGGCCCGCGCCAGGCCTGCCCGTTCTATTACCAACTCGACCACCTCGGCACACCGCAAGAACTCACCGACTACAGCGGCGACATCATCTGGGCCGCCCGATACACCGCCTATGGCCGCCTCACCCGCCTCAACCGCGATACCCATCAGGTCCTCGATCAACCGCTGCGCTTTCAAGGCCAGTATTTCGACGCGGAAACCGGCCTGCATTACAACCGCCACCGGTACTACAATCCGGACATCGGACGGTACCTGACACCGGACCTGAGTAAGTTGGCGGGTGGGTTAAACGGGTATCAGTACACGCGCAATCCGACGGGCTGGGTTGATCCGTTGGGGTTGAGTGAGTGTCCTGGAGGGGATGGGTGTAAGAAGCCGTCGTTTGGGGATGAGAATCCGGCGGGTAAGGTGGGGGTTGATGAGGGGGAGCCCGGAACCCCAAATCCAAAACAAGAGAACTATTATTTATACCGTGGTGACGACCGAGAACCATGGGAAATTTTTGAGGCGGGATTTGAGCCCTTGGGAGACAGTACAGATCTGTTTCTGCATGCATCAGATAACAGAAGCCCTCCCAGTTATTTTGTCAGCACTACGACAAACGAAAAAGAGGCAAAAAAGTTTGCCACAGGCTACGGTCTTGCCGACGGCTATATATATATTCTGAAAAACATTCGCGGCATCGATGTAAATAAAGAACTGGGCATGATGTCACCACATCGGCGGGAGGCTGAGATAGCAATCCCAGGAGGAATAAAAAATCACGATATCGTGGGCGCCACTCCCGTCTATGATGATGGTAGCTATAAGGGCTACTCAATACCCAACCCTTTCAGGAAACAACCATGAAAACAATAGAGATTTTAATAAACAATCATGGCGTCATAGAAAGGGCCACAATCGAATGCGATAGAAAAAAACCGACACTCACATTCACGATGCAAAGTGGTTTAAAAAAAGCTTATACAGCCTCTGACCTTTACGTATGCTTTGGCATGTTAAGAGCCGACCATCCCGAGATAAAATTCTTGTGTAAAGGCGCCAAATTAAATGTTCATCCTTCACGAATGTCATCCCAAATGTCTAGCGGCTTGGTCGCATACGAACTTAAACTTGGAAAATCTAGTGAAGAAGAGGACATGGTACGAATTTTCGACTACGAAGACGAAAATATTACTAGCAATATTGAAGAGCAAAGAACCTTCTATAAAAACTGGATCGAGTCATTAGTTATTAAAATACAAAAAACCTGAAGATAATACTCAATAAAACAACCAACGATATAGAATCATAAACTCACGCAAGATGCTAATTGCGCAAAGCGTCAAGTATTAGTTACACCTGTGCAAAACATCCAAAGCCCAGCTCGACGCTGGGCTCCACTCTACAATAAACACTCTGTCTCAGCCGCCAGAACCACCGACCTTACCTCCACTTCCTGCTCCGTCAGCGGTCTCATTTATCTCAAAATCACCTGATTCTCCAGACCCACTTCCAGAACCACTCCCCATCGAACTGCCATCGCTCATCGATCCACTTCCCTCCCCCGTGCTGGTGCTACTCCCGTTGGCATCACCACCATTCCCACCACCAATGGTGTCCGGTGGCGGCACCTTCCCATCCGAGGCGCCCGCATTCATTTCCGAGTATGGCGGCATCCCGCCCTTGTCGACCGGCGCATCGCGGCCAGTAGATTGAGCAAACGCCGCCAATGAACTGATCGACAATAAGCCAACCACCGTCAGGGTCGTCAGTTTTGACCTGATCATGGCGCACCTCCTTTAAAGAGTGCTTTACCTGATGTCTGGCAGCGGTCGCTTTTTAAAGGTGCCGCGCAATCGACGAGCGGCGATGGATCGCTGCGCAGGTTTCAACTCGGTTCTCCCGATAGATCGTCACCGGCAATGTCCGGGTCATCGGGATTGGCTTCCACATCCCCGCGCTTCACATCATCGGTATCGGTGGGCACCTGCTCCACGCCGGTGTCGTCATCGTCGGGCGGGCGCTGGTCGCGACTCAGGGGATTGGTGGGGGAAGGCAGCGGATATTCGGGGGTATCGTCGATATCGGAGTCTTTTGGATCAGCGTTCATAACGCACCTCTCAATGGACCTGAAAAGCAGATCCTGACATTTCGAGGAGAACATGATCGATGTGGTTCGATCAGAAGGACGATCGGTCGGCCTGACCGTAAAGCACGATCACTCGTCGTCTTCCTCGTCGTATTCGTCGTATTCACAATTGCCCACATCGCCTGCGTCATCGGCATCATTGAGCGGCACCGTGGCGTCGTCCATCAGAGACCCCGGATCTTCGTTTCCAGGATCATTGATCGGACCTTCATCTTCCATGCCTTCTGTTTCCGGAGTCATGACATGCCTCACAACGTTCAGGGGTGTATTAGTTCGAGGCGTCCTACGGGCAAACGTTCCAGAGTCCTGGTGACACAAACGAAAAACCCGGCGCGGGGGCCGGGTTTCTTGTCACTCGATATCGAGTTAGTGATGCTTGTACTTATTTTTATGTTTGTGCTTGTGTTTGCCACCGCCGGAATGCGAACTGTCGTTGTCGTTACCCAGGTTGCTGCCCACCGCGCCACCGGCTGCACCGCCCACGCCAGCGCCAATGGTCGAACCGGTGGAGCCGCCCAGACTATTGCCGATCACCGAACCGCCTGCCGCGCCGATACCGCCGCCAACAGCCGCTTCTGTTCGACTGCCCTTGCGCGCACCGACCGCGCTGCCTGCCGCACCGCCGACGCCAGCGCCAACCGCTGCTCCTGTGCTGCCGCCTAGTTGACCGCCGACCACGTTACCCAACGCGCCGCCAAGACCACCGCCCACTGCAGCAGTGCCGTCGTCGGCAGCCATCGCACCCTGAGCAATCAAAAGTCCTAAAACCACCGTGGACAATGTCAAACGCATGATATGAACCTCTAATTTCCGCATCGGGGGAAGATCGTGCCGCGGATAGGCATCAGTCTGGCATCTGCGTCTGTAGAACAGCGAATCAGATACCGACTGTAAGAGCTTTGAGCCACATACTGTAGAAACGTTCCAAAACGAAGAAGCCCGGCATTGAGCCGGGCTTCTTCAGCGGATCATCTTGGGATCAGTGGCCTTTTTTGGACAGATTGCTGCCCACACCGCCGCCCAATGCACCGCCCAGGCCGGCACCGATGGTGGAGCCAGTCTTGCCACCCAAACTGTTGCCGATCACCGACCCGCCCGCCGCGCCGACACCGCCGCCGATGGCCGCTTTGGTGCGGCTGCCTTTGCGTGCTGCAACAGCACTGCCGGCTGCGCCCGCTACGCCAGCACCAATCGCTGCGCCTGTGCTGCCGCCCATTTTCTGGCCGATCACATTACCCAGTGCGCCACCCAGACCACCACCGAGCGCGGCAGTACCATCACCGGCAGCCATCGCACCTTGAGCAACCAAAAGGCCCAGAACCAGAGCAGGCAGTGTCAAACGCATAACGAGAACCTCAAAAAAAGGGAAAACCGAAAGGCCGGAGATTGAATGCTTTAGAGGAGGCAAAGTCCAGACACAAACACAGAACAACCTCGTCATTGGCGACGGTTGGACAGCATTTATGGAAAAGGTTTTATGACAGGCAAAAAAAAGCCCGCTGGGGAGACGGGCCAGGGTACTGCTTTCTAACGGATGAGCTGAGACTACGTAGGCAGGTGTGAAAAGTTTGTGAAAAAACCTGCATGACTGTAGGACATTTCCCCGCATTGCCTCCAAGCACGCTTTTTTCCCTTCAAAAACAAGAAACCCCGCTCAATGGCGGGGCTCGTACGAGTCACTGTTTACTTCCGGGAAGGCGCACCCAGCTTGGGCATGAATTTCGATTTCGGCCCTCGAGTTCGAGGTACCGTAGATTTGATTTTGTTGATTTTGATACGGTCTTCACCGAAGCTCGGCACATAGTCCGTCTGACCACACTGCACGCAATTATTGATCGGAAACTCCGCCCCGTCGTCTTCGATGTACGGCTCAGTCATATCTTCGCTCCTCTCAAAACGGGTCGGTACCGGCAAGCCCTATTTGCCTGAAAAATATCGACCACCCAGGATTTTGAGACTAGCCGGTCATTCCCGGACTTGTGATTCAGATTGTTACGTGCCCGACGAATGGCCAGCGCGGCGTCCTACCTCAGCTTGACCGCCGTCCCGGTCACAAACACCACCACCATTCCACCTTTACCGGCCGGCATGCTGATCTCATAGTCGAGCCCTACCACCGCATCCGCCTGAAGCGCTCGCGCCCGCTCCTTGATCTCGTCGGTCGCCTGAATCCGCGCATCTTTCAATGCTCGCTCCAACGTTTGAGAGCGCCCACCGAAAAAATCCCGCATACCCGCAAATAGATCGCGGATCACGTTGACGCCCTGCACCGACTCGGCGCTGACGATGTCCAGGTATGTGGTGATTTGCCGGCCTTCGATGGTGTGGGTTGTGGTGGTGATCATGAGATTTCCTTTTTCATAGAGGCACGCATCATTCCCCAGCGCGGAAATGATGAACACAAAAAGCTCGCCTAGAGCAGCTTGATCATCACAGCAGTAACGGTAGCTACCGTACCAATCAACCCAGTAGCAACCGCCACTGGATACCAAAAAGTTTCACGGGTCATCTTGCCGGCCTCGGCGTTCAGCTTGCGCTGTTCAGCGATCAGTTTGACGATCTCCACATGAACCTTTTCCAGCTCCGCCTGTTTCATGGTCATTTCCTGCATAACGTGCGAATGTCCCTTCTGGATAATGGGGGTGGTGTCATTTGCGCTGCCCTTTGATTCATTTTGCACTTTGGATGAGCAAAACAAATACCCCTTCCCAAGATGGCCCAGATGAGGTGCTGGAACCAATGGAAGCACCTAACCGCCTGGCTTTCCAGCATTACTTCCCACACGCTTTGGCACTTGTCCTACATCATTTTCGGATGCGTCTTTGCTGTTACATCCGGGGCAATTCCGTCGCGAGGCATGAAATCCAGATACCAGAAACCACAAAACCCCTGACTTCTCTCGAAATCAGGGGTTTTGTGTACATCGAATTTGGCGGTGAAGGAGAGATTCGAACTCTCGATACAGTTTCCTGTATACACACTTTCCAGGCGTGCTCCTTAAGCCACTCGGACACTTCACCGTATCTCGTCAAACATGTTCTGTCTGTCGAGGCGCGCTAATGTAGTCGAAAGCTTTTCTGATGGCAAACTTTTTTTGCAGAATTTTCATGCGGTTAGCGATTTAGTCGTTCCGCTGGGTGCCGTGCCATGGCAAACCCGCCAATCTCCGGCTTCGCGCCCTCTTCTATATAGAGGGGAATGCGCGGCTGGCGTGGCCGGCAACGCTTGCCGGGCGGGGAAAAGGGTGACCGGACGGTCAGTCACGGCGCTTTACCTGGCCTACGGCGGTGGGTAACGTCAGCCCTACTTTATTAGAAGGATTGGCGTCATGAGTGAGTTGATTTCTTACCATCTCGAAGACGGTATCGCGACCCTGACCTTGAGCAATGGCAAGGTCAATGCCATCTCACCGGATGTGATTGTTGCGTTTAACGCTGCGCTGGATCGGGCGGTGGCGGATCGGGCGGTGGTGATCATTACCAGTCAGCCGGGGATTTTTTCGGGCGGTTACGACTTGAAGGTGATGACGGCCGGCCCTAACGAGGCCAGAGCGCTAGTCGCAGCTGGGTCGACATTGGCTCGTCGCCTGCTGTCGCACCCATTCCCGGTGGTCGTGGCGTGCCCTGGGCACGCGGTGGCCAAGGGTGCGTTTATTCTGTTGTCGGCTGACTACCGCATTGGTGTCGATGGCCCGTTCAGCATTGGCCTGAACGAAGTGCAGATCGGCATGACCATGCACCACGCCGGTATCGAACTGGCGCGTGATCGTCTGCGCAAGTCGGCGTTTCATCGTGCGGTGATTAATGCCGAGATGTTCAATCCGCAGAGTGCTGTGGATGCCGGCTTCCTTGATGTGGTGGTGTCGGCCGAAGAGCTGCAAGGCGCAGCGCTGGCGGCGGCTCGTCAGTTGAAGAAGCTCAACATGACCGCCCATAAAAACACCAAGCTGAAAGTGCGCAAGGCGTTGCTGGAGACGCTGGACAACGCGATCATCCTGGATCAGGAGCATATGGGTTAAGCCCGAACGCGCTGTACCGAAAAGCCCGACCGTCGTGTCGGGCTTTTTCTTGCCCGCTTGGTTTAAAACCTTACAACCGCTCTAAACCGCATCTGACCCATAAGTCGGAAACATGCGCTCAAACATCGGCTATCTCCCACTTCTATAGCGGCAATTGCCGAAAACAGTGCACATCCGTACACTGCGCCACCTTTTGTCCCGGTAGGCCCTTTAAATGCTGTTTGTGTTTCGTATGTTATTGATGGGCTTGCACTTTATTCTGGCCGGCATGCTTGGGGTGATTCTCGGTCTTTGCCGGCCGTTCAATCCGGACAACAGCCGTTTATGCGCACGTCTGTATGCGTGGCCGGCGATGTGCATTCTGCGTTTGCGGGTGAAGGCCGACGTCGGGCCGTTAATGGATAAACCTGACAGCTGCGTGATCATTGCCAACCACCAGTCCAACTACGATCTGTTTGTATTCGGCAACGTGGTGCCCCGCCGCACTGTGTGCATTGGCAAGAAGAGCCTGAAGTGGGTGCCTTTGTTCGGGCAGTTGTTCTGGCTGGCCGGCAATGTGTTGATCGACCGCGGCAATGCGCACAAGGCACGCCAGTCGATGCTGACCACGACTCGCACCTTGCAGCATGAAGACACCTCGATCTGGGTCTTCCCGGAAGGCACCCGTAACCTCGGTGAAGAGCTGCTGCCGTTCAAGAAAGGCGCGTTCCAGATGGCGATTGCCGCCGGAGTGCCGATCGTGCCGGTGTGTGTCAGCAGTTACGTCAAACACATGCGATTGAACCGCTGGCGCAGTGGGAAGATTCTGATCCGTTCGCTGCCGGCGATTCCTACGGCTGGATTGAGTCTGGATGATATGCCGATGCTGATCGCCCAGTGCCGTGAGCAGATGCGCGAGTGCATCGATTCGATGGATCGGCAACTGCAAGCTGCCTGAAAGAAGCCCGCCCTGTGCGGGTTTTCTTTTGCCTGCGAACTCTACAGATTTTGCTGACTCTCAAGCAGCAGACAAGGTTAAGCTGAATCCTGACTGGCACCGCCAGTCTTTACCAATAGAAAGCGGCTAATAAGAAGTGAATCACCATCATGGGTAGAGTCGTTGCTGCTGCGGTTTACAGCGCCGGTAAGAAAGTCACCAATATCACCCTCGACGAAGGCGCTGCCTGGGCTGCCAAGCCTGGCCATTTTGTGTGGATTGGCCTCGAAGAGCCGAACGCCCAGGAGCTGTTCAACCTGCAACGCCAGTTCAACCTGCATGAACTGGCCATCGAAGACGCCTTGGAAAAACACAGCCGACCGAAGCTGGAGACGTTCGGCGACGCGCTGTTCATCGTCACGTATTCGCCTATCCGCAATGAAGGCAAACTGCAGTTCATCGAAACTCATATCTTCGCCGGCAAGGGTTACATCATTACCGCACGCAATGGACATTCGGCGTCCTACGCGTACGTCCGACAGCGCTGTGAAGCGCGGCCGCTGTTGTTGGAGCATGGGGAAGATTTCGTACTCTATGCCATCCTCGACTTCGTGATTGAAAACTACCAGCCGATGGGCGAAGCGATCCATGCCGAGATCGATGAGCTGGAACAAAACGTTATGTGCGGTTCCCTGAACGAGCGCGACATCCAGAAACTCCACAGCCTGCGCCGCGATGTATTGCGCTTGCGCCGGTATGCGGCACCGATGGTGGAGATCGGTGAGGAACTGCAAAAGCTGAGTTTTCCGTTCATCGACAAGAACATGCGCCCGTATTTCCGCGATGTGCAGATTCATGTCACGCGGCAGATGGAAGACCTGACGACCCTGGCGGACATTGCCAGCCAAACCATCGAGGTCGGGGTATTGCTGGAGGCGTCACGCCAGAGCGTGGTGCAGCGCAAGTTTGCAGCGTGGGCGGCGATTCTGGCGTTCCCGACGGCGGTGGCCGGGATCTACGGGATGAACTTCGAGAACATGCCGGAGTTGACTTGGCATTACGGGTATTTCGGGATATTGGGATTTATCACCGTTGGGTGCGTCAGTTTGTGGACGAGCTTCAAGCGGTCGGGGTGGTTGTAGAGCCACACGTTTTTTCAGTAAGAACCGGTTGCCCCCATTCGCGAGCAAGCCCACTCCCACATTGGATCTGTGTCACGACGAAGATCCAATGTGGGAGCGGGCTTGCTCGCGAAGCTTTTAGCGTTTAACCGCCTCACCCTCAGGCTTGTGCGCCACAAACCGCATCATCCACTCTGCGACGGTAGTGCCGTGATGCTCGTGTTCAAGACTGGCCATACCTTTCGAATAAATCTGCTCGCCCAGCGCTTCCTGACGAATATCCAGCAACGCCCGTGAGTAATCGTGAATGAACTCCGGATGCCCCTGGAAGCACAGCACTTGATCGTTGATGTGGTACGCGGCGAACGGGCAGAAATCGCTCGAAGCGATGACCGTAGCGTTTTCCGGCAGCGCCGTGACCTGATCCTGATGACTGATCAGCAGCGTCAGTTCTTCCCTCACCGGGCTCATCCACGGCGCCTTGGCAGCGAGTTTGTATTTGTGGGTGCCGACACCCCAGCCTTGGGTCGCCCGCTCGCTCTTGCCACCCAACAGCAGCGCCAGCAGTTGATGGCCGAAGCACACGCCCAACAGTTTGTCGCCGCGCTCATAACGTTTCAGCAGGTACGTCTTGAGGGTTTGAATCCACGGGTCGGTGCCGAAGGAATCGGCCTTGCTGCCGGTAACCAGATACGCATCAAAGGTCAGGTCATCGCTGGGATAATCGCCCTGCATCACGTTGTACACGGTGAACTCGGCAGCGATGGGTTGCTGCGAAAACAGACGCTGGAACATCTGCCCGTAACCCTGATATTGATCGACCAGTTCCGGACGCAGGATGTCGGTTTCCAGAATGCAGATGCGTAACGACATAAAAAATACCTGACACATGATGGGAATAATGCACACCCCAGAGCCTGCCTTGAAACACGGTGGCAAGGCAAGCCCCGGAACGCGTCATCGGTCCCTTAGAACGCCCCTTAGAACAACGCGTTTTTGGCGGCTTTCTCCAGCAGCAGTGCAGGTGGAGTGAAGCGCTCGCCGTACTGCTCGGCCAGGTACTGGGCGCGGGCGACGAAGTCTTTCACGCCGTACTGATTGATGAACTGCAGCGCACCGCCGGTCCATGCCGCGAAGCCGATGCCGAAGATCGAGCCGACGTTGGCATCCGCCGTCGAGGTCAGTACGCCCTCTTCCATGCAGCGCACGGTTTCGATGGCTTGGACGAACAGCAGTCGATCGCGTATGTCCTGCGGCGAAATCTGCCCATCGGCTTTCTCGAAGCGGGTTTTCAGCTCTGGCCACAAATGCTTCTGCCCTGTGGCCGGGTAATCGTAGAAACCACCTCCAGCGGCCTTGCCCGGACGCTTGTATTCCTTGAGCAACAAGTCAATCACGGCGAATGCCGGGTGCTCAATCAGGGTTTTCCCTTCTGCTCGCAGGTCTTTCGCTGTTTGCTCGCGGATATGGCTCATGAGGCTGAGGGAAACTTCGTCGGAGATCGCCAGAGGTCCGACGGGCATACCGGCCTTGCGCGCTTCGGTCTCGATCATCGGCGCGCTCAGGCCTTCGCCGAGCATGGCGATGCCTTCGTTGGTGAAGGTGCCGAACACCCGCGAGGTAAAGAAGCCGCGACTGTCGTTGACCACAATCGGCGTTTTCTTGATTTGCAGGACGAAATCGAAACCGCGAGCCAGGGTTTCGTCGCTGGTATGGACGCCCTTGATGATTTCCACCAACGGCATTTTCTCCACGGGACTGAAGAAATGCAGGCCGATGAATTTCGTCTGGTCCGGCACGGCGGTGGCCAGGCCACTGATCGGCAAGGTCGAGGTGTTGGAGGCGATGACCGTATCCGGGCCGACGACTGTTTGCGCAGCCGATGAGACCTTGGCCTTCAGTTCGCGATCTTCAAACACCGCTTCAATGATCAAATCGCAACCGGCCAGATCCGCATCGTTTTCGGTGGCATGGATTCGCGCCAGAATTGCCTCGCGCTGCTCACGAGTTAACTGACCACGCGCAACCTTCTTGTCCAGCAACGCCGCTGAATGGGCCTTGCCCTTCTCTGCCGCGGCGAGGTTGATGTCTTTGAGCACCACGTCGATGCCGGCCAATGCGCTGACAAACGCGATGCCCGCGCCCATCATCCCGGCGCCGAGCACGCCGACTTTCTTTGTTACGTAAGGCGCTATGCCTTGGGGCCGCGAGCCGCCGGCATTGATCTCATTGAGCTGGAACCAGAACGTGCCAATGAGGTTTTTCGACACCTGGCCGGTGGTCAGCTCGGTGAAGTAGCGGGTTTCGATCAGGTGCGCCGTGTCGAAATCCACTTGAGCGCCTTCCACCGCAGCACAGAGGATTTTCTCCGGCGCGGGCAGGCAGCCCTGGGTTTTGCTGCGCAGAATCGATGGCGTGATAGCAAGCATCGGCGCGAGCTTGGGATCCGACGGCGTGCCGCCAGGAATCTGATAACCCTTCACGTCCCAGCGCTGCACAGCGACCGGGTGATCGACAATCCACGCCCGCGCCTTGGCCATCAGTTCATCGCGATCGGCGGCCAACTCGTCGATCAACCGCGCCTGCAACGCCTGTTGCGGGCGGATTTTCTTGCCTTCAAGCAAATACGGCAGAGCTTTTTCGATGCCCAGCATGCGGACCATGCGCACTACCCCGCCGCCGCCCGGCAGCAGGCCAAGAGTGACTTCCGGCAGGCCGAGCAGCACCGACGGATCGTCCAGCACCACGCGATGGTGGCACGCCAGGCAGATTTCCCAACCACCACCAAGCGCCGCACCGTTAATGGCGGCGACCACTGGTTTTCCGAGGGTTTCCAGGGTACGCAGTTGACCCTTGAGGATCAGCACCATGTCGTAAAAGGCTTTGGCTTCGGGTTTGCCGACTTTGATCAGTTCATTGAGGTCGCCGCCGGCGAAGAAGGTTTTCTTGGCCGAAGTGATGATGACGCCGGCAATGGCGTCCTTTTCAGCGACCAATCGGGCGACGCAGGTGGCCATGGCGTCGCGGTAGACCGCGTTCATGGTGTTGGCACTCTGGCCCGGCATATCGATGGTCAGGACAACGATTTGATCCTGGCCCTTTTCGTAACGGATGGCTTGGGTCATGGCAATGTTCCTTGAAGTCAGGGCTCAGAGGCGTTCGATGATGGTGGCAATGCCCATGCCGCCGCCGACACACAATGTCGCCAGGCCATAGCGCAGGCGCCGGGCTTCCAGTTCATCGAGCAGCGTGCCGAGAATCGCGCAGCCGGTGGCGCCGAGCGGGTGGCCCATGGCGATGGAGCCGCCGTTGACGTTGACCTTGTCCGGGTCGATGGCCATGTCCTTGATGAACTTGAGCACCACCGAGGCGAACGCTTCGTTGACTTCGAACAGGTCAATGTCTTCGACCCGTAGCCCGGCCTTGGCCAGCGCCTTGCGGGTCGCCGGCGCGGGGCCGGTGAGCATGATGGTCGGATCGGTGCTGGTGACCGCCGTGGCGACGATTCGCGCCCGTGGCTGCAAGCCCAGCGCCCGGCCCTTCGCTTCGGAGCCAATCAGCATCAGCGCCGCGCCATCGACGATCCCGGAGCTGTTGCCCGGCGTGTGCACGTGGTTGATCCGCTCCACCTGGCTGTAAACCCGCAATGCGGTGGCGTCGAAGCCCATTTGCCCGATCATTTCGAAGCTCGGCTTGAGCTTGCCCAGGCCTTCCATCGTTGAGTCGGCACGAATGAACTCATCGTGATCGAGCAGGATGATGCCGTTCTGGTCCTGCACCGGCACCAGCGACTTGTTGAATGAACCATTCGCCCGCGCCCGCGCTGCCTTCTGCTGGGAGTGCAACGCGAAGGCATCGACGTCCTGACGGCTGAAACCTTCAATCGTGGCGATCAGGTCCGCACCCACGCCCTGGGGCGTGAAGTGGTTGTGCAAATTGGTTTCCGGGTCCAGCGCCCAAGCCCCGCCATCGCTGCCCATGGGCACGCGGGACATCGACTCGACGCCACCGACCACCACCAGGTCTTCGAAGCCGGAACGCACTTTCATCGCGCCGAGGTTCACCGCTTCCAGACCCGACGCGCAGAAGCGATTGAGCTGCATGCCGGCCACGCTGACGTCCCAATCGGCCACCTGCGTGGCGGTCTTGGCGATGTCAGAACCCTGATCGCCGATGGGCGTCACGCAGCCGAGCACCACATCATCGACCTGACTGGTGTCCAAGGACGTGCGCTGCTGCAGCGCCGTCAACAATCCGGCCACCAGATTCACTGGCTTGACGCTGTGCAAGGCGCCATTGGCCTTGCCTTTACCACGGGGCGTGCGTAACGCGTCGAATATCAAAGCCTGGGTCATGACGTCCTCGAAACCTGATGGTGAATGAAGATCAAAAGATCAAAAGATCGCAGCCTTCGGCGGCTCCTGCAGGAGACCGTGTGACCCTGATCTTTATGCCCTCACCTTATGCCGAGCAGCCGTGGATTCAATGACCACAGCGCTCATTGGCATTGACGGTCACGCTCAGACGAACGGTAGTCTGCTACCGGATAAACCGATTCCCATCACCAAGCTGTCTAGCAAACGGGCGCCCAAGAAGCTGGCCATAAGCCTCATGCCTTTTTAGCTGCGACGAGTGCTAATTCCATACGAAATGGATCTAAGTCAAGCGTAACGCGGACCCTAAGGTAAACCTGTACGAAGTTGTCGTCGGGTTTTGCCGAGGCACTCGTCGCCCTACAGGAAGTGCAACGCTCTGCCGTCATGGATATGCAGGCAGGCACCAGGAAATAACAAAAAAGGCGGTCAAGCCATGTTCAAGCATTCGAAAGTTCGTCAAGCCGGGCTCATTCTATTTGCCACTACGCTGTTGTTGATTTTGCCGAACCTGACCAAGGTGATCGGCTGATCGAGCATCAGGGTTTTCATTTCGCCTGATAAAAATGTGATTGGCTCGCTATTCGAGCCGGCGTGGCTGTGCCAACCTTTGCGGCACATCCACGACATGGACGGCGATCACTTGAAAGCGCTCATTGTGTTTGGGGTCTTGCTGCTCAGCATGCCTCTGTCTGCCGCACAGCTGAATCTGGAGCTGGGCGCAAGTTCTCGCACCTGGCAGACCGAGCAATTGCTCAAGCATCCTCAGGTTCAGACCATCACGATCACCAACGACGTTTCCTACAAACGGGACATGAGCTACCGCGCCGTGCCGTTGGCGGCGTTGTTGACGGGCATCAAGCCTGAGGATCATCTGCAAGCCGTTGCTCTGGACGGTTTTGCCGCCGAACTGGCCGCCGCACCGTTGCTCAATACCCAAGGCGCGCGGGCCTGGCTGGCGATTGAAGACCCGGCCAGGCCGTGGCCACCGTTGTCAGAGGGCAAGCCCAGTGCGGGGCCGTTTTACCTGGTCTGGACCGATCCGCAAACGGGCAATATCAGCCCCGAGCAATGGCCGTTCGAAGTAGCGAGCATCAAGCGCATGGCCCCGGTGGCCGAGCGCTTCCCTGCCCTGCTGCCCGATCCTGCGCTGAAGGCGGACGATCCGGTGAACAAGGGCTTTGCGCTGTTTCAGAAGAACTGCCTGGCGTGTCATCGACTCAATGGCGCGGGGGATGCGCAGTTCGGGCCGGACCTGAATATTCCGTTCAACCCGACCGAGTACTTCGGCGCGGATTTCCTCAAGCGCTACATTCGTGATCCGCAGAGCTTGCGTCAGTGGCCACAGGCGAAGATGCCGGCGTTCGCGACGACCGTGTTGCCGGAGGGGGATCTGGAATTGTTGGTGGGGTATTTGAAGCACATGGCGGGGCGCAAGGTGCGACCTTGATTGCTTGAGCTTTGTGCTCCTGGGCTGGCCTCTTCGCGAGCAAGCCCGCTCCCACATTGGATCTCCTTTGTGTCACAAATTTTGTGCACGCCAAAGTTCTAATGTGGGAGCGGGCTTGCTCGCGAAGCGGTATCACCAATCTTATTGCTGTTGCACCGAGATCACCGGCGTCGGCGAGACAAACACCTTCGCATGCATCTGCTCCCCCCCACCGCCACGACGCATGCCGCGCACCGGGCAGGCGTCGAGGTAATCCAGCCCCACGGCCAGTTTCAGGTGACGCTCCGGGCGGGCCAGTTCGTTGGTTACGTCGAAGCTGTACCAGGCGTCATCCAGCCAGGCTTCAGCCCAAGCGTGACTGGCCAGGTGTTCGCTGTTCTCACTGTACAAATACCCCGACACATAACGCGAGGGAATGCCCAGGCTGCGGGCGCAGGCGAGAAACGCATGGGTATGGTCCTGGCAGACCCCGGAACGCCCGGCGAAAGCCTGGGCGGCACTGGTGTCTACTTCCGTGGAACCCGGCGTGTAGGTCATGTGCTGGTTCAGGCCATGCATCAAATCGATCAGCGCCGTACGATCCCGGCGTTGTTTACAGGCCTTCTCGGCGAATGCGCGCAGCGCTTCGTCGGCCTCGGTCAGGCGCGTGAAGCGCAGGAACGGCAGCGCCGACTGGCTTTCATGCTCGGCTTCGCGCAGTTCGTCGATGTCCACCTGCCCTCGGGCGCCGATAATGATTGCCTCGTGGGGTTCGTCCAGGGTCAGCACATGCAGAATGTTGCCGAATGGATCGAGTTGCGCGCGCACCGGGCGTGGCAGGTCGAGCTGCCAGCTGAGCACGTGTTGGCGATCGCTGTCGTGTGGGGTCAGTCGCAGGTACTGGATGCTCGCCCGCACCTGATCTTCGTAGTGATAGGTGGTCTCGTGGCTAATGGAAAGTCTCATGCAGCCTCCAGATAGGAACTGTGTATGGCGTTGCCCAACTGGCGCACCAGCGGGATGAACTCGGTCAGCCAGGCGTGCAGGCCTTCGCCGAGGATTTCGTTGATACCGGTGTAGCGCAGGCGCGCGTCCATTTCTGCCGCCAAACGCTGGGCAGGACGGCCGTTGGCCCCCGGCAATTGGGCGAGGATCTGGTCGATTTCTTCGGTGCAGGCCCGCAGGGAGCGCGGCACGTCGGCGCGCAGCAGCAACAACTCGGCCACATGCCGGGCGCCAGGAGCGTCGCGATAGATCTCGGTATAGGCCTCGAACGACGACAAGGCCCGCAGCAACGCGCTCCACTGGTAATAGGCGTGAGCCGTGCCGTCGCTGACCGCTTCGGCCTGATCGCCGGCCATTTCGTAACGGGCGTCGAGCAGGCGCAAGGTGTTGTCAGCCCTTTCGATAAAGGTGCCCAGACGAATAAAGCGGAACGCGTCGTTACGCATGATGGTGCCGTAGGACGCGCCGCGGAACAGGTGGGAACGTTCCTTGATCCACTCACAGAAACGGCTCATGCCGTAGCGACTCAAGCCCTGCTCGGCGATCCCGCGAATCTCCAGCCAGGTGGCGTTGATGTTTTCCCACATGTCAGCGGTGATTCGCCCACGCACCGCATGGGCGCTGGCTCGCGCGGCACCGAGGCAGCTGTAGATGCTCGCCGGGTTGGCCGCATCCAAAGCGAAGAAATGCAGCAGTCGTTCGGCATGCAGATTGCCGTGACGCTCCAGATAATCGTCCAGAGTGCCGGTGATCAGCAACGGCATGGCGAGTTCGTGCAAGCCATCGCCACGTCCATCCTGTGGCATCAGTGACAGCGAATAACTGATGTCGAGCATCCGTGCGAGGTTTTCCGCCCGTTCCAGGTAACGCGACATCCAATACAGATCCGAGGCAGTTCTACTTAACATGGCAGGCTTCCTTCAATCCTCGACCACCCAGGTGTCCTTGGTTCCGCCACCCTGGGAGGAATTCACCACCAGGGAGCCTTCGCGCAAGGCGACACGGGTCAAACCGCCGGGCACAACCCGGGTTTCGCGGCCAGACAATACAAACGGACGCAGGTCGATATGGCGTGGAGCGATGCCGTTTTCGACAAAGGTCGGACAGGTCGATAAAGACAACGTCGGTTGGGCGATGTACGCGTGGGGCTTGGCTTTGATCCGCTCGCGGAAAGATTCGATTTCCGCTGCCGTCGCCGCCGGCCCCACCAGCATTCCGTAACCACCGGAGCCCTGGGTTTCCTTGACCACCAGTTCTGGAAGATTGGCCAGCACGTGGGACAGTTCAGAGGGATTACGACACTGCCATGTCGGCACGTTCTTCAGGATCGGCTCTTCATCCAGGTAGAAACGAATCATGTCCGTGACGAAGGGATACACCGACTTGTCATCCGCGACCCCGGTGCCGATGGCATTCGCCAGCACCACGTTGCCGGAACGGTAGGACGACAGCAGACCTGGAACGCCGAGCATCGAGTCCGGGTTGAACGCCAGTGGGTCGAGGAAAGCATCGTCGAGGCGACGGTAGATCACGTCGACGGCTTTCGGCCCGTCTGTGGTGCGCATGAACACCTTGTCATCACGCACGAAAAGGTCCGCACCTTCCACCAGTTCAACGCCCATTTCCCGGGCCAGAAACGCATGCTCGAAAAACGCGCTGTTGAAGCGCCCCGGCGTCAGTACCACCACGCTCGGATTATCGATCGGGCTGGAGCTTTTCAGGGTGTCGAGCAACAGGTTCGGATAGTGGTCGATCGGCGCGATGCGCTGGGCTGCGAACAATTCGGGGAACAATCGCATCATCATCTTGCGGTCTTCGAGCATGTAGCTCACGCCGCTGGGGGTACGAAGATTGTCTTCGAGCACGTAGTACGTGCCGTCGCCATCGCGTACCAGGTCGACACCGGAAATGTGCGAATAGATATCGCGGTGCAGATCCAGCCCTTGCATCGCCAACTGGTATTGCTCGTTGGCCAGCACTTGCTCGGCCGGGATGATGCCGGCCTTGATGATGCGCTGCTCGTGATAGAGGTCGGCAAGGAACATGTTCAATGCCTTGACCCGCTGAATGCAGCCGCGCTCGACGACCCGCCATTCACTGGCGGGGATACTGCGGGGAATGGTGTCGAAGGGAATCAGGCGCTCTGTCCCTTGCTCATCACCATAGAGCGTGAAGGTAATCCCGGCACGATGAAATAACAGATCAGCCTCGCGTCGCCGTTGGGCCAAAAGCTCGTCAGGCGTTTCGGCCAGCCAACGGGCAAACTCCCGATAATGCGGGCGGACCTGGCCGCCGGCATCGTACATCTCATCAAAATAGGTGCGGATCATGCCGTACTCCTTGTCACCCGGACATCCAGGCCTTCGCAAGGCCCGTGCCATCGGCATAAACGCTTTGATATCAATCAGTTGGATAATGACGCTGCACGCACCGCACCAATCCTGTGCGGTAAATGCCCCAACCTGATTGCCCCCGCTTCATGGCGAAGCAATGCTGTCGCCTATCAGCAGCATAGCCAGAGTTGATTTCACTGCCCGGGGGGCGATGCGGATAATCCGCGCATTCGCTGGAAAACCTGACCGAAACTTCCCTTTAGCCGCCTGCTCAGGCGGTTTTTTTTGTTTTTTTGAAACGTTATGAATCAAAAACCCAGATCAAAAGATCGCAGCCTCGTTTCACCTGTAGGAGCTGTCGAGTGAAACGAGGCTGCGATCTCTTGATCTTCCCCCACAAACGAAAACGGCCAACCCAAAGGTCAGCCGTTGCTGAGTGTTGTCACTGTTCATAAAGTTATGCGAGTAGCCCTCGTACCTCCTGCTTGACGCCCCATCCTTCGATGATACCGCCCAGAGGCTCGACCACCGCCTCGAAGTCCTGCTCAAAGTCGCCGATCCCGTCGTAGGTGGCGTACATCACTTTGCTCAGTTCCAGATGCCACGCGCCGTCATCTCGCACGCTGATCTGGGCATTCAAGGATTCACCACAAAAATGACCTGCCGCCCTGCGTGCCCGCTCCTCGTCCGGAAAAATGGCGTAGAACTCGATGGGATGGAATCGTGAAAAGTCGAAACCGCCTTCTTTCATGCGGCGCAGCACGCTGCTGCTGATGTCTTCTTGATAGGCTGTGCTCATGAAACGTCCCCCTCAGACTGATGGATAGACTTTCCGTATTCCCTGCACTTTCAACCGATTGGTGAGAGCGATACGGCAACAGAGGTTGCCGCCGGGAAACAAGCATGTAGCTGACAAGACCAGACCTTAGCGAGTCATTCGCTGATCTCGCTTGCAGAGTAGCCCCAAGATAGAGCTGCTGCCAAGGTCTGGGTGTGAATGTGACAAGAGGTGTATCAGATCGGGGTAATACTGATGATTTCAATGCTGTTCTGGGATTTCAGACTTTTGACGGTCGGATCATCGGTACGACCCTCCAGATCATTGAGATCCAGTTCGGCAGCGATCGGCAGGCGTCGGGCGCGAATGAGTTTGGCGGCTTGCTCGCTATTCGGGCATTCCTCGCACTCGAAGAGTTCGTCCACTGTTTCACCGTGATCATCCACGAAAGTGATTTTCCACTTTTGCATCGGTGCCTCCTCGATAAAACCCATGGATGGGCTTACTTCTATCTGGACTTTACCCCTGACTGATCGTTCAACGGATTACCGCGTGTCGGCATGAAAAAACACAGAACCTGTGGGAGCGGGCTTGCTCGCGAAAGCGGTTTGTCTGTTACATCGATGCTGAATGTGCCGACGTCTTCGCGAGCAAGCC
>NZ_AKJE01000065.1 GCF_000282495.1 Pseudomonas sp. GM79
CCGCCGAGATGTGGCTGCCGCTGCTGCTGTCGGCGTTGGGTTTCTACTGTTTCTTCGGCGCGGTGCTGTTGCTGCGCATGCGCCTTGAAGTGCTCAAGCGCGAAGCCCGGGCGAGCTGGGTGAAAACCGAAGTGCAGAACAGTCTGGAGGCCGCTCGATGAGTTTCGCTTCATTCGGCGACTTTCTCGCCATGGGCCATCACGGCCTGTATGTCTGGTCAGCCTATGGCATTAGCCTGGCGGTACTGGCCCTCAACGTGGCGGCGCCGATCCTGGCCCGCAAGCGGTATCTGCAACAAGAGGCGCGTCGTCTGCGCCGGGAGAACGGCAAGTGAATCCGCTGCGTAAAAAGCGTCTTATCATCATTCTCGCGATCCTGGTCGGTGTCGGCGCTGCCGTCGGCCTGGCCCTGAGCGCCCTTCAGCAGAACATCAATCTGTTTTACACCCCTACCCAGATCGCCAACGGCGAAGCCCCGCAAGACACGCGTATCCGCGCGGGCGGTATGGTGGAGAAAGGTTCGCTACAACGTTCTGGCGATTCCCTGGACGTGAAATTCATCGTTACCGACTTCAACAAGTCCGTGACCATCAGCTACCGCGGCATCCTCCCGGACCTGTTCCGCGAAGGGCAGGGCATCGTCGCCCTCGGCAAGCTCAACGCTGACGGCGTGGTGGTGGCTGATGAAGTGCTGGCCAAGCACGACGAGAAGTACATGCCGCCGGAAGTGACCAAGGCGCTGAAAGACAGTGGTCAATCCGCCCCAACACCCGCGAAGGAGGGTTGATCGATGACTTCCGGCATCTTTATCCCTGAACTCGGCCACCTGGCCATGATCCTGGCGCTGTGTTTCGCGCTGGTTCAAGCCGTTGTGCCGTTGCTCGGTGCCTGGCGTGGCGACCGTCTGTGGATGAGCCTGGCCCAGCCCGCCGCGTGGGGACAGTTCGCGTTTTTGCTGTTCGCTTTCGGTTGCCTGACGTATGCCTTCATGGCGGACGACTTCTCCGTCGCTTATGTGGCCAGCAACTCCAACAGCGCCTTGCCGTGGTACTACAAATTCAGCGCCGTCTGGGGCGCTCACGAAGGTTCGTTGCTGCTGTGGGCATTGATCCTCGGTGGCTGGACCTTCGCGGTGTCGGTGTTCTCCCGACAATTGCCGCAAGTGATGCTGGCTCGCGTATTGGCCGTGATGGGCATGATCAGCACCGGCTTTTTGCTGTTCCTGATCCTGACATCTAACCCTTTCGCCCGAATCCTGCCGCAGATGCCGACGGATGGGCGCGACCTCAATCCCTTGCTGCAAGACATCGGCCTGATCGTTCACCCACCGATGTTGTACATGGGGTACGTCGGTTTCTCCGTAGCCTTCGCCTTCGCCATCGCCGCGCTGCTGGGCGGTCGTCTCGATGCGGCGTGGGCGCGCTGGTCGCGTCCGTGGACGATCGTCGCCTGGGCCTTCCTCGGTATCGGTATTACGTTGGGCTCCTGGTGGGCTTATTACGAACTTGGCTGGGGCGGCTGGTGGTTCTGGGACCCGGTGGAAAACGCATCCTTCATGCCTTGGCTGGTGGGCACGGCGTTGATTCACTCGTTGGCGGTCACGGAAAAACGTGGCGTGTTCAAGAGCTGGACGGTGTTGCTGGCGATCGCCGCGTTCTCGTTGAGTTTGCTCGGGACCTTCCTCGTGCGTTCCGGCGTGCTGACGTCGGTTCACGCCTTTGCGTCCGACCCTGAGCGCGGCGTATTCATCCTGATCTTCCTGCTGTTTGTGGTCGGTGGTTCGCTGACGCTGTTTGCCCTGCGCGCGCCGGTGGTCAAGAGCCATGTCGGCTTCAACCTCTGGTCCCGGGAAACCCTGCTGCTGGGCAATAACCTGGTGCTGGTGGTGGCCGCTTCGATGATCCTGCTCGGCACCTTGTATCCGCTGATTCTCGACGCAATGACCGGCGCCAAACTGTCGGTCGGCCCGCCGTACTTCAACGCGCTGTTCATTCCATTGATGGCGATACTGATGGTAGTGATGGCGGTCGGCATGCTGGTGCGCTGGAAAGACACGCCGGTCAAATGGCTGATGAGCATGTTGACCCCGGTGTTGCTCGGCAGCGCTGCGCTGGCCGTAGTGGCGGGTGTCGCTTACGGCGATTTCAACTGGGCGGTGCTGGCGACGTTCATGCTCGCCGCCTGGGTGTTGCTGGCCGGTGTGCGGGATATCTTCGACAAAACGCGTCACAAGGGTTTGATCAAAGGTCTGCCGACCCTTACCCGCAGCTATTGGGGCATGCAAATCGCGCATTTGGGCATTGCCGTATGCGCGCTGGGTGTCGTGTTGTCGAGCCAGAACAGTGCCGAGCGCGATCTGCGCCTGGCACCGGGTGAGTCCATGAGCCTGGCCGGTTATCAGTTTGTGTTCGACGGCGCCAAGCACTTCGAAGGGCCGAACTTCACCTCCGACAAGGGCACCGTGCGGGTGATCCGCGATGGCAAGGAAATCAGTGTGCTGCACCCGGAAAAACGCCTCTACACCGTGCAGAACTCGGTGATGACCGAAGCCGGGATCGACGCCGGTTTCACCCGTGACCTTTACGTCGCGCTGGGCGAGCCATTGGGCGAGGGCGCCTGGGCGGTTCGGGTACACGTCAAACCGTTCGTGCGCTGGATCTGGTTCGGCGGGTTGCTCACAGGTTTCGGCGGTTTGCTGGCGGCGCTGGATCGTCGTTATCGGGTCAAGGTGAAAAGCCGCGTGCGTGAAGCACTCGGCATGACGGGAGTCACCGCATGAGACGTTGGTTGATGCTGTTGCCACTGGCGATTTTTCTGGTGGTTGCTGTTTTTCTGTATCGGGGTCTGTACCTGAACCCGGCCGAGCTGCCTTCGGCGATGATCAACAAACCGTTCCCTGAGTTTTCGCTGCCCTCGGTGCAGGGTGACAAAACCCTGACTAAAGCGGATCTTCTGGGTAAACCGGCATTGGTCAACGTCTGGGGCACCTGGTGCATTTCCTGCCGGGTCGAGCACCCGGTGCTGAATAAATTGGCGCAGCAAGGCGTGGTGATCTACGGCGTCAACTACAAGGACGTCAACGCCGATGCCTTGAAGTGGCTGGCCGAGTTCCATAACCCGTATCAACTGGACATCCGTGACGATGCCGGCACCCTGGGCCTGAACCTCGGCGTATACGGCGCACCGGAAACTTTCTTCATCGATGCCAAGGGCATCATCCGCGACAAATTCGTCGGCGTGATCGACGAACAGGTCTGGCGCGAAAAACTGGCCGCCAAGTATCAGGCGCTGGTCGACGAGGCCAAGCCATGAAGCGCTGGATTGCCGCCGCCGTGCTGGGTTTGAGCATGGCCGGTGTGGCCCACGCGGCCATCGACACCTACGAGTTCGCCAAAGAAGGCGACCGTGAGCGTTTTCGCGAGCTGACCAAAGAGCTGCGTTGCCCCAAGTGCCAGAATCAGGACATCGCCGATTCCAACGCACCAATCGCCGCCGACCTGCGCAAAGAGATTTTTCGCATGCTCGGCGAGGGCAAGGACAACCAGCAAATCATCGATTTCATGGTCGACCGCTACGGTGATTTCGTTCGCTACAAACCTGCCCTCAACGCCAAAACTGCACTGCTCTGGTTCGGCCCCGCCGGCCTGCTGCTGGGCGGTTTTGTGATCATCGCCGTGATCGTCCGTCGTCGTCGCGTGCAACGTACTGACAGCCCGGACACGCTTTCTGCCGAGGAGCGCGAGCGCCTCGACCACCTGTTGGATAAAACCAAGAATGATTGATTTCTGGCTCGCTGCAGGCCTGCTGCTCCTGGTTGCCCTGAGTTTTCTGCTGATCCCCGTTCTGCGTGGTCGCCGCGCTCAGCTGGAAGAGGACCGCACGGCACTGAACGTCGCGCTTTATCAGGAGCGCGTGGCTGAGTTGCAGACTCAGCAGGAGGAGGGCGTACTCAACGCCGAACAAATGGACACCGGCCGCGCCGAAGCTGCCCGTGAACTGCTCGCCGACACCGAAGGCGTCGAGGCGCCGCGTGTGTCGCGTCTGGGCAAGCCGTTGCCATTGCTGGCGGCGATTCTGGTTCCGGTGCTGGGCCTTGGGCTGTACCTGCATTTCGGCGCCAGCGACAAAGTCGAGCTGACCCGCGAATTCGCCCAGGCGCCGCAGTCGATGGAAGAAATGACCCGTCGTCTGGAGCGTGCGGTTGCCGCCCAACCGGATTCGGCCGAAGGCCTGTACTTCCTCGGCCGCACCTACATGGCTCAGGACCGTCCGGGCGATGCGGCGAAGATCTTCGAACGCACCGTAAGCCTGGCCGGTCGCCAGCCGGAACTGCTCGGGCAGTGGGCCCAGGCGCAATATTTCGCCGACGGCAAGAAGTGGTCGGACAAGGTCCAGGCCCTGACCGACGAAGCGCTCAAAGCTGATCCGAAAGAAGTCACCAGCCTCGGTCTGCTGGGCATCGCGGCCTTCGAAGGCGAGCGTTATCAGGACGCCATCGACTACTGGAACCGCCTGCTGGCGCAACTGCCGCCGGATGATAAATCCCGCGTCGCTCTGCAAGGCGGCATTACTCGGGCCGCCGAGAAGCTTGAAGCCAGCGGTGGCAAAGTTGCCCAAGCGCCTGCGGTTAAAGCTGCAGCGCTGCTCAAAGTGCAAGTCGAACTTTCGCCAGAGCTGAAGGCCAAGGTCCTGCCGGGTGACAGCGTGTTCATCTTCGCCCGCGCCATCTCCGGCCCCCCCGCACCGCTGGCCGCCAAGCGTCTGACCGTCGCCGACTTGCCGGCAACCGTCGAACTGGGTGATGCCGACGCCATGATGCCGCAGTTGAAACTGTCGAACTTCCCTGAAGTCCAACTGGTTGCGCGCATCTCCCGCGCTGGCCAACCGACTGCCGGCGAATGGATCGGTCGCAGCCAACCCTTGGCCACCAGCACCACCGCGCAACAAAAACTGATCATCGACAGCCCGGATAAATAACAGGAAGCACCACCATGACCGCCATCGCTCGTATCACTCTCCTCAGTATGGTTTTGGGGTTAAGCGCCTGTGCGGTCCAGCAGCCCGAGCCCACACGGCTGCCGCCAATCCCGCCTTCGGGGCCAAGCACCAAACCGCCTCCAACCACGGCCCCGAGCAAACCGAGCATCCCGGTCAAACCGTCCAAGCCGATTCCACGCACTTCCGCCAGCTTCGCCCCGCCACCGGGGGGCAACAGCCATTGGGATGCGAAACTCGGCGTTTACGTTCTCGATGATCAGACCAACACCTTCTACCGCCAGCGCACCTACTACCGCTGGAACAACGGCTGGAGCCGCTCGATCAGCCCCAACGGGCCATGGGAAGAAACGGACATCCATGGCGTGCCGGGTGGGTTGGGACGGCAATTCGGGCAGTGAATGGAAACGGCGATCTGAGGATCGCCGTTTTGCTTTTTGGGGTTTGTGAGAGGCGATTAAAGAATCGCTCGATAGTGGGTCAACGCCTTGCTCGACTGAATCAGGCCTTGGCGCAAGAGCAGGTCAAGATAGATGTCGACATCCATCGGCGGCATCTTTAGCTGTTTGCGTTGCCGTTGTGCTGCCGCGACAACCGCTGCCGGGTCCAGGTCAAAGAGGTTATCGACGAACTCGTCAGAATGCTGGGCCTCGATACCAAAAGGTCCGAGTGTTTCATCGGGAAAGTCTTTCTGATTAAAAGTCACAATGACACTGGCGTTGCAGCGTATGGCGGCAGCCAGAACATGTCGGTCATCGATGTCGGGCAGTGTGAGCCCTTCGATCAGCTTTTCGTAACCGGATACGCAAGCATCGGGTATGGCCTGATCCATCAAGTCGGACGTGCGATCCAATTGCTCTGTTGTCAGGTCCGGGCGGTTTTTCAGCAGATTGCGCTTCCATTCGTTGTGTATCTCCAGTGACCATCGCGCCCTGAAACGTCCTGAGAGCGCGAGCCACATCAGAAAATCTCTCAAGGGAGCGGGGTACAGAACACATGCGTCATATACAGCGGTAAAAGGGGAGTGCCTCACTCGTATCCTGTCCTTAACGCTTGTGCTTGCTCGGCGAGAAGCGTCATTGCTTGCTCGCTGGCGGTGTCGCGCCGGTTTTTATAGTCCATCAAATCGGCAAAGCGCACACGTCGGTGCTTGCCGGTTTTGTGGTAGGACAACTCGCCGGATTCCAGCAGTTTGATCAGGTGCGGGCGTGAGACATTGAGCAAGTCCGCCGCTTCCTGGGTGGTCAGTTCCGCGTGAACCGGGACGACCTTTACCGCGTTGCCTTCAGCCAATGCCGCGAGGATGTCGACCAGCAATCGCAGGGCTGAAGTGGGCAGTTCGACACTGTGAGCTTCATTCTGCTCGTCGAAAATCTGGATGCGTTGGGTTTCGAATTGAGTCGCGAGATAGGCCGCGAGGGCGCGCTGGCCTTCGATAGCGGCCTGAACTTCGCGTGCCATGGGCAAATTGATCGGTGGGTGGATGACTAGGGACATGATGAAATTCCTACAATAGCGATGCTGAAAGGCTATTCGAATCAAACGAAAATCGCAATAAACGAAAAATGAGCTTGTTTAAGGCACTTTTGCCAGCAAGGTCTGGACTTAATCGACAGCAGGTCCGATCAAATCAACACCCTGTAAAACAACCGAGCGTCGTGATCCGGATTTTTGTGCTTGAGTAAAAGTAACCCTAGGGTTATTTTTGTTGGGCCGAAGCAAGGAGGCTGGTGGTGCAGAGCAGGTTATTGATCAAAGAGCTGATATTGGCGGGCTGGACACTGGACCGGGTCACCGGTAGTCATCACATCTTCACTCACCGTTACAACCCTTACACGATACCCGCCCCTCATCCGAAGAAGGATTTGCCGATCGGGACGGTCAAAAGCATCAGGAGGCGAGCCGGGCTTTATTGCCCGGGAGCCAGTTTGGCAGGAGATCCATAATGCAATACCCAATCTGTATCGAGTGGGGCGACGAGAACACCGCCATCGGTATTCAGATCCCCGATATTCCTGGTGCCGTAACGGCCGGGGATACGTTTGAAGATGCTTACAACGCGGCGGTCGAAATCGCCCACATCCTGCTGCAGGAGATCATGGCAGACGGGGAGTCGATTCCGATGCCGACCTCAGCGGCTGCGCACCGCGAGAATCCGGAATTTGCCGACATGGGTTGGGGAATGCTGGAACTCGACATCTCGCAATATCTGGGCAAGACCGAGAAGGTCAACGTGACACTGCCTGGCTACGTGATCCAGCGCATTGACCGTTATGTGCGAGAGCACAATGTCAAAAGCCGCTCCTCCTTTCTCGCGGATGCGGCGATGGAGAAGCTGGTTCGGCATTGAGTGGTTTCAGTCGAATCGCCTTCGCGGGCAAGCCTCGCTCCTACAGGGTTAGCGTAAGACCTGTAGGAGCGAGGCTTGCCCGCGAAGCTTTTAGCGTCCTAAGCCGTTGCCAACGAACGCCTTTGCGAAACACTCAAAAACCGCAATAACGCCAACAGTGGAAACGCACTACCCACAATCACGATCCACAGCCAGCCGCCATGCTCATACACCGCGCTGGCCACCGAAGAACCAAACGCGCCGCCGATGAAGATGCTGGTCATGTACAGCGCATTCAAACGGCCGCGGCTTTTAGCGTCGAGGGTGTAGACCGCTCGTTGGCCGAGGACCATGTTCATTTGCACGCAGAAATCCAGTACCACCCCCGTCACGGCCAGGCCGATAACGCTGTAGACCGGGTGGATGAAGGCGGGCAGGAAGCTCAGGCTGGCGAATAGCAGGGCCAGCAGCGAGGCGATGCGGGTATGGCCAGCATCGGCCAGTCGACCGGCGATGGGTGCAGCAATCGCGCCGATGGCGCCGACCAGGGCGAAGATCGCAATCTGGGTTTGCGACAAGCCATGATTGCGCGACAGCTCCAGTGGTACTGCAGTCCAGAACAGGCTGAATGTGGCGAACATGCAGGCTTGGTAAAACGCGCGCTGACGCAATACCGGCTGCTGACGCAACAGCGTCCAGAGCGAACCCAACAACTGGCCATAAGAAGCGCTGTGATCAGGCTGGCGCTTGGGAATGGTCAGGGCCAGCACAATGCTGATGGCCGCCATCAATACCGCTGCGATGATGAACATCGCACGCCAGCCGAAGTGATCGGCTACTACGCTGGACACCGGTCGAGCCAGCAGAATCCCCAGCAGCAAACCACCCATGATGCCGCCGACCACGCGGCCGCGCGATTCTTCCGGCGCCAGGTGGGCGGCCAGTGGAATCAGGATCTGTACCGACACCGAACTGAACCCCACCAGCAACGAGATGAGCAGAAACACGTTCGGCTGATCGGTGAACGCCGCGCCCAGCAAACTGGCAATCGCCACCACGGTGGTAATAATCATCAAGCGGCGGTTTTCCAGCAGATCACCCAACGGCACCAGGAAGAACAGACCCAACGCATAACCAATCTGTGTCAGCGAAACGATCAGGCTGGCCATGGTGTCGGTCAGGCCGATGTCCGGCGCGATCAGGCCGATGATCGGCTGGGCGTAGTAGATGTTGGCCACGATGGCGCCGCAACAGAAGGCAAAGAGCAGCACCATGCCTCGGGTCATTGTCGCGGTACCGAGGGGCACCAGAGTCGTTGGGTTCATAAACGGGTCTCGTTGAACAAGAAGGAATGCGCAGAGGCTAATCGGCTGGCTAGAGCGGCGGAAGAGGGAACAGGGTGATAGTAATCATGCCTCTGAAGAATGATTGAGAGAGGCCGTTCATTGGGTCTTCAAGCTCCCACAAAAAAAGGCGACCTTCATGGGTCGCCTTTTCATTGGCCTCAGGAGTTATTGACCGCTGTAAATCTGATCAAAAACCCCACCATCATTGAAGTGGGTCTTCTGCACAGTGCGCCAGTCACCAAAGGTCTTCTCCACCGAGAGGAAATCCACTTTCGGGAAGCGATCGGTGTACTTGGCCAATACCGCCGGATCGCGCGGACGCAGGTAGTTGGCCGCCGCAATCTCTTGACCTTCCGGCGACCACAGGTACTTCAAATATTCCTCGGCAGCAGCGCGAGTGCCTTTTTTCTCGACCACTTTGTCGACCACGGACACCGGAGGTTCCGCTTCAGCGGAAACACTTGGGTAAATCACTTCAAACTGATCACGACCAAATTCACGCGCAATCATTTCCGCTTCGTTTTCGAAGGTCACCAGCACGTCGCCGATCTGGTTGGTCATGAACGTTGTAGTCGCTGCACGGCCACCGGTATCCAGCACTGGCGCTTGCTTGAACAGTTTGCCGACGAAGGCTTTGGCCTTGTTCTCGTCACCGCCGTTCTTCAGCACATAGCCCCAGGCCGAGAGGTAGGTATAGCGGCCGTTGCCCGAGGTTTTCGGGTTGGGGACGATCACTTGCACGCCGTCCTTGAGCAGATCTGGCCAGTCTTTCAATGCTTTCGGGTTGCCTTTGCGCACGATGAACACGGTGGCCGAGGTGAATGGCGCGCTGTTGTTTGGCAGGCGTGTGACCCAGTTGTCCGGGACCAGTTTGCCATTGTCCGCCAAGGCGTTGATGTCGGTGGCCATGTTCATGGTGATGACGTCAGCCGGCAGGCCATCGATCACTGAGCGCGCCTGTTTGCTGGAGCCGCCGAAGGACATTTGCAGTGTGATGTTTTCGTTGTGCTCGGCTTGCCAGTGTTTCTGGAAGGCAGCGTTGTAGTCCTTGTAGAAATCTCGCATCACGTCGTAGGAAACGTTAAGCAGGGTCGGTGCTGCCTGTGCCACGCTGCCCAAGGCCAGGCCCGCGGCCAGAAGTGAGGCGCCAAAGAGTTTTTTCACTGCGCATTCCTTTTTTTTTTTGTAGGAGCTGCCGCAGGCTGCGATCTTTTGATTTCGTTCTTGATCTTAAATTGCCGACACCAATCAAAGTCAAAAGATCGCAGCCTGCGGCAGCTCCTACGGGTTAGTTGTCAGTCATCGAAGAGGTGTTGCCACCGTTTTGCCAGCGACTATAGCCGGGCTCGCATAGCCCTTTAAAGATTAAAAAGCACTTTGCTTATTCCAGTTTCTTGAACAGCGCATTGCCGCAACGCGAGCAAAATGCTGCGCCGTGTTCGTGACTGTTTTTCTGGCAGGTCGGGCAATCGTGTTGCAGTTGTTCGCCGCGCATGGCGTTGGCCAGTTCCGCGGTGAAGATCCCTGTGGGCACGGCGATGATCGAGTAACCGGTGATCATCACCAGCGACGAAACCACCTGACCCAATGGCGTCCTGGGCACGATATCGCCAAAGCCCACGGTGGTCAGTGTGACGATGGCCCAGTAGATGCCTTTGGGGATGCTGGTGAAGCCGTGTTCCGGGCCTTCGATCACGTACATCAAGGTGCCGAACACCGTCACCAGGGTGCTGACGCTGAGCAGAAACACCACGATCTTCTGCTTGCTGCCGCGCAACGCCGTCATCAAATAGTTGGCTTGCTTCAGATACGGGCTGAGCTTGAGCACGCGGAAAATCCGCAGCATCCGAATGATCCGGATAATCAGCAGGTACTGCGCATCGCTGTAATACAGCGCAAGAATGCCGGGCACGATCGCCAGCAAATCCACCAGCCCATAGAAGCTGAACGCGTAGCGCAGCGGCTTGGGCGAGCAGTACAGGCGCAGACCGTATTCGATGGCGAAAACGATGGTGAAGCCCCATTCGATGTACGCCAGCATGTCGGCGTAGTTCTGATGAACGCTGTCGATACTGTCCAGAATCACGATCACCAGGCTCGCCAGGATGATCAACAACAGAATGCTGTCGAAGCGGCGACCGGCCGGGGTATCGGATTGGAAAATGATGACGTAAAGGTCTTCACGCCAGTTTTTATTGCTGTCCATGGAAAGCGCCTGAACCCAGAATCAGCGAAGCCTAGGTCGATTCCCCTCGGTAGCGCAAGGCGCGCTGTCCATGGCGGCCTGACGCAACACCCGCATGCCTGCGCGAATCATCCAGCAGGCGAGGATGAAGGGGGCAGTCAACGTGGCCAGGCCGAGTGCGGCGAACCCCGGTGTGAGCAACACCGCCAGCAGGATTCCCAACAATGGCAGCCAAGGCTGGCGACGATTTTGGCTGAAGGCGAGGGCGGCGAGCACGGCGTTGTAGCCGCTCAAGCCCTGTAAGGCGCTTGAAGTGTCGTGGTGCAGCAAGGCGAAGATGAGACCAGCAGCGGAGCCGAGCAGCGCCCACAGGAAGGCACGACGGTCAGCGATCATCAAACCCGTGGCAATCAGAGCACCGGCCAGCGGATGACCGAGAAACAGCACCTGACCGAGCCCTTTCAATGACGCGGCGAGCAAATTGAGTGTGGTCATTTCGATCAGCGGCGCGGGTTGCTGGGGAGCGGCAAACGACAGTAGCAACCAGCTCACCCCGACAAAGGGCGCGGTGTAGGCGGGCAGGCAATCATGATCGCGCGAATGCTTGAGCCATTGCTGGGTGAGCATCGCGCTCAGCCCCCCAGCGGCGATGATCAGCGGTGGCAACAGCGCTGACCATGGGAAATAAAGGCTCAGCAGCAGACCGAGCAGAATACCGTTGTAGCTGAACAGTCCGGCCTGACGATCAGCCTTGGTGTAACCGCGACGTTGCGCGGTGAGCAACCCGGCGACCCCTCCCAGCAACGCACCGCCGAGCAGGGCCGGGGCGCTGAACAGAATCGCCAACAGACACAGCAGGCCGCACAGCGGATGGCGCTGGAGAAAGATCTGGCTGAAGCCATTGAGCAGGGCAGTGGCCCAGTCGGGGCAGTGGGTGTTGAAGTGGTGGGCAGGCATGATGGGGGTCTGTGTGTCTGGGGGACCGTGCCGCCTGCTTCGCGAGCAAGCCCGCTCCCACATTAGTCTTGTGTCGAACACAGATTAAATGTGGGAGCGGGCTTGCTCGCGAAGAGGCCGGTGCAGGCGCTAAATCAACGTCTCAATGCGCAACGAATTGGTCGACCCCGGCTGCCCAAACGGCACACCCGCAGTAATCAACAACGTATCGCCGCGTTGAGCCATGCCCTGTGCCTGGGCAATCTCCAACGCCGTCGAGCACACTTCGTCCACCTGGCGTAGCCGATCGTTGACCACCGAATGCACGCCCCACGCCACCGTCAATCGGCGAGCGGTCTGCAAATTCGGCGTCAGGTTGAGGATCGGCACCGTTGGCCGTTCCCGCGCCGCCCGCAGGCTCGAGGTGCCGGACTCGCTGTAATTCACCAGCACCGCCACCGGTAGCACGTTGCTGATGCGGCGGATCGCGCAACTGATCGCGTCGGACACCGTGGCCTCGGCTTTCGGTCGGCTCACGTCCAGTTGGGCCTGATAGTCCGGGCCGTTTTCCACCTGACGGATGATCTTGCTCATCATCTGCACCGCTTCCAGCGGATACTCGCCGGACGCGGTTTCCGCCGACAGCATCACCGCGTCCGCGCCTTCGGCCACCGCGTTGGTGACGTCAGTGACTTCGGCGCGAGTCGGGGCCGGGGAGAAGCGCATCGACTCCAGCATCTGCGTCGCCACCACCACCGGTTTGCCGAGTTGGCGGCAAGTGCTGATGATGTTTTTCTGGATTTGCGGCACGCTTTCGGCCGGCACTTCAACACCCAGGTCACCGCGAGCGACCATGATCGCATCGCTCAATTCGGCGATTTCCCGCAGTTGAGTCACGGCCGATGGCTTCTCGATCTTGGCCATCAGGAAGGCCTTGTCGCCGATCAGTGCGCGGGCTTCGAGAATGTCTTCCGGACGTTGCACGAACGACAGCGCGACCCAGTCCACCCCCAGCTCCAGACCGAAGCTCAAGTCGCGACGATCCTTGGTAGTCAGCGGACTCAGGTCGAGCACCGCTTGCGGCACGTTGACGCCTTTGCGGTCCGACAGCTCGCCGCCGTTGAGCACCGTGGTGTCGATGGCGTCGGCGTACTTGGTCACCACCCGTAGGCGCAGTTTGCCATCGTCTAGCAGCAGGTCCATGCCAGGCGTAAGCGCGGCGATGATTTCCGGGTGAGGCAAGTTGACCCGGCGCTCATCACCCGGCGTCGGGTCGAGGTCCAGACGCAAGGCCTGGCCGCGATGCAGCTGCACTTTGCCTTGGGAGAATTTGCCGACCCGCAGTTTCGGGCCTTGCAGGTCCATCAGTATCCCCAACGGGTAATTCAGCTGGCGCTCGACTTCACGAATCCACTGATAGCGCTGGGCGTGGTCGGCGTGATCGCCGTGGCTGAAGTTCAGGCGAAAGATATTGACCCCGGCCTGCACCAGCTCACGGATGTCGTCAATCCCGTTGGTGGCCGGGCCAAGGGTGGCGAGAATTTTGACCTTCTTATCAGGCGTCATGTTTAGTGCTCTCGAGAATCAGGATGGCGCGGAAGTCGTTGACGTTGGTGCGGGTCGGTTCGGTGACGATCAGCGCATCCAGCGCGGCGAAATAGCCGTAGCCATTGTTGTTGTCCAGTTCATCGCAGGCAGCGAGGCCGAGGGCGGCAGCGCGGGCGTAACTGTCTGGGGTCATGATGGCGCCGGCGTTGTCTTCGGAGCCGTCGATGCCGTCGGTGTCGCCGGCCAGTGCGTAGACGCCGGGCAAGCCTTTGAGGCTGTCGGTCAGGCTCAGCAGGAATTCGGCGTTGCGCCCGCCACGGCCATTGCCGCGCACGGTGACAGTGGTTTCGCCGCCGGACAGAATCACGCACGGCGCTGCCAGCGGCTGGCCGTGCTGGACGATCTGCCGCGCAATGCCGGCATGGACCTTCGCCACGTCCCGGGATTCACCTTCCAGGTCGCCGAGAATCAACGGACTGAAACCGGCCTGACGGGCTTTCACCGCTGCCGCTTCGAGCGATTGCTGTGGGCGTGCGATCAACTGGAAATGACTGCGAGCCAGGCTCGGATCGCCGGGTTTGACCGTTTCCGATTCCGGGCTTTGCAGCCAAATACGCACCGAGGCCGGAACTTCGATGTCGTAACGCTTGAGGATCGCCAGCGCTTCGGCCGAGGTGCTCGGGTCGGCCACGGTGGGGCCGGACGCGATGACCGTGGCGAGATCGCCCGGTACATCGGAAATCGCATAGGTATAAACCGTGGCCGGCCAGCAGGCTTTGCCCAGACGACCGCCCTTGATTGCCGAGAGGTGCTTGCGCACGCAATTCATCTCGCCGATGGTCGCGCCGGATTTGAGCAGGGCTTTGTTGATCGACTGTTTGTCGGCGAGGGTGATGCCGGCGGCGGGCAAGGCGAGGAGGGCAGAGCCACCGCCCGAGAGCAGGAAGATCACGCGGTCGTCTTCGCTCAGGTCGCTGACCAGTTCCAGCACCCGCTTTGCGACAGCCAAACCAGCCGCATCCGGCACCGGGTGTGCGGCTTCGACCACTTCGATTTTTTCGCACGGGGCGCCGTGGCCGTAACGGGTCACCACCAGGCCGGACACTTCGCCCTGCCAGCAGCGCTCGACCACCTGGGCCATGGCGGCTGCGGCTTTACCGGCGCCGATGACGATCACCCGACCGCTGCGATCTTTGGGCAAATGGGCTTCGAGGACGTGCTGCGGATGGGCCGCGTCGATGGCTGTGGCAAACAGTTCGCGCAGCAATTGTTGCGGATCGACCGACATGGCGGGCTCCCGGAATTCTTGTTATTGGGGAAAGACGACAGCAGGTGTTGCGACGCGGTCCTGTGGGAGCTGGCTTGCCTGCGATTCAGGCGACGCGGTCTTTCAGGTAGACCGAGTCGATGCCATCGCAGGCAAGCCAGCTCCCACAGGAACCTAGCCAGTTTCAGATCGGTGTTATTTATCTCGAATCGAGAAATTCGCCATGTGTTCCAGGCCTTTGATCAGCGCCGAGTGGTCCCAGTTGCTGCCACCGATGGCCGCGCAGGTGCTGAACACTTGCTGGGTATTGGCGGTGTTCGGCAGGTTGATGCCCAGTTCGCGAGCGCCCGCCAGGGCCAGGTTCAGGTCCTTCTGGTGCAGGCTGATGCGGAAGCCTGGGTCGAAAGTGCCTTTGATCATGCGCTCGCCATGGACTTCAAGGATCTTCGACGACGCGAAACCGCCCATCAGCGCTTCACGCACCTTGGCTGGATCGGCACCGTTTTTCGAGGCGAACAGCAAGGCTTCGGCGACGGCCTGGATGTTCAGCGCAACGATGATCTGGTTAGCCACTTTCGCGGTTTGACCGTCGCCGTTGCCACCAACCAGGGTGATGTTCTTGCCCATGGCCTGGAACAGCGGCAGGGCGCGTTCGAAGGCATCGGCATCGCCGCCGACCATGATGCTCAGGGTCGCAGCCTTGGCGCCGACTTCGCCACCGGAAACCGGGGCGTCGAGGTACTGCGCGCCTTTCTCGTTGATTTTGGCTGCGAAGGCTTTAGTGGCAGTCGGCGAGATCGAGCTCATGTCGATCACGACTTTGCCCTTGCTCACGCCAGCCGCAACGCCATCGGCGCGGAACAGCACGTCATCGACCTGCGGGGTATCCGGGACCATGACGATGATGAATTCAGCTTCCTGGGCCACTTCTTTCGGGTTCGCCAGGGCGACGGCACCAGCGGCCACCAGGTCGGCAGGCGCGGGGTCGTGATGCGCCGACAGGAACAGGCTGTGACCGGCTTTCTGCAGGTTCAACGCCATTGGGTGGCCCATGATGCCGGTGCCGATAAATCCGATTTTAGCCATGAGAAAATCCTCTTGTTTTTGTGTTGCTCAAGCAAATGGGAGAAAGCTTTTGGTGGGAGCGGGCTTGCTCGCGAAAGCGGTGGATCAGTCAAAATAGATGTTGAATGTCAGGGCCTCTTCGCGAGCAAGCCCGCTCCCACAGTGTTTTGTGTTGATCAATCAAATCGCGTTATGGGTTTTCAACCAGCCCAAGCCCGCCTCAGTGGTGGTCAGCGGCTTGTATTCACAGCCAACCCAACCTTGATAACCGATGCGGTCCAGGTGTTCGAACAGGAAGCGGTAGTTGATTTCACCGGTGCCCGGTTCGTTGCGCCCTGGGTTGTCGGCCAACTGGATGTGGTTGATCTCGCCCAAGTGCGCAGCCATGGTTCGGGCCAGGTCGCCCTCCATGATTTGCATGTGATAGATGTCGTATTGCAGGAACAGGTTGGCGCTGCCGACTTGTTCGCGAATCGACAGGGCTTGCGCCGTGTTGTTCAGGTAGAAGCCTGGAATGTCTCGGGTATTGATCGCTTCCATCACCAGTTTGATGCCCGCCGCTTGCAGCTTGTCGGCCGCGTACTTGAGGTTGGCGACAAAGGTCTTTTCCACGGTGGCATCGTCGACACCTTGCGGACGAATACCGGCCAGGCAGTTGATCTGGGTGTTGCCCAGCACGTTGGCGTAAGCGATGGCCAGATCGACACCGGCGCGGAATTCTTCGACCCGATCCGGCAAGCACGCGATACCGCGCTCGCCCTTGGCCCAGTCACCGGCCGGCAGGTTGAACAGCACCTGGGTCAAGCCATTGGCATCGAGCCTGGCCTTGATTTCGGCGGAGCTGAAGTCATAGGGAAACAGGTATTCGACACCACTGAAGCCGGCCTTGGCGGCAGCGTCGAAACGGGCAAGAAAATCCTGCTCGGTGAACAGCATGGACAGGTTGGCTGCGAAACGCGGCATGGTGGTCTCCCGTATAGGTATGGTCATCGTTCCCGGATCCCTGTGGGAGCGGGCTTGCTCGCGAAAGCGGTGTATCAGGCGACATCAATGTTGACTGTGCCGCCGCCTTCGCGAGCAAGCCCGCTCCCACAGTGGGAACGATCAGCAGTTAGTCGAGCAACGAAATCGCCGTTGGCGCATCGTTGCCGACCAGCGCCAGGTCTTCGAATTCGTTGACGGCGTTGATCTCGGTGCCCATGGAAATGTTGGTCACGCGCTCCAGAATGATTTCGACGATCACCGGCACTTTGAACTCCTCGATCAGTTCCTGAGCCTTGCGCAGGGCAGGCTGGATCTGAGCCGGTTCGAACACCCGCAACGCCTTGCAACCCAAGCCTTCGGCGACAGCGACGTGGTCGACACCGTAACCGTTGAGTTCCGGAGCGTTGAGGTTGTCGAAAGACAACTGCACGCAGTAGTCCATGTCGAAACCGCGCTGAGCCTGACGGATCAGCCCCAGGTACGAGTTGTTCACGACAACGTGGATGTACGGCAGCTTGAACTGCGCGCCCACCGCCAGTTCTTCGATCATGAACTGGAAGTCATAGTCGCCCGAGAGCGCCACCACCTTGCGGGTCGGATCAGCCTTGACCACGCCGAGTGCGGCCGGAATGGTCCAACCCAGCGGACCGGCCTGGCCGCAATTGATCCAGTGACGCGGTTTGTAGACGTGCAGGAACTGCGCGCCGGCAATCTGCGACAGACCGATGGTGCTGACGTAGCAGGTGTCCTTACCGAAGACCTGGTTCATCTCTTCGTAAACGCGTTGCGGCTTGACCGGTACGTTGTCGAAGTGAGTCTTGCGCTGCAGGCTGGCTTTGCGTTGCTGGCAGTCTTGCAGCCAGGCGCTGCGGTTTTTCAGTTTGCCGGCGGCTTGCCATTCGCGAGCGACTTCGATGAACACGGTCAACGCGGCAGCAGCGTCGGACACGATGCCCAGGTCCGGGGTGAACACGCGGCCGATCTGGGTCGGTTCGATGTCGACGTGAATGAACTTGCGGCCTTCGGTGTAAACGTCGACCGAACCGGTGTGACGGTTGGCCCAACGGTTACCGACACCCAGCACCACGTCCGACTTCAGCAGCGTGGCGTTGCCGTAACGGTGCGAGGTTTGCAGACCGACCATGCCAACCATCAGCGGGTGATCGTCCGGGATGGTGCCCCAGCCCATCAGGGTCGGGATCACTGGAATGCCGGTCAGCTCAGCGAACTCCACCAGCAACTCGCTGGCGTCGGCATTGATGATGCCGCCACCGGCGACCAGCAATGGACGTTCAGCCTGATCGAGCATGGCCAGAGCCTTCTCGATCTGTACGCGATTAGCGGTCGGCTTGGCCAGCGGCAGCGGTTCATAGGCGTCGATGTCGAATTCGATTTCAGCCATCTGCACGTCGAACGGCAAGTCGATCAGCACTGGGCCTGGGCGGCCGGAGCGCATTTCATAGAAGGCTTTCTGGAACGCGTAAGGCACCTGGCCCGGCTCCATGACGGTGGTCGACCACTTGGTGACCGGCTTGACTATGCTGGTGATATCGACGGCCTGGAAGTCTTCCTTGTGCATCCGCGCCCGCGGTGCCTGGCCGGTGATGCACAGGATCGGGATCGAGTCGGCCGAGGCGCTGTAGAGCCCGGTGACCATGTCGGTACCGGCCGGGCCGGAGGTGCCGATGCACACGCCGATATTGCCGGCCTTGGTGCGGGTGTAGCCCTCGGCCATGTGCGAGGCGCCTTCAACGTGGCGAGCGAGGACGTGATCGATGCCACCGACCTTCTGCAAGGCGGAGTACAGCGGGTTGATCGCGGCGCCCGGGATGCCAAAAGCGGTATCAACCCCTTCACGGCGCATCACCAGAACGGCGGCTTCGATTGCTCTCATTTTGCTCATGGTTTTGTGCCTCTTACGTTTTGTAATTGTATACAAGTGGCTTTGCGCAGAGTGTATTCACGGCGGACGGCGCAGGTCAATCCATTTTCTCAAGCAGCTGTTTCATTCGTCGGAAGCCCGAAGGATTGTGGCTTTTCGTCGCATGTGGCGCTTTTCGATAATTATTGTATACAAAAAAATAATTCATTGTGTTCTATTTGTTGCATCGGATTGCGCAACAGAAAGCAATCCAACGGCTTTCCCAATAACAAAATGAGGACGGCACCATGAGCGCTTTAACCTTGAACGTCGCAGTCAACCTGGCCAGCCAGGCCATCTCCGCAGGCCGTGCAATCTCCGCCGCGCCCTTGACCGTTGCCGTGCTGGACGCCGGCGGGCACTTGATAACGCTGCAGCGCGAAGACGGCGCCAGCCTGCTACGCCCGCAGATCGCCATCGGCAAAGCCTGGGGCGCTATCGCCCTGGGCAAGGGCTCACGCCTGCTGGCCCAGGACGCCCAACAACGCCCGGCGTTCTTCGCCGCGCTGAATAGCCTGGGGCAGGGCAGTGTCGTCCCGGTACCGGGCGGCGTGTTGATTCGGGATCAGGATGGGAGTGTGTTGGGGGCGGTGGGGATCAGCGGTGATTTGTCTGATGTGGATGAGCAGTGCGCGATCAGGGCGATCGAGACGCAGGGGTTGAGGGCGGATGCGGGGGTGACGGCTTGATTATTGGGTGATTGATCTACCGCTTTCGCGAGCAAGCCCGCTCCCACACTGGTCGTCGGTGGACACAAATTGTGTGAACACCGCAGATCAACGGTGGGAGCGGGCTTGCTCGCGAAGGCGGTGTTCCAGACACATCCAGCTAAAAGTATGCCCCACTATCCGGTATTCGCTGATCTAGCCTTTTCATGATTTCATCCATGAAGGGGCAAAGGAATGCCTGAACTGTCAGCATCACATCGCCTGCGCATTGGTCGTTATGCAGAGCAAAGCCGCATCTACCTACTGACGGCCAATACCCTTGGGCGGGAGCCTGTTTTCAAGGATTACACCTTGGGCAGGATGGTCGTACATCAATTCAAGCAAGCACAGGATCAGGGTTTTGCCGACTCCTTGGCCTTTGTGGTCATGCCTGACCATTTTCACTGGTTAATCCAGCTACAAAGAGGATCGCTGGGACAACTGATGTGTCAGACCAAATCGTTGAGTACTCGATCGATCAATGCGGCGACTGGCAGGGTAGGCAGCCTTTGGCAACAGAGTTTTCATGATCATGCATTGCGGCGAGAGGAGGATTTGGTGAAGCTCGCTCGATATGTTGTCGCGAACCCATTGCGGGCGGGGCTGATTGAAAAGCTTGGCGACTATCCGTTGTGGGATGCCATTTGGGTTTGATGGGGAACCGAGTTGCCCCATTCGCGAGCAAGCCCGCTCCCACAGTTGATCTCGGTTGTTTACAGATTTTGTGTACGCAGTAGATCCAATGTGGGAGCGGGCTTGCTCGCGAAGGCCGCGCCACGGTCTACCGATCCAGCTCACACCCCTTAAGCACCAACCGGATAATCGTCTGCGCCGCCGCCTCATAGTCGGCCTCATCCAGCTTGGCTTTGCCAGTCACCGCAGAGATCTGCCAGTCAAAATCGGCATAGGTCTGGGTCGCGGCCCAGATGCTGAACATCAGGTGGTTAGGGTCGATCGGGGCGATCTGGCCGCGGTCGATCCAGGTCTGGATGCAGTCGATGTTGTGCCTGGCCTGGCCGTTGAGCTGCTCGACCAGGTCGGGGCTCAGGTGTGGGGCGCCGTGCATGATTTCGCTGGCGAACACCTTGGAGGCGAAGGGCAGGTCACGGGAGATGCGGATTTTCGAGCGAATGTAGCCGCTCAGCACTTCGCTGGGCACGCCGTCGGCGTTGAACGGCGTCGAGGCCTGCAGGATTGGCTCGATGATGCTTTCCAGGACCTCGCGGTAGAGATTTTCCTTGGATTTGAAGTAGTAGTAGACGTTGGGCTTGGGCAGCCCGGCCTTGGCCGCGATGTCACTGGTTTTGGTCGCAGCGAAGCCCTTGTCGGCAAATTCTTCACTGGCGGCACGCAGGATCAGTTCTTTGTTGCGCTCGCGGATGGTGCTCATAAACCAAGGAGTTCCTTGCCTGTTCTGGCGGTTGCGCATGGTAGCACCGGCCTCGCGCGGCGCTCAAGAATGCCCCGTCTGGCCTCGGGTCGCGCTATGCTGCGCACCATTCATTCAAGAAGGAAGCCCGATTCATGGCAGGAAGCAGTTTGCTGGTGCTGATCGACGACATCGCCACCGTACTGGACGATGTGGCGTTGATGACCAAAATGGCCGCGAAGAAGACCGCCGGCGTGCTTGGCGACGATCTGGCGCTCAATGCCCAGCAGGTTTCCGGCGTGCGTGCCGAGCGGGAAATCCCGGTGGTGTGGGCCGTGGCCAAAGGCTCGTTCCTCAACAAGCTGATCCTGGTGCCGTCGGCCTTGGCCATCAGTGCGTTCATTCCGTGGCTGGTCACGCCGTTGTTGATGGTCGGTGGCGCTTACCTGTGCTTTGAAGGCTTCGAGAAACTCGCTCACAAGTTCCTGCACAGCAAAGCTGAAGATCAGGCTGAACACGCAGAATTGGTCGAGGCTGTGGCCAACCCGGCGGTCGATCTGGTGGCGTTCGAGAAGGACAAGATAAAAGGGGCGATCCGTACCGACTTCATCCTCTCGGCGGAAATCATCGCCATCACCTTGGGCACCGTGGCTGCCGCTTCGCTGACCCAGCAAGTGATCGTGCTCTCGGGCATCGCCATCGTCATGACCATCGGCGTCTACGGCCTGGTGGCCGGCATCGTCAAACTCGATGACCTCGGTCTGTGGCTGACCCAGAAGCCCGGTCAAATGGCCAAAAGCATCGGCGGCGGGATTCTGCGTGCAGCGCCGTACATGATGAAAAGCCTGTCGGTGATCGGTACCGCGGCGATGTTCTTGGTCGGCGGCGGGATTCTGACCCACGGCGTGCCGGTGGTTCATCACTGGATCGAGAGTGTCAGCGCGGGTGCTGGTGGGGCCGGGTTTATCGTGCCGACGTTGCTGAATGCGGTGGCCGGGATTGTGGCGGGTGCGGCGGTGTTGGTGGGCGTGATGGCGGTGAGCAAGACCTGGAAAGCAGTCAAAGGTTGAAGCCTGGCAATACGATCAAGTGTGGGAGCGGGCTTGCTCGCGAAGAGGTAATAACATTCAGCATCAATGTTGACTGTTTTACCGTCTTCGCGAGCAAGCCCGCTCCCACATTTGTTTTGTGGTGTTGCCGATGCAATTACTCGGCAACCTGCAGCTTGCGCGACTCGGTGTACACGTAACGCACTTTTTCATACTCGAACGGCGTGTTCAGCTGGCCGTAACGGAAGCTGTTCTGATAGCGCTTGTCGATGACGCGAAGTGCCCAGACTTCCGGATGGTTGGAGCTGACTTCGGCCACGTTCAAGAAGTTGATCGCCGATTCGCCGGTGTAATCCACCACCAGGCCTGCAGTGTCACGCAGGTTTGACGGGCCGAGGATCGGCAGCACGAAGTAGGCGCCGCCCGGTACGCCGTAGAAGCCCAGTGTCTGACCGAAGTCTTCGCTCTGGCGCGGCAGCCCCATGGCGGTGGCCGGGTCCCACAGGCCGGCGACACCGATGGTGGTGTTGAGCAGCAGGCGCGCGGTGGTTTCCATCGAACGCTGACCTTTGAATTGCAGCAAGCTATTCACCAGGTTTGGCACATCGCCGACGTTGTTGAAGAAGTTACTGACGCCGGTGCGCAGGACGCTTGGGGTGATGTAGCGATAGCCGTTGACCACGGGCAGGAACACCCATTGGTCAAAACGGTAGTTGAAGTGGTAGACGCGGCGGTTCCATTCTTCCAGCGGGTCGTAGACGTTCAACGCGTTGAGCGTCGAACGTTCGAACTCGCGCTGATCCAGCCCCGGGTTGAATTTGAGTTTGCTCAGTGGTTGCTTGAAGCCGTCACCATCGACCACCACAGGTGCGTTGGCTTTGCTGTTGTCGGCGTTGGCGACGCCTGCACAGAGTAACGCTGCGATCAGCAGGGGGTATTTAGCCACGGAAAAACTCCAGCATGGCGTCGCTGTTGACGCGATAGTTGAGGTTGCCGCAATGGCCGCCCAATGGATAAACAGTCAAACGGTCGCCAAAGGTCCGGCGCAGAAACCCCAGGTCGCCAGGGCCGAGAATCACGTCGTCGGCGTTGTGCATGACGGCGATTTTCGGGCTGTCGTGCAGGTAGTCCTTGAGTGCATACAGGCTGACCTGATCGATCAGTTGCAGCAGGCTGCCGCCGTCGGTGCGGGCGCGCCACATCGGAATGACCTGTTCGGTCAGGTAGCAGTCGAAGTCGCATTGCAGTGCGCGTTTGAGGAACGGCGTGAGGGTGGTGCCTTCGGTGATCGGGTATTTCGGTGGCGTGATCAGGCCGCGGCGGTTGATCAGGTCCGAGGTGAAGGCGATGTCCGCTGCCGAGAAACGGAACGAAGTGCCAATCAGCATGGCCATCTGTTCGTTGCTCAAGTGCTGCTTGGACTGCTGGAAGTCGTAGAGCAGGGCATCGTTGAGGTCGATGTAGCCCTTCTGCTGGAAGTAGCGGGTCAGTTTGTCCAGCACCAGTTCATAGAAAGTGGTGGTGTTGTTGATGCCTTTCACCTCTGTCTGTACCAGCTTGTCCAGGTTGGTGACCGAGGTGTAAAGGTTGACCGGCGGGTTGAGCAGCAAGACTTTCTTGAAATTGAAGCTGCGACGGGTTTCATCCAGGTGCGCGACAAATGCCGCATCCAGTGCGCCAAGGCTGTAACCGGTCAGGAAATAATCGGTGACCGGCAGCTTCGGGTTCTGCGCCCGCACGGCCTGCATCACCCGGTACATGTCTTCGGCATCCTCCTTGGTCACGCCCGGTGTGGCGAAACGCGAAGCGGCGGTCATGAAGTCGAAGCTGGTCGGCGACGACAGCTGCACCACGTGATAGCCGGCCTTGTAGTAGAGCTTTTTCAGGTACTCGTTGAGGGTGCTGTCATAGCGTGCACCCGTGCCGGAGATCAGGAAGATCAACGGTGCCGCTTGATCTTGCGTGGCGATGCGGTAGGTGAGTTTCTTTACCGGCCAGAAGTTGTCCGGCAGGCTGAATTCACGCTCGGGGCGCAACGTGACGCTGCGATCCTCCTGATTGATGTCGTCATCCAGCGGCAATTCCGGGCGTAACTCCGGCGGTGTCGTGGCGATGGTCGCCTCGAACGGGTTGGTCAGGGGGTAGCCGTAACTGGCGGCATCAATGTCGGCCGCCAGTGCGGACGCACTTAAAATCAAGCCGCCAAACAGGGCGGCGCAGCGCAAGGAACGGAGCATGACTAGATCCCTTAGAGGAAGGTGCCGGATGAAGTTCGCAGGCTATGACCACAGGATTTGCGCCAAAGTGCCATGATGGGCACCAAACAGGCCTGATTTCGGAGCAACGGTAGCTGGACGATACACTTTGCAGCTATTTGATGAACAGTTATCTGTTGATGTCACTTGCTTACCGCGGGCGGGGGATTAAGCTGGCCGCCGATTTCGTTTATTGGAGTGTTTCATGTCCCGCCGTCTGCCCGTGATCCTGTTGCTCGTTCTTCTGCCGTTATGGCTGGCCGCCAGTTATGGCGCGCGTTACGGCTTCATGGAGGATGCTCAATGGGTTGGCATTTGCGTTGATGAGGCCAGTCGTTGGGAATGCCAGGTTCGTTCGAATCTCGGCTTGATGATTCATTTCAAGGTTCTGGGCTGGGTAGCATTGGCTGCCGCCGTGATTGGTTTTGTTCTGCCAGGGCGAGCGGGGTGGTGGCTGGCGGTGCTGGCGCTGGTGTTCGGATTTCCGGCGCTGGCGTTGTACAACACCACGTTGGCGGTGTTTGCAGTGGTGATTGCTGCTTTGCGGCTGGTCCGGGCTTCTCGTAGTACCTGATAGTCAGCCTTCGCGAGCAAGCCCGCTCCCACAAGGATTGCGTAAACCCTGTGGGAGCGGGCTTGCTCGCGAAGAGGCCGGCCGGCGCGCTGAAAATCAGCCCTTGCGAACCCGCAAGCTGCGCCACAACGCCGCCACCATCAACACACTCACCAGCGCCCAACCCCAGGCCTGCTGGTTCTGCAAACCTTCTTGATACAACTGCGGCGCAATGCCTGCGCCGATGATGAAGGTCAGCAGGGCGATTTCCCGGCGTGGCACACTCACCGGACGGCACAGGTACACCAGCGCCGGCAGGATGAACGCGACACTCGGGAAACTGCGATAACGCGGGTCGAACACCAGCTCCAGCATCATCACCGCCGCGGCAAAACCTGCCGCTGCCAGCCACCAGCCGGCGCGACGCTCCAGTGCATTGAAGGCGCGTTCACGCCAGCCGGTACGAGCGCTCAAGCTCAGCGCAGCATGGGCCAACACCAACAGATTCAACCCCGTCAGCAAAGCGACCCATAGCCATTCACTGGCAAACCGGGTGGTGACACGGGCCAGATCGCCCCAGGCGCCAATCGAACAGGCCGCCAACGCGCCGAGCAGTGGCAGCACCAACGCCGCGCGGGTGCTACGAACGCGACCGCCGAGGATCAGTGTGCCGATGAAGATCAAGCCACCCAGTGCCAGCCATTGCGACCAGTACGGCACGTTCGAGACCGGCCCGGCCAGCACGCCCTTGTCCTGACGGTTGGCGTCGAACAGTCCCCAGTAACCCCCGACCGCACCTTCGCTGGCGCGTTTCCAGGGCTGGTCGAATGCCTCGATCAGGTTGTAATGCCAGCCTTGCTGCTCGGCCATGATCACAAAGCTGCGAATGAACTTGGCTTCATTGACCCGGCTCGGCAGGGCGGTTTCGCGCTGACGGCCTTCGCTCGGCCAACCGGTTTCGCCAATAATCACGTCTTTGGGCGCGAATTTGTTGCCGAACACCTGACGCACTTCGGCCACATGCTGCAATGCAGCGTCGATGTTCGACGGATCGTCTTCCCAGTACGGCAGCAAATGAATGGTCAGGAAGTCCACCGCCGGAGCGATTTCGGGATGCTTGAGCCAGAATTCCCAGACGTCGGCGTAGGTCACCGGTTGTTTGACCTGACTTTTGACCTTGTTAATCAGCGTCGCCAACTGTGCGCCGGTGACTTCCTTGCGCAGCAGGGTTTCATTACCTACGATCACCGAGGTCACTACATCGGCGTTGGCATTGGCCGAGGCGATCAGCAGGTCGACCTCCTTGGCGGTGTCCACCGGGTTGCTGTTGACCCAGGCGCCGATCATCAGCTTCAAGCCGTGCTTGCGTGCAAGGTCGGGCAGGGCCTCCAGGCCGGTCATGGAATAAGTACGGATGCATTCGAAACGGGTTGCCAGCAATGCGAGGTCGGCGTCCATGCGCTCGGGGCGCAGTTTGAACGGCACATCGAACGGCGATTGGTCTTTGTCGAACGGGGTGTAGGAGGCGCATTGCAGCTTGTGCGTCGCGCTGGCCACGTCCGGCAGGATCACCGGTTTGCCGAGGCCGTACCAGAAGCCACCGAGGGCAAAAAGCCCCAGCAGGCAGGCAAATAAATAAGCAAAAAAAGGAAAGCGGGATGTCGCGGGCATGGTCAGGCCGTCTGGGAACAAAGCCGCGCATGTTACCTGCATTTGTCCCGCGCTTGGTGGCCTGCATAATTTTGTCATGCAAAGTTCGGGCGGTGTGACGGATGGATTTGCGACGGTTGCAATTAATGGCCTTCTGATGTCGTTTCTCGATGCCTTGAGGTCGCTGGCAGAGCAGGTCATCGTGGGCGTCAGGTTGATTATCGTGGCGTCAGTACTCCGCTGATGTTTGAACGAGTTTGCGGTGAGGCGTGATGGGGGCGCTGTGCACCATAACAATACGTTGAGCGGCTCGGCATCCGTCGAGCGCAGCACTTTCGGGGAAGTAACGATGAAGATGCGACGACTCTTGGGCGCAGGTGCCGCTTTGGTGCTGGCGATCAGTTCTACGATGGCCAGTGCTGAAGGCAAGGCAGTGACGATCGGTTATGTAGACGGCTGGTCGGACAGCGTCGCCACGACCAACGTGGCCGCGGAAGTGATCAGGCAGAAACTCGGTTATGACGTGAAGCTGCAAGCGGTTGCCACCGGGATCATGTGGCAAGGTGTGGCCACTGGCAAACTCGACGCCATGCTGTCGGCGTGGCTGCCCGTGACTCACGGTGAATACTGGACCAAGAACAAGGATCAGGTCGTCGATTACGGCCCGAACTTCAAGGATGCGAAAATCGGTCTGATCGTGCCGGAGTACGTCAAGGCCAAGTCTATTGCCGATCTGAAAACCGACGACAGCTTCAAAAATCGTATCGTCGGTATCGATGCCGGTTCAGGCGTGATGCTCAAGTCCGAGCAGGCGATCAAGGACTATGACCTGACCGGGTATCAACTCAAGGCCAGTTCCGGCGCCGGCATGATTGCCGAGCTGACCCGTGCCGAGAAGAAAAACGAATCCATTGCCGTCACCGGTTGGGTGCCGCACTGGATGTTCGCCAAGTGGAAACTGCGCTTCCTGGAAGATCCGAAAGGCGTTTACGGTGCGGCTGAAACCGTAAATAGCATCGGTAGCAAGGGCCTGGATGCCAAAGCACCTGAAGTCGCGAAGTTCCTGAAGAACTTCCAATGGGCGTCGAAAGACGAAATCGGCGAAGTCATGTTGGCGATTCAGGAGGGTGCCAAGCCTGAAGCCGCAGCGAAGGATTGGGTGGCCAAACACCCGGATCGCGTTGCCGACTGGACCAAATAATCTGACCTTTGTGGGAGCGGGCTTGCTCGCGAATGCGGTGTTTCAGTCAGCGATGATGGCGACTGACCCACTGCATTCGCGAGCAAGCCCGCTCCCACATTTTATTGGGTACATGCTTGAGATTGGCGACTCTGTCATGTCGTTCTAATACTAAGGTCGTCTGGAACCTGTCCGGCAGCCGCATAGAGTGGATACCGTTCCAACTAAATCTGTGCTGCGAGGATAAAAACAATGAACGACAGCATTTACCTCTCGATTCAAAACAGCCCGCGCTTCAAGGAGCTGGTCAGCAAGAGAGAACGATTCGCCTGGATTCTTTCAGCGATCATGCTTGGGCTGTACTCCGGATTCATCCTTTTGATTGCTTACGGGCCGCATATCCTGGGCGCAAAAATCAGCCCCGAGTCCTCAATTACCTGGGGCATTCCGATCGGTGTCGGGCTGATCGTTTCGGCCTTTGTCCTGACGGGCATCTACGTGCGACGCGCCAACGGCGAATTCGACGACTTGAACAATGCGATTCTCAAGGAGGCTCAGCAATGATCCGGCGTCTAATGGCTCTATTGAGCATCGCAGCCTTTGCACCTGGTGTCTGGGCGGCTGAAGCCTTGACGGGGGCGGTTCAGAAACAACCCCTCAACGTTTCCGCGATCCTGATGTTCGTGGCATTCGTGGGTGCAACCCTGTGCATCACTTATTGGGCATCCAAGCGTAACAACTCGGCGGCCGACTACTATGCGGCGGGCGGCAAGATCACCGGTTTTCAGAACGGCTTGGCAATCGCCGGTGACTACATGTCCGCGGCGTCCTTCCTGGGTATTTCCGCCCTGGTGTTCACCTCCGGCTACGATGGCCTGATCTACTCGATCGGCTTCCTGGTGGGCTGGCCGATCATTCTGTTCCTGATCGCCGAGCGCCTGCGGAACCTGGGCAAATACACCTTTGCCGACGTGGCGTCCTACCGCCTCGGGCAAACCCAGATCCGTTCGCTGTCAGCCTGCGGTTCACTGGTGGTGGTGGCGTTCTACCTGATCGCGCAAATGGTCGGTGCTGGCAAGCTGATTCAGCTGTTGTTCGGTCTCGACTATCACGTTGCGGTGATCCTGGTCGGTATCCTGATGTGCATGTACGTGCTGTTCGGCGGCATGCTGGCGACCACCTGGGTACAGATCATCAAGGCGGTGCTGTTGCTGTCCGGTGCCTCGTTCATGGCGCTGATGGTGATGAAGCACGTCAACTTCGACTTCAACGCGCTGTTCTCCGAGGCGATCAAGGTTCACCCTAAAGGTGAAGCGATCATGAGCCCGGGCGGCCTGGTGAAGGATCCGATCTCGGCGTTCTCCCTCGGCCTGGCGCTGATGTTCGGTACCGCTGGTCTGCCGCACATCCTCATGCGCTTCTTCACCGTGAGCGACGCTAAAGAAGCGCGTAAAAGCGTGCTGTATGCAACTGGCTTCATCGGTTACTTCTACATCCTGACCTTCATCATCGGCTTCGGCGCGATCCTGCTGGTCAGCACCAACCCGGCCTTTAAAGATGCGGCTGGCGCGCTGATGGGCGGCAACAACATGGCGGCGGTGCACTTGGCCAACGCGGTGGGTGGCAGTGTATTCCTGGGCTTCATCTCGGCGGTGGCGTTCGCAACCATCCTGGCGGTGGTGGCGGGTCTGACCCTGGCCGGTGCTTCGGCGGTGTCCCATGACCTGTACGCCAGTGTGATCAAGAAGGGCAAGGCCAACGAGAAGGACGAGATCCGCGTCTCGAAAATCACCACCATCGCTCTGGCGGTGCTGGCGATCGGCCTGGGCATTCTGTTCGAGAAGCAGAACATCGCGTTCATGGTGGGCCTGGCGTTCTCCATCGCGGCGAGCTGCAACTTCCCGGTACTGCTGCTTTCCATGTACTGGAAGAAGCTGACGACTCGTGGTGCGATGGTCGGCGGCTGGCTGGGTCTGGTCAGTGCTGTTGGCTTGATGGTGCTGGGGCCAACCATCTGGGTGCAGATCCTGGGTCACGAGAAGGCGATCTTCCCGTATGAATACCCGGCGTTGTTCTCCATGGCCATTGCGTTTGTCGGGATCTGGTTCTTCTCGGTCACTGACAAGTCTGCCGAAGGTGTGAACGAACGCGCGCTGTTCTTCCCGCAGTTTGTTCGTTCGCAGACCGGGTTGGGGGCGAGTGGGGCGGTTTCGCATTAAGGCTTTGGGTTTCTATATATAAGCTGAGCTACACAAAATGCCCTGGTCGAGAGATCGGGGCATTTTTTATTGGGCGGTTATCGGACTCTGTATGGTTTTTCCGCGGAGGTGGCCTGCTCTTTGATCGTGTACATAGCCGTTTCTGCGGTAGCGCCGGCTGGCGGTTGTCGCCCGCCTTTGTAGGAGCGAGGCTTGCCCGCGAAGGCGGCCTGATAGTCGACAGGGGTCTTTGATCGGGTACATATCCGTTTCTGCGGTCACGGCGGCCGGCGGTTATCGCCCGCCCTTGTAGGAGCGAGGCTTGCCCGCGAAGGCGGCCTGGTAGTCGGCTGAGGTCTTTGATCGTGTACATATCCGTTTCTGCGGTCACGGCCGCTGGCGGTTTCGCTTTTACAGCGAGTCACTTTCGAAAAGCGCGAAAGTAACCAAAGCGCTCTTGCCCCGCCATTCGGTGCCTCGCCTAGGCTCGGCATGCCATAACGAAGGCATTGCTCCGGGGGCCCGCCGCCATCGGCCATCCATGGCCGGGGGCGGCTACCGCGGCATCCTTGCCGCGGTGCCCCCTACGCAATACCTGCGTTCGGCCTCTGGGAAAGGGGCAACAGATCAAGATCAAAAGCCAAAGCAACGGCAAGATCAACAGCTTCGCGAGCAAGCCCGCTCCCACAGTTGGACTGGGTACATCCGGGGAAGATTGGCCGGTTGACAGGTCGCCATCGCAGGCAAGCCAGCTCCCACAGTGGACTGGGTGCATCCGGGGGAAGATTGGTCGGCTGACAGGCCGCCATCGCAGCGATGGGGCGACCCGACAAGCCAGCCCCCACAAAAAATCAGAGCACATCCGCGCTGCTTTTCACCACTCAACAGGCCGAGCGTTAGCTCGCCTGCAGCTTTTGATGTTGACGCACCGCCCCCTCGAGAGGCCGAGCGGAGGTTCTGCGCAGTGGGCAACCCGGCATGGATGCCGGGTTAGCCGCGCACGGCCATGGATGGCCGATCGCGGCGGGCCCACGGAGCAGGA
>NZ_AKJE01000066.1 GCF_000282495.1 Pseudomonas sp. GM79
AGGCTCGGCAGCTGCTACAGCAGGCAATAAAAAGCCCGACATCATCATCGGGCTGAGGTTGGCCAGGCAGGCCGGTAATTCTGTGTGGCTGATCTTACGCTGGGCATTCGTCAAAGCGTTCAAATTTTTTCTTCAGGGTCCCGCCAGCGTAGCTTGTTAAACACAGGCTGCCGGTAATTAGGGCGACTTTTCTAACGATTGATTCTATGAATGGCCTCACATGCATGAGCGTGTTGCAGGGCTTCGTGGTACGGAAGTGACCGGAAAGTCGCGTTTCAACCAGTATTTTGGGCGATTGACAATTGCCGGAAATTCCGTGAAGGTGACATACCCAAATCAAACGGGCGTATGAATTGAGCGTTTGTATTACAGATCGCTCCTACAGAATCCCGACTATCGCGTCGGCGGGTGTGCCGGGTGAATTGGCGTAGCATCGACGATAAACGTCCTTGCCGAGCCAGTCGCCTGCGTCCGACGTGTACTGTTCAGCTTCCATATCGTGGAGATCAGTTGATGATTTACGAAGGTAAAGCCATCACGGTTAAGGCTCTTGAAAGTGGCATCGTCGAATTGAAATTCGACCTCAAGGGTGAGTCCGTCAACAAGTTCAACCGTCTTACCCTGAACGAACTGCGTCAGGCCGTAGACACCATCAAGGCAGATGCTTCGATCAAGGGTGTGATCGTCAGCAGTGGCAAGGACGTATTCATCGTCGGCGCCGACATCACCGAATTCGTCGACAACTTCAAGCTGCCGGATGCAGAGCTTGTCGCTGGTAACCTCGAAGCCAACAAGATTTTCAGCGATTTCGAAGACCTCAACGTCCCGACTGTCGCCGCTATCAATGGCATCGCACTGGGTGGCGGTCTGGAGATGTGCCTGGCGGCAGATTTCCGCGTCATGGCCAATACCGCCAAAATCGGTCTGCCGGAAGTCAAGCTGGGCATCTACCCAGGCTTCGGCGGTACTGTGCGTTTGCCGCGCATCATCGGTGCCGACAACGCTATCGAGTGGATTGCCGCCGGTAAGGAAAACCGCGCTGAAGACGCGTTGAAAGTCGGTGCTGTCGACGCCGTGGTCGCTCCGGAGAAATTGCAGGAAGCGGCTCTGAACCTGCTCAAGGGCGCCATCTCTGGCGAATTTGACTACAAGGCCAAGCGTCAGCCGAAGCTCGAAAAGCTCAAGCTCAACGCCATCGAACAAATGATGTCGTTCGAAACCGCCAAAGGTTTCGTGGCCGGTCAAGCAGGCCCGAACTATCCGGCACCGGTCGAAGCGATCAAGACCATCCAGAAAGCCGCGAACTTCGGTCGCGACAAGGCACTGGAAGTCGAAGCCGCCGGTTTCGTCAAACTGGCCAAGACCTCTGCCGCGCAGAGCTTGATCGGTCTGTTCCTGAACGATCAGGAGCTAAAGAAAAAGGCCAAGGCCTACGACGAAATCGCCAAAGACGTGAAGCAGGCCGCCGTATTGGGCGCCGGCATCATGGGTGGCGGTATCGCTTATCAGTCGGCCTCCAAAGGTACGCCGATCCTGATGAAAGACATCAACGAGCACGGCATCGAGCAAGGTCTGGCCGAAGCCGCCAAGCTGCTGGTGGGCCGCGTTGATAAAGGTCGCATGACGCCGGCGAAAATGGCCGAAGTGCTCAATGGCATTCGTCCGACCCTGTCCTACGGCGATTTCGGTCACGTCGACCTGGTCGTCGAAGCCGTTGTCGAGAACCCGAAGGTCAAGCAAGCCGTTCTGGCCGAAGTTGAAGACAAGGTCAAAGAGGACACTATCCTCGCGTCCAACACTTCGACCATTTCCATCACCTTGCTGGCCAAAGCCCTCAAGCGTCCGGAAAACTTCGTCGGCATGCATTTCTTCAACCCGGTACACATGATGCCGCTGGTTGAAGTGATCCGTGGCGAGAAGTCCAGCGAAGTGGCCGTTGCCACCACCGTTGCCTACGCCAAGAAAATGGGCAAGAACCCGATCGTCGTCAATGACTGCCCGGGCTTCCTGGTCAACCGCGTACTGTTCCCGTACTTCGGCGGTTTCGCCAAACTGGTCAGCGCCGGCGTGGACTTCGTCCGCATCGACAAGGTCATGGAAAAATTCGGCTGGCCGATGGGCCCGGCCTACCTGATGGACGTGGTCGGCATCGACACCGGTCACCACGGTCGTGACGTTATGGCTGAAGGCTTCCCGGATCGCATGAAAGACGATCGCCGTTCGGCCGTCGACGTGCTCTATGAAGCCAAGCGCCTGGGCCAGAAGAATGGCAAAGGCTTCTACGCCTATGAGACCGACAAGCGCGGCAAGCAGAAGAAAGTCGCCGATCCTTCGGTACTGGAAGTGCTCAAGCCAATCGTGTTCGAACAGCGCGAAGTCACTGACGAAGACATCATCAACTGGATGATGATCCCGCTGTGCCTGGAAACCGTGCGTTGCCTGGAAGACGGCATCGTCGAAACCGCCGCCGAAGCCGACATGGGCCTGGTCTACGGTATTGGTTTCCCTCCATTCCGTGGCGGTGCGCTGCGCTACATCGATTCGATCGGTGTTGCAGAGTTCGTTGCCCTGGCTGACCAGTACGCTGATTTGGGCGCGCTGTACCACCCGACCGCGAAGCTGCGTGCAATGGCCAAAAACGGCCAGAGCTTCTTCGGTTAAGCGCCCACACTAGAGCGAGAGTGAAAGTATATGAGCTTGAATCCTAGAGACGTCGTGATTGTCGACTTCGGTCGTACGCCGATGGGCCGCTCCAAGGGCGGCATGCACCGCAACACCCGTGCCGAAGACATGTCGGCGCACCTGATCAGCAAATTGCTGGAACGCAACGTCAAGGTCGACCCGAGCGAAGTCGAAGACGTGATCTGGGGCTGTGTGAACCAGACCCTGGAACAGGGCTGGAACATCGCCCGCATGGCGTCCCTGATGACGCAGATCCCGCACACCGCGGCCGGCCAGACCGTCAGCCGTCTGTGTGGCTCGTCGATGAGTGCTCTGCACACCGCTGCGCAAGCGATCATGACCGGTAACGGTGACGTGTTCGTGGTTGGTGGCGTCGAGCATATGGGTCACGTGAGCATGATGCACGGTGTCGATCCTAACCCGCACATGTCCCTGTATGCGGCGAAAGCCTCGGGCATGATGGGCCTGACCGCGGAAATGCTCGGCAAAATGCACGGCATTACTCGCGAACAACAGGACGCCTTTGGCGTGCGCTCCCACCAGCTCGCCCACAAGGCGACTCTGGAAGGCAAGTTCAAAGACGAAATCATCCCGATGCAGGGCTACGACGAGAACGGTTTCCTGAAACTGTTCGACTACGACGAAACCATTCGTCCGGAAACCACCCTGGAAAGCCTGGCGGCTCTGAAGCCAGCGTTTAACCCGAAGGGCGGCACCGTGACAGCCGGTACTTCGTCGCAGATCACCGACGGTGCTTCGTGCATGATCGTGATGTCGGCGCAGCGTGCCCAAGACCTGGGCATCCAGCCAATGGCGGTGATTCGTTCGATGGCAGTGGCAGGTGTGGACCCGGCGATCATGGGCTATGGTCCAGTACCGGCAACGCAGAAAGCACTGAAGCGCGCGGGTCTTGGTATCAACGATATCGACTTCTTCGAGCTCAACGAAGCTTTCGCCGCACAGGCGTTGCCAGTGCTGAAAGATTTGAAAGTGCTCGACAAGATGAACGAGAAGGTTAACCTGCACGGCGGCGCGATCGCCCTGGGTCACCCGTTCGGTTGCTCCGGTGCCCGTATCTCCGGCACTTTGCTGAACGTGATGAAGCAGAATGGCGGTACCTTCGGGGTAGCCACCATGTGCATTGGTCTTGGCCAAGGCATCTCCACCGTCTTCGAACGCGTTTAAGCGTTTCGCTGATGGAAGCCGGGGCCAAGTGCCCCGGTTTTTGTTTTTCCGGATTTATTTTGTTTTTATTTTGAAAAAATTTCAGTGAGGGCCAAACCATGCCGATACAACCTGGGCTCTACGAACATTACAAAGGTCCGCAGTATCGTGTATTCGCTGTTGCGCGGCATTCGGAAACCGAAGAGGAAGTGGTCTTCTACCAAGCCCTGTATGGCGATTACGGCTTTTGGGTGCGTCCCTTGAGCATGTTCCTGGAGTCGGTCGAGGTTGACGGCGAACAGGTGCCACGCTTTGCTTTGGTGCAAGCCGAACCGAGCGTTTTTCCGCAGCCATAAGGGGAGTGCGCGCAGAACCCTGCGCTTGACCTCACCTTGTAGCCACTATATATAGCGGTGCCGCGTCAGGCGCCAACCGCCTTTCACTTCTAGAATTCAGGAATTTTCTGATCCATGGGCAAATCGCTGGTCATTGTGGAATCCCCGGCTAAGGCCAAGACCATCAACAAGTATCTGGGTAACCAATACGTGGTGAAGTCGAGTATCGGCCATATCCGAGACCTGCCCACCAGCGGTTCGGCTAGCGCCAGCAAAGAGCCTGCCGCCAAGCGCGGCAAGGCCGCCGCAGGTGAAGGTCCGGTGCTCACGCCGAAAGAGAAAGCGCGCAAGCAGCTGGTCTCGCGCATGGGGGTCGATCCCGATCATGGCTGGAAAGCCAAGTACGAGATTCTCCCGGGCAAGGAAAAAGTCATCGAAGAGCTGCGCCGGCTCGCCAAAGATGCTGACACCATCTATCTCGCAACCGACTTGGATCGCGAGGGGGAAGCCATTGCCTGGCACCTGCGCGAAGCCATCGGTGGGGACGACAGCCGCTACAAGCGCGTGGTGTTCAACGAAATCACCAAGAAGGCCATCCAGGAAGCCTTCTCTAAGCCGGGCGAGCTGGACATCGATCGAGTAAACGCCCAGCAAGCGCGTCGCTTCCTCGACCGCGTGGTGGGTTACATGGTTTCGCCGCTGCTGTGGGCCAAGGTCGCCCGTGGCCTGTCCGCCGGTCGCGTGCAATCGGTTGCCGTGAAGCTGGTGGTCGAGCGTGAGCGTGAAATTCGCGCGTTCAACCCGGAAGAGTACTGGGAAGTCCACGCTGACCTCGGCACCGCCAAGGGCGCGACCGTGCGTTTCGACGTAGCCCGCGAGAAAGGCGAAGCCTTCAAGCCGCTCAACGAAGCCCAGGCCATGGCCGCGCTGGAAAAGCTCAAGGCTTCCAGCTACAGCATCGTCAAGCGCGAAGACAAACCGACCAGCAGCAAGCCGTCGGCACCGTTCATCACTTCCACCCTGCAGCAGGCCGCGAGTAACCGCCTGGGCTTTGGTGTGAAGAAAACCATGATGATGGCCCAGCGCTTGTACGAAGCCGGCTACATCACGTATATGCGTACCGACTCCACCAACCTCTCGGCCGATGCCGTGACGATGGCGCGTACTTATATTGAAGGCGAGTTCGGCAAGAAGTACCTGCCGGAAAACCCGAACGTCTACAGCAGCAAGGAAGGCGCACAAGAGGCTCACGAAGCGATTCGTCCGTCTGACGCCAATACCGAGCCAAGCAAGCTATCGGGCATGGAACGTGATGCAGAACGGCTCTACGAGCTGATCTGGCGCCAGTTCCTCGCTTGCCAGATGCTGCCGGCGCAATACCTGTCGACCACGGTCACCGTCGGTGCCGGCGACTTCGAGTTGCGTGCCAAGGGCCGCATCCTGAAGTTTGACGGTTACACCCGCGTCATGCCGCAAATTGCCAAGCCTGGCGATGATGATGTGCTGCCGGACATGGCCCAGGGCGACGCGATGAAGCTGATCAAGCTTGATCCGACCCAGCACTTCACCAAGCCACCAGCGCGTTACTCGGAAGCGAGCCTGGTTAAAGAAATGGAAAAGCGCGGCATCGGTCGTCCTTCGACCTATGCCGCGATCATTTCGACCATCCAGGATCGCGGCTACGTGGCGCTGCACAACCGTCGTTTCTATTCGGAAAAGATGGGCGACATCGTCACCGAGCGTCTGGCCGAGAGCTTCTCCAATCTCATGGACTACGGCTTCACCGCCGGCATGGAAGAGAACCTCGATGACGTGGCCCAGGGCGAACGCGACTGGAAAAACGTGCTCGACGAGTTCTATGGCGACTTCAAGAAGAAACTCGAAGTAGCCGAAAGTCCCGAAGGCGGCATGCGCGCCAACCAGCCGGTGATGACTGATATTCCGTGCGTGTTGTGCGGTCGTCCGATGCAGATCCGTACTGCTTCGACGGGCGTGTTCCTCGGTTGTTCGGGCTACAGCCTGCCACCGAAAGAGCGCTGCAAAGCCACCGTCAACCTGGTACCGGGCGATGAAATCGCCGCGGACGACGAGGGTGAGTCCGAATCGCTGGTCCTGCGTGGCAAGCATCGCTGCCCGATCTGCAGCACGGCCATGGACGCTTACCTGCTCGACGAGAAGCGCAAGCTGCACATCTGCGGTAACAACCCTGATTGCTCTGGCTACGAAATCGAAGAGGGCACCTATCGCATCAAAGGCTATGAAGGTCCGAGCCTGGAGTGCGACAAGTGCGGCAGCGAGATGCAGCTCAAGACCGGTCGTTTCGGTAAGTTCTTCGGTTGCACCAACGCCACCTGCAAGAACACTCGCAAGCTGCTGAAGAGCGGTGACGCGGCGCCGCCGAAGATGGACCCGGTGAAGATGCCTGAGCTCAAATGCGAAAAGGTCAACGACACCTACATCCTTCGCGACGGTGCTTCCGGCCTGTTCCTGGCGGCCAGCCAGTTCCCGAAAAACCGCGAGACCCGTGCTCCATTGGTCATGGAGATCGTGCCGCACAAGGATGAGATCGATCCGAAGTACCATTTCCTCTGCGAAGCGCCGAAGAAAGATCCGGACGGCCTTCCTTCGGTAATTCGTTACAGCCGCAAGACCAAAGAGCAATACGTGCAGACTGAGGTTGACGGTAAACCGACTGGCTGGAAGGCGTATTACGACGGCGGCAAGTGGACGGTTGAAGACAAGCGTCCATCAGCCAAGGCTTAAAAGGCTGTACGCAAAAGGCCGCATGACAACCCACGGGTTTTCATGCGGCCTTTTGTTTTGGGCTTGCGGGAAGCTCAGGTGATCCACGACACTGTCTGACCTGCGTGAAGCAATTATTTCGTTGTGGAGGCTGCCGTCATGGCCCACGAACTCTATACCCGTACCAACCAGAAGATTTATTTCGCCGGCCTGTCGCTGGAAGCGCTTGCCAAAGCCGAAGAGGGGCGGGCGATGAACTCCCTCGCGCTGATTCAGGCCGGGCGTGAATCGGCGTTGTTTCACCTGTACGGTGCGCTGTTGGGACTGTGCCATGAAATCGCCGGTTTCTATCGCCTGCCTCAGGCCAATGCGCCGCGGGCAGAGATGCTGCTGACCCGCGAAGTGCTCGAAACCATCGCTATTCCGGAAATGGCCGAGATGGTCGAGCTGGCCCAAAACCCTGAAACCTGGCTGGCCAAATTGCTGTCGGCTCATGCCGCACTGTTCCAGCCGCCTCGCGCTCCGCACAAGCCCAAGGGTGATGTGACGCAGCCGCTAATCCAGGCTGTTAATCTGGATGAAGAAGAGGCGCCGGAAGAGCTGAGTCGGGAAGAGCTGGAGAGCTGGCGTCAGAACCTTAAAGGTCTGGCGATTCGGTTTCGCGAAGGGTTGAACGAGTGCTGAAAGATTGAGTGTTTAGGGACGGGTCCGCTCAAGGAAGAGTGATGTCAGAAATTTCTCTTCGTGATGGCATTTGGTCAAGATCCCGAGCGAAGCTTGGCTGATGCCTATATAATCCCCGCCTTTCGTGGAGAACAGACCTTTATGCCAACGTCCTTTCTAGAAATTGTCGAGTTACCAGACGGCCGAATCGAGCTGCGCAGGGCTGAGGACGAGGGTTCTCTGGTTACTTTGGATTTCTCCGAGGATGCCAAGGTTTTCCTGCAAGGCCAGCATGTGGAAGTCGCCAAGGCGATGTTGAGTGTCGGTGTTCAGATGGCAGGACGCCTGGTGGAAGGCGAATTTGATAAGGAAGAGGGGCCACGGGTTCTTCATTGATCCCGCCTGTCGGATTCTTCGAATACCTCTACAGATCGGCTTCTCTATCCTTGGAGAAGCCCCGCGCTGTTCAGCGCGCACAGTGTGTGTCAGTTAACCCAGTCGAATATTCAGACTTTGCGCATCCCCGATACGGGCAGCGCTGATCAACTGTTGCCGCGACGTTGTGCTCAGCGGGTTAAGCCAGCTGACGACCGTATGGCTGCGGCCAAGTCGCAAGGCTTCGCAGGTCAACTGCTGAGCGCTCTGCGTACCGCGCGGTTGCAGGAGCAGAATGCGTTCACGGTTCAGGCCGGCGTCCCGTAACCAGGCTTGTGTCAGGCTGGCGGGTGGGGCGATGAGTGTCAGCCAGCGTGCATCCTGATCCTGACTCAGTTCCCTGAGGATCGGTGCCAAAAGGTTCAGGCAGTTCCCGGCCGCGCCGCGCAGTGACAGCTCGCTGAAGACTTCGGGCTCGGCGCTCCAGGGCGATTCGACTACGTCCTTCAGGATCGGCGCCAATGGCTGCGCCATGAACGCCTCGAACAACGGCAATTGGGCTTGCTGTGAAGTATGTGGGAACTGCATAAAGCCTCCTTTAGCGGCGAATCACGCCAACACTCAAGCCTTCGATGACCAGTTCCTGATCTTTCAGGTTGACTTCGATAGGGGCGAATTCAGGGTTTTCGGCAATCAACCAGACCTTGCTGCCGTCGCGCTTGAAGCGCTTGACGGTCACTTCGTCACCGATTCGCGCCACAACGATCTGGCCGTTGCGGGCTTCGCGGGTGGTATGGACGGCCAGCAGGTCACCGTCAAAAATGCCGACGTCCTTCATGCTCATGCCATGGACCCGCAGCAGATAGTCAGCGCGGGGATGGAAGAACGAGGGGTTGATGTTGCAGGATTCCTCGATGTGCTGCTGGGCGAGGATCGGCGCACCGGCAGCCACCCGGCCAATGATCGGCAAGCTGGACTCGTCGGCCTTGGCTTCGAAGCCTGGGATGCGGATGCCGCGGGAGGCGCCCGGGGTCATCTCGATCGCCCCCTTGCGAGCCAGCGCCTTGAGGTGTTCTTCCGCCGCATTGGGCGACTTGAAACCCAGTTCCTGAGCGATTTCCGCGCGGGTCGGCGGGTAGCCGTTGTCTTCAAGGCAACGTTTGATGAAGGCCAGAATCTCTGCTTGGCGTGGCGTCAGCTTTAGCATATTGATCGCTCTGTCTTTTTATACAGTGACTGGGATTATATACAGTGAACCGGTCTTGGCAATGCCCCTTTTTTCGCCGGGCGCTGGACGGTCATTTTGCTCGCTGATTGATGCGCTGCTGTTGTATGGTTAAATAGCTGACCGACCATTCCCAAAACGAACCACCAGGCTTGACAAGGCCAGGGCTGAAACGTATGTTTCAAACAAGTGTTTGTCAGGCGGAGTAGTCATGGCCCAGTCGGAAACCGTTGAACGCATTCTCGATGCTGCCGAGCAGTTGTTCGCGGAAAAAGGTTTTGCTGAAACCTCATTGCGTCTGATCACCAGCAAGGCCGGTGTCAATCTGGCGGCGGTGAATTATCACTTCGGCTCGAAGAAGGCGCTGATCCAGGCGGTCTTCTCGCGTTTTCTCGGGCCATTCTGCCTCAGTCTCGATAAAGAGCTGGAGCGCCGTCAGGCCAAGCCCGAGAACAAGCCGACCCTTGAAGAGTTGCTGGAGATTCTGGTCGAGCAAGCTCTGGTGGTGCAGCCACGCAGCGGCAACGACCTGTCCATCTTCATGCGTTTGCTTGGGCTGGCGTTCAGTCAGAGCCAAGGGCACTTGCGTCGTTATCTGGAAGATATGTACGGCAAGGTGTTCCGCCGCTACATGATGCTGGTCAACGAGGCCGCGCCGCGCATTCCCCCGATCGAACTGTTCTGGCGTGTGCACTTCATGCTGGGTGCCGCGGCGTTCAGCATGTCGGGGATCAAGGCCTTGCGTGCGATTGCCGAGACCGACTTCGGCGTCAACACTTCCATCGAACAAGTGATGCGTCTGATGGTGCCGTTCCTGGCTGCTGGCATGCGGGCCGAAACCGGCGTCACCGACACAGCCATGGCCACCGCGCAGTTGCGTCCGCGCAGCAAATCGGCCCCGGTCGCCGCCAAGGTTTAACCGCACACGGGTGGGCGCGGCAGCTGACATCCGCTAAGCTAGCCGCCCATGCCGACTCTCGTTCTGAACCCGCTCCTCATTGAAATCGCCGACCCGCCGGGCACAGCCCATGGCGGCGAATTCGTGCGAGCCGGGTTTATCGTAATCAAGGAATCTCTATGACTGCTGGCCTGCAAGGCTCGTTGATGGTGGACGTCGCCGGTACCTGGCTGACGGCCGAAGATCGCCAATTGTTGCGCCAGCCCGAAGTGGGCGGCCTGATCATTTTTGCCCGCAACATCGAACATCCGCGTCAGGTGCGCGAATTGAGCGCTTCGATCCGCGCCATTCGTCCCGATCTGCTGCTGGCGGTGGATCAAGAGGGCGGTCGGGTTCAACGGCTTCGTCAGGGCTTCGTGCGGTTGCCAGCCATGCGCGCCATCGCCGATAACCCGAATGCCGAAGACCTGGCCGAGCAGTGTGGCTGGATCATGGCGACCGAAGTGCTCGCGGTCGGTCTCGACCTGAGCTTCGCCCCCGTGCTGGACCTGGATTACCAGCGCAGTGCGGTGGTTGGCACTCGTTCGTTCGAAGGTGATCCCGAGCGTGCAGCCTTGCTCGCCGGTGCATTTATTCGTGGCATGAATAGCGCGGGAATGGCCGCCACCGGCAAGCATTTCCCGGGTCATGGCTGGGCCGAAGCCGATTCCCACGTCGCGATTCCCAACGATGAGCGCAGCCTCGACGAAATCCGCGCCAACGATCTTGTGCCGTTTGCGCGATTGAGCAAACAACTGGCTGCCGTCATGCCAGCCCACGTTATTTATCCACAAGTCGATTCCCAGCCTGCAGGTTTCTCCCGTCGCTGGTTGCAGGACATCCTGCGCGGCGAGCTGCAGTTCGATGGGGTGATCTTCAGTGATGACCTGTCGATGGCCGGTGCTCACGTGGTTGGCGATGCTGCCAGTCGCATCGAAGCGGCATTGACCGCCGGTTGTGACATGGGCCTGGTGTGCAACGATCGCGCAGCTGCCGAGCTGGCCTTGAGCGCCGCCCAGCGTTTGAAGGTCAAACCTTCGGCGCGTATTGCGCGGATGCGCGGGCAGGCGTACGCCAGCACCGAATACCGTCAAGACCCGCGCTGGCTAGCGGCCATCGGCGCGCTCAGAGAAGCTCAGTTGATTGATTAAGGACTTCTCGTCATGACGGTTTACGCGATTATCGGTGGCACCGGCCTGACTCAACTCGAAGGCTTGAGCATTCGTCAGTCATTGGCGGTGGACACGCCTTACGGTACGCCTTCGGCCGAAGTGCAGATCGGTGAGTACGCTGGCAAGGAAGTGCTGTTTCTCGCGCGTCATGGGCACCCACACCGTTTCCCGCCGCATCAGGTGAACTACCGCGCCAACCTTTGGGCCTTGAAGCAGGCCGGCGCCGAAGCGATTCTTGCGGTCAACGCCGTGGGCGGGATTCATGCCGAGATGGGCACCGGACATTTCTGCGTGCCACATCAATTGATCGACTACACCAGCGGCCGCGAACACACCTATTTCGCCGATGATCTGGAGCAGGTTACACACATCGATTTCAGCTATCCCTACAGCGAGCCCCTGCGTCAGCAATTGATCGCGGCGTTGGCGGCTGAAGGCGTTGGCTTCAGCAGCCAAGGCGTGTACGCCTGCACCCAGGGCCCACGTCTGGAAACAGTGGCTGAAGTCGCGAAGCTGGAGCGTGACGGTTGCGACATTGTCGGCATGACCGGAATGCCGGAAGCGGCGTTGGCCCGCGAGTTGGAACTGGATTACGCCTGTCTGGCGCTGGTGGTGAATCCGGCGGCAGGCAAGTCGACAGCGGTGATTACCATGGCCGAGATCGAGCAGGCATTGCGTGACGGGATGGGCAAGGTGAGGTCGACGTTGGCGCGGGTGCTCAAGGGCTGATCGATCGTTAAACCGAACGGACCCCTTCGCGGGCAAGCCTCGCTCCTACGGATTTGGGTCGTTCGCCGACAATGCGAACGACTCAAGTCTGTAGGAGCGAGGCTTGCCCGCGAAAGCGATCTACAGATCGACGCTACTTATCAATTTTCTCCGGCAACGGCGCAAACAACGCCTCGATATCATCGCTCTGCAACTTCCAGTCTCCGGTTTTGCGCCCATCCAGCACGCCTGCGGCAAGATCGGATTTTTCCTTCTGCAGATGCTGAATTTTCTCTTCCACCGTGCCCCTGGCAATCATCTTGTAGACGAATACCGGCTTCTCCTGACCAATGCGATACGCACGATCAGTCGCCTGATTTTCCGTCGCCGGGTTCCACCAGGGATCGTAGTGAATCACCGTATCGGCTTCGGTCAGGTTCAGCCCCACACCGCCGGCCTTCAAGCTGATCAGAAAGATCTGACGTTTGCCGCTCTGGAATTCCTTCACTGGCGTGCGTCGGTCGCGGGTCTGGCCGGTCAGGATCGCATACGCCACGTCACGTTTTTTCAGCTCATCCTCGATCAACGACAGCATTGAAGTGAACTGCGAAAACAGCAGAATCCGCCGACCTTCTTCGAACAACTCTTCAAGCATTTCCATCAGGCTATCAAGCTTGCCGGAGGTACTGCCGCGCGCGGGCAGGGCGGCATCGTTGACCAGGCGTAAATCGCAGCACACCTGACGCAGCTTCAGCAGGGCCTCAAGAATGATGATCTGGCTGCGCGCCACGCCTTTGCGAGTGATCTCGTCGCGGACTTTCTTGTCCATGGCCAGGCGCATGGTTTCGTATACGTCGCGCTGGGCTTCGTTGAGTTCGACCCAATGGATGATCTCGGTTTTCGGCGGCAGTTCGGTGGCCACCTGTTCCTTGGTTCTGCGCAGCAGGAACGGTTTTATCCGACCGTTGAGGTGCTGGAGTCTTACGTCGCTGGCACGCTTTTCTATCGGTACGCGGTAATCGCGGTTGAAGCTTTTCACGTCACCGAGCCAGCCGGGCAGCAGGAAGTGGAACAGCGACCACAGCTCACCGAGGTGATTTTCCAGTGGCGTGCCACTCAGGCACAGGCGCTGGCGAGCATTCAGCTCGCGGGCGGCGTGGGCGGCCTTGCTGTTGGGGTTCTTGATGTACTGTGCTTCATCCAGCACCAATACGTGCAACGGCTGCGCGGCGAGGCGTTCGACGTCCTTGGGCAGCAGCGCATAAGTGGTCAGAATCAGGTCGTAGTCGGCCAGATCGCCGAAGTGCTTCTTGCGACTGGCGCCGTACAGCGCCAGCACTTTGAGCTGAGGCGTGAAATGCGCGGCTTCGTCGAGCCAGTTGGGGATCAGGCTGGTGGGCATGACTACCATGCACGGCCGATCGAGGCGCCCGGCATTCTTCTCGCTGAGAATGTGCGCCAGGGTCTGTAGGGTTTTGCCCAGGCCCATGTCGTCCGCGAGAATCCCGCCGACTTCCAGTTGCCGCAACGACTGCATCCAGCTCAGGCCTTCCAGCTGATACGGGCGCAAGGTGGCATTCAACCCTTCGGGTGCCACCGCGGTGTGGTCTTTGATGTCACGCAGGCGCTGGGCAAAGGTGCGGATCTGCTCGCCACCTTCCCAGAGCAGCGGCAGGCCTTCCAGCGGATTCAGGCGCGTGGCGTCGGCCTTGCTCAGGCGCAGCGTGGTTTCACCGGGCTCTTGCAGGTAAAACTCGCCGAGAGTGGCCAGCACCGGTTTCAAGCGGCCGAAGGGCAGGGCGACCTGCAGCGGGCCTTGGTCGGTGCTGCGGCGCTGCGGGATGTTCACCAGAATCAATTCGTCGTCGCGGCGTCGGGCGAGGCGTTCCGGGTTGAGAAGCTCGGTATGGGAGCGCATCAGGTTTAACAGGATCGGCAACAGGCTCAGCCGTTCGCCGTTGACGATGATCCCCAATTCCAGGTCGAACCAGTCGCGCTCCGGTGCCTGCTCGACGGTGGCGTACCAGTCTTCAACTGCGGTCAGGTCGAAGCCGAAGTCCTCGTCGATCTGCAACTCCCACCCTTGGGTGCGCAGCTTCGGCAGCTCGTTGAGGGTGAAAGTCAGCCAGGCGCTGTCGTTGACCATCTCGTAGAGTTCGCCGGCACTTTCGGGCAAGGCCTTGCTTTGTCGGGTGGCGATCTTGAAACCGAGGATTCGCAGCTGTTCCCTGTAGGCCTGTTCGACTTCCGGGTGACGTTTTATCCGCAGCGTCTGCGTCTCCTGGCGGATCAGGATGTCAGTGTTTTTCTGTCCGCTGACGTATTCATCCAGATAGCTGAAGGACAGCGCCGCGCGATGCTGGATGTAACGCTGCATCTTGCCGTTGCGTGGTTCAAAGGCACTGAACTCGATACTTGCCAGCCACAGGCGCGGCACCGGTTGCACGTTGTCCACCAACACTTGCGGCGGCGCTTTCGGGCTACGGTTTTCCAGTACGGCCTGAAGTTTTTCCAGCAGTTCGGCGTCTTTGGCAGCCGCTGGGTAGGCGAGGGTTTCCTGCACTTGCAGCAACACCGCCGCGCAATGTTTGCAGTTGCTATGAACCGGGCAGGTGCACGTGGCGTCGATCATCAGCAAGGTGCCTTTGGCCGACTCCCGCAGGCGAATGGTCTGACGGTAAACGTTGCCGCCAGAGCCTTCGCAACTGGCGGTGATGGTGGCGTCGCCGACTTCGACGATCCTGACGCGGTTTTCCAGCGCGTAGCGGCGGCCACGCTCCAGGCTTTGTTCCTTGAATCGGCTGACCCAGGATGTTGCCAGGGGTTTGCTCAGGGTCGGGGGCACGTCAATTAGTCCGGAACGACTTCTGGAGCTTCCCGTGGCGCGGGCGCTGTGAGCGAGGTGATCTTGATCAGCAGGCCCAGGTGGCCGTTGTCGAGGAAGTTCAACTGGCCGTTCTTGGTGTGGCTTTCCTGCTTCAGGTGTTCGCTGGCGGTGACCAGGCCGTTGGCGTCAATCTGATTGACCCAGAAGTCGGCGTCGACGTCGGTGAAGCGCCCCAGTTTCAGGCTCAGAGTGCCTTCGATCGGGAACTGGCCAAACTGTTCCTTGCCCTCGCTGATCGCCACTTTGCTGGCTTCTTCACCCAGGTTCTGTTGCCAGGCCTTGTGCAACAGCACCGTGTATTCGTTGCTGGCAGTGAGTTTTTCCACTTCGGGATTAAGGCTCGGTGTGCGAAAGCTGTCGGGGCTGATGCGTTGGGCGCCGGCATCCCAGTCTTCCGGCGCGGCGCGGCTGACGATGGCGGGCACGGCGTTTTGCCGCACCAGAATCATTTCAACCTGATACAGATCATCGGCAAACGCCGTCGAGGCGAACGGCGAAAACAACGATATCAACAAGGTCAGTGAGCGAAACAGGCGCATGCGGCGTCCTTCAAGCAGTGGTCGGAATGAGGCGCTCGAATAGCGCCTCTACAGTATTAAAACGTTCTTCCGGGCGCTCCATCGGTACCTGGAATTTGAACATCGTGGCGCCTTCGAATTTGTAGCGTTTGGGCTGGCTCTGGATCAGTTTGATCAGCGTCAGCGGGTCGACCGGAGTCTGGGTCGCGAACTCGATACGACCGCCTTGGGGGCCACCGTCGACTTTCTTGATGCCCAGCTGTTCGGCCTGCAATTTCAACGCCGTGATTCGCACCAGGTTTTTGGTCGGCTCCGGCAGCAGGCCGAAACGGTCGATCATCTCCACTTGCAGGTCCTTGAGGCCTTCCTCATCGGTGGCCGAGGCAATGCGTTTGTAGAGAATCAGTCGCGCGTGAACATCCGGCAGATAGTCCTCGGGGATCAGCGCCGGTACACGCAGATTGACTTCCGGACCGCCGCCCAGCGGTTGGTCGAGGTTCGGCTGTTCGCCCTTGCGGATCGACTTCACCGCGCGCTCGAGCATTTCCATGTACAGCGTGAAACCGACGGCCTGGATCTGCCCGCTCTGCCCATCGCCCAACAGTTCGCCAGCACCACGGATCTCCAGGTCATTGGTCGCGAGCACGAAGCCCGCGCCGAGGTCTTGGGTGTTGGCAATCGCTTCCAGGCGCTTTTCTGCGTCGGGAGTGATCTGCTGGCGCGGCGGTGTCAGCAGGTAAGCATACGCCTGGTGGTGGCTGCGACCGACCCGGCCGCGCAATTGGTGCAACTGCGCCAGGCCGAACTTGTCGGCACGCTCGATGATGATGGTGTTGGCGCTCGGCACGTCGATGCCGGTCTCGATGATGGTCGAGGCGATCAGCACGTTGAAGCGCTTGTGGTAGAAGTCGCTCATCACTTGTTCGAGATCGCGTTCACGCATCTGCCCGTGGCCGATACCGATCCGTGCTTCCGGCACCAGTTCGGCGAGGTCGGCGGCGCATTTCTCGATGGTCTTCACGTCGTTGTGCAGGTAGTAGACCTGGCCGCCGCGCAGCAACTCGCGGAGCAGGGCTTCCTTGACCGTGCTCTTGTTCTGCTCCATGACGAAGGTACGCACCGACAGGCGACGAGCCGGCGGCGTGGCGATGATTGACAGGTCGCGCATGCCCGATACCGCCATGTTCAACGTGCGCGGAATTGGCGTGGCGGTTAGCGTCAGGATGTCGACTTCACTGCGCAGCGCCTTGAGCTGTTCTTTCTGACGGACACCGAAACGGTGCTCTTCGTCGATGATCACCAGCCCGAGGTTTTTGATCTTCACGTCGTCTTGCAGCAGCTTGTGTGTGCCGATGACGATGTCGATCTTGCCTTCGGCCAGGTCCGCGACCGCGGCGTTGACTTCCTTGGCCGACTTGAAGCGGCTCATCACTTCCACGCTCACCGGCCAGTCGGCGAAGCGGTCGCGGAAGCTGTTGTAGTGTTGCTGGGCGAGCAGGGTGGTCGGCACCAGAATCGCCACCTGACGACCGCCATGTACCGCGATGAACGCCGCGCGCATCGCCACTTCGGTCTTGCCGAAACCGACGTCGCCGCAGACCAGGCGATCCATCGGTTTTGGGGCGAGCATGTCGGCGCGCACCGCTTCGATGGTGGTTTGCTGGTCCGGGGTTTCTTCGAACGGGAAACCGGCGCTGAAGGTCGCGTAATCGGCTTTCGGGTCGGCGAAGGCATAACCTTCGCGAGCGGCGCGGCGGGCATAGATGTCGAGCAACTCGGCGGCCACATCGCGCACCTGTTCGGCGGCTTTGCGCTTGGCTTTCTGCCAGGTCTCGGAGCCGAGGCGGTGCAGCGGCGCCAGGGCATCGTCGCTGCCGGTGTAGCGGGCGATCAAGTGCAGGTTGGCTACCGGGACGTACAGCTTGGCGTTCTCGGCATATTCAAGGGTCAGGAATTCGGCGGCTTGATTGTCGATTTCCAGGATCGTCAGCCCCAGATAGCGGCCGACACCATGATCGATGTGCACCACCGGCGCGCCTTCGCGTAGTTCGGTGAGGTTTTTGATCACTGCATCGTTGTTGGCGTCAGCGCGTTTCTCGCGACGGCGACGCTGCATCACGCGCTGACCGAACAACGGGCTTTCAGCAACCAGGGCCAGGGCTGGATCGTCCAGCAACAGACCTTCGTCGAGCGGTGCGATGGTGATCGCCAAGCGCTCCTTGCTGGCGACAAAGTCTGGCCAGCTGTCGACGGTTTTCGGCCGCAGCTTCAGGCGTTCCAGCAATTCCAGCAGCACTTCACGACGGCCCGCGGACTCGGCGGTAAACAGCACGCGGCCGGGGAATTCGTCGAGGAAACCGGCCAGCGCCGCCAACGGCTGAGTGGCCTTGGCTTCGATGGCCAGGTTCGGCAGTGGCTGAGCCGGGAAGCGTTCGCGACCGACACCGGTTTCCACGTCCTGTTGACTGGCAACCACACGAGGCCAGCTCTTCAGGCGGGCAAAGCAATCTTCCACGGGCAAGAACAGCTCGGCCGGTGGCAACAAAGGACGGGATGGGTCGACGCGGCGCTCTTCGTAACGATTACGCACGTCGTTCCAGAAATTCTCCGCCGCCTGTTCGATGCCCGGCAAAGAGAACACTTGCGTGTCCTGAGGCAGGTAATCGAACAGGGTGGAGGTTTCGTCGAAGAACAACGGCAAGTAGTACTCGATACCTGCCGGTGTAATCCCGCTGCTCAAATCCTGAAAGATCGGGCAGCGACGGAAGTCGACATCGAAGCGCTCGCGAAAGCGCGCCTTGAAACGGGTGACCGCGTCCTTTTGCAGCGGGAACTCCCGCGCCGGCAGCAGGCGAACAGTGTCCACCTTGTCGATTGAGCGCTGGTTTTCCGGATCGAAGGTACGCAGGGTTTCGATTTCGTCGTCGAACAGATCGATGCGGAAGGGCAGTTTGCTGCCCATCGGGAACAGATCGATCAGCGAGCCGCGCACGGTGAATTCGCCGTGCTCATAAACTGTATCGACGTAACGATAGCCGCTGGCTTCAAGCCGGGTGCGCATTTGCTCGACGTCGAGTTTCTGGCCGACGTCCAGCACCAGGCTGCTGCCCAGCAAAAATTTGGTCGGCGCCAGGCGGTGCAGGGCCGTGGTGATCGGCACGACCAGCACGCCATGCTCCAGCTCCGGCAACCGATAAAGGCTGGAGATGCGCTGAGAGATGATGTCCTGATGTGGCGAGAACAGATCGTAGGGCAGGGTTTCCCAGTCGGGGAAATGCAGAACAGGCAAATCCGGGGCGAAGAAACTCAGCTCCTGTTCCAGCCGTTCGGCACTCTGGCTGTCGGCGGTCAGTAGCAGGGTAAAGCGCTTGGCAGCGCTGGCGGCCTCGGCAATGGCCAGGCTCAGGGCGGCACCGGGCAGGTTGCCCCAGTGCTGTTTACCTGCCGCGGCAGGGAGAAGCGGTAGACGCAGAACGGGCACGGAAGGTTGAGCTCCAAGCGTTGCGACAAAGTCGACAATTGTAACGGCCTCAGGTGCCGGCTGTCAGTTGCAGACTGTGTCTATATGCACAAGCTGGGTGAAATGTAGTGGTAATGACAAAAACTGGCGGTTTGACACTGAAAATGTAGTGCCAAAACCGCTCAGTGTTACGGAGGGTTACGGACACGCCAACGTTGTCGTCGGAAAATTGACTGTGCTGAAAGCCCCGGATTTACTGGGCTGGCGCGGGGCGTAATTTTTTTGAACAGGATTTTGTTACCGCTTGTGCGACAGGCGCGCATTGCTACGGGAGGCACTCGGCGGCATAATGTAGCCCCTTTTTTCTGCCCCTACATGTGGAAGGTTACCGTGACTCAGAAGCCCGACCAGTGTCTTGGTGAATGGATCGACCGTGAAGCACTCGCAGAAGCGATGATTCCGCTTATCGGTCAGCTCTACCGCAATAACAACGTGGTGAGCTCGATCTATGGCCGCAGTCTGATCAACCAGTCTGTCATCGCGATTCTCAAAGCTCACCGCTTTGCTCGCCATCGCCAGTCCGATGACAGCGAATTGTCCGTCCACGAAACATTCCCTCTGCTCAAGGCAATGAGCGAGCTCAAGCTCGGCGCTGCTTCGGTAGATCTGGGCAAGCTGGCTGTCAAATTCAAAGCCGAAGGTAATGGCCGTACCGCCGAAGCGTTCGTCCGTGACGAGCTGGCCGATGTGGTCGGCAAGCAGAATGGTTCCGGCCGTACCGGCACCGACGTTGTCCTGTATGGCTTCGGTCGTATCGGTCGTCTGCTGGCGCGCATCCTGATCGAGAAAACCGGTGGTGGCGACGGCCTGCGTCTGCGCGCCATCGTTGTCCGCAAGGGCGCCGAGAACGATCTGGTCAAGCGTGCCAGCCTGCTGCGTCGCGACTCGGTGCATGGTTCGTTCAATGGCACCATCACCATTGATGAAGCCAATAACACCATCACCGCCAACGGCAACCTGATCCAGGTTATCTACGCGAAGAACCCGACTGAAGTGGACTACACCCAGTACGGCATCAAAAACGCGCTGCTGGTGGACAACACCGGTGTATGGCGTGACGCCGACGGCCTGGGCCAGCACCTGTCCTGCCCGGGTATCGACCGCGTTGTTCTGACCGCGCCTGGCAAAGGCAAGCTGAAGAACATCGTTCACGGCATCAACCACGGTGAAATCACCGCTGACGACAAGATCGTGTCCGCCGCTTCCTGCACCACCAACGCCATCGTGCCGGTGCTGAAAGCTGTGAATGACAAGTTCGGCATCATCAACGGTCACGTCGAAACTGTTCACTCGTACACCAACGACCAGAACCTGATCGACAACTTCCACAAGGGTGATCGCCGTGGTCGTAGCGCCGCGCTGAACATGGTTATCACCGAGACTGGTGCTGCCACCGCTGCTGCCAAGGCGCTGCCTGAACTGGCCGGCAAGCTGACCGGTAACGCGATCCGTGTTCCGACGCCGAACGTGTCGATGGCCATTCTCAACCTGAACCTTGAGAAAGCCGCCACCCGTGAAGAGATGAACGAGTACCTGCGCTACATGGCGCTGCACTCCGATCTGCACAAGCAAATCGACTACGTCAATTCGCAGGAAGTGGTTTCCACCGACTTCGTTGGCTCGCGCCACGCAGGTGTTGTGGACGCTGAAGCGACCATCGTTCAGGACAACCGCGTTGTTCTGTACGTCTGGTACGACAACGAGTTCGGTTACAGCTGCCAGGTGGTTCGCGTGATGGAAGACATGGCCGGTGTAAACCCGCCAGCATTCCCGCGCTAAGCCTTAGCCGCACATGAAAACGCCCCGACTTTGGTCGGGGCGTTTTTGTTTGTGGGTGATCCGGTAGGAGCAAGGCTTGCCCGCGAAGGCGATTTGCCTGGCACATTGCTTTCGCGGGCAAGCCTCGCTTCTACAAGGGGTGCATAATGGCCAGTCTTGGCGTGGTTTCAAGGAGGGGCTGGGTTTGTTGACATGGCGATGGTGCAGTGTTGTTGTCCTGATAGGCGCCTTGACCGGCTGCGGCAATAGCGATTCGATGGAGAGTTTCAGCGGCCCGACCATGGGCAGCAGCTATTCGATCAAGTACGTGCGCCGTGCCCATCTTCCCGCTCCGGCAGAAGTCCGCATCCAGGTTGAAAAAATCCTCGCTGAAGTCGATCAGCAACTGTCGACCTATCGCAGCGACTCCGACATTGAACGCTTCAATAATTTGCCCGCTAACCACTGTCAGACAATGCCCGCGCCAATCCTCGAACTGGTCCGCGTCGGCGAGCGACTGTCTTCGCTAAGTGAAGGCTCCTTCGACCTGACGGTGGAGCCGCTGCTCAACCTCTGGGGATTCGGGCCGCAAGCGCGAGAGGAAAAAGTGCCGAGTGCCGAGGCGCTCGCCGAGGTGCAGCAACGCGTCGGCCACAACCATTTGCGCATCGACGGTGATCAGTTGTGCAAGGACGTGGCAATCGAGCTCGACTTCAACAGCATCGCGGCCGGTTACGCGGTCGATACGATTGCCGCGAAACTCGAAGCAATGGGTATCCACAGTTACCTGACTGAAGTCACTGGCGAGCTAAAGGCCGCCGGCAAAAAACTCGATGGCTCGCCTTGGCGCATCGCCCTGGAAGAACCCCGAGACGATCAGCAAGTCGTGCAAAAAATCATCGCCATCGACGGCTATGGTGTGTCCACCTCCGGTGACTACCGTAATTATTTCGAGCAGGGTGGCCAGCGCTATTCCCACACCTTCGATGCCCGTACCGGTGCACCCGTCCTGCACACCCTGGCGTCAGTCACAGTTATTCATCCTTCAGCGTTAATGGCCGATGGTCTATCGACGCTGTTGCTGATTCTCGGTCCTGAACGGGGGTGGGACTATGCCGAAACCCATGACATTGGTGCATTCTTTGTGATTCGTGCCGATACAGGTTTTGTCACCCGCACCAATCAGGCTTTTGAGCGCCTGGTGGGTGAGAAAACCAAGTGATTGCGGCATCAAAAGTGTTTTTGATGGCGTTGTAGTGCAGGCAAAACTAGCCTACGACGCGACCAAGGGTTAATGTGCCCGGCGTTGACGCTTCTATAGACTGTGTCCGGGTTCTGCACTGGCCCCAAATTGTTCCTTCACGCCGCAGATCGGCGTGATTTAGCCGCAGGTGCCGAGGGCGCCGCGGCCTGTTCTGAGGAGTATGCATGGCTGTCTACAACTACGACGTGGTGGTGTTGGGTTCCGGCCCGGCGGGAGAAGGCGCGGCAATGAATGCCGCCAAGGCAGGGCGCAAGGTGGCGATGGTCGATAGTCGTCGCCAGGTCGGCGGCAACTGCACCCACCTGGGCACCATCCCGTCCAAGGCTTTGCGTCACTCGGTCCGGCAGATCATGCAGTTCAACACCAACCCGATGTTCCGGGCGATTGGTGAGCCGCGCTGGTTCTCGTTCCCGGACGTTTTGAAAAGCGCCGAAAAAGTCATCTCCAAACAAGTCGCCTCGCGCACCGGCTACTACGCCCGTAACCGTGTCGACGTGTTCTTCGGCACCGGCAGCTTCGCTGACGAGCAAACCATCGAAGTGGTCTGCGCCAACGGCGTGGTTGAAAAACTGGTGGCCAAGCACATCATCATCGCCACCGGTTCGCGCCCTTATCGCCCGGCGGACATCGATTTCCATCACCCGCGCATCTACGATAGCGACACCATCCTCAGCCTCGGTCACACCCCGCGCAAGCTCATCGTTTACGGCGCTGGCGTGATTGGTTGCGAATACGCATCGATCTTCAGTGGTCTGGGTGTGCTGGTCGAGCTGGTGGACAACCGCGGTCAGTTGCTGAGCTTCCTCGACTCGGAAATTTCCCAGGCCCTGAGCTATCACTTCAGCAACAACAACATCACGGTTCGCCACAACGAAGACTACGACCGCGTCGAAGGCGTGGACAACGGTGTGATCCTGCACCTCAAGTCCGGCAAGAAGATCAAGGCCGATGCCTTGCTCTGGTGTAACGGCCGTACCGGCAACACCGATCAACTGGGTCTGGAAAATATCGGCGTGAAGGTCAACAGCCGTGGCCAGATCGAAGTCGACGAAAACTACCGCACCTGCGTACCGAATATTTATGGTGCCGGTGACGTGATCGGTTGGCCGAGCCTGGCCAGTGCCGCCCACGACCAGGGCCGTTCGGCCGCTGGCAGTATTGTCGACAATGGCAGCTGGCGCTTCGTCAACGACGTGCCAACCGGCATCTACACCATTCCGGAGATCAGCTCGATCGGCAAGAACGAGCAGGAGCTGACTCAGGCCAAGGTGCCGTATGAAGTGGGCAAGGCGTTCTTCAAGGGCATGGCGCGTGCGCAGATCGCTGGCGAGCCGCAAGGCATGCTGAAGATCCTGTTCCACCGCGATACCCTGGAAGTGCTGGGCGTTCACTGCTTCGGTTATCAGGCGTCGGAGATCGTGCACATCGGTCAGGCGATCATGAGCCAGCCGGGCGAACAGAACACCCTGAAGTACTTCGTCAACACGACGTTCAACTACCCGACCATGGCTGAAGCCTATCGGGTAGCGGCGTACGACGGCCTCAACCGGCTTTTTTGAGCGGCTCCGGCCGGTGGCCTGAGCCGGCCGGGGAGACCGATTTCAGCAATTCTCGAGCGTGGCAGTGGCCAAACCGGGAAAGTCTGTAATCAGGCTGTCAACGCCGAAGTCGGCGAGTCTGCGCATCAGCGCGGGCTCGTTGACTGTCCACACCGACACATGCAGCCCTTGACGCTGCGCCTTCTGCAGGCGCTCCGGCGTACACAGGGTCCAGTTCAGTGCCAGAATCTCACAGCCATAGTTTTGCGCGACCTTCAACGGGTCGAGCCAGGCGTACTCGGCCACCAAACCGCGAGACACGTCCGGCACCAGGTCCAGCGCGGCTTTCAACACTTCGCGTGAACTTGACGTAATCGTGATCTTGTCCCGCATACCGAAACGCTGCGCCATTTCGCGAATCGCCAGCACGGTGGTCGCGGCGCGGGTGCGTGAAGCGCTTTTGACTTCCAGTTGCCAGTGATCGAAATCACATTTCTCGAACAATTCTTCCAGCGTTGGAATCGGGCAGGGTTTGATCCAGCCCGGGCCGCCCTTGCGCGCATCGTAGGTCACCAGTTCCGCGGCGGTATGTTCGACTACTTTGCCGCGACGCTCGGTGGTGCGTTTGAGAGTCGGGTCATGGATCACCATCAACTCGCCATCCTTGGACAGGTGCAAGTCCAGTTCGCAACGGCGTACGCCGTGCTTGAGGCATTCCTGAAAGCTGGTCAGGGTGTTTTCCGGTGCTTCGCCCTTGGCGCCGCGATGGCCGTAAATAAGGGTCACGGTTCTTCCTTAAATTAAATGCCTGATTCGTTTTGTTCGCGGGCCAGGCGTCGTTCTTGTGCCTGTCGCTGCAAGATGTAACGGGCCAGCAATTGTCGCTGGGCATCGGACAGGTATTCGAACTCGGTGCCGACATCGTAGCCTTCGCCCTTGCGGTCGCAATGGGTGACGCGGGCTCGCAGCAACAGGCCAAGGGCTTGCGGCATCAGCACCAGTTTCACCGACAGGTGAGCGCCAGTGGCGATGGGCGTCGGATGCTGGAAGTCGATACCTCCTTCGGAGAGGATGACCGGCTGCGGTTCGCCGATCTGTCCGAGCACAGTCAGGGCGACCACCTGGCTTAGCAGGTCGATGCGTTTGTTCTGGGATTTCAGGAACGCGGCGATGGTCCGGTCGCGTTCGCTGATTTGTCGCAACAGGTGTTGCGACTCGAATTCGCTCAGGTGCAGTTCGCTGAGCAGGTTGAATAGAGGGGAAGCATCCTGCAACACTTCCTGGCCTGCGGCTTCGGGAGCAGACAGGGGCCGAATTTCCAGTGCGATCGCGTCCTCGATACGGTAGTATTCGCGGCGATCTTCTTCATCTAATGTCGACATGGCGAACCCATGGTAGCGGCGGTGGTCTGAGTGTAAAGCTGGTTATCGACCCCCGCCACAAGGACGTTCCTTTTCCCTCCGAACAAGCCCCGACATGTTCAGACCTCTCTTCGTATTTATTGGCACGCGTTATACCCGTGCAAAGCGTCGCAATCATTTTGTGTCATTCATTTCCCTGACCTCAATGATCGGACTCGCCCTCGGCGTGGTCGTGATGATCGTTGTGCTGTCGGTCATGAACGGCTTCGATCATGAGATGCGCACCCGCGTGCTGGGCATGGTGCCCCACGCGACCATCGAGTCCGGTGAGCCGATCAGCGACTGGCAAAGCCTGGCCGCCAAGGTCAAGCAGAACCCGCAGGTGGCGGCGGTTGCGCCCTTCGTCCAGATGCAGGGCCTGCTGACCAACAACGGCAAGGTCTCCAAGGTGCTGCTCAATGCCATCGACCCGGTGCAGGAACGGCAGGTGTCGATCATTGATAACTTCATGCAGCAGGGCAAACTCGATGACCTGGCGCCGGGCAGTTTCGGCATCGTCATCGGCGACAAGGCCGCGGCCAAGCTCGGCGTGGCGGTCGGCGACAAACTGACGTTTGTCGCGCCGGAAGTCACCGTGACCCCGGCCGGGATGTTCCCGCGCATGAAACGCTTTACCGTGGTCGGCATCTTTCATGTCGGCGCCGGTGAGATCGACGGCTATCTGGGCATCACCAATTTGCAGGATCTGGCGAAGCTGCACCGCTGGAAGCCGGATCAGGTCCAGGGCTTGCGCTTGAAGTTCGACGATCTGTTCCAGGCACCACGCATGGCGTGGACCATCGCTCAGCAACTCGGCGAAGACACGTATTACGCCCGCGACTGGACCCGCACCCACGGCAATCTGTATCAAGCGATCCGCATGGAAAAAGCCATGATCGGCCTGCTGTTGCTGCTGATCGTCGCCGTGGCGGCGTTCAATATCATTTCCACGCTGGTGATGGTGGTGAACGACAAGAAGGGCGACATCGCGATCCTGCGCACCCTCGGCTCTACGCCAGGGCAGATCATGGCGATCTTCATGGTTCAGGGTACGGTCATTGGCGTGGTCGGTACGCTGATCGGCGCGGTGGTCGGGATCTTCGCCGCGCTGAACGTCAGCGCCGCAATCTCGGCCCTTGAAGGGCTGATCGGCCACAAATTCCTGAACGCCGACGTGTATTTCATTGATTACCTGCCGTCGCAAGTGCAAAGCCAGGACGTGTTGATGGTCTGCGCCGCCGCGTTGGTTCTGAGTTTCCTCGCCACCCTGTATCCAGCCTGGCGTGCCGCGCGCACCCAGCCTGCGGAGGCGCTACGTTATGAGTGAGTCGGGCATGAGTGATAAAGCAATCTTGAGCTGCCGCAACCTGGGCAAATCCTACGTGGAAGGCCCGGAATCGGTAGAGGTTCTGGCCGGTCTGCAACTGGAGTTGCACCCTGGTGAGCGAGTGGCGATCGTCGGTACCTCGGGTTCGGGCAAAAGTACCTTGCTCAACCTGCTGGGCGGCCTCGATACGCCGACCAAGGGCAGCGTCTGGCTGGCCGGTGAAGAGCTCTCGGCGCTGAACGAAAAGGCCCGTGGCCTGCTGCGCAATCGGTCGCTGGGTTTCGTTTACCAGTTCCACCACTTGCTGCCTGAGTTCACCGCGCTGGAAAACGTCTGCATGCCGTTGCTGATCGGTAAAACCGCGATCCCTGAAGCACGTCAGCGTGCGACGGCGTTGCTGGAGCGGGTAGGGCTGGGCCATCGTCTGGAGCACAAACCTGCGGAATTGTCCGGTGGAGAACGCCAGCGTGTGGCCATTGCCCGTGCCCTGGTGAATAAGCCAGGCCTGGTGATGCTCGACGAGCCGACCGGCAACCTCGACTCCCACACCGCCCAGGGCATTCAGGATTTGATGCTGGAACTCAGCACCTCGATGCGCACCGCGTTCCTGGTGGTGACCCACGACATGAACCTGGCCCGCCAGATGGATCGCGTCCTGCATTTGCAGGAAGGTTACCTGACACCCATCTGATTGACCGAAACCCGGCGTACTGAACAGTACGTCGGGTCTTTTATTTTTATACGGTGCCCAGCGAATGTTCAGACCGTTATCGATCTTTATCGGCGCGCGCTATACCCGCGCCAAGCGCCGCAATCGCTTTGTTTCCTTCATCTCGATGACCTCGATGATTGGCCTCGCCCTGGGCGTGTTGGCGATGATCGTGGTGTTGTCGGTAATGAACGGCTTCCAGCGCGAAATGAGCTCGCGCATCCTCGGCATGGTGCCCCACGCGACCATCGTCGGCGTGAACCCGATCGACGATTGGCAGCCGGTGGCCGCCGCGGCGATGAAAAATCCTGAAGTGACGGCGGCGGTGCCGTTCACCGAGATGGAAGGCATGCTGTCCTACAAGGGCACGATGCAGCCGATCCAGGTCAGCGGTGTCGACCCGGCGCTGGAAGGCAAGGTGTCGATCGTTGCCAAGCACATTGTTCAGGGGCGTCTCGACGCCTTGAAGCCGGGCGAGTTTGGCGTGGTGATCGGTGAGATCACCGCAAGACGCTTTCGCTTGAACGTCGGCGACAAGATCACCCTGATCGTGCCGGAAATCAGCACCGCACCGGGCGGGATTACCCCGCGCATGCAACGACTGAACGTGGTGGGCGTGTTCAAGGTTGGCGCCGAGCTGGATGGCTCCATGGCGCTGATCCACGTCGCCGATGCCGCGCAGATGCAACACTGGCAGCCGAATCAGGTGCAAAGCGTGCGCCTTGCGGTGAAGGATCTGTACGCCGCGCCGCAAGTGTCGAGCGACATCGCGACAGGCCTGGGCGCTGCCTACAAGGCTGACGACTGGACCCACACCCAGGGCAGTCTGTTCAGCGCGATGAAGATGGAAAAAACCATGATCGGACTGCTGTTGCTGATGATCGTCGCGGTGGCGGCGTTCAATATCATTGCGACCCTGATCATGGTGGTGAACGACAAGGGCGCGGACATCGCGATCCTGCGCACCATCGGCGCGACACCTCGGCAGATCATGGCGATCTTCATGGTGCAGGGCACGGTGATCGGGGTTGTCGGCACCTTGATTGGCGGCGTACTGGGCGTGATCGCAGCGCTGAACGTCAGTGAACTGGTGGGCTGGATGGAGCGGGTCAGCGGGCAACACATCTTCAGTTCCGACGTGTACTTTGTCAGTAACTTGCCTTCGGAACTGCAGGGCGCGGATGTGTTGTTGATCTGTTCCGCCGGTTTCATCATGAGCTTTTTGGCGACGGTGTATCCGGCTTGGCGGGCGGCGAAAGTGGAGCCGGCCACGGCGTTGCGGTATTCGTAAGTCATTCCATCGTTTTTGCGGGCAAGCCTCGTTCTTACAGGGGCTTGTCGCTAACTCAAGCTGACATCGCGCATTAACAACCCAAAGCGCAAATCCACCGCGTCCGGTATTGGTAAATACACCGTGTGCCCATCCCCCGGCGCCACTTCAATGGCCTCGCCTTTGACGTTCTGCAACTGATGCAAGTCGAAGTGGAAATTACCCTTGGGCGTCATCAGTTCCATGTGATCGCCCAGACCAAAGCGATTCTTTACCCGCACCTCGGCCAGCCGATCCCGGCGTTCGCCAGTTAGCTCGCCCACGAACTGCTGACGCTCTGAAACCGAGCTGCCGTTCTGGTAATTCTGATATTCGTCATGCACATGTCGACGCAGAAAACCTTCGGTATAGCCACGTTGGGCCAGGGATTCCAGGTCGGTCATCAAGCTGCGATCAAACGCTCGGCCAGCCACCGCATCATCGATTGCGCGGCGATACACCTGGGTGGTGCGCGCGCAATAGAAGTGCGATTTGGTCCGGCCTTCGATCTTCAATGAATGCACGCCCATCTGCGTCAGGCGCTCGACATGCTGCACGGCGCGCAGGTCCTTGGCGTTCATGATGTAGGTGCCGTGTTCATCCTCGAATGCCGGCATCAGTTCGTCAGGGCGATTGGCTTCTTGTAGCAGGAACACTTGATCGGTCGGCGCGCCGATGCCCAGGGTCGGTTCGGGACGGAACTGCTGAACGATTTCGCCCAGCTGATTTTCGCTGGCCGGTGTCGCCGAGTATTTCCAGCGACAGGCGTTGGTGCAACTGCCCTGATTGGCGTCGCGCTTGTTCATATAGCCCGACAACAGACAGCGCCCGGAATAGGCCATGCACAACGCGCCGTGGACGAACACTTCCAGCTCCATCGCCGGGACCTGCTGGCGGATTTCTGCGATCTCTTCCAGCGACAGTTCGCGGGACAGGATGATCCGGCTCAAGCCCTGTTGCTGCCAGAACTCGACGCTGGCCCAGTTCACCGTGTTGGCCTGCACTGACAAGTGGATCGGCATCTGCGGGAAGTGCCGGCGCACCAGCATGATCAGGCCCGGGTCGGACATGATCAGCGCGTCCGGCGCCATGGCGATCACCGGTTCCAGGTCTTTCAAGAATGTTTTGAGCTTGGCGTTGTGCGGGGCGATGTTCACCACCACATAGAAACGCTTGCCCTGGGCCTGGGCCTCGGCGATGCCGAGCGCGAGGTTGGCGTGATCGAATTCGTTGTTGCGCACCCGCAGGCTGTAGCGCGGCTGGCCGGCGTACACCGCGTCGGCGCCATAGGCGAAGGCATAACGCATGTTTTTCAGGGTGCCGGCGGGGGCGAGCAGTTCCGGGGGCGTGAGCGTTATGGTGCTGGTCATGGCAGTGTCGATCGCAAAAGCCGGCAAGGGTAAGCGGCTTGCCCGCGGGGTTTATTGATCTGGATCTATGCTTGATGAAAAACGGATGGCACTCGCGCGAGCCGTGGCGGACTAAACATCAAGACGCGCGTTGGCGCCCCTGTGCACTGACATGGATTGGACATGAACGAAACGAAGCTGCAAAACACCTCGCTGATGGTCTTGCTGACGCTGGTGAGCATCGCCTTCATCTGGATTCTGCTGCCGTTTTACGGCGCGGTGTTCTGGGCAGTCATTCTCGGTATTCTGTTTGCGCCGTTGCAGCATCAGCTGCAACGCAAGTTCGGCTGGCCCCGCAATCTCACGGCCCTGTGCACCTTGATTCTCTGTGTGCTGATCGCGATCTTGCCGGTGATCACCATCAGTACCTTGCTGGTTCAAGAAGGCGCGGCGCTCTACAACAGAATCGAAAGCGGTGAATTGGACATTGCCGGGTATGTGTCGCAGTTCAAGCAAAGCCTGCCGCCGTACATTCAGTACTTGCTTGATCGTTTCGGCATGGGCGAGCTGAGCGGGCTACGGGAAAAAATCATCAAGAGCACGATGCAAGGCAGCCAGTTTGTCGCGACCAAGGCGTTCAGTTTTGGGCAGGGGACTTTTCAATTCGTGGTGAGTTTTTTCGTCATGCTGTACTTGCTGTTTTTCTTCCTGCGAGACGGGTCCGAACTGGCGCGCAAAGTACGCGCGGCGATACCCCTGGAAGATACCCAGAAGCGCCGTTTGCAACTCAAGTTCAATCGCGTGGTGCGGGCCACGGTGAAGGGCAACGTGGTGGTGGCGATCACGCAAGGGGCATTGGGTGGTTTTATTTTCTGGTTTCTGGACATCCCGAGCGTGCTGCTCTGGGCGGTGTTGATGGCGTTTCTGTCGCTGTTGCCGGCGGTGGGCGCGGGGATCGTCTGGATACCGGTGGCGGCATATTTCCTGTTCAGCGGAGCGATGTGGCAGGCCACGGTGCTCATCTTGTTCGGCGTGTTCGTGATCGGCCTGGTGGACAACGTTCTGCGACCGATCCTGGTGGGCAAGGACACTAAAATGCCGGACTACCTGATCCTCATCTCGACCCTGGGTGGCCTGGCGCTTTTTGGCCTGAACGGTTTTGTCATCGGGCCGTTGATCGCGGCGTTGTTCGTGTCGAGCTGGGCGATTTTCATCGATTCCAAGCCCAAGGTTCAGCTGCCTTAAGCGCTGAGCTGGCCTGAGTCGATACGTTGCGACAGGGCTTGGGCGGCGGGAAGCGAGGTGAGCGGGCCGCTGATCGGTTCGCCGTCCTGCACCAGATACCAACAGGCAAGCAATCCTCGCGCTCTGAGTTGTGCGGGAACGGCGCTGCCGATAACGGACATGATCTGAATCTGGGCCATAAGTACCTCCATTAATCTATGGAGCTACCTTACGGATCGGACGCTTGAACGGACAATCAACGCTTTCGATAGTCGTCATTGATGCCAATGAGTTCTGCGGTCAATCCACCACTAGATCGAGCATATGCACCACTTCCTGCTCATTGAGCAGGCCTTTGCGCACCAGGTTTTCTGCCAGCAGCGAAAGAAATTTTGCGCTGCGATGGCCTTCCAGGTGTTTGAGTTCGGTCAGTGCGTTGTACACCTTGCCGGAAGTGCACAAGCCGACAATGCGATGCGGGTTTTGTGTGGGCATGAAGGTCGTCCTTGTTTTTATCAACCTGTTGTTTACGGACAGATCCAAGCTTGCGGATCGGACATGACATAAATATGACCAACTTTACCTGCCGGTACTGTCCCGACAGCGACCTTGACGAGATTTATTCAGACTTCGTCCGGCCAGTGGTCACAAAAAAGGCCCCGCTTTTAAAGCGGGGCCTGATGAACGTGTTACCAGCGGTCGCCACGATAATAACCATGGGGAGGGCCGTAATAGCCGCGTGGTGGACCATACCCGCGTGGCGGACCGTAATAGATCGGTGCCGGGCGGTAGTACATCGGTTGTTGAACATAGACCGGCGCCGGTTGGTAATAAACAGGCGGTGGCTGCACGTACACCGGTTGTGGCTGAACGTAGACCGGTTGCTCCACATACACTGGACGGTCGCGGCTGATTATTGCTGAGCCAATGATTGCCGAGCCGACGATCGCACCAAACACAGCCGGACCTTCCCAGCCGCCATGACCATGACCACCTGCTTCTGCCTGCCCTGCGATAGCAAGAGCACCGATCAGCAAGGCTACTGTGGGAATTTTACGGATCATGATAAGTCCTCGTTCTTCGACCCGGCGCTCGCGTCTGCAATAGACACAAGTTGTCGCGGGGATACTTCTAAGACAGCATTTTTTTGAAAATCAGCACAGCCGTTGGGTAAATTTTGTGTAAGGTCTGTACCGGCTTCTTTACGGCTGTGTGCCAAGTGCAGACTGGCTTTTATGATCAATCAGAACCGGTGAAGTGGCTAATCCCGTCCATCCGAAAGTGCTATTGAAGGAGATTCCAATGCAGATGAACCCCAACAGAGACACTCAGCTGTGCATGTCGCTCTCGGGGCGCCCCGGCAATTTCGGCCTGCGGTTTCATAACCATCTGTACGAACAACTGGGCCTGAATTTTTACTACAAAGCCTTCAGCAGCCAGGACTTGCCGGGCGCCGTGGGCGGCATCCGCGCCTTGGGCATCCGGGGGTGCGGGGTGTCGATGCCGTTCAAGGAAGCTTGTATTGCGTTGGTCGATGAGCTGGATGCATCGGCTGAGGCCATCCAATCGATCAACACTATCGTCAACACCAACGGTCACCTCAAGGCCTACAACACCGATTACATTGCCATCGCCCAGTTGCTTGAAACCCATCAGGTGCCCAAGGATTCGACCTTTGCCCTGCGTGGCAGTGGCGGCATGGCCAAGGCTGTGGCCAGTGCCTTGCGCGATGGCGGCTACAAAAACGGCCTGATCGTGGCTCGTAACGAGCGTGCCGGACGTGCCTTGGCTGAATCGTTGGGTTATCACTGGCAGGCGGAGTTGGGCGCTCAACGCCCACAGATGCTGATCAACGTCACGCCCATCGGCATGACCGGCGGGCCGGAGGCCGATCAACTGGCGTTTGAGCCTGACGCTATCGCTGCGGCGGAAACTGTCTTCGATGTGGTGGCGATCCCCTCGGAAACACCGCTGATCGTGCGCGGTCGTGCCGAAGGCAAGCGGGTGATCACCGGGCTGGAAGTGATTGCGATCCAGGCACTGGAACAGTTCGTGTTGTACACCGGCGTGCGGCCGACCGATGAGCAGTTCCAGCAAGCCGTGGCGTTTGCCCGCAGCTGATCATTCCCAAATATTCGTTGGATGTCCCGGCCCTTTCGCGAGCAAGCCCGCTCCCACACTTGACCGCATTAGTCTGAATCAAATTGGTCGCCTGTGGGAGCGGGCTTGCTCGCGAAGGTGGAGTCACATCCTGCCGCAATGCGACTGGCGGATCGCTGCCCGAGGATCAGCGCTGAACCTGTGGGAGCGAGCCTGCTCGCAATTGCCGCGGCCCGGTCTCCTGCCAATCCCCATTCCCTTGCCCGCGAATATCCCCGCCTATACTGGCCACCAGCAAGCGAAGACTTGCTTTCCAGCCACCGTGACCGAGGTTTTCATGCATCCCGCCATTCTCAACCTGGATCAGGCCGAACTTTTACCGCTGCCCGAAGAGTTTGCTCCCACTGGAGACGCTGCCGGCCGCTATCAGCAACGCCTGGCCCGCATCGGCCAGCAACTGGGCGCGCAAAAGCTGGGTTATCGGTTGTATGCCCTTGAGCCAGGCATGCGTGGCAGTCCTTTTCATAACCATCGGGTCAATGAGGAGATGTTCTACATCGTGGCCGGGGAGGGGGAGATTCGCCTGGGTGCCGAACGCTTTCCGATCCGCGCTGGTGATGTGATTGCCTGCCCGGCGGGTGGTCCTGAAGCCGCGCACCAGATCATCAACACCAGCAACGGCGAATTGCGCTATCTGGCGGTCAGCAGTCAGCAATCACCGGACATTTGCGAATACCCGGATTCCGGCAAATACGTGGTGATGGACGACTTCAAGGTCGATGCCCAGGGCAATGCTTCAGGCTTCGTCGCCGTCGCCAGGCAGGCCGATGGCGTGGATTATTGGGATGGGGAGTAGCCTCATCGGTGGGAGCAGCTGTATTAATTACTCTTGTGATCACTGAAGATCCAATGTGGGAGCGGGCTTGCTCGCGAAAGCGGTCTGTCAGTCATATTGATGCAAGATATGCCGCCGCCTTCGCGAGCAAGCCCGCTCCCACATTCAGAATGTCGCGACCAGTCTATTCGAGGCGTGCCAAGCGCTCTTCCAGCGCCGCAATCCGCGCTTCAAGCTCTTCGATTCGCTCAACCGACACACCACCACTGGCGCCACGCTCCACAGGATTTTGCCGGGCAGCCAGGATCACTTCGATATCCGCCGGATCGCCCAGTGCATGCATGTAACGGTCTTCGCGCTGGCCGGCCTGGCGCGGGATCAACAGCGCCAGACCCCTGGCGATCAAGCGCTCCAGTTGATGCACCACCTGCTCGGCATCTTCGAAGTCATGCATGCGGCCGCTGCGGGTCAGCAGTTCGTTGACCGTCTGCGGGCCGCGCAGAAATAACAGCCCCGTCAGAATCACCTGCGCCGGCACCAGTTCCAGCGCCTTGTCGACCCGATGTTCCCAACGGTCAGCACGGCTGCCCATTACCAGTCGGGTGAAACCACGACCTTCCAGAACGCGCAGGCTCTGGCCGACCTGGCCCTGGCTGAGGTTCATTACCGGTTCGCGGCTGGTTTTCTGGTTGCAGGCAATCACCAGCGCATTAAGCGTCAGCGGATAGGTTTCCGGGCTGGTGGCCTGTTTCTCGATCAACGAGCCCAGAATGCGGATTTCCGTGCTGTTGAGCCGCGGTTCGTCGGAGGTCGTTTCTTGCTCAGTGCTCATCGCGCTTTTCCCTATGCAGTCGAAGCATGCAGTCGAAGCCGCCTAGCCTAATCCTTGCAGGATAAAAGACAAGCCGCAGGGCGGTCGGGCATGGCTATAATCGCTCCACGTTTTTACTCCTGTCACCACACGAGACCATCATGACTATTTCCCTGTACGCCGCTTCCGTTCCGGTTTTCCAGCAAATGCTCAATGCCCTGAGCAACAACCTGAGCAAGGCCGAAGCCCACGCTACCGCGAAAAACATCGACCCGAACGCGTTCCTGCAAGCCCGTCTGTACCCGGACATGTTCCCGCTGGTGCGTCAGGTGCAGATCGCTGTTGATTTCGCCAAAGGCGTTTCGGCGCGTCTGGCTGAAGTCGAACTGCCGAAATATGACGACACCGAAACCACCTTCGCCGAACTGCAAGCGTTGATCGCCAAGGTCCTGGCTTTCATCGGCGAGATCAAACCCGAGCAGATCGACGGCAAGGAAGGCATCGAGATCGTTACCCGTCCAGGCACGCCTAAAGAGAAGCGCTTCACTGGCCAGGCTTACCTGCTGAGCTATGGTTTGCCGCAGTTCTTCTTCCACGTGACCACCGCTTACGCACTGCTGCGTCACAACGGCGTGGAAGTGGGCAAGCGCGATTACATGGGCGCGTTCTAAACCGCCCAGATACAAAAAAGCCCGCCAAGGTGTAAGCCTTGGCGGGCTTTTTCATTTTGCCTTCTGTAGGAGCCAGGCTTGCCGCGGAACCTGTGGGAGCGGGCTTGCTCGCGAAGACGGAGTGTTAGCCGACATCATCGTTGCCTGATACACCGCTTTCGCGAGCAAGCCCGCTCCCACATTTCGCCGGCAAGCCTGGCTCCTACAGGTGCGTTTTACGCCAAACGCTGCGCCTTCAGCTCTTCACGCTGGCACGCCGCCGCGGTGAACAGCACGTCGGTGGAGGAGTTCAGCGCGGTTTCCGCCGAGTCCTGCAACACACCGATGATGAAGCCGACTGCCACCACCTGCATGGCGATTTCGCTCGGGATGCCGAACAGGCTGCACGCCAGTGGAATCAGCAACAGCGAACCGCCGGCCACGCCCGAGGCGCCACAGGCGCAGATCGCCGCGACAATGCTGAGCAGGATGGCTGTCGGAATGTCCACGGCGATGCCCAGGGTATGCACGGCGGCCAGGGTCAACACGGTGATGGTGATCGCAGCGCCGGCCATGTTAATGGTGGCGCCGAGCGGGATCGACACCGAGTAAGTGTCTTCGTGCAGGCCCAGGCGCTTGCTCAACTCCAGGTTGACCGGAATATTCGCCGCCGAACTACGGGTGAAGAAGGCGGTGATGCCGCTCTCGCGCAGGCAGGTGAGTACCAGCGGATACGGGTTGCGACGCAGCTTCCAGAACACAATGGCCGGGTTCATCACCAGCGCCACGAACAGCATGCAGCCCAACAACACAGCCAGCAGATGCATGTAACCGATCAAGGCACCGAAACCGGAGGTGGCGAGGGTCGAGGCCACCAGGCCGAAGATCCCCAATGGCGCAAAGCGAATCACCAGACGCACGATCAAGGTCACGCCATTGGAGAGATCGCCCAGTACTTCGCGCGTCGTCTCGCCGGCATGGCGAATCGCAACGCCCATGCCGATCGCCCAAGCCAGAATGCCGATGAAGTTGGCGTTCATCAGCGCACTGACCGGGTTGTCGACCACACTGAGCAACAGACTCTGCAACACTTCGCTGATGCCACCCGGTGCGGTCACTGCTACGTCTTGGGTCGACAGCACCAGGCTCGACGGAAACAGCGTACTGGCGATCACCGCCACCACGGCCGCCGCGAAGGTGCCCAGCAGGTACAGAAACAGAATCGGCCGGATGTGGGTTTCCTGGCCGTGCTTATGGTTGGCAATCGAAGCCATGACCAGCACGAACACCAGAATCGGCGCGACAGCCTTGAGCGCCGAGACGAACACTTTGCCGATGAAGGCGGTGGACTTGGCCAACTCAGGCGCGAACAGCGCCAGGGTAATCCCGGCGATCAGGCCGATGATGATTTGCGTGACCAGGCTGCTGTGTTTCAGGCGTTGCAAGAGAGAAGGGGATGAAGCGGTCATAACGGCATCTCTGATTTTATTAGGGTGCAGGGTTCCTTGGCTCATGCAGCAAAAAGCCGGGCAGGCCACATGGAGGGAACCGAAAGGGTCGCTACATCAATGCCAGTGAATGGCCGATGAGCAAAGTGTAAGTACCGCAGGGGCGCGGACTTTATCACAGCGTAGCCGTGATCCTTCAGACCTGTGACGATCTGCCACCCGATTGCTCAACGCGATTTGCAGGTTCGTGCAACCTCGTCCGGAAACACTCTGTTAAGCTTCGCCATCCTCATTTTCAAGTTCTGCCAGTGAGCCTTCGGGCTGTCGCTGGTGTCGTCGTTTTCCTGGAGTTCTGCATGCTGTTGCCCATTCTTCTGTTGTCCGCCGCCGGTTTTACGGTGCTGACCACGGAATTCATCATCGTCGGGCTGTTGCCGGCAATCGCCCGTGATCTGGACGTCAGCATCCCTCAAGCGGGTTTGCTGGTGACCCTGTTCGCCTTTACCGTGGCCGCTTTCGGGCCGTTCCTGACCGCCTACTTTGCAAGGTTTGAACGGCGCAAACTGTTTATCAGCGTACTGATCATGTTCGGCCTGGCCAACACGCTGGCGGCACTGGCGCCGAACATCGGGGTGATGGCCGTTGCGCGATTGATTCCGGCGTTGGGGCTGCCGGTGTTCTGGGCATTGGCCAGTGAAACTGCAGTGGACATCGTCGGGCCGGACTACGCCGGGCGGGCCATCGCCAAGATCGGTTTCGGCATTGTCTGCGCCACGGTGTTCGGTATTCCGGTGGGTACGCTGATTTCCGATGCGTTCGGCTGGCGCAGTGCTTTCGGCATTCTGGCGGTGATCGCGTTTGCCAAGGCGTTGCTGCTGTTTATCTACCTGCCGAAAACCAACCTGCACCAGCATCAGGTGAGTTTTCGCTCGCAGTTCAAAATTCTGCGCAGCCCGTTGATGCTGGGGCATGTGCTGTTATCGATCCTGGTGTTCAGTGGCATGTTCACCGCGTACACCTACCTGGCGGACATTCTTGAGCGGCTGGCCGGTTTCGACGGCACGGTGGTCGGCTGGTGCCTGATGGGCTTCGGTGCGGTCGGCTTGATCGGCAATTCGCTGGGCGGCCGTGCGGTGGATCGGCATCCGCTTATTGCTTCAGTGACGTTCTGTGCCTTCATGATCGCTGGCATGGTGGCCTTGGTGCCGAACATTCATTCGCCGCTGGGTCTGGCGGCTGCGATGGGGATTTGGGGCGTGACTCAGGCCGCGCTGTTCCTGGTCAGCCACGTGCGCCTGATGAAGGCTGCCCCTGAAGCGCCGGCCTTTGCTGCGTCGTTGAACATTGCCGGGGCCAATCTCGGGATCGGTCTGGGCGCGATGGTCGGTGGGCGAGTGATCGACAGTGTTGGCCTGGGCGGCCTGGGTTTCGCGGCGGCCGGTTTTATCCTGGTCTCGATCCTGTTGGCGATGGCGCTGATGACCTTCAAACCTCGCGAAATCTGCGCCTGACACTCACATCGCGGTGAACAACTCGCGTCGGGCACCTTCGGTAATCGCGACAATGCCCGGGTGCTTGATCTTGCGTTCCACCGAGATGGCGTAGAACGACTCGCTCACCGCATCGGTCTGGCCGATCAGTTCCACGCCACATTGGCGTTTCACTTCGTCGGCAATCACGCTCGGGCCGATGAATATCCCGCTGCCGGATTGGCCGAAGGCCTGCATCAAGGCGCTGTCGTCGAACTCGCCGACGATCTGCGGCTGGATCTGCTGTTCGGCAAACCAGCGTTGCAAGCGACTGCGCACTACGGTTTCCGGCCCTGGAATCAACAGCGGGGCGCCGTGCAGGCTGCGCGGGAAGTCCTGGCCATACCGCGCCGCCAATTCTGCGGTGGCGAAGAAGCTGATGCCGCATTCGCCGAGTTTCTGGCTGTAACCCTTGATGTCCAGATGCGAGGGCATCGGGCTGTCGGAAATCACCAGATCAAGGCGCTGAATCGCCAGGTCGGCAAGCAAGCGTTCCAGTTTGTCTTCGCGACAGGTGATACGCAGGGGCTCGCTCAACTCCATGGTTGGCGCAATCAGGCGATAAACGATGGATTTGGGGACTACGTCGGCGACGCCCACCCGAAACAGAATCTGCTGCTCATTGGGCTGCGCCCGCAGCATCAACTCGAGCTCGCCACCGAGTTGAAACATCTGCTCGGCGTAAGGAAGCGTCTGACGTCCGGCTTCGGTAAGTTCCAGCTGCCGGCCGACCCGGCGAAACAACTCGATGCCATAGGTTTGCTCGAGCAGGGAAATCTGCCCGCTGATGGTCTGTGGCGTCAGGTTCAATTGCTCACAAGCGCGCACGATGCTGCCGGTCTTGGCCACCACCCAGAAATAATGCAGCTGCCGATAATTCAACATGTTGGTGAAATCCCGTTGTTCACATCATCCGTAAGGCATACGCCATACGCTGTCTGGATTCGTTAAAACCGAAGTATAGCCGCTGAAAATACGAATTTTCCTGAAGTATTTGCTTCCTTAGAATGCCTCGCTATCGACGGATCGCCTTTTCGGTTCTGTCTGTTCTATCGAGGAAAGCATCATGAAGCTTAAAACCACGGCACTGCTGATTGCGTCTTTACTGGTGTTGGCCGGTTGCGACCAGGCCGAGAAAAGCGCTCAGCAATTGATGGGCAAGGCCGCCGAAACCGCCAAACAGGCGATTGACGATACCCACAAAGCCGCCGAGCAAGCGTTGAGCGATGCCACTGGCGGCTTGATCAGCAAGAAAGAGCAACCGGCCAAAGAGACGGACAAATCCGAATCTTCGTCCCAGGAAATCTAAACCGTCTACAACGAGTCAGGACTGACCCATGGAATACCTTTTAGAACTTGCTGCAAGCCCCACTGCCTGGGTCGCCCTGGCCACGCTGGTGGTGATGGAAATCGTGCTCGGCATCGATAACCTGATCTTCATCTCGATCCTTACCAACAAGCTGCCCGAACAGCATCGCCAGAAAGCGCGACGTATCGGTATCGGCATGGCGTTGATCCTGCGCCTGGCGCTGTTGAGCACCATCGCGTTCATCGTCCAGTTGACGGAGCCGGTGATCGATATTCTCGGCCATGCGTTCTCCTGGAAGGACATGATCCTGATTGCCGGTGGCCTGTTCCTGTTGTGGAAGGCGACCACCGAGATCCACCACAGCATGGACCCGGCGCCGGATGATCCGACCTCGGCCACCTCGACCGTGACCCTGGGTTTTGCTGCTGCGATCGGTCAGATCCTGATGCTGGACATGGTGTTCTCCATCGACAGCATCATTACCGCCGTCGGCATGACCGAGCATTTGCCGATCATGATCATCGCGGTGGTGGTGTCGGTACTGGTGATGTTGCTGGCCGCTGACCCTCTGGCCAAGTTCATCAACGACAACCCGACGGTGGTGATGCTGGCACTGGGCTTCCTGATCATGATCGGCATGACGCTGATCGCCGAAGGTTTTGGCGCCCACGTACCGAAAGGCTACGTCTACGCGGCCATGGCGTTCTCGGCCACGATCGAAGGCCTGAACATGCTGTCGCGTCGGGCCAGGCAGAAGCGCATCGCCGCTCAAGCGTAACCTGCGTTAAACGAAGCGGCCGCCTGAACTCGAAAGAGTCCAGGCGGCCAATGCCTGTCAGTTAAGGCGCGGAACCTGTGGGAGCGGGCTTGCTCGCGAAAGCGGTGTTTCAGACGGCATCAATATTGACTGTCCCGCCGTCTTCGCGAGCAAGTCGAATCGTCGCACCGCCGCTCCCACCTGGATTGTGCTTGACTCACTCAGTGCGCGGTGGCGGGGTGTGCAGCGGCTTTATCGGTTTTCGCCACAGGTGCCGATTGAACCGGGTGGTGATGGTGCCGGCGGGTAATACGCAAAACGCCCCACAGCATGGCGGTGGCCACGGCCAGCCAGCCGGAGATCAACATTACAATGGTCATTGTCAGGCTCATCAGTGCCTCCTCTTTGCCCTGCATCGGGCGCACACTCGTCCTTGGTAAATGACAGTCTAGCCGCTGCTGTATTTCAGGCTATTGACCAAAGGTCGCCTGTCACCAACCAGTTCGCTCTATCGAATGCAATCAACTGCCGGTTAAGGCTATACCGCTGTCGCGCGGCATCCTATGATCGACGGCCAAGCCGGCTGTGCGATTGCCTGGCGTCTGAACAAGAGAGTGATGATGGTGCGGGTATTTTCTCGAATTCGATCTTTGGTGCTGATCGTTGGCTGCGTTGCCGGCCTGGCTGGCTGTGCGGGGAGCGTGGCGCCTGAGATCAAGCGTCTGCCGGAGCGGGTCGAACTCAGCGGTACGTTCTACCGTGGGCAAAGTTATCAAAGCGGGCCTCAGGTGCTGGCTAGTCTGCTGTCCCAGCAGGGCATCGTGATAACCCCAGGGTTGCTCGACAAACCTCTGCATTTGCCGGGTGCCGAAGATCGGTTGCAGCAGAATATGCAGAACCTTGCCCGTGAGTACGGGATGGTGGTCTACCCCCTCGACAAAAATTTGCCGGCGCTGCTGACCCAGGTCGCCGCCGGTTATCCGGTGATGGTGCGCTTCACGGAAGGCTCGGCGTTCTGGGCGGAGCCGCGATACGCCATTCTCGCCGGTTACAACCGTCAGAAGCAGACCGTGCTGCTGCGCGCCGGGATGGATCGTCGGTTGCTGATGGGGTTCAGCGCCTTTGAATCAGCATTCGAGAATGCCGGCGGTTGGGCCGTATTGATCCAGAAGCCGGACCAGATTCCAGCCAATGTCGATCAGTCGCGCTGGCTGAAAGCGGCGAGCGATCTTGCCCAGTCAGGTCAGGAACAGGCGGCAGCCCGGGCGAAGAAGGCGCTGACCGCGCAGTAAGTTTCCACTCGTCATCAGCATGGCACCGCCACGCTATGCTGAAGTCTCAAGTAGAGGGCCCGGTTTTTTCCGGGACCATGAACAGGAGGCGTCCATGGCACAGTCCAATACCCCCACCGGCCCACACTCGTCTGAGCATTCGTCTGATAATGAGTTGGGGTTCGACCCCGATTCTCCAGACCTCGCCGATCCTCAGGTCGACCCCATCGGGCCCGCCAAGGCGCCCAGGGATATCAAACCGGGTGAGGAGGGCAAGAAGGCACCCGCGAAGCCTTACGACCCACTCGGTAATCTGAAACCCAAGTCTCAGTGAGGTGCGTATGTCTACCGATTCGAGCTTTGACGACAAACGTCCAGACCCTCCAGAAAGTGTTCCGACAACCCCTGAAGCGGACCTGGACCCGGTGATGGATCCGGACAGCCCGTTAAGGGATCCCTTGGCCAGGCCGACAGTGGTGCCGACCAAGCATCCACAGGGCTGGAGAGACCCGAGTGCCGGGGATGGCATTCCGGATGACGATCAGATGCCGTTGCCCAATGATTGATGCTGGACGAAAAAAGCCCCGAATATTCGGGGCTTTCATTTACCGGCTCGACCTTATTTCGATGCTTCAACCACACCGCTCTGGCGATGCTTGAGGTTCTTGTCGGACTTGTATTGCAGGGCGACGGAGGGCACGTTGGCGCTCTTACCGGTTTCGACCCAGCTGCGAATCCGGCTGGCATCGGCAAAGTGCGTGTACTTGCCGAAAGCATCGAGAATCACCAGCGCCATCGGCCGATCTGACATGTGGGTCACCAGCACCAGGCAGTGACCGGCCGCGTTGGTAAAGCCGGTTTTGGTCAGTTTGATGTCCCAGTTAGGCTTGTTGACCAAATGGTCGGTGTTGCGGAAACCCAAGCTGTAGTTGGGTTTGCGGAACGAAACGGTTTTTTCCTTGGTGGTGCTCAATTGAGTCAATAGTGGGTGCTTGTGTGCAGCGATCAGCAGTTTGCTCAAATCGCGGGCGGTGGACACATTGCGAGGAGAGAGGCCCGTCGGTTCGACAAAGTGGGTGCTGGTCATTCCCAGCGCTTTGGCTTTGGCGTTCATGGCGGCAATGAACGCGACATAGCCGCCCGGATAGTGATGGGCCAGACTCGCAGCGGCACGGTTTTCCGACGACATCAGGGCAATCAGCAGCATTTCCCGGCGAGGCAATTCGCTTTTGAGTTTGACTCGGGAAAACACGCCTTTCATTTCCGGGGTGTCGCTGATGTTGACGGAAAGGTATTCGTCCATGTTTTGCCGGGCTTCTACCACCACCAGGCCAGTCATCAGTTTGCTGACGGATGCGATTGGCACTACGACGTCAGGGTTGCTGGCATAGATCACTTTGTTGGTTTGCATATCCATCAGCAAGACACTGCCGGAAGCGATCTTCAGTTGTGAAGTGTCTCGGGGTGCGGCAGTGGTTTCTGCGGCGTTGATCGTTGGCGTGGTGAAAGTCCCTGTGAATGCAAAAAACAGGCTCAGGATTGAAAGACGGATTTTCACGCTGGCGGACTCATAAAGGGTGGATATACCGTTTTGTAACGGGCTGTTTCTTTAAAAAGCGACGCATTTTAGGAGTATGGCTGAAGAACTGTCGATGGTTGTTCGATGTTCAGATGAAATGCCTGGGCACCTGATAAAAACGGGCTTTTCCGGCGGATGGTCGAGCTTTTTTCTGCAGGCAAAAAGAACCCCGCGACTGGCGGGGTTCTTTATGCGGCGTTGCAAGCCAGCGTGAACTCAGCCGTGCAGTGTTTCCGCGGCGTACAGCGTGTTTTCCAGCAGGCAGGCGCGAGTCATCGGGCCAACGCCACCCGGTACCGGTGTGATCCAGCCGGCGCGGGGCAGGGCGGTTTCATAGATCACGTCACCGACCAGCTTGCCATCTTCCTGGCGATTGATGCCGACGTCGATCACGATCGCGCCTTCCTTGATCCACTCACCTTTGACCAGGCCCGGCTTACCGGCGGCAACCACCACCAGGTCGGCGCGACCGACATGGTCCGCCAGATCTTTGGTGAAGCGGTGGGTAACGGTCACGGTGCAACCGGCCAGCAGCAGTTCCATTGCCATCGGACGGCCAACAATGTTGGAAGCCCCGACAATGATCGCATCCATCCCGTTTAGCTTGGCGCCGGTGCTTTCCAGCAGCGCCATGATGCCTTTGGGTGTGCACGGACGCAGCAGCGGGATACGCTGGGCCAGGCGGCCGACGTTATAAGGGTGGAAACCGTCGACATCCTTGTCAGGACGAATGCGCTCCAGCAATTTGGAGGCGTCCAGATGTTTAGGTAAAGGCAGTTGAAGCAGAACGCCGTCAATCGCCGGGTCATCGTTCAGGCGATCGATCAGATCGGTCAGTGCTTCTTGAGTGGTTTCGGCAGGCAGGTCATAGGCTTGCGAAAGGAAGCCGACCTCTTCACAGTCTTTACGCTTGTGCGAGACATAAACCTGAGAGGCAGGATCGCTGCCGACCAGGATCACCGCGAGGCCGGGTGTGCGCAGGCCTTGCTGGCGACGCTCGGCGACTCGTTTGGCGATCTGCTGGCGCAGGCTGGCGGCGATCGATTTGCCGTCGATTAGTTGTGCAGTCATTGCGCGTGATTAACCATCGAGAGGGGAAAAAAAGAGAGCGCATTCTCGCATGTCATGAGGTGAGGGCAAAGGCGCTTGGTCTGCAAATTCCCCTAACTCCTTTAATTAAATGAATTTTTTTTAAAAAGGATTTGACGACCTCTGGGGGGCTCTATACTATTCGTCGCACTTGTCGGGCACAGCCTAGCACTGGTTGAGAAGGTCGAGCGGAGTTACGCTTCCGCAAGGCTGAAAAGCACTTAGTTTGTAGTCCTTCAAGGGTACAGATTAACAAGGCGCCCGTAGCTCAGCTGGATAGAGCATCCGCCTTCTAAGCGGATGGTCGCAGGTTCGAGTCCTGCCGGGTGCGCCATTAGGCAACTTTGGCACAAGTAGCGCGATATGGTGGGCGTAGCTCAGTTGGTAGAGCACGGGATTGTGACTCCCGTTGTCGTGGGTTCGATCCCCATCGTCCACCCCATATTTCGAAAGGCGCCAGATTAACAGTCTGGCGCCTTTGCTTTAACAGCTTCAATCCGCGGATGTGGTGGAATTGGTAGACACACTGGATTTAGGTTCCAGCGCCGCGAGGCGTAAGAGTTCGAGTCTCTTCATCCGCACCAAATAAAGCTTCACTCTTGCCGCTTGGCTTGGTTGGGGCTCAACAAAGAAGTTGTTTGGCTTCTTTGTCACGCAATATGGTGGGCGTAGCTCAGTTGGTAGAGCACGGGATTGTGACTCCCGTTGTCGTGGGTTCGATCCCCATCGTCCACCCCATATTTCGAAAGGCGCCAGATTTAACAGTCTGGCGCCTTTTTTGTTTCAGTTGTTTGAGTGTCGACGACTGCAGGTTGTGGGTCGCAGGGTCAGGTCGTTTCATCGTATTTATGTTTCTCGATGATGCACGATTTGTCCGCCGATCCCTTCGTGGGGTCGGCTGTCAGGGATGGATTGCCGATTCCTTCTATATATAGAAGGATGGGTGCAGAGCCTTGGCATGACTGGCTGTATTTGCTAACAGGGCGAGGCACAACCGTTTGTCCCCGCCTATAAATTGCCTGCTGCTTTTTTACCCGTTTTCAGTAGGGTGACTTCTTGAGTTTGACCCACTAGAATGCATGCCCTTGATTCTGGGGTCGGAAACGGCCGGCTAACGTCTGTGCAACGAGGAATATCCATGCAAGTTTCTGTTGAAAATACTACTGCTCTTGAGCGCCGCATGAGCGTCACCGTGCCGGCTGAGCGTATCGAGAGCCAGGTCAACAAGCGTCTGCAGCAGACCGCCCAAAAGGCCAAGATCGCTGGCTTCCGTCCAGGCAAAGTGCCAATGAGCGAAATCAAGCGCCGTTTCGGTGCTGACGCTCGCCAGGAAGCTGTAGGCGACGTAATCCAGTCTTCTTTCTACGAAGCTGTGGTTGAGCAGAAGCTGAACCCGGCTGGTCAGCCTTCGATCGAGCCTAAATCCCTGGAAGCAGGCAAGGACCTGGAATACGTAGCCGTATTCGAAGTGTTCCCGGAGTTCACCGTTGCCGGTTTCGAAGGTATCGCTGTCGAGCGCCTGAGCGCTGACGTGGCTGATGCCGATCTGGACAAGATGCTGGAAATCCTGCGCAAGCAGAACACTCGTTTCGAAGTCGCCGATCGCGCTGCTCAGAACGAAGATCAACTGAACATCGATTTCGTCGGCAAGGTCGACGGTGAAGTGTTCGCTGGCGGTTCCGCCAAAGGCACCCAGCTGGTACTGGGTTCCGGTCGCATGATCCCTGGCTTCGAAGACGGTCTGGTCGGCGCTAAAGCCGGCGAAGAGCGCGTTCTGAACCTGACCTTCCCTGAGGACTATCAGAACCTCGACCTGGCAGGCAAAGCCGCTGAGTTCACCGTGACCGTGAACACCGTTTCCGAGCCTAAACTGCCAGAACTGACCGAAGAATTCTTCGCTCAATTCGGCATCAAGGAAACCGGTCTGGAAGGCTTCCGCACCGAAGTTCGCAAGAACATGGAGCGTGAACTGCGTCAGGCGATCAAATCCAAGGTCAAGAATCAGGTTATGGACGGTCTGCTGGCCACCAACCCGATCGAAGTACCAAAGGCTCTGCTGTCCAACGAAGTTGACCGTCTGCGCGTGCAGGCTGTTCAGCAGTTTGGTGGCAACATCAAGCCTGACCAGCTGCCGGCCGAGCTGTTCGAAGAGCAAGCCAAGCGCCGCGTTGTGCTGGGTCTGATCGTGGCTGAAGTGGTCAAGCAATTCGACCTCAAGCCTGACGAAGCCCGCGTTCGCGAGATGATTCAGGAGATGGCTTCGGCTTACCAGGAGCCTGAGCAGGTTGTGTCCTGGTACTACAAGAACGACCAGCAACTGAACGAAGTTCGTTCGGTTGTGCTGGAAGAACAAGTTGTGGATACTGTTCTGCAGAAAGCTAGCGTGACCGACAAATCGGTCTCTTACGAAGAAGCTGTCAAGCCGGTAGAAGCTCCACAAGCCGACTGATCGTTTTTGCGGTAAGAAGCACACACCATAAGCCAGCCTTCGTGCTGGCTTATGCGTATTCAAGACATAACTATTTGGGAGTGACTGCAGAGCATGTTCCGTAATTCCTATATTCAGCAGAACTCTGATATCCAGGCCGCAGGCGGCCTGGTCCCGATGGTTGTCGAGCAGTCTGCTCGTGGCGAGCGCGCCTATGACATCTACTCGCGCCTTCTCAAGGAGCGAGTGATTTTTCTGGTTGGTCCGGTAGAGGACTACATGGCCAACCTGATCTGTGCGCAACTGCTGTTCCTTGAAGCGGAAAACCCGGACAAGGACATCCATCTCTATATCAACTCCCCGGGCGGTTCGGTCACGGCGGGCATGTCGATCTATGACACCATGCAGTTCATCAAGCCAAACGTGTCGACCACTTGTATCGGTCAAGCGTGCAGCATGGGCGCGTTTCTTCTGACGGCCGGTGCCCAAGGCAAGCGTTACTGCCTGCCGAACTCGCGTGTGATGATTCACCAGCCACTGGGCGGTTTCCAGGGCCAGGCTTCGGATATCGAAATCCATGCCAAGGAAATCCTCTTCATTCGTGAGCGTCTCAACACGCTGATGGCCAAGCATAGCGGGCGCACTCTTGAAGAAATCGAGCGCGATACCAACCGCGATAATTTCATGAGCGCTGAAGCCGCGCGTGAATACGGGTTGATCGATGAAGTGATCAACCAGCGCCCCGCTTAATAATAAGCAGCTCAAAATAGGGTTGGTCAGCTGGTCTGATCACCGGCGGGCTTGAAAAAGCCCGCAATAGCCTTCATCTTGTGTTGCAAGCCTATCGGATTTGGATCGAACGAATGACTGACACCCGCAACGGCGAGGACAACGGCAAGCTGCTCTATTGCTCCTTCTGTGGCAAAAGCCAGCATGAAGTACGCAAATTGATTGCCGGCCCCTCGGTCTTTATCTGCGACGAGTGCGTCGACCTGTGCAATGACATCATCCGTGAGGAGGTGCAGGAAGCCCAGGCCGAAAGCAGCGCGCATAAATTGCCTTCGCCTAAAGAAATCAGCGGCATCCTTGATCAGTACGTGATTGGTCAGGAACGTGCGAAAAAGGTTCTGGCCGTAGCGGTGTACAACCACTACAAGCGTTTGAACCAGCGTGACAAAAAGAATGACGACGTCGAACTCGGCAAAAGCAACATCTTGCTGATCGGCCCGACAGGCTCGGGTAAAACCCTGCTTGCCGAAACACTGGCCCGCTTGCTGAACGTTCCGTTCACCATCGCCGACGCAACCACCCTCACCGAGGCGGGTTATGTAGGTGAAGATGTCGAGAACATCATTCAGAAGCTGCTGCAGAAGTGCGATTACGATGTAGAAAAAGCCCAGATGGGTATCGTCTACATCGATGAGATCGACAAGATCTCGCGCAAGTCTGACAACCCGTCGATCACCCGGGACGTTTCCGGTGAAGGCGTGCAGCAGGCCCTGCTCAAGTTGATCGAAGGTACGGTCGCTTCCGTTCCGCCTCAAGGTGGTCGCAAGCATCCGCAGCAGGAATTCCTTCAGGTCGACACCCGTAACATCCTGTTCATCTGCGGTGGTGCGTTCTCCGGTCTGGAAAAGGTTATTCAAAACCGTTCCACCAAGGGCGGCATTGGTTTCAACGCGGAAGTGCGCAGCAAGGAAGAAGGCAAGAAAGTCGGTGAATCCCTGCGTGAAGTCGAGCCTGACGATCTGGTCAAGTTCGGTCTGATCCCGGAATTCGTCGGTCGTCTGCCGGTACTTGCCACGCTGGACGAGCTTGATGAGGCTGCGTTGATGCAGATTCTCACCGAGCCGAAAAATGCTCTGACCAAGCAGTATGCCAAGCTGTTCGAGATGGAAGGCGTGGACCTGGAATTCCGGGCTGACGCGCTGAAATCGGTCGCCAAACGTGCCCTGGAACGCAAAACCGGTGCCCGTGGACTGCGCTCGATTCTCGAAGGTGTATTGCTCGACACTATGTATGAAATCCCCTCGCAGTCCGAGGTGAGTAAAGTAGTGATCGATGAAAGCGTTATAGAAGGTAAGTCCAAGCCACTGTATATCTACGAAAACAGTGAGCCGGCTGCCAAGGCAGCGCCAGACGCCTAAGCGTCACACTGCTGAAATAAAGAAGGGGCCTTCGGGCCCCTTTGCTATTGTGGGAGCTGGCTTGTCGGATCGCCGCACCGCTGCGAAGGCAGCATGACATCCGACCTTTTTGGATGTATCCGGACCCATGCAGGCGCTACCGTAAGCGGCGATCTTTAAAGTGGTTTTTTTATCCGCTTGTTTTTTTTGAAAACAGCCCCCATCTTGGTTTCAAGCTTACTTCCATCTGTTTACGGCCTTATGGCCGCCGTAGAGGCGAAATCATGAAGACAACCATCGAATTGCCTCTCCTGCCATTGCGTGATGTCGTGGTTTATCCGCACATGGTTATCCCGCTGTTCGTGGGGCGCGAGAAATCCATCGAAGCCCTCGAGGCAGCGATGACGGGCGACAAGCAGATCCTTCTGCTGGCTCAGCGAAATCCTGCTGACGACGATCCCGGTGAAGAAGCACTTTATCGCGTAGGCACCATCGCTACCGTTCTGCAGCTGCTCAAGCTGCCTGACGGCACGGTCAAGGTTCTTGTCGAAGGCGAGCAGCGGGGCGCCGTGGAGCGCTTCAGCGAAGTCGACGGCCACTGCCGTGCCGAAGTTTCGCTGATCGACGAAGTCGACGCGCCTGAGCGCGAGTCGGAAGTGTTTGTTCGCAGCCTGCTGGCTCAATTCGAACAATATGTGCAGCTGGGCAAGAAAGTCCCCGCTGAAGTCCTGTCGTCGCTTAACAGCATCGACGAGCCAGGCCGCTTGGTCGATACCATGGCCGCGCACATGGCCCTGAAAATCGAGCAGAAGCAGGAAATCCTCGAAATCATCGATTTGTCGGCCCGGGTCGAGCACGTTCTGGCGTTGCTGGATGCCGAGATCGATCTGCTGCAAGTCGAAAAACGCATTCGCGGCCGCGTTAAAAAGCAAATGGAGCGCAGCCAGCGCGAGTACTACCTGAATGAGCAGATGAAGGCCATTCAGAAAGAACTGGGCGACAGCGACGAAGGCCACAACGAAATCGAAGAGCTGAAGAAGCGTATCGACGCCGCCGGTCTGCCGAAAGACGCGTTGGCCAAGGCTCAGGCCGAACTGAACAAGCTCAAGCAAATGTCGCCAATGTCCGCGGAAGCGACGGTGGTGCGTTCGTATATCGACTGGCTGGTTCAAGTGCCGTGGAAGGCCCAGAGCAAGGTGCGTCTGGACCTCGCTCGTGCCGAAGATATTCTCGACGCCGACCACTATGGTCTGGAAGAAGTCAAAGAGCGGATCCTCGAATACCTCGCCGTGCAGAAGCGCGTGAAGAAGATTCGTGGTCCGGTGCTGTGCCTGGTCGGTCCTCCCGGGGTGGGTAAAACCTCTCTGGCGGAGTCGATCGCTCACGCCACCAACCGCAAATTCGTGCGCATGGCCCTCGGTGGTGTGCGCGATGAGGCGGAAATTCGTGGTCATCGCCGGACTTATATCGGTTCGATGCCAGGAAGATTGATTCAAAAAATGACAAAGGTGGGCGTCCGCAACCCGCTGTTCCTGCTCGATGAAATCGACAAAATGGGCAGCGACATGCGTGGCGATCCGGCGTCGGCGTTGCTGGAAGTGCTCGATCCCGAGCAGAACCACAACTTCAACGATCACTATCTGGAAGTCGATTACGACCTGTCCGATGTGATGTTCCTTTGCACCTCCAACTCCATGAACATTCCGCCGGCGCTGCTGGACCGGATGGAAGTGATTCGTCTGCCGGGTTACACCGAAGACGAGAAGATCAACATCGCTGTCAAATATCTTTCGCCGAAGCAGATTACGGCCAACGGACTGAAGAAAGGCGAGCTGGAATTCGACGCCGAAGCGATTCGCGACATCATCCGCTACTACACCCGCGAAGCCGGTGTACGTGGGCTGGAGCGCCAGATTGCCAAGGTTTGCCGCAAGGCGGTCAAAGAGCATGCGATGGAAAAACGCTTCTCGGTGAAGGTCACTGCCGACATGCTCGAGCACTTCCTGGGCGTGCGTAAATTCCGCTACGGTCTGGCTGAGTCGCAGGATCAGATCGGTCAGGTCACAGGCTTGGCGTGGACTCAGGTGGGTGGCGAATTGCTGACCATCGAAGCCGCGGTCGTCCCGGGTAAAGGCCAGTTGATCAAAACCGGTTCTCTGGGTGACGTGATGGTCGAATCGATCACCGCAGCCCTGACCGTTGTCCGCAGCCGTGCGAAGAGCCTGGGGATTCCTCTGGACTTCCACGAGAAGCGCGACACCCACATCCATATGCCGGAAGGGGCAACGCCGAAAGATGGCCCTAGCGCCGGTGTAGGCATGTGCACGGCCCTGGTGTCAGCATTGACTGGCATTCCTGTACGCGCAGATGTTGCCATGACCGGCGAAATCACCTTGCGTGGTCAGGTGTTGGCGATTGGTGGTTTGAAAGAAAAACTGCTGGCTGCTCACCGTGGTGGAATCAAGACGGTGATCATTCCTGAAGAGAACGTACGCGATCTGAAGGAAATTCCTGACAATATCAAGCAAGATCTACAGATTAAACCAGTTAAATGGATTGACGAGGTCCTGCAAATTGCGCTGCAATACGCGCCGGAGCCCTTGCCGGATGTGGTTCCGGAGATCGTTGCAAAGGATGAAAAACGCGAGACTGACTCTAAGGAAAGAATTAGCACGCATTAGTACGCATTTGCCTGGGGGGCTTGTTGACAGTTTTTTAGAGCCCTTGTTATAAAGCGGCTCTTAAGTGTCTGTAGGCCATTCAGCACTCGTTTTTTTGCTTTTACCAAAAAACTTAGAATCAAACTCAAATAGATATAAGGGGACTTAGAGTGAACAAGTCGGAACTGATTGATGCTATCGCTGCATCCGCTGATATCCCGAAAGCTGCTGCTGGCCGTGCGCTGGACGCTGTAATCGAATCCGTCACTGGCGCTCTCAAGGCTGGTGACTCTGTTGTTCTGGTTGGTTTCGGTACCTTCTCCGTAACCGATCGTCCAGCTCGCATCGGTCGTAACCCACAGACCGGTAAGACGCTGGAAATCGCCGCTGCCAAAAAGCCAGGTTTCAAAGCCGGTAAAGCACTGAAAGAAGCTGTCAACTAAGTTCGATTCAGGTTTTTGCCTATCCGGGTCGGGGTCATTCCTGACTTGGCAGCGGAGCGGTAGTTCAGTCGGTTAGAATACCGGCCTGTCACGCCGGGGGTCGCGGGTTCGAGTCCCGTCCGCTCCGCCAGTTACGAGAAGGCGCATCCTCGGATGCGCCTTTCTTCTATCCGGATTCTACCCACGCTCCACGGTTGCCTAATTTTGAAGTTCAACCGTTTCTGGGGGACGCATGCTGCAGAATATCAGGGACAATTCACAAGGCTGGATTGCCAAGACCATTATCGGGATCATCGTTGTACTGATGGCTTTCACCGGTATCGAGGCCATTTTCCAGGCGACGACCAACAGCCAGGATGCGGCCAAGGTCAATGGTGAAGAAATCAGTCAAAACGAGCTGAACCAGGCGGTTGATATGCAACGCCGTCAGCTCATGCAACAGCTTGGCAAGGATTTCGATGCTTCCTTGCTCGACGAAAAAATGCTGCGCGAATCGGCCCTCAAAGGCCTGATCGATCGCAAACTGCTGCTGCAAGGCGCAGAAAAATCGAAATTCGCTTTCTCCGAAGCGGCTTTGGATCAGGTGATCCTGCAAACGCCTGAATTCCAGGTGGAAGGCAAATTCAACCCCGATCGCTTCGATCAGGTGATCCGTCAACTGGGCTATAGCCGTCTGCAATTTCGCCAGATGCTGGCTCAGGAAATGCTGATCGGTCAGCTACGTGCTGGCTTGGCTGGTAGCGGCTTTGTCACCGATGCACAGGTTCTGGCCTTCGCCCGTCTGGAAAAACAGACCCGCGATTTCGCCACCTTGAACGTCAAGGCAGATCCAGCGGCGGTGAAACTGACTGACGACGAAGTCAAAGCCTACTACGACGAACACGCCAAGGAATTCATGACGCCGGATCAGGTGGTCATCGACTACCTCGAATTGAAGAAGGCGTCCTTCTTTGATCAGGTCAGCGTCAAGGACGAAGACTTGCAAGCGGCGTATCAGAAAGAAACCGCGAACCTGTCCGAGCAACGCCGGGCTGCGCATATTCTGGTCGAAGTGAACGATAAGGTGACCGAGGCGCAAGCCAAGGCCAAAATCGAAGAAGTGCAGGCGCGTCTGGCCAAAGGCGAGAAATTCGAGGCTCTGGCCAAGGAGTTCTCCCAGGATCCAGGCTCGGCGAACAACGGCGGTGACCTCGGTTATGCAGGTCCAGGCGTCTACGATCCAGCGTTTGAAAAAGCCCTGTATTCGTTGGCCAAGGATCAGGTTTCTGAGCCGGTTCGCACTGACTTCGGTTTCCACCTGATCAAGCTGCTGGGCGTTGAAGCCCCTGAAGTGCCGACGTTTGCCAGCCTGAAAGACAAGCTGACCCGCGAGCTGAAAACCCAGCAGGTCGAGCAGCGTTTCGTCGAGGCGACCAAGCAATTGGAAGACTCGTCGTTCGAAGCCTCCGATCTGGCCCAGCCAGCACAAGACCTGAAGCTGACTGTCCAGACGTCCGCGCCATTCGGCCGGGAAGGTGGCGAAGGTATTGCGGCCAATCGTGCCGTAGTGACCGCTGCGTTCAGTCCTGAAGTGCTGGATGAGGGTGCCAACAGCACCGCCATCGAGCTGGACCCGGAAACCGTGATCGTGCTGCGCGCCAAGGAACACCGCAAGCCTGAGCAACTGCCGCTGGAAAGCGTGGCTGCCAGCATCCGTGCGCAGCTGACCAAGGAGCATGCCAGTGCTGCCGCCAAGACCAAGGCGGATCAACTGATCGTCAGCCTGCGCGATGGCAAGACTGCACTGGACCAGGCGATCGATGGCCAGAACTGGAAAGTGACTCAAGCTGCGACGCGTGCTCAGGAAGGGGTCGACCCAACCGTGCTGCAAGCACTGTTCCGTATGCCCAAGCCGGTTGCCAAAGACAAGCCGACCTTCAGCAGCGTGACCCTGGCCGATGGTAGCCTGGTGATCGTGCGTCTGAGCGGCGTGAACGAAGCTGCGGCGCCGACCGAAGAAGAGAAGGTTCAGTACCGTCGCTTCCTCGCCTCGCGCATTGGCCAGCAAGACTTCGCGGCTTACCGCAAGCTGTTGGAGAGCGAGGCTGAGATCAAGCGTTTCTGATGCTTGACTGAGCTTTGCGTGACACAAGGACCCCGGCCGAAAGGCTGGGGTTTTTTATGGGTGAAACAAAAATGGCATGAGCTACCCGTCGCCTGCTTATTTACCGCGCGACTTTTTCCTGTCAATGACAGTCAGTAGACTTGTAACTGTTTCAAGACACTAAACGGTGCGACGCTAAGCATCGATCTGTTGCACAATACGCCCCGAACCGTTTTCCTCAGGATGTTCAATGTTTAGATCAATTCCCATGCATGTTGTCGGACTGGCCTTGGTGCTGGTCGCCGCTGCCGGTTGTTCGTCGAAGAAGGCCGCCATCTATGAGCATGAGAACTTCGACGACTCAGGAACGTTTTCGCGCAGCTACCCGGTGACCGATGCGCAGACCTGCGAAGCAGCCCGTCGGGCTTTGCTCAGCCAGGGTTACATCATCACCAGCGCCGATCCGAAGCTGGTCAGTGGTCACAAGAGCTTCCAGCAGACTGGCGAGACCCACATGGAGATCAGCTTCAACGTGGTCTGTGCCGATGACGGCAGCGAAGGGCATCACGCGACCATGTTCGCCAATGCGCTGCAGGACCGTTATGCGCTGAAGAAGACCAATAACTCCGCCAGCCTCGGTGTTGGTGTGTTGGGCTCGGTATCGATGCCAATCGGCTCGTCCGACGACTCGATGGTCAAGGTCGCCAGTGAAACCGTGTCCTCGGCCAAGTTCTACGAGCGTTTCTTTGCCCTGGTCGAGTTGTTCCTTCCGCCGGAAGCGAAGAAGGCGGCACACATTACCGAGAAGCCGAAGACTGATCTGGGTGTGCCCGAAGCCAAGGCTGCGCCGGCTCAGTTGGCGCCGACTTCGACCCCGGCGGCAGAACCTGCGCCTGCTCCAGCGCCGGTAGCTGCACCAACCGAAACCGCTCCTGCTGCTTCAGAGCCTGTTGTGCCACCTGCCGAAACAGCGCCGATTACCCCGGCGCAGAGCAGCGAGCCGAGTTCGTCCACCGAAACAGTATCTCCACCGGCGGATTCAAGCACCATGCCGGCACCGACCGAGCCAATTACGGCCATGCCTGTCTCCGGCCAGTAATTGGCCAATGTCATGGGATCGGGTCAGACGACTCCGATCCCGTAACACCTTCCAAGATTGATCCACATCAAATCGAGCTGTATTCCTACAGCTCGTATCGAAAAAAACCTGTGATAAATTCCTGACCACCTGCTACGTTTTATTCAGTAGCGATGGAGTGTAATGCCCGCGTCATTTTTCTTTCATGCGGGCACTTTATGCTCAGGGTGCTGGTCATTTATTCAGACGATTTTTTCAACAAGCGATGGGGGTTTAATAATGGACGATTATCAAGAAGAACTGCTCGAGTATCAGGCGTTTGAACTGGACCCGCTGGAACCGGCCGAAGACGCTACCGAGCTTTAGGGGGGCGCCGCGGGGAAACTTATTGAGAGCGCCCCCTAACCTTACGCGGATTGGCGATGACTGCGGCGAAACTCGCCGGGGGTCTGGCCGTTCCAGCGTTTGAACGCCCGTTGAAAGGCTTCGGCTGAGGCAAAACCCAGCAGGTAGGCGATTTCCCCAAACGCCAGTTCAGTGTCGCGGATGTAGGTCATGGCGAGGTCGCGGCGTGTGTCGTTGAGAATTGCACGAAACTGCGTGCCTTCCTCGGCGAGTTTGCGACGCAAGGTCCAGGTTGGCAGCTTCAGGCGTGCCGCCACTTCTTCCAGGTCGGGTTCCCGACCACCATTGAGCAACGGCCCCAGTAACTGAGTGATGCGTTCACGCAGGCTGCGGGTGCGTGTCAGTTGCTCCAGTTCCCGTTCACACAGTTGCAGCAGGAGCCGCCAGGTGCTCGGGCAGTGTTGCGGGTTGCGCTGGGCGAGGCTCTCCAGGCTCAGGCGCAGTTGATTCTGTTCGGCGCCAAACTGAATCGGACAATCCCCCAGCACGGCGTAGGCCTCACGGTAATCCGGCGCCTGGAATTCGATCTCGATCCGTTCGGCGCGTAGCGGGGCAGGGCTTACGCTGGACAATTGCTGCAACCAGCCGGCGATGATGGAATCCACCACGAAGCGGTTGTAGGCATTGTAGGGACTGATCGAATAGAACCGCAGCCAAGCGCCTTGGGCGTCTTCATGAAAGCTCGATTGGCCGCGATAGTTGGAGCCATACAGCGCTTCAAAGCGAATCAGGCAGCGCGCCGCTTCCCGCACGGTGGGGGCCTGGGCGGCGGTGACTCCGGCCAGGCCTGCCTGGCTCAGACGGCTGAGCTGGCCCATGCGCAAACCCAGTGCCGGGTCGTCAGTCAGTTGAATGGCCCCGTGACCCAGGCGCATGTAGCGCGGGATCGAGAGGCGGGCGCCGGCCTCGGCCAGTCGCGCGGCGTCGAGGCCGTACTGTTCGAGCAGCGGTTGTGGGTCCAGGCCATGGCTGCGCACGGCGTCGGCCAGGCTATGGACGAAGCCCACCGACAAATCCCCGAGGCGCATCGGCTGCGGTTTCATCGGCTTACAGCCAGAGGTTCAGCAAACGCGCGCCCCGGGCATCGCCGTCGGCGAATTGTTGCCCGTTGCTGCTGAGGAAGCTTTGACCGGCGCTGCTCTTGTCCCAGAACTGACCGCGCAGGAACACGCTCATGCCGGCGATGGCCTGGCTGCCGGACGGTTGGGCAATCAGCGTCAACCGATGCCAAGCCTGACCTTCACTGAGTTCGCCAGCCTTGAGACTAACAGAGCTCGGCGTGGACTGGCCTTTGTAGCCGCGCCACGGTTGATCCCAAGACCCACGCCCGACGACGAACGCCGGGACCGCCACCAGTTGCGCGCCTTGATCGTCGAGTTTGCGATAGTTTTCCGGATACCAACTGTCGCTGCCGATCAACACGCCCAAGCGTCCGGCCGGTGTGTCGACGACGTTGACCGTGTGTTCGGAATTGGCATCGACGGTGTCGTGACCAGCGAAAGTCGGGTGCATTTGCCGCTGCGGCTGGCCGATCGGCAAACCGTCGCGACCGAACACTACGCTGCTGTTGTACAGGGCACCGCGGCCAATCTTCAGGGTGCCATCGCTGACACTCGGCTCGGGCAACACGATGGAACCCGCCACCAGAGTGATGTGGAATTCTTTCGCCAAGCCGCCGAACAGCGCCTGGTAACTCTTGGCCATTTTCTTGGCTTTCATCCGCAAGTGCGCGTCGTCGAGACGATTGCCGCCCTCGGCGCTGATCAGGGCGCGGATGAACTGCAACGGGTTGCTCACCGCCAGCCAGTTCATAGCCTCCTTGAGGGTGGTGGCCTGGTACAACTCGTCTTTCTCGCCGCTGACCATCAGCCAGGTGCCGATATGTTCAGGCAGTACGACGATGGTCTTTTCATTCAGCAGGCCTTGGTCCTGAGCCTTCTGCAAATAAGCCGCGAGCTTGCGGTGCAGGCGTTCGGGGCTTTGATAGTCGGTGGGGAACAGCTCGGGCTGGATACCCAGCAGATTGCCGCGATCGGCGGGAGTGCCCTGATCGACCGCGAGACTGATGCGCAAGTCCGACAGGTAATGACCCACCGGACGGTCCGCGGCCCACATGGCGTAGGTCGTGAGGGCGGCGATCAACGCCATGGAGAAAGTCAGGTACAAAAGTTTGCGCATGGGGAAACAGTCAGCGACCGTGTGCAGGGTTCGCGACTAGGGTAGGGCGCATGCCCGCGCTTGCCAAGGGGCGCTGCACATTTGGATCAATAAGTTGTCAGTTACGGTCATTGAGTGACAGCGGTGCGACTCTTAGTCTGTCGAACATGACTGATGGGGCCGAAGAGCTCCTGCATTTTTTCCGTGATCGCTCGTTGTGGAGTTACCGATGGCCGCCGCTCATTACCCGCACCTGTTGGCCCCGCTGGACCTGGGTTTTACCACGTTGCGCAACCGCACCCTGATGGGCTCGATGCACACGGGTCTTGAGGAAAAGCCCGGCGGTTTCGAGCGCATGGCCGCGTACTTCGCAGAGCGTGCCCGTGGTGGCGTTGGCCTGATGGTCACCGGTGGTATCGGCCCGAATGATGAGGGCGGGGTTTACTCCGGCGCGGCCAAGCTGACCACCGAGGAAGAAGCACTCAAGCACCTGATCGTCACCCGGGCAGTGCACGAGGCGGGCGGCAAGATCTGCATGCAGATTCTTCATGCCGGGCGTTATGCCTACAGCCCAAAACAAGTGGCGCCGAGCGCGATTCAGGCGCCGATCAACCCGTTCAAGCCTAAAGAGCTGGACGAGGAGGGCATCGAGAAGCAGATCAGCGACTTCGTCACCTGCTCGACCCTGGCGCAAAAAGCCGAGTACGACGGCGTCGAAATCATGGGCTCCGAAGGTTATTTCATTAACCAGTTCCTCGCGGCCCACACCAACCATCGCACCGACCGTTGGGGCGGCGCTTACGAAAACCGCATGCGCCTGCCGGTAGAAATCGTCCGCCGGGTACGCGAAGCGGTCGGTCCGAACTTCATCATTATCTTCCGCCTGTCGATGCTCGACCTGGTGGAAGGCGGCAGCAGCTGGGAAGAGATCGTGCAATTGGCCAAGGCCATCGAGCAGGCCGGTGCGACGATCATCAACACCGGCATCGGCTGGCACGAAGCGCGGATTCCGACCATCGCCACCAAGGTGCCGCGTGCGGCGTTCAGCAAGGTCACGGCCAAGCTGCGTGGCACGGTGAACATTCCGCTGATCACCACTAACCGCATCAACACCCCGGAAGTCGCCGAGCAGATCCTGGCCGACGGCGATGCCGACATGGTGTCCATGGCGCGCCCGTTCCTCGCCGACCCGGATTTCGTCAACAAGGCTGCGGCCGGTCGTGGCGATGAAATCAACACCTGCATCGGTTGCAACCAGGCATGCCTGGATCACACCTTTGGCGGCAAGTTGACCAGTTGCCTGGTGAACCCACGGGCCTGCCATGAAACCGAACTCAACTACCTGCCGGTGCAGCAGATCAAGAAAATCGCCGTGGTCGGTGCCGGCCCTGCGGGGCTGTCTGCCGCGACCGTGGCTGCTGAACGTGGTCATCAGGTGACTTTGTTCGATTCGGCCAGCGAAATCGGCGGCCAGTTCAACATCGCCAAGCGCGTGCCGGGCAAAGAAGAGTTCTTCGAAACCCTGCGCTACTTCAACCGCAAATTGCAGACCACCCACGTCGAACTGTGCCTGAACACCCGTGTGGATGTGGCGCAGTTGGTCGAGGGCGGTTACGACGAGATCATCCTGGCCACCGGTATTGCGCCACGGGTGCCGGCGATTCCGGGCGTCGAACACGCCAAGGTGCTGAGCTACCTGGACGTGATCCTCGAGCGTAAACCGGTGGGCAAGCGCGTTGCGGTGATCGGTGCCGGCGGTATCGGTTTCGACGTGTCGGAATTCCTCGTTCACGAGGGTGTGGCCACCAGTCAGGACCGCGAAGCCTTCTGGAAAGAATGGGGCATCGATACACACCTGGAAGCGCGCGGCGGCGTTGCGGGCATCAAGGCTGAGCCGCATGCGCCGGCCCGTGAGGTGTTCCTGCTGCAACGCAAGAAATCCAAGGTCGGCGACGGCCTGGGCAAGACCACTGGCTGGATTCACCGTACCGGCCTGAAGAACAAGCAGGTACAGATGCTCAATAGCGTCGAGTACCTGAAGATCGACGACGAAGGCCTGCACATCCGCATCGGCGAAAGCGGCGAACCGCAGGTGCTGCCGGTGGACAACATCGTGATTTGCGCCGGACAGGATCCGTTGCGTGAGTTGCAGGACGGCCTGGTCGCGGCGGGGCAGAACGTGCATTTGATCGGCGGCGCGGACGTGGCGGCGGAGCTGGATGCCAAGCGCGCGATCAACCAGGGTTCGCGGTTGGCGGCTGAGTTGTAATACGCATAACTCTGTGGCGAGGGAGCTTGCTCCCGCTGGAGGCCGAAGGACTCCCTCTATCAGCGATGATGTAGTGTCAGGTTAATCAACGTCGCTGATTCTGTGGCTGCTGCGCAGCCAAGCGGGAGCAAGCTCCCTCGCCACAAGTCTGCTGCTAAGATACCGGCTCTTTACCCCGAGCCGGCATCAATGCTTTCCCCTCCAACAGACTGGCTACCCCAAGCCCCCCTCGAACCCCTTCACCTCGACTGGCTCACCACTGCCGGCATCGACGTCGCGATCCTGCGTCTGGACCAGATCGACCCGCTGATCAGCGGCAACAAGTGGTTCAAACTCATCGAACACCTCAAAGCCGCAGACCAGAGCGGCGCCCAAGGCATCATCAGTCTGGGTGGTGCCCATTCCAACCATCTCCATGCGCTGGCGGCGGCGGGCAAACGCTTCGGTTTCACCACCGTCGGCCTGCTGCGCGGGCATCCGCAAGACACCCCGACGGTAAAGGACTTGCAGGCGTTCGGCATGCACTTGCATTGGTTGGGTTATGGCGGTTATCGAGCGCGGCACGAGCCAGGCTTCTGGGTGTCATGGCGGGAGCAATACCCCGAGCTACATCCTGTACCGGAAGGTGGTGGCGGCTTGCCTGGGGCGAAGGGCTGCGGGCAATTGGTGACTCTGGCCTGCGAGCAATTGAGCGGTCTGGGCTGGAGCCACTACGACGGCTGGTGGCTGGCCTGCGGAACAGGTACCACTCTGGCCGGCCTGGTTCTGGCCGAGGCGGGCGAACATCCGGTGTATGGCGCGCTGGCGGTGCCTGACGATCATGGCGTGGCGCAGCAGGTCGAGATGATTGTGCAGGAAGCCGGACTGATCGATCCCGCCTATGAACTGCTGGACGCCAGCCGTGGCGGTTTTGCCAAAGTCGATCCGCCGTTGCTTGCGTTCATCGAGCAGACCGAACAGGCCAGTGGCATTCCTCTCGAGCCGCTGTACACCGGCAAAGCGCTGCTGGCGCTCAAGCAACAAATCGAGGCGGGTAAGTTTGCCCGGGGCACGAGGCTGATCTTCATCCATACCGGTGGCTTGCAGGGGCGTCGGGGTTTCAGTTCACAAACCTGAAGGGGCACATTGTACTTTTGTGGAGAGGGGCCAAGAAATTTGAGCGACGATAATCCTGTGGGAGCGTGGCTTGCCCGCGAAGAATGCACCGCGGTTTTCAGGTATTACGCGTCATCGTTCTTCGCGGGCAAGCCACGCTCCCACAGGTTCTGCGTCTTGACTTACCGAACTCAACCGCGCTTGGGCATCATCCGCAGCAGGGTGTTATCGCGCACCACATAGTGATGATAAAGCCCGGCCACGGCGTGCAGTCCGATCAGCCAATAGCCGATCGTCCCGCCGAGCACATGCCAGCCCTCAAGCTGCTTGGCCAGCGGTTTGTTCTCTTCGATCAGCAACGGCAGATCGAAGCCATAGAACATCACCTGATGCCCCTCGGCGCTGGTAATCAGCCAGCCCAGAATCGGCATGGTGATCATGAAAATATACAACGCCCAATGCATCAGTTTGGCGAGCAGGGTTTGCCAGCGAGGCGAGGCGGGAAAGATCTGCGGCGCCGGCCCCAGGCTGCGGGCGAACAGCCGCAGCCAGACCAGCACGAACACCGTCAAGCCGAGCATAAAGTGCGCCTCCTTGATCAGCGTCCGGCCGCCACTGCCTTTGGGGAATATCCCGCGCAATTCGATGCAGGCGTAAACCACGATTAGCAGTACCAGCATCAACCAGTGCAGCGCGATTGATACGGTGCTGTAGCGTGATTCGGAATTCTTCCAGGGCATATGGTGTTTCCTCACAGGTCTGGTCTGAAGTCACCGTTCTTGTTCGACGGCGTGGGTTAACTGTAATCCTGTTTGGTGGGTTTGCCTGAGGCGAAGGGGCTGTTCAATGCTCTGAATCAAGTAATCGACCACAAAAAAGCGCCAGTTCCGTTAAAGGAGCTGGCGCTTTTTTATGAAACGAGAAGCGCAATCAGTTGGTTTGCGGCATCTCGCCCTTGGCCAGGCGCTTGTTGATGTCGGCGATCACCTCGGGCAAGTCGGTGATGGTGTCGATCATGTAGTGCGGCCGCGAGCCTTCGAACATGGCGTGAATGCGCTTGCGTTCGCTGGCCAGTTTATCGCTGCTCAGGGCGCGATAGCCTTCGTAGTCCAGACCCAGCGCGTTGCCGGAGCAGATCAACGCCACGGTCCACATGCCGGCGCGGCGACCTTCGAGAATGCCCGGCACCGTGTCGTCGATCTTCACGCAGGCCGCGACGTCGTCGATGCCCAGGGCAATCACGTTGGCCAGTGCCTGAGCCGGCCATGGGCGGCCGTTGGGCACTTCGTCGGTGGCGACCACGTGGTCGGCGACGTAACCGTTTGTGGCGGCCAGTTCGACGACTTTGTCCATGACCTGTTTCGGGTAGCCGGAGCACGAACCGATCTTGATCCCTTGCTGGCGCAGGTTGGCGATGGTGTCCAGGGCGCCGGGAATCAGGGCCGAGTGTTCGGCGATTTTTTCGATCTGCAGCGGCATGAAGCGTTTGTAAATGGCGGTGACGTCATCGTCGGTCGGGGTGCGACCGAACACGTTGCGGTAACGCTCGGCGACTTGCGGCTGATCGCACAGGGTACGAATGTGGTCCCACTTGCCCATGCCCATCGGCCCGCGGGCTTCTTCGATGGACACCTGGACGTCGAACTCGGCGAAGGCTTCGACAAAAATCTGCGTCGGGGCGAAGGAACCGAAGTCGACGACAGTGCCGGCCCAGTCGAGGATGGCGGCTTGGAGTTTGGTTGGGTTGGTGTAGTTCATGGTGAGCAAATTCCTGTGGCAACTGGCTAAGAGGGGAGCTGCTTTTGGTGGGAGCGGGCTTGCTCGCGAAGGCGGTGTGTCAGTCGACATCAATGTTGAATGTCAGTCCGCTTTCGCGAGCAAGCCCGCTCCCACAGGGGATTGAGGTGAATCAGATGTCGAGTACTTCCATCTCGCGCAGCACCTCGGCCACTGCCGCCACCGCCGCGTGCATTTCGGCCTGGTTGACGTGGCCGATGCAGCCGACGCGGAAGGTTTCGACCTGGGTCAGTTTGCCGGGGTAGAGGATGAATCCCTTGGCCTTGACCCGTTCATAGAATTCCTTGAACTGATAGCGCGGGTCTTTCGGCGCGTGGAAGGTGACGATGATCGGCGCCTGGATCGCGGCCGGAAGGAAGCTGCGCAGCCCCAGTTTGGCCATGTCATCGAGCAGCACCTGGCAGTTATTGGCGTAGCGCTGATGCCGTGCGGGCAAGCCGCCTTCTTCGTTGTATTGCAGCAGCGCTTCGTGCAGCGCCGCGACCACGTGGGTCGGCGGGGTGAAGCGCCATTGCCCGGTCTTGGCCATGTAGGTGTGCTGGTCGAACAAGTCCATCGCCAGTGAGTGCGAGTTACCGGCGGCATTGGCCAGCGCTTCCTTGCGTGCGAAGACGAAGCCCATCCCCGGCACACCTTCCAGGCATTTGCCCGAGGCGGCGATCAGCGCATCGAACGGCACATCCTGGGCGTCGATAGGCAGGGCGCCAAACGAGCTCATGGCGTCGATGATCAGGCGTTTGCCGTGTTGCTCGATAACGTGGGCGATGTCCGCCAGCGGGTTGAGGATGCCGGTGCTGGTTTCGCAGTGAATCAACGCGACGTGGGTGATGCTGGCATCGGCCCGTAGCAGGCGGTCGACGTCGTCGGCGGTAGTTGGTTCGTCTTCGGCGGTTTCGAAGGTGCTGAATGAACGGCCGAGCACTTCGCAGATTTTCGCCAGGCGTTTGCCGTAGGCGCCGTTGATCAGCACCAGCACTTTACCGTTCCGAGGCACCAGTGTGCCGATGGCCGCCTCGACCGCGAACGTGCCGCTGCCTTGTAACGGCACGCAGTGATGGCTGTCGCCGCCGTTGATGATCGTTAGCAGTTGTTCGCAGAGGCTGGCGGTCAGTTGGTTGAAGCGGTCATCCCATGAGCCCCAGTCGACCATCATTGCCTGACGGGTGCGGCTCGATGTGGTCAGTGGGCCAGGGGTGAGCAGGATGGGCTCGGCAGTACTCATTCTTGTGTCCTCGCAAAAGCTCAGTGGGATGAAGCTACGGGACATAAATTGCAATTCGGTGAGCTATCAATCAAATTGTTTGTTGTTATGCTAGCCATCAGTGAGGGTTATTCATGAATCTGTTCCAGCTACGCGCCTTCGACGCCGTGGCCCGCGAGGGCAGCTTCACCCGTGCCGCCGAGCGGCTGTTCATCAGTCAACCGGCCGTCACCGGGCACATCAAGGCGCTGGAGGAGCACTACCAGATCACTTTGTTGCGACGTACCGCGCGGCGCGTCGAGCTGACGGAAGAGGGCACCAAACTCGCGGCAATCACCCGGGCGATGTTCGGCCTGGCTGAAGAGGCGCAGGTGATGCTGGAGGCCAACCGGCAGCTGCTGACCGGGCGCCTGGAAGTGGCGGCGGACGGGCCGCATATGGTCATGCCGATGCTCGCCAGTTTGCGTGCGCGTTATCCGGGGATCACCGTGAACCTGCGGTTGGGCAATGCCCAAGAAACATTAGCGGCGTTGTTGTCGGAGCATGCCGACGTGGCGGTGCTGACCGAGGTCGAGCCGCGCAAGGGGCTACACCTGCAAGCGTTGAGCGAGTCGAGGATTTGCGCGTTGGTGCCCGCGGGTCATCCGTGGGCGCAGCAGTCGAAAGGGGTGCAGCTCAAGGAGCTGGACCAGGTGATCATGGTCTTGCGTGAGCCGAGTTCGATTACCCGACGCACGTTCGACGAAGCATGCGCACAGGCCAGGGTCAATCCACGGGTGTTGCTGGAACTGGACAGTCGCGAGGCGGTGACCGAGGCGGTGGCCGCAGAACTGGGCGTGGGTGTGGTGTCGTCGGTAGAAGTCAGCCACGACCCGCGAGTGGCGGCGGTGCCGATTATTGGCGAGGGGTTGGTCAATCGGCACATGATCGGGTGCATGGAGCGGCGGCGGGATTTGCGGTTGATACAGGCGTTTTTTGGGTTGGCGCCCGTCAGGTAGACCGAGGCGCGGCCTTCGCGAGCAAGCCCGCTCCCACATTTGATCTTCAGCAGACACAAATTGTGTGTACGACAGAGATCCACTGTGGGAGCGGGCTTGCTCGCGAAGAGGCCGGGCCTGCCTACACAAGACTCTCGCGAACCATCTCCAGAAACGTCGCCACCACTCGCCGCGAACTCTGTTCGCGCAAGCACACCAGCGTCTCCGTCAGCCGTCGTGTGCAATCGGTAATCGGTAACGCGCATACCCGCGAATCCGCACCAAATTCAGCGGCCGACACCACCCCCACGCCAATCCCGACCACCACCGCCTCGCGCGCCGCTTCCCGGCCTTCGACTTCAATCGCCGGGCGGATGCGAAACCCGGCGCGGGCCATTTCTTCTTCCAGGGTCTGGCGGGTCACCGAACCGATTTCCCGCAGCACCAGCGGCGTGTCGTCCAGGTCCGCCAGGCAGATGGACTCGCGATCGGCCCACGGATGATGACGCGAAACGAACGCCACCATCGGGTCATTGCGCAGCGGCAACGAGAGCAAACGATCGTCGCTGACATCGCGTCCCAACAGGGCCAGATCGGCCTGATAGTTGAATAGCCGAAACAGTGATTCGTCGGTGTTGCCGGTTTCAATCTTCACGCTGATGCCGGGGTAGCGCTCGCAGAACCGCGCGATTTGCGGCAGCACATGCACCGGCGCATCCACCGCCAGAATCAGGCTGCCGGTTTGCAACGCCTGAGACGCGTGAAGCAACTCCTGCGCCTCGGCTTCGATGACGAACAGTCGCTGGGTGATGCTCAACAGACGTTCGCCCAGATCGGTCAGGCGCACCGAGCGTTTATTGCGGTGGAACAGCAACACACCAAAACGCTCTTCGAGTTTGCGCACTTGGTCGGAAATCGCCGGTTGCGTCAGAAACAGCCTCTCGGCGGCTTTGGTAAAGCTTCCGTGGACCGCGACGGCGTGAAAGGCTTTGAGCTGGGCGTGGGACACCGACATCGAACTCTCCAGTAACGAGCTTGGCCAGTAACAAGCTGAGCTTATATTTGAAATACGATAAATCGATTTCACTTATTAGTCAGTTATTGTTTTTATCGCCTCAACCCCGGTGACTGCTCAGTCGAACAGCATCGGCGGCCATGAGCCTGTGCGTGCAATCAGCAGGACTCATCTGACCGGTATCGCCTCAGGGAACAGGCGATACCGCAGTGCTCAACAATAAAAAACACAGGCGTTTTCTTCCAATTCTGCCGGCACACTCACACCCTGAGGTCAGAACCACAATGAACAATCCCATCGGTACCATCAAGCGTTGGCGCGTGCAGATTTTCGCCATCACCTGGCTCGCGTATGCCGCGTTCTACTTCACCCGCAAAGCGTTTTCCGTGGCCAAACTGGGGATCGCCGAAGACCCCACCTTCACCCTCGATAAAATGGCCATGGCCAACCTCGATGCCATCTACCTGGCGGCTTACGCCATCGGGCAATTCACTTGGGGCATCCTGGCCGACCGCTTCGGGCCACGGGTCGTGGTGCTCGGCGGATTGCTGATTTCCGCGGTGGCCGCCTTGGTGATGGGCAGCTTTGCCACGTTGCCGATTTTCGCCACTTGCATGCTGATTCAAGGGCTGGCGCAGTCCACCGGATGGTCGGGGCTGTGCAAGAACATTGGCAGTTTCTTTCCCGCCGAGCAGCGTGGGCGGGTATTGGGTTTATGGAGCTCCTGCTACGCCTTTGGCGGGCTGGTGGCCTCGCCGTTTGCGGGTTGGTGGGCGTATACGCTGATCGGCACCTGGCACGCGGCGTTCATTTCCAGTGCGGCGGTGGTTGGGCTGGTCGCCGTGCTGTTTTTTATTTTTCAACGTAACAAACCCGAAGACGTTGGCTTGCCGGCGGTGGAGCCGGAACCGGAATTAACCGCCGAAGAGGCGCACGCTCAAAGCAAGATCAGCGTTCTGGAGCCGCTGCGGGAAATCCTGCGCAACCGCACGGTGTTGGTGCTGGGGCTGGCGTATTTTCTGTTGAAACCGGCGCGCTACGCGATTCTGCTGTGGGGGCCGGTGATCGTCTTCGAGCAAATGCCGACGGTGGGCAAGGTCGGCGCGGCGATCATTCCTACTGCGTTCGAACTGGCTGGGCTGCTCGGGCCGATTCTGCTGGGGCTGGCCTCGGACAAACTGTTCGGTGCCCGCCGCATGCCGGCCTGTGTGCTGAGCTTGTTGGCGCTCACGGTTTCCCTGGCGCTGTTCATGGGCGCTTTGCATACCGGCAGTGTCTTGCTGGTGGTGGCACTGCTGTTCGTCATGGGCCTGACCCTGTACGGGCCGGACTCGATGATCAGCGGCGCGGCGGCGATCGATTTCGGCACCGCCAAGGCCGGTGCCACGGCGGCGGGCTTCGTCAACGGTTGCGGCTCGGTCGGGGCGATTCTCGGCGGGCTGCTGCCGGGTTACTTCGACTCGGTCACGGTGTTCATCGTCTTTGCCGGCTGCGCGTTGTTCTCGTCGCTGGTGCTGATTCCTCACTGGAACAGTCGCCCGGTTGGTCTGCGTCCCGAAAATGCATGTGTGCCCAACCAGCCGATGACCGTAGAACCCCTGCGTACATAAGGATTACCCCATGAGACCTTTCTGGCTGGAACAGGCGCTGGCGGCCGAGTCCTGCGCGCCGTGCGAACCTTTATCCGGTGATACCCGCGCCGACGTCTGCATTGTCGGTGGCGGCTATACCGGGCTATGGACCGCAATCATGCTCAAGCAGCAGAGTCCCGAACTGGACGTGCTGCTGATCGAAGCGGACATCTGCGGTGCCGGTGCCAGTGGTCGCAACGGCGGTTGTGCGCTGTCGTGGTCGGCCAAGTATTTCACCCTGGAACGGCTGTTCGGTGTCGAGGAGGCGGTGCGGCTGGTCAAGGAATCTGAACGCAGCATCCACGCCATTGGTGCCTTCTGCGAACAGTACGCGGTGGACGCCGATTACCGCCTCGATGGCACGCTCTACACCGCCACCAATCGCGCCCAATGCGGCTCGACCGACGCGGTGATTGCGGCGCTGGAGCGCAACGGCATCAATTCTTTCACCCAGCGACCACTGGCGGATGTACAGCGTATGGCCGGTTCCAGCAAACACCTGGAGGGCTGGTTTTCCCCGGCTGCTGCGAGTGTTCAGCCGGGCAAATTGGTGCGCGGCTTGCGTCGGGTAGCCTTGCAGCTGGGGGTGAGGATTCATGAAAACACTGCGATGACTGGCTTGGTAGAGGGCAAGCCTGCGGGAGTTAAAACCCCTGACGGCACGATCCGCGCCGACCGGGTGGTGCTGGCGATGAATGCCTGGATGGCCCGGGCATTTCCACAGTTCGAACGTAGCGTGGCGATTGTTTCCAGCGACATGCTGATCACCGAACCGCGGCCGGATTTGCTCAGCGAGATCGGTTTGACCAGCGGCGTGACAGTGCTCGATTCGCGGATTTTCGTGCACTACTACCACAACACCCCGGATGGTCGAATCATGCTCGGCAAGGGTGGCAATACCTTCGCCTACGGTGGGCGAATGCTACCGGTGTTCGATCAGCCGTCGCCCTATGCCGGCGTGTTGCAGCACAGCCTGAGCGAATTCTTCCCGGTGTTCGCCAAGGTCAAGGTCGAGGCTACCTGGAACGGGCCGTCGGATCGTTCCGTCACCGGTTTACCGTTCTTCGGCCAGATGAGCGCCAGCGGCAATGTGTTCTACGGTTTCGGTTACTCCGGCAGCGGGGTCGGGCCTTGCCATATGGGCGGGCAGATTCTCACCTCGATGGTGCTGGGGCTGGACAACGCCTGGACCCGTTCGCCCTTGGTGAATGGCCCGCTGGGCTTTTTTCCGCCGGAGCCGATCCGTTATTTAGGCTCATTGATGGTGCGCAACGCCATCCGCCGCAAGGAGCGCGCCGAGGATCACGGGCGCCGGCCACGGCACCTCGACGTGCGCCTGGCCAAGTTTGCCGCGGCGGCGGGCAAGGCCGACAAGGGATGACACTCAAGGGGCGAGATCCGAGCGGTTGACCAGCCAATCGAGCAGTAGACGGCCATCGCGGCGTGGCTCGGGAGCAGGCCGGGAAGGCTGGGGATGGCCCATGCCGGCACACAGCACCGGCCGGTCCGGGTCGCTGTCGAGAAAACTGATCAGCACGTCGGTGCCGGCCGTGGGCAGCCTGGCTGGATCGATCCGACTGTCTGGTGCTGCGAGGGCGATCGGTAGCCAGAAACCGACGGACTCATCCGCCTCGAACGCCGGCGTCGGCCATAGCCTGACCTGTATCCGGCCTTGATCATCGAGTGCCGCCGGTTGCCCGGCGGGGCCGAGTACCCGGGCGATCTGATAGCCCGGGATGCTCGGCTTGATCTGTTTAAGCGCCGGCCTGAAGACCGTTGACCAGGGAATGGCCGTGAACTGATTGCTATAGCGCCGGGCACTGCCGGGCTGATCCTCGGCGAGAATCGAGGGCTGCTGCCCCTGGTGCCGGATATCGGTGAGCAACCACTGATCGTTGAAACTCGAGAGCGGATGCTGCGCCACTTGCAGGATCCGTCCACTGCGCAGTTCGCTCTGGTTGCTTTGGCCGTGGATCTGCCGTTGCGGGCAACGCAGGCGTTCCAGCCGTCGGCGGCTGAGCTGGTCGTGATGAAGCTGTGCAGGTGCAGGGCGTGCCGTGACCGGGCCCGTTCTGGCGAGCATGTGATTGGCCGCGCCATCGCCGACCACCGGCGCGCCGCGGTTTCTGGCTTCCCATCGTGCCGGGGCGGGGACCGGCTCATGGCGCTGGAACAGTTCGCTGATTACCGGCAAGACGGAGTCGTTCAATGCGTCGTCCTGGAACGGCATCAGCAGTGGCTCCTGGGGGAAACTCAAGCTGTCATCGGCCAGCACCAGTACGTGTCCATCGGGCTGATGTTCGAAGTGATAGTGGATGCCTTCTTCCTCACACAGCCGCTGCAGGAAGGCCAGATCGCTCTCATCGTACTGAATGCAAAAAGGCCGGGGCGGGTAGCAGCCGTTTGCCAGTTCGAAACGATAACTGTGCTCGGGCAACTGATGCTCCTCCAGCAACTGGCGCACGATCGCGGGGACGCTGAGACGATGAAACACCCGACGCAAACTGTGTCGATCCAAGTGTTGCAGATGGGGCGTCAGCACCAGGGAATAGCCGACCCGGTGCGGGCCGCGATGTTCGCGACTGACGCTGTGGATCACGCCGTGAATGCCTTGGTCATCCGCCAGCCGCAAAAACGCCGGTTGTTTCAGCCATTGGTCGAGGTGCATCGCCGGTGCGAGGCCGATCACGTCGATGTCGAATCGATAGGGCTGGTTGAGACCTTCACGGCCGCTGAACTGCAACACCTGCAGACTCAAACCGCCGTCGAGCAGTGTCAGGGTGAAGGGGCTTTCCTTGTCGTTGTGCATCGAACGCGCTTCTGCCAGGGAGGATGGGCGCAGAGGGTACGAAACCACAGCCCTGAAGCGTCACCGCAAATCGACTTTTCAGAAACGCCCTACAAACACTGGTGAAGATGTCGATTCGTCACAGGGTGAAGATCTTGGAATTTTTGGTCGATTGGCGTCTTTAGGCCGTATAAACTTGCGCAACGCGTCGGCCAATAGATGTCTCGGCGCCACAGATCAAGAGAGTGAGTAATGGGCGCACAGTGGAAGGTTAAACACAAAGAAGCGGCAGCCAACGCCAAAGGCAAGATCTTCGGCAAACTGGTGAAAGAAATCACCATCGCTGCCCGCAACGGTGCCGATACCACCACCAACGCACACCTGCGTCTGGTGGTCGAACAGGCGAAAAAAGCCTCGATGCCCCGCGAAACCCTGGAACGCGCGATCAAGAAAGGCTCCGGCCAGCTCGGCGAAACCGTGCAATACCATCGCGTGACGTATGAAGGGTTCGCACCGCATCAAGTGCCGCTGATCGTTGAATGCGTGACTGACAACATCAACCGCACCGTCGCTGAAATCCGCGTCGCGTTCCGTAAGGGCCAGTTGGGCGCTTCCGGTTCGGTGGCCTGGGACTTCAACCACGTCGGCATGATCGAGGCGTCCCCGGACAGCCCTGACGCCGACCCGGAAATGGCTGCGATCGAAGCCGGTGCCCAGGATTTCGAACCGGGTGAAGACGGCGCGACGCTGTTCCTGACCGAACCTGCGGACCTGGATGCGGTACAGAAAGCGCTGCCAGAGCAGGGTTTCACCGTGTTGTCGGCCAAGTTGGGCTACCAGCCGAAGAACCCGGTCAGTGGCCTGAGCGATGAGCAGATGGCTGAAGTCGAAGCGTTCCTCGAAGGCCTCGATAACCACGATGACGTGCAGGATATGTTTGTCGGGTTGGCGGGTTAAGTCTGTGTGTCATTGACGGCTTTTGTTGCCTGGCAGGCCGTCTTCGCGAGCAAGCCCGCTCCCACATTCGATCTGTGGCGTTCACAAATCCTATGTGGGAGCGGGCTTGCTCGCGAATGACCGCGCAGCGGTCACCGTCCCTTCAATTCCCGCACAACCTCGCTGAACCCCGGCCGCGCCAGCACGTCTGGCTGACAGCAGCGCTGCTGCAAATCCTCTAACGCGCCCCGCTGTTCATCACTCAACCCCGAGTTGATGCGCTCCAGCAATTCCCCCAGCAGCACCCCGAACGCCCGCACTTCGATCCGTTGCAGCGCGCGGCTTTCAAGGCTGTCCGAGGTGGCATGGAAAGACGCCGCGCCAAAGTCGCCCAACAGGCAATCACCGTGCTCGTTCCACATGATGTTGTGACCGTAGAGGTCGCCGTGGGTGATGCCTTGGCGGTGCAAATGTTCAGCCACTGAAGCAATGCCATTGGCGATGCGCAGCGCCACGCTGGCGCTGAACCGGGTGTCGTCGGCGTAGACGTCGCGGGTGCAGGACGCCAGGCTCGGCAGCCCGGCCAGGTTGCGGTAACTCGGATCGATCAGTTGCATCACCAGTCCGGCCGTTTGCTGGGGGTGATCGACAATTCGGCCCTCGACCCGGATCAGGTTGGGGTGGATGCCGGCGGTGATGCACGCATTCATTTCGTGCAACGGCGAGCCATCGCTGGTCATTTCGCCTTTGTAGAGCTTCACCGCGACCTGTTTCGTCTGCTCCCACAACGCCTGATGAATAACCCCCGACGCGCCTTCGCCGAGTTTCTTCTCAAGGTTCAACCCCGACCAGGGAATGCTTGCCGTGGCTTCAAGCGCAGCCGCGTCGGCTTCGGTTTCCAGCGGGTTACCGGCGTACGCCAGCCAGGTCAGGCTCGGCAGGGTCAGCAGCCATTCGGGAAGCTCGGTGAGCTGATTGGCGGCGATGCGGATCAGTTCGAGTTGATGACAGTGCCGCAGGCTTTCGGGCAAATACTGTAACCGGTTGCCGGCGAGCATGAGTTTTTGCAGGTGCGGGCATTCACCCAGTTCGGTCGGCAGCTCCGTGATGCAGTTATCGGTGAGGATCAGCCAGCGCGACAGCGGCGGCAGGGCGGCGCCCGGCACGCTTTCGATGGCGTTGGCCTTGAAGCCGATCATCGTCAGCGCGGTGCACTGGCCAAGGCAAGCGGGCAGTTCGGTGAACTGATTGTCCGAGCAGAACAGCACGCGTAAACGGGTCAGGCGATGCAGGTCGTCCGGCAGGCTGCGCAAGGCGTTGCCGCTGAGGTTGAGCACTTCCAGGGAGTCCGCCAGGTCGAAGATTTCCTGGGGGAACTCGGTCAGGCCGCAGGACAGATCCAGACGGGTGATGCCCGACAGTTGGCCGGCGCGCAGTTGGGCGAGGGTATCCATGGGCAGGTTCGCTATTGATCAGGAGGAGGGCGTGGGGGCCTGGAAATGGGCGACATGATAGCGGGAAAGTTGGGGTGGCTGTCAGGCCGCCTTCGCGAGCAAGCCCGCTCCCACATTTGATCTCCACTGGCTACAAAATCCGCGAACAATGGAGATCCAATGTGGGAGCGGGCTTGCTCGCGAAGGGGCCGGCAGCCCAAACCCAATCTCCTCGGTCAAGCCAGATCCCTCACCTCCACCAACTGCCCCAACCGGCTGCGCGTGCGCGCCAGGTCGATAGCATCGCCACCCAGGCTTTCGCGCAATGACTGGTGACCGAGCAGAATCAGGTGCTTGTCCTGGTCGTACAAGACGTCGATCAGGTTGATGAAACGCTGCTGGGCGGCGATTGAACGGTCGGCGAGGCTGGGCAGTTTGTCGATGATCCAGCGATCGAAATGCCGGCACAGTTCGAGGTAGTCCATGACCGCGGTGGGGTGTTCGCACAGGTCGGCGAAGGTGAAGCCGACGCTTCGCCCTTCACAGTATCGGGCTTGAAGGTGCCGTGTCCCGACGGGCAGCTGGATGGCCGGTGCGTCGTGTTCGAGCAGCTGCAACACCTGACGCTGCGCCACCGTGGCCGGCCAGACGTACCGGCCCTGGGTGAACAGCTGCTGTGCGTGGGTGCGCGCCTGACTGCGGTAATCATGCGGCCCGCCGACTTCCATCACCTGCATGCGCGCGTTGACCAGATCGATCACCGGTTTGAAACGGGCGTGGTAAAGCGGGTTGGGCAGCAAACCTTCCGGCGGGTAGTTGGAGGTCACCAGCAGCACAATCCCCCGGCGAAACAGCGCCTTGAACAGCCGCGTGATGAGCATCGCATCGCCGATGTCATGCACGTGGAACTCATCGAAACATAGCACCCGGCAACCTTGCAGCAGTTCGTCGAGGGTGGTCGTCAGCGGGTCGGGCTGATTGCGATGGCTGAACATGCCCTGGTGCAGTTGCGCAAAAAACTCATGGAAGTGCAGGCGCTGTTTTTCCGCGATGGGGATGGCCTGGAAAAAACCATCGAGCAACCAGCTCTTGCCGCGCCCGACTGCACCATAGAGGTAAAGACCGGGGAGTGTCGGCGCTGATGTGCCCAGCAGCGCCGAAGCGTGCTGCGCCATGCAGTCGATCACTCGTTGCTGGCTATGGCTGAGGGTGTAGCCCTGGGTATGGGCCTTGCGGTGGAAGTAGTCGTGGATCACCTGGCCCTGCGTACTGCCACTGGCCGGCGTCGCAGATGCCTTGCCGAAGAAACGGCGTAGCGCGGGCCAGCGTGGTGTAAGTCGCGGACGGTTGGGTGGTCGAACGGTCACTGTGAAGTCATCCCGTAGTCTTCAGGCCGGCTCCCCCTGAGCCGCGGCGGCGTAGTTTAACCAATTGGGGAATTTGCCTTCCACTGGTGTTGGTGAAGCTACTGTGGTGGGAGGGCTTTTGTGGCGAGGGAGCTTGCTCCCGTTGAACTGCGCAGCAGTTCCTTTTTTGGGGCCGCTTCGCAGCCCAACGGGAGCAAGCTCCCTCGCCACATGGATCTTTTGATCTTCGAGGTTAGCGCTCGATACTGCGATTCCACCGGGCATTCCACGCTGGGCGCTGTTCGTTGACCTGATCCCAGTCGATGGCGATCGCGGTCGTCAGATACTGCTTCATCGCCTCGACCTGACCGCGGGTCTTGTCGGTGGTGGGCGTATTCGGGTTGGACGGAATCTGATCGCCGTCTTCAAGCGCGGCGGCTTGCGCTTCGGGCGTCAGCAGGAAGGCGGCGAGTTTCTGCGCCAGTTCCGGTTGGGTGTTGTTGGCGATGGCGCATTCGGCGACGTTGAGCACCACGGAGCCTTCCTTCGGCTGTGCATATTCCACCGGCATGCCCTTGAGTTTCAGCGCGGTGACCTGGGTCGGGGTCAGCGGAAACAGCGCCGCTTCGTCGGTCTGGAGCATTTCGGAGATCTTCGCCGAACTCGGAATGTACTCCAGCACGTTACGCCCAACGGTGTTCGGCCACGCCTTGAACCCCGGTTCGACGTCGGTTTCGCTGCCGCCCTGAATCCGGTTGAACATCAGAAAACCATGCAGGCCAAAGGTCGACGAGGCCATCGACTGAAACACCAGTTTGTCCTTGAAGCGCGGGTCGGCCATGTCCATCCAGGAGGTCGGTGCGTTCCAGCCTTTTTCCTTGAACAGCCGCGTGTTGTACGCCAGCCCGGTGACCCCAAGGCTGACCGCCACTGCTTGATCCTTGATGCGGCCCTTGGCCGGAATCTGCGCCAGGGGCGTGCTGTCTTCGAGTTTGTCGCACAAGCCCATGGCGATGGCGCGGTACATGATGCCGTCGTCGAGGAACATCACGTGCATCTGCGGGTTGCCTTTGCTGGCCTGGACCTTGGCCAGAATATCGGCGGAGGTTCCCGGCACGATCACCACTTTGACGTTATTGGCTTTCTCGAAAGCCGGCAGCACCTTGTCGGCGTAGAGCCGCTCCATGGTTCCGCCGTTCATGCCCAGGTAAAGCGTCGGTTCGGCCTGGGCCTGGCTGGAGAGCATGACGCCAAAGCAAGAGAAACCGAGCAGTGCACTGCGTTTGAAATGATTCATGGCGCGACCTTCCTCTATCAAGCAACGGAGATGGAGTGAAACCGGGTGATGGAAAACGCATCCAGCGACGTCTTTGACGCGCCGCTACAGATGATTTCGGTGAGCGCCTGGCCCACCGCAGGCCCGATCTGAAAGCCCGCGCCGGCAAAGCCGAACGCGTGCAACAGACCGGGTTGAGTGCTGCTGTGGCCGATCACCGGTTGGCGATCGGGCAGATAACCTTCGGTGCCGCTCCAGGTGCGAATCGCCTGGGCGCCTTCAAGAAACGGGTACAGCTCGACGGCCTGGCGCAGGATTTCGATGACTGCGTTCTGACCAGGCCGGGCGCGGGCGTCATCGAGGGCAAAGCCCTGGCCGCCGCCCAACACACAATTGCCGCGAGCGACCTGACGGGCATAAATGCCGCCGCCCTCGACGCCGGTGCTGGCATTCATCACCAGCGGCAACGGTTCGGTGACCAGCATCGCCGGGTGCCCGGCGTGCATCGGCACTGCTTCGCCGAATTGTGCGGCGAGGCTGCCGGCCCAGGCGCCGGCGCAATTCAGCAGCCAGGGGGCTTGCAGCTCGAGGCCGGATTGAGTGCTGACATGAAAGCGCTGACCGTCATGCTCCACCGCCGTCACTGCGCATTGTTCATGGATTTGCGCACCGTGCCGACGCGCCGCCTGCGCGAAGGCGGGGGACACCAGTCGCGGGTTGGCGTGGCCGTCGTCCGGGCACAACGAGGCACCGACCGCGACCTCTCCGACCCACGGAAAACGTGCGCGCAATTCGTTGCGCTCGAGTACCTGCAAATCGAGGCCGAAGCCCTGGCTGCTGGCGGCGTAATCCTGCAAGGCGTGCAGGTCATTGAGACTGCGGGCCAGTTTCAGGTGACCGCTGCGCTGGTACTCGCCGTTGATGCCGATCAACTGCGGCAGTTGCCCCCAGATCTCGTGAGCCCGTTGTGACAGCGGCAATTGCGACAGCGGCCGACCCTGACGGCGCACGCCGCCGTAGTTCACGCCGCTGGAGTGCGAACCGCAAAAGTCCCGCTCCAGCAGCGCAACGCGACGGCCGGCCTTGCTCAAGAACAGGGCGGCGGAGGAGCCGACAATGCCGCCGCCAATGATGACTGCATCGACCTCGATCATGGCTCGACCTCCAGACCGAACGGCAGGGGTTTGATCGGTGCCTGAGCCCGCAACCGGCCGATGTCGGACAGGTTGCGCTGGCTTTCGCAGGCGATGATTTCCGCTGCGGCGGCGCCACACATCCGTCCCTGGCAGCGACCCATGCCGACCCGGCAATGGGCCTTGACCCGATTGATCTCCCAATGGCCTTCGCGCACCACCTGGCGGATGTCGCCGGCGCGCACTTCTTCGCAGCGGCAAATCATCAGGTCATCCGCGGCGTCGGTGGCCCAGTTTTCGGGAAAGATAAAGGCTCGCTCAAGGCCTTGGCGGAATCTGCCGATAGTGTTCAGCGACTGTTCCAGCCGTGTGGCACGTTGCGGCGGGATCAGGTAACCGATGTCTTCGAGCAGCGCCAGGGCTGCCCGTTCACCGGCCATTTCCGCGGCGTCGGCACCCATGATGTCGGCGCCGTCACCGGCCAGGTACACCTCGGCGACACTACTGCGACCGGCGCTGTCGCGCTGCGGCAGCCAGGCGCGGTTGAGCGGGTTCCAGGTGAATTCACAGCCCAGCAAGTCGGCGACTTGGGTTTCGCTGCGCAGACCGTGGGCGAAGGCTATGGCGTCGCAATCCAGCTGATGCTCGCTTTTCGAGTTGGACCAATTCAGCGATTGCACGCGGTGTTCGCCATCGATGCGTTTCAAGGTAGCGCCCTGATGTACCGGGATGCCGTGGGCGGTCAGCCAGGTGCGGTAAAAAATGCCTTTGGCCAGCGTGGCTGGTTGCGACAGCAGGCCGGGCAGGGCACGGGCCTGCGCACTGAAGGGCGAGCTGTCGAGCACGGCGATCACGTTGGCGCCGGCCTTGGCGTATTGGTACGCCACCAGATACAGCAACGGTCCGCTGCCGGCGAACACCACCCGTTCACCGATGGCACAGCCTTGAAACTTCAAGGCAATTTGCGCCGCACCGAGGCTGTATGTCCCCGGCAACGTCCAGCCTGGCACCGGCAGAATCCGGTCGGTGGCGCCCGTGGCGACTATCACCCGGGAGAACTCCAGCCGTGCGGCGCGGCCCTCATGCAAGGTGTCGAGCGCCCCAGCTTCGGCGTTCCACACCAGTGTGTCGGGGCGATAATCGAGTTGTTCGCGCAGTGTGTCGAGGGTCTGATGCAGTGCCTTGGCCTTGCGTGCTTCGAAGCCATACAACTTGACCGCCGAACGCTTGAAATTCGCCGGCTGACGCCGATAAATCTGCCCGCCACCGCGCGCGGCTTCGTCCAGCAGAACCGGACGCACGCCATGGGCGACGAGGGTTTGCGCCGCACGGATTCCAGCGGGGCCTGCGCCGATGATGACTACAGGTTTCATGCCCACCTCATAAGTGATCGACACTGCAATCCTGTGGGAGCGGGCTTGCTCGCGAAGGGGGCGGCACATTCAATAGGTGTGGTGGCTGACACGACGCTTTCGCGAGCAAGCCCGCTCCCACAGGGGATTGGGTCTCTGCAGGGGAAGTTGGTGTTCATAGGGAGCGCCCCGGTTCGCGGTTGATGTGCTGTCCGGCTTCAAGCAGCGTCGAGCAAGCCCGCACCCGGCGACCATCGCCCAGGCGTACCCAGCAGTCCTGGCAGGCGCCCATCAGGCAGAAACCGGCACGGGGCTCGGCGCTGAAATCGCTGCCGCGCAGGTGTTCGCTGCAGGTCAGCACGGCGGTCAGCAGGGTGTCGCCGAGCAATCCACGGGCAGGCTTGCCGTCGAGGGTAAAGTCCAGGGCCGGGCGGTCGCCTTCGGCCAGTCGTTTCAGCAGAGCCATCGGCGCCCTCATTGTTTACCCACCAGAACCCGATCCAGGCCATACACCCGATCGAGCAGAATCATGGTCAGCGCGGTCAGCGCAATCACCAGGGCCGACACCGCCGCCATCATCGGATCGATGGACTCAGTGGCGTACACGTACATGCGCACCGGCAGGGTTTGCGTGGCCGGCGAGGTGACGAAGATCGACAACGTGACCTCATCGAAGCTGTTGATGAACGCCAGCAGCCAGCCACCGGCGACGCCCGGCAAAATCATTGGCAAGGTGATTTGCCGGAACAACGTGAAGCGTCCGGCGCCCAGGGATTGCGCGGCATGTTCGGCGCTGCGGTCCAGACCAATGGCCGAGGCCAACACCAGGCGCAGCACGTACGGTGTGATCACCAGCACATGGGCGAAGATCAGCCAGGCGAAGCTGCCGTTGACACCCATCAGCGCAAACAAGCGCAGCAACGCGACGCCCAGTACCAGGTGCGGAATGATGATCGGCGACAGGAACAGACCGTTGAAAAAGTCCCGTCCGGGGAATTCGAAGCGCGTGATTGCCAAGGCTGCCGGCACCGCGATCAGCGTCGCCAGCGTGGCGGCGCAGAACGCCAGGATCAGGCTGTTGTAGAACGCATCGACAAAGTCCGCGCGCTCGAACACTGCGCGGAACCAGCGCAGGGAAAACTCCGTGGTCGGCAGGCTCAGGGTGTTTTCCGGGGTGAAGGCGACGAGGCACACCACCACCAGCGGCGCGAGCATGAACAGCACCACCAGGGTATGGAACAGCAGGGCGAAAGGACCGTTTCTGGACATGACGAATTATCCCAATGACTTCTTGTAGCGGCCTTCGATCATCCGGTTCCACGACAGCATGATCAGCAGGTTGAGCAACAGCAGCGCGACGGCGATGGCAGCGCCCATCGGCCAGTTCAGTTCCGACAGGTACTGGTCGTAGATCAGCGTGGCGACCATTTTTATCCGGCGTCCGCCGAGCAATCCGGGAATGGCAAATGAACTGGCCGCGAGGCCGAACACGATCAAGGTGCCGGAGAGCACGCCGGGCATGATTTGCGGCAGCACCACTTTGCGCATCACCGTGAGGTGGCTGGCGCCCAGTGACAGTGCAGCCTGTTCGGCGGCAGGGTCGAGTTTTTGCAGCGAGGTCCAGACCGGAATGATCATGAACGGCAGCATCACGTGAACCAGCGCGATCACCACGGCGAACGGCGTATAAAGCAGCTTCATCGGCGAGCCACCGAAGGCTTGCAGGGTCTGGTTGACCAGGCCGTCGGCGCCGAGCAACAGGCTCCAGCCGAAGGCGCGCACCACCACCGAAATCAGCAACGGCGTGAGGATCAGAATCAGGAAGATCGAGCGCCACGGCGCGCCCATGCGGCTGAGGATGTAGGCCTCGGGCACACCGATCACCACGCAGAGCAGGGTGGTCAGGGCGCTGATCCAGAACGTCCTCAGAAAGATCTCGTAGAAGTACGGATCGCCCAGCAGGCTGCCGTAGTGATCGAGGGTGTAGGCATCGCTGTTGATCCCCGAGCTGTAGTCGAAGACGTTGAACGACAAGACCAGTGTCAGCAGCAGCGGGATCACCAGCAGACCGAAGTACAACGCCAGGGCCGGTGCCGATAACCAATACCCCTGACGTCCCTGACGAATGACGACAAGCGTACTCATGCCGACACCTCGTCGACACTCAGCACCCGCAGCAGCGCTGCGTCCCAGTCGAGGCCGACCGCCGTGCCTTCGATCAAGGGGGCCGAACCGTCGTTGCGGCGCACCACGCTGAGTTCGCCCAACGATGTCGATACGCCGTACAGCCATTGGCTACCGAGGAAGAAGCGGCTGACGATCTTGCCTTGCAGACGGCCCAGGCCAACATCACGCAGATCGATTTTTTCCGGGCGCAGGCTCAGGGTCAGCTCGCCGTTGTCACGATTGCAGACCTGCACGACGCCAGCGCTGTCCCGCTCGCCGGGCAGCAGATTGGCCTTGCCGACAAAACCGGAAATGAACTCGGTGCGCGGGTGTTCGTAGAGGGTGTAGGGCGCGTCGATCTGGGTGATGCGCCCGGCCTGCATGACCACCACCCGGTCGCTGATCGACAGCGCTTCGGACTGATCATGGGTGACCATCAGCGTGGTGATGCCGACCTCACGCTGGATGCGGCGGATTTCAAACTGCATCTCCTCGCGCAAATTGGCGTCGAGGTTGGACAGCGGTTCGTCGAGCAGCAGCACCGGCGGCTCGATCACCAACGCCCGGGCCAGCGCAACACGCTGGCGCTGACCGCCGGAAAGCTCCCGTGGATAACGCTCGGCGTGTTGGTTCAGACGCACCAGTTTCAGCACCCGATCGACCCGTTGCTGTAGTTCGTCGTTGGGCACTTTACGCATGCGCAGGCCGAAGGCGACGTTGTCTCGCACGGTCATGTGCGGGAACAACGCGTAACTCTGGAACACCACGCCCAGACCACGACTGGCGGGTTTGGCGTGGGTGATGTCGCGACCGTCCAGCACAATGCGCCCGCTGCTGACTTCGACGAAGCCGGCGATCATTTGCAGGGTGGTGGTTTTGCCGCAGCCGGAGGGGCCGAGCAAGGAGACGAACTCGCCTTTTTCCACCGACAGATTGGTGGCGACGACCGCGTCGATTTCGCCGTAACGTTTGCCGAGGTTTTCAAGTTGCACGAAGGCCATGACTGCGCTCCACCTGAGATTGTTATGCGTCGCCAAAGGCGCGCTTTTTTGTATGGGCAGATACGAAAAGGATGTTGCCGGGGTGCGTTGGCGCTCGACTTCTGTCGGCTGCCGCTGTTGTTCGAATCGCCCCTGATGGACGCAGAGTAGGACGAAGAATAGGATGGGCTCAATGGCCTATTTCACTGAAGTGATGACTATTTTCAGTTTCATTCAGTGAGTAAATTTATCGTCGAGAAATCACATGCCTGATTCCATTGAACGGAATGAAAACAAAAATGAAGTCGGTGTTGGTGCAGTCTCAAGACTGTTTGCAGTGCTGAGCAGTCTGGGGGACACCGTCGAAGGTGGAGAGCGCGTGACCCAGCTGGCGCAGCGCATCGGTTTGTCGCAACCCACGACGCACCGCTTGCTGCGCAGCCTGATGGACGAGGGCATGGTCGAGCAGGACGCGCGCAGCAAACGCTATCGCCTGAGCCTGGAGTTTTTTGCCTTGGCGGCCCGCGCCGGCAACACCGGCAATTTGCGCGAGCTGGCGCGGCCGGCATTGCTGCGGCTGTCGGCGTCGTTGGGGGACTCGTTGTTTTTGCTGGCGCGCAGCGGTTTTGATGCGATCTGTCTGGATCGTAGTGAAGGGCCGTTTCCGATCCGCACGTTTACCGGTGACATCGGCGGGCGGGTGGCGCTCGGCGTAGGGCAAGGCAGTCTGGCGATTCTGGCGTTTCTGCCGGAAGAGGAACGGGACACGGTGATTCATTACAACTTGCCGCGGCTCAAGGACTTCCACCTGTACGACGAAGTGTTCCTGCGTTCGGAAGTCGAGAATGTGCGCACCCTCGGTTACGCCGGGCGCAACACCGGCGTATTGCAAGGCATGGCCGGGGTGGCCGTGCCGATCCTCGACCGCGAAGGCCGGGCGGTGGCGGCACTGAGTGTGGCCACTGTCAGCGATCGCCTGGGGCCGGATCGCTTGCCGACGGTGGTGGAGATGCTCAAGCGTGAAGCCGCGCTGATCGGGCCGCGGATCAATCCGTTCGATCCGCTGTTGCGAAGGCCTTCGCAGGTGTTTGGGCAGGGGTGAGCACAATCTCAGGCCTCCACCGACACCCTGTGGGAGCGGGCTTGCTCGCGAAAGCGGTGTGTCAGTCGACATAAACGTTGAATGTTAAATCGCCTTCGCGAGCAAGCCCGCTCCCACAGGGATTGGCGGCGGTGATCAGAACTGCGCAGTTTGCTTGAGCATCTGCGCCGCCGGCGTGTCACTTGGGCTGACCATCGCATAGTTGTACCCGGCCCCAGACCAGTACTCGGCCTGCAACTCACCATCGCTGCGGCTACCCCGAGGGAGGAGGAAGTTTTTAGGTCCTGGCGGGCGGACGTAGAAGCTGACTTTGTGGCCGGCCTGATCCTCATACACCACCATCGCCGCCGGCCCCTGTTCAGTGCTGAGTAGCCGTCCGCTGACGGGTGTGTATCCAGAAGCGGTCAGGTTCGGCAAACGTTGGGCCTGGCTGAAATACCGATCGAGCCAGCCCTGCATATCGCCGTCATCGCTGACCTTGTAATCCGCCGGCAGGATGCCTTGCTGGGCAATCAGCCGGTAGGCTTGCATGGCGTCGGTCATCGGTAGCGGGGCGCTGACCAGGGTCATTTGTCGCGCCTGCCAACCGCCCAGTCCGCCGACGCTGACTGCGATCAGCAGCATCGCGGCGCTGGCCAGATGACGGCGCGACTGGCGTGTGACTCGCTGGCGAATCATTGCCGGGTCGAGTTGCGGGTTGGCCGGTTGCTGCAAGGCGCCGCTCAGGGCTGCGCGCAATTGTTGGGCATCGTGCTGCCAGGCGCGCACTTGCGCGGCGACTTCGGCGTTGCCGGCCAGATAAGTCTCCACCAGATCCCGCTCGGCATCGCTGAGTTGGTGATCGACGTAGGCGTGCAGGTCGCGCTCACTGGGAGGCATGCTGATCATTTGAGTCTCCGCAGAGAAGGACGGGTGATTTCGCCGTCGCTGAGCTGGCGCAAGGCCTGGCGCGCGCGGGACAGGCGCGACATCACGGTGCCGGTGGGGACGTCGAGAATCTCGGCGACCTCCTTGTAACTCAAGCCTTCCACCGATACCCAGAGCAGCAGCGCACGCTGTTCGGTGCTGAGCTGATCGAAGGCTTGCAGGGTCGATTGGGCGATCACGGTGCGCTCTGCCGAAGGCTGCGCATCGTCACGGCCGGTAAAAAATTCGAGCATCCGCGCATAACGCCGGGAGCGGCGATGAGCGTCGAGAAACTGCCGATAAAGGATCGAAAACAGCCAGGCACGCAAATCGCCTTCGGGGCGTTTTGCGCCCCAACTCGACAGCGCGCGCTCAAGGCAGGCCTGCACCAGATCGTCGGCGCTGCTGGGGTTGCGCGTCAGCGAAGCGGCGAAACGTCGTAGCCTGGGAATGACTTCCCTGAGTTGCTCGTCGATATCGTTCATGAAGTTCTGACTGGTCACTAGTGTTCAGGAAGACGTCCGGCATTCGAGGTTATTCCACGCCTGGAAAAATAAACACCGGGCGATGGAATAAACCCTGGCGCGGTTCGTCTGCCTGATTCTTCTCACTTGTGGCCGATGGCCCTGGAGTCATTCATGGTAGATCGCTCATCACCGCCAACGGGGCCAGGCCGGCCACCGCTGAGTGCCGCGAGCCTGACGTTGCGCCTGACCGGCATTGCCGTGGTGGTCGCGGCGCTGGCCGGGGCTTTTGCCTACGTCAACGGCACACTCGACCCACAGCGCCTGACGCCGAAAGCCTTGGTCAATGTGCTGGAGAAAAACAACGGCGTGCCCCCAGGGTTTCGTCGCAATCACGCCAAAGGCGTGTGCGTGATCGGGCATTTCGAGAGCAGCAGCCAGGCGCGCGAGTATTCCACTGCCCAAGTGTTCAGCGAAGCGCGGACCCCGGTGGTCGGGCGTTTCGCGCTGCCTGCCGGTAACCCTTACGCGCCGGACAACAGCGTGCCGATCCGTAGTCTGGCGTTGCGTTTTACTCAGGCTAACGGTCAACAGTGGCGCACCGGGATGAACAGCATGCCGGTGTTCCCGGTGGGCACGCCCGAGGCGTTCTATCAGTTGCAACAAGCACAGTCACCGGATCCGGCTACCGGCAAACCAAACCCGGCGGCGGTGTCAGCATTCTTTGGTTCTCACCCGGAAGCCGCGCCGTTTCTGGCCTGGATCAAAACCGCCAAACCTTCGGCCAGTTACGCGACGCAAACCTATAACAGCGTCAACGCGTTTTACCTGGTGAACGCGGCCGGTCAGCGGCAAGCAGTGCGTTGGAGCATGATGCCAGTGGCTCAGGATGCGGCAGGTGCAACAGTCCCCGAGGGCGGTGATTTCCTTGAGAAAGACTTGGTGCAGCGTTTGTCCGCCGGACCGCTGCGTTGGCAGTTGAACATCACCCTGGCGAACCCTGGGGACCCGACCAACGACGCGAGCAAAGCCTGGCCCGACGGCCGAAAAGTACTGAACGCGGGCACTCTGGTGCTCGAAAGTACTCAGCCGCAACTCAGTGGTGAGTGCCGTGACATCAACTACGACCCACTGGTATTGCCCAGCGGTATCGAAGGCTCCGACGACCCGCTGCTCGCTGCTCGTTCAGCGGGTTACGCCCGTTCCTACCTGCGCCGCACCAGCGAAGTGACGCAGTTGCCCAACGCCAAACAGGAGTCTCGACAATGAGCACTCAACCGAATCATTTCGCGCCATTGGCGCGGCTGCTGCACTGGCTGATGGCGCTGATGATCATCTCGATGCTGTTTATTGGCGCGGGCATGGCGGCCTCGGTGTCCGAGCGCCATCAGTGGCTGATCCATCTGCACAAACCTTTGGGCGTTGCGATTCTGTTGCTGGTGGTCGTGCGTCTGGCCGTGCGTTTTTCGACCCGGCAACCACCGCTGCCAGCGGACCTGCCGGGCTGGCAAGCGTTCGCAGCCAAGGCTTCGCATATCTTGTTGTACGCCTTGATGTTGATTTTGCCATTGCTGGGTTGGGCGATGATTTCGGCGGCTGGCGATCCGGTGATGCTTAGTAGTTCACTGCAATTGCCGTCGATCCTGCCGGCGAATGCGCAGGTGTTTGCGTTCCTGCGCAAGGCGCATGGGTATCTGGCGTATCTGCTGTTCCTGACCGTGCTGCTGCATTTGGCGGCGGCGTTGTTTCACGGTTGGGTGCGTCGGGATGATGTGCTGAACAGCATGCTGCGGGGCAAAGATCGCGGGTGATCCCAACAGCTGCAGCCAAATTCTGCGGATGTACACGGTCAATGTAGGAGCTGCCGCAGGCTGCGATCTTTTGATCTTGAAAATCGAAGGTGTCCCCAAGATCAAAAGGTCGCAGCCTGCGGCAGCGCCTACGCGTCAGCGTGAAGCTGCTTCTACAGGTTGAGTCTTCGTGGCCAACGTCAGCCACCAATAAATCAGCGCCACCGCATTGATGCCCGCACCCAGCCAACACACCCCGATCCATCCCGCCCAGGCGTACATCGCCGTCGAACCGATGGAACCCAAGGCGCTGCCGATCGAATAGAACAGCATGTAGCCGGCGGTGAGTCGGCTTTGCGCTTCGGGGCGCACGCTGTAGATCATGCTCTGGCTGGTGACATGAACGGCCTGCAAACCCAGATCCAGGGTAATCACCCCAAGCAGCAGCGCCCATAACGAGGATTGGGTGAGGGCGATGGGCAGCCACGAGGCGAGCATCAGCAGCAACGACAGCCCACTGGTCCATTGACCCAGACCGCGATCGGCCAGATGCCCGGCGCGAGCGGCGGCCAGCGCACCGGCGGCTCCGGCCAGGCCAAACAGTCCGATTTCGGTGTGGGAAAGTGAAAGCGGCGGGGCACTCAGTGGCAACACCAAGGGTGTCCACAACACCATGGCGCTGGCGAAGGTCAGCAGGGCGAGCATGGCTCGTTGACGCAATACCGGTTCTTCCTTGAACAACGTGAATACCGAGCCGATCAACGCACTGTAAGCGCTATCCAGTCGCGCATCTTCGTGCCTGGGCAGCACACGAAACAACAGCAGCGCCATCACCAGGGTCAACCCGGCGGACAGCAGATAAATCGAACGCCAACCGGCCAGATCGGCCATGCCGCCCGCCACCGTTCGTGCCAACAGAATGCCGACGACAATGCCGCTGGTAATCACGCCCACCACGCGTCCACGTTGTGCCGGGATGGCCAGCGTCGCGGCGTAGGCCACCAGGACCTGCGTCACGACTGCCAGTAACCCGGTCAGCGCCATTCCGAGCAATAGCCAGGCGCTGTTCGAGGCTAACGCGATCATCAACAAGGCCAGTGCTGAAAACAGGGTTTGCGTCACGATCAGCCGGCGACGGTTCAACAGATCCCCTAGCGGAACCAGCAACAACAGACCCACGCCATAACCGATCTGGGTAAGGGTGACGACGATTCCGATAGTTGCCGGTTCCATGGCGAATGCGTCGGCCATGGCATCGAGCAGCGGTTGTGCGTAATACACATTGCCGACGGCCAGGCCGCAGGCGACAGCAAACAGCAGCACGACTGCGCGGCTCAAGGTGTGGTCAGGTTTCATCACAGGCTTCCTTTTGTGGTTTCAAAATAAAACCAGTTGTACGGTAGGGAGTCTGGTTTTATATTGCAACCACATTGGTTGCCAGCGGACGTGGTCATGGTTAAACGTACAAGCATGGAAGGCGCCGAATGTCCGGTCGCCCGTTCACTGGACGCGATTGGTGATTGGTGGTCGTTATTGATCGTGCGCGATGCGTTTGATGGCCTGCGGCGATTCGGTGAGTTCCAGCGCAATCTGGGCATGGCCAAAAACATTCTCTCGGCACGCCTGCGCACGTTGGTGGCTCACGGGATTTTCGATCTGGTGCCAGCGTCAGACGGCAGCGCGTATCAGGAATACGTGCTGACGGAGAAGGGCAAGGGCCTGTTCCCGTTAATCATCGGATTGCGGCAGTGGGGCGAGGCGTTTTTCTTTGAGGCGGGGGAGGCGCATTCGCGGGTTGTCGATCGTGAGAACGGTCGACCGGTGCGGGCGCTGGAGTTGCGTGCCGAGGATGGGCGTTTGTTGGGACCGCAGGATTGTGTGCGGATCGCTGCCCAGTGAAAACGTCAAAAGATCGCAGCCTTCGACGCAAGCCAGCGATCTTTTGACGTTAAAGGACAATCAGCGCAGGGTATCGACCATGTCGGCGATGGTCGTCAGCACGTCCTTGCCCAATTGCTTGGAGCGTTTGCCGCACCAGCCGGTCAGCGGGTTCGGTGCGTCGTTGTGGTCTTTGAAGGGCATTTCCAGGGTCAGCGACAGGCAGTCGAACTTCTGACCGACGCTGTTGCAGGCCAGGGTCATGTTGGCTTTGCCAGGCTCGTCGCGGGTATAGCCGTGTTTGGTCTGGAAGTCTTTGGTCTGATGTTTCAGATGACTGCGGAAATGCTCTTCGAGTTTTTCGATCCGCGGCGTATACCCCGGGTTGCCTTCGCAACCGGCGGTGAACACGTGGGGGATTTCTTCATCGCCATGGATGTCGAGGAACAGGTCGACGCCATACTTTTCCATCTGTTGCTGAACGAACAGCACTTCCGGGCTGACTTCCTGGCTGGCGCTCTGCCAGGCGCGGTTCAGGTCCTGGCCCATGGCGTTGGTGCGCAAATGACCGTGGAAAGCGCCGTCCGGGTTCATGTTCGGCACCAGGTACAGGTCGGCGCTGGCCAGGAGTTTTTTCAGCACCGGGTCGTCGTGTTTTTCCAGGCGCTCGATCACGCCTTCCATGAACCATTCGGCCATGTGTTCGCCGGGGTGTTGCTGAGCGATGATCCAGACCTTGCGCTGGCCTTCGGCGCCAGTACCTTTGCGTAACAGCTGGATGTCACGACCTTCAACGCTCTTGCCGGTAGCCAGCAGTTCGGTGCCGGCCTTGGTGAGTGCCTGTTCGATCAGCCAGTCATGGCGGCCACGGCTGTAAGGTTCGAAGTAGGCGAACCAGGCATGGGTCGCAGTGGCTTCGAGACTGAAACGCAGGCAGTCGCCTTCGAAGATGGTCGGTACCCGGAACCAGTTGACGTGGTCATAGGACGCCACCGCCTGATAGCCATCCCAAGCTTTGTTGTACGAGGATTTACTGGCGTTGTTCAGACGAAACCAATGCTCTTGACCGACGTGCAGACCGCTGGCCTTGAAGTGGAACCACTGGAAATGCTGGCTGCGAGTGTCTGGCTTGATCGCCAGCAGTGCTTGCAAAGGATTGCTGATGTCCAGCACTTCGATGTTGCCACTGTCGAAGTTCGCGTTGATGTCGAAAGAAGATCTAGCCACGGCCATAATCAATTCCTGAATACGTTTTTTTATGGCTGCTACTTTACACGCAAGAGAGGGAGAAACCGGGGGAAATTGCGAGGGTGAAAAGGGGGGGCGTCCTCCTTGACGCCGATGCAGCTTAGAGACTGTGCAAGTGATTCTCAAGTGCTATTTTGCGTTAGTTTGGCCCAATGCTACCGGGCCTCTCTTGCCAACAGATATTCTTTTGATATCATCCGCGCCAATCGGATTTCGCAGCACCCACAGACTTCATTAGCCTGAAGCCAAAGCCAGAATAACTGGCAAAAAAAGACCCGGCAAAAAGCCGGGTCAAAAACCGTGATTAGCCTGATGAGGAGATAGTCCAGGAGACCGACCTAAGGTCCCTGGTCCATCGACTGATCTCGCGACCAGCTGCTTGCAATAATAATCATTATCATTTGCAAGTCAAATGTTTTTATCTGCGTGATTGGAAAATTCTTTCCTTTCTACTCCTGCGTATTCGCCTCAGCCCTGCTGTGCCCCTTCCAGGGATCGATCGACCATCGCCTTGGCCATGTCGATCATGTGCACCGTCGAAAACGCCAGATCCCGGCTTGCGCCCTGCAGCTGGTTGGCTGATTCATGCGCGGTGGCGGCGGCACATCGCAATAGATCCGAAGCATGGACCAATGCCTCTTCGCTGCTGATGTTACGGTTCACATCGAAGAAACGTTCTTCGCCGGCCTCTTCTGACACAGCTGGTTTCAAGTAATAGTCCAGTGCCCGCTGCGCGGCAGCCGAGCCTTTTGGCGAGTTGAGTGTGGTGTCGAATTGCATGTCGGGCAGGGTAATGCTGGGGATGGTCATGACGATGGCAAGCTCCGTGAGATAGATTCAAATCCGTGAGCCCAGCTTAGTACGTACTGTATTTGTGTCTTGAATTTAAATACTACAATTTGTGTTTTGTTGGTCGGAGTACCCCACGTATCGTGCCGCACATGGATAAATGGATTGAATTGGTGAAGGCCAAAATGAGTGAACTCAAAGTCACTCAAGAGATACTCGCCGAGCGCATCGGAATGTCCCAGGGCGGCGTCGGCCATTGGCTGAATAAACGTCGTCAGCCCCGCATCCAAGAGATGAACCGTGTCTTGCAGGCGCTGGGGATGGACTATCTGGAAGTCGCGATGGTGATCAGGGAACCGCAGATCTCACAGGATGAGGAGATCTCTCTGACGCAAAAGTACAACCCGTACTTTCGCTACCCGGTCAGTGACTGGCGGGAAACCGCAGAGGTGCGCGATGGAGAACTATCGGCTTACGGCGCCTCATCGACTGTCAGCAAGCCGCGCTTCGAGCTGTCCGATTACCACGCCCAGGGCGCAGCGTTCTGGCTGGTGGTGGTTGGCGATGCGATGACCGCACCCACGGGGCTGAGCATTGCCGCGGACATGTTGATTCTGGTGGACCCGGCCATCGTGCCCGAACCTGGCAAACTGGTGATCGCCCAATGGCCCGGTAGCGCCGAGGCGGTTTTTCGCAAACTGATCGAAGAGGGCGGGCAGCGTTACCTGGTCCCGCTCAATCCGACCTATCCGAAAGCCCTTTTCACCGAGGAATGCCGAATTATCGGCGTAGTGGTTCAGGCGACTGCCAAATTCTAATCAGATCGGTCCTCGCAACGCGTAGGACCGATCTTCATTTCACGCGTGTTCCAACTCCACCAACGCACTGCCTTCGCTGACCATCTCGCCTTCCTGGCAATACAACGCCTTGATAATCCCAGCGTGGGGCGCGCGAATGCTGTGCTCCATTTTCATCGCTTCCAGCACCACCAATTGCGCCCCGGCTTCGACCGTTTGCCCGGCCTCCACCAGCACTCGCACGATGCTGCCGTTCATAGGCGCAGTGAGCCCGCCCTGATGGCTGTGACTGGCTTCGACGGCACTGATCGGGTCATACGACTCGATGCGGCGCAGCTCACCATCCCATTGCAGATACAGCGTATCGCCCCGGCGGATTGCCCGATGCTGGCGGCGCAAGCC
>NZ_AKJE01000067.1 GCF_000282495.1 Pseudomonas sp. GM79
CGTGATACGGGTGATAGATGTGGTAGTAGGCACCCTTGGCGCGCAGGGCCGCTTCGAATTCGGCGGGGGGCATTGCGGTGTCAGTCATTGCTGTTCTCCGGGTACAACCGGTGGATTCTTTGGTGTCTGGTCTGACGCCTTCGCGGGCAAGCCCGCTCCCACAGGATTACGCGAACTACTGTGGGAGCGTGGCTTGCCCGCGATGGTGCCATCCGCTACAACACAATACTCATGCCGTCATACGCCACTTCAACCTCGCGACGGGCCAGCTCCGCACGCTCTGGCGAATCCTCATCGAGAATCGGGTTGGTGTTGTTGATGTGGATAAGCACTTTGCGTTGCTTGGGCAGCTGTTCCAGCACTTCGAGCATGCCGCCAGGGCCGTTCTGCGCCAGGTGGCCCATTTCCCGGCCAGTGCGCGTGCCGACGCCACGGCGCTGCATTTCGTCGTCGTCCCACATCGTGCCATCCACCAACAGGCAATCGCTGCTGGCCATGATCTTCAGCAGCGCTGCGTCGACCTTGCCCAGGCCCGGTGCATAGAACAGTTTACCGCCGGTGCTCAGGTCTTCGACGATCAGGCCGATGTTGTCGCCCGGATGCGGGTCGAAGCGGTGCGGCGAGTAAGGTGGCGCGGCGCTACGCAAGGGCAGCGGGGTGAAGCGCAGGTTCGGGC
>NZ_AKJE01000068.1 GCF_000282495.1 Pseudomonas sp. GM79
AAACTAGTTGAGAACGCCCCCCTTCATCGGTTTCAGGCTTTGGCGCGGTCCAGCAGGTATTGGGTCAGCAGGGGAACCGGACGGCCAGTGGCGCCCTTGTCCTTGCCGCCGCTGGTCCAGGCCGTGCCGGCGATGTCCAGGTGCGCCCAGTTCAGGTTCTTGGTGAAGCGCGACAGGAAGCAGGCAGCGGTGATGGTGCCGGCTTTCGGGCCGCCAATGTTGGCGATATCGGCGAACGGGCTGTCCAGCTGCTCTTGATATTCATCGAACAGCGGCAGTTGCCAGGCGCGGTCGTCGGCGGATTGGCCGGCGCTCAGCAGTTGGCCGATCAGCTCGTCGTTGTTGCCCAGCAGGCCCGAGGTGTGGGAACCCAGTGCGACGACACACGCGCCGGTCAGGGTGGCGATGTCGATTACCGCTTGCGGCTTGAAGCGTTCGGAGTAGGTCAGGGCATCGCACAGCACCAGACGGCCTTCGGCGTCGGTGTTGAGGATTTCCACGGTCAGGCCGCTCATGGTGGTGACGATGTCGCCAGGGCGCGAAGCGTTGCCGCTCGGCATGTTCTCGGCGCAGGCCAGGATGCACACCAGGTTGATCGGCAGTTTCAGCTCGAGCACGGCACGCAAGGTACCGAACACGCTGGCGGCGCCGCCCATGTCGTACTTCATTTCATCCATGCCGGCTCCCGGCTTGAGGCTGATGCCGCCGGTGTCGAAGGTGATGCCTTTGCCGACCAGAGCGTACGGCTTCTCGGATTTCTTGCCGCCGTTGTATTGCATGACGATCAGGCGCGGCGGCTGGGCGCTGCCCTGGCCGACGGCGTAGAACGAGCCCATGCCCAGGTCCTTGATCTTCTTCTCATCGAGGACTTCGACTTTCAGGCTCTTGAATTCTTTGCCCAGGTTCTTGGCTTGCTCGCCCAGGAACGTCGGGTGGCAGATGTTTGGCGGCAGGTTGCCCAGGTTACGGGTGAAGGCCATGCCATTGGCGATCGCGGTGGCATGGGCCACGGCGCGTTCGACTTCAGCCTGTGCGGCCTTGATGGTCACCAGGGTGATTTTCTTCAGGGCGAGCGGGTCGGCTTTCTGGCTCTTGAACTGGTCGAAGGTGTATTCGCCATCTACCAGGGTTTCTGCCAGCAGGCGGTTCTTGCCATAGCTGTCGCGGCCTTTGACCACGACTTCGTCCAGGGCCAGCACTACATCGCTGCCGCCCAGGCCTTTAAGGGTGTTGAGGATGCCGGCGATGATTTTGCGGAACGGGCGATCGCCCAGCTCTTCATCTTTGCCTACGCCCACCAGCAACACGCGCTCGGCCTTGAGGTTAGGCAGGCTGTGCAGCAACAGGCTCTGGCCGACTTTGCCGGCCAGGTCGCCGCGCTTGAGCACGGCACTGATGGTGCCACCGCTCAGTTCGTCGAGTTGTTTGGCAACGGCGCCGAGTTTGCGGCCTTCGCCGACGGCGACCACCAGCGTGGCGGTCTTCAACGTTTCCGGGCTAACGCTTTTTACAACCAGTTCCATGTCTGGGTCCCTGAATTAATGGTCAAAGTGCGCGACGCGCAGAAGCTTGCTTATAAGTAGAAGGACGCCGGTGCAGTGCCCAGCGACAAAGGCCGCAGTTTGAACCTCGCTACCGGCGCCTGACAACCCTCGGTCGTGCGAACTTCGGTGGTTCAGGTGTCTGCTTGAGCGTGCGCAGTGACAGGCGCACCCAATCACAGGATAATGCGCCATCTTTTTCGGCGGCTCTGCCCTGCGGGCCGACCGATACGTTTGTTTGTTTGGCCGCTTAGCCTGACAACCCTGGAGTGTCTGGTTTGATTGTCTTCCGTTATCTTTCCCGCGAAGTCCTGTTGACCTTGAGCGCCGTCAGCGCCGTGCTGCTGGTCATCATCATGAGCGGACGCTTCATCAAATACCTCGCCCAGGCGGCTTCTGGCCTTCTGGATCCGGGTTCGCTGTTCCTGATCATGGGTTTCCGTCTGCCAGGTTTCCTGCAGTTGATCCTGCCTTTGGGGCTGTTTCTCGGGATTTTGCTGGCCTACGGTCGTCTGTACCTCGACAGCGAAATGACCGTGCTGTCGGCCACCGGCATGAGCCAGCAGCGGCTGTTTCGCATCACCCTGTTTCCGGCCACGCTGGTTGCGCTGGTGGTGGCTTGGCTGAGCCTGAGCCTGGCGCCACAAGGTGCCAATCAGTTCCAGCTGCTGCTGAACAAACAGGACGCACTGACGGAATTCGATACCCTTGAGCCTGGCCGCTTCCAGGCTTTGCGCGACGGTACCCGGGTGACCTACACCGAACAATTGTCGGATGACCGCATCAATCTGGGCGGCGTGTTCATTTCGCAAAAGAATGTGAATTCCGACAAGAAGGACCGCGGGATTTCCGTATTGGTGGCCGAGAAGGGCCGTCAGGAAATTCGCCCCGACGGCAATCGGTATCTGATTCTCGACAACGGCTATCGCTATGACGGCAATCCGGGTCAGGCCGATTACCGCGCCATCAAATACGACGAGTACGGCGTATTGCTGCCCAAGCCGGACGTCAGCGACGAAGTCACCGATCGCGATGCGATGACCACCCGCTCCCTGTTGGGCAGTGACGACATCCGCTCGCGCACCGAATTGCAATGGCGTCTGTCGCTGCCGTTGCTGGTCTTCATCGTGACCCTGATGGCGGTGCCGCTGTCGCGGGTCAACCCGCGTCAGGGCCGTTTCCTCAAGCTGCTGCCGGCGATTCTTCTTTATATGGCTTACCTGACCATCCTGATTGCCGCTCGCGGCGCCCTCGAAAAGGGCAAGATTCCGGCGGCATTGGGCTTGTGGTGGGTGCATGCGATCTTCCTGGCCATCGGCCTGGGCTTGCTGTACTGGGAGCCGTTGCGCTTGAAGATGGCGAGTCGCCGCAGTGCGCTGGAGGTGGCCCGTGGATAAGCTCGATCGCTACATCGGTAGCAGCGTGTTCGTCGCGATCCTGGCAGTACTGGGGATCATCCTCGGCCTGGCCACGCTGTTTGCCTTCATCGATGAGATGAGTGAGGTCAGTGATACCTACACCCTGATGGATGTCCTGAGCTATGTGCTGCTGACCGCGCCGCGCCGTCTGTACGACATGCTACCGATGGCGGCGCTGATCGGTTGCCTGATCGGCCTCGGCAGCCTGGCCAGCCACAGCGAACTGACCATCATGCGCGCTGCGGGCGTGTCGCTCGGGCGGATCGTCTGGGCTGTCATGAAGCCGATGCTGCTTTTGATGGTGGTGGGGCTGGTGATCGGTGAATACGTCGCGCCGGCAACAGAAGTCACCGCTCAGGCCAACCGCTCGCTGGCCCAGGGCAGTGGCGATGCGCAAAGCGCCAAGCATGGTCTGTGGCACCGTCAGGGTGACGAGTTCATTCACGTCAACTCCGTGCAACCCAATGGGCTGCTGTACGGCGTGACCCGTTATCGCTTCGATGATCAGCGCCACATCCTGTCTTCGAGCTTCGCCAAACGCGCGGAATTCGACACGGATCACTGGCAGCTGAGCGACGTCACGACCACGTTGTTCCATGAGAAGAACACCGAAGTGGTGACGACTCCGGTGGAGCGTTGGGAGGTAGCACTGAGCCCGCAATTGCTGAGCACTGTGGTGATGGCGCCTGAATCACTGTCGATCACCGGTCTGTGGAGTTACATCCACTACCTGGCTGACCAGGGCCTGAGCAACGGTCGTTATTGGCTGGCGTTTTGGGTCAAGGTGTTGCAGCCGCTGGTGACCGCCGCATTGGTGCTGATGGCGATTTCCTTCATCTTCGGCCCGCTGCGTTCGGTAACCCTCGGTCAGCGAGTCTTTACCGGTGTGTTGGTGGGCTTCACCTTCCGCATCGTCCAGGATTTGCTCGGCCCTTCGAGCCTGGTATTCGGTTTCTCGCCACTGTTTGCGGTGCTGGTGCCGGCCGGAGTCTGCGCCCTGGCCGGGGTCTGGTTGTTGCGCCGGGCCGGTTGATCGCGGGTTATTCCCGAAAGGCTTGTCACTCAAAACGCCCCTGTCGCAAGATCGGGGCGTTTTTGTACGCGCCGTCTGACCTGCGAACGTGACGCTTGCGTCGTGGATCAGGTACAATTCCCGGCTATTTTTCGGCGGGCTATGCCTGCAGCCTTTTTGAGTGTTGATCCGTGAGTGATTTGAGTCATATCCGCAATTTCTCCATCATCGCCCACATTGACCATGGCAAGTCGACGCTGGCCGATCGCTTCATCCAGATGTGCGGCGGCCTTGCCGAGCGCGAAATGGAAGCCCAGGTGCTGGACTCCATGGACCTGGAGCGTGAACGCGGGATCACCATCAAGGCCCACAGCGTCACCCTTTATTACACCGCCCGCGATGGCATCAAGTACCAGCTGAACTTCATTGACACCCCCGGCCACGTCGACTTCACCTACGAAGTCAGCCGGTCGCTGGCGGCCTGTGAAGGTGCGTTGCTGGTGGTCGATGCCGGTCAGGGCGTTGAAGCGCAGTCGGTTGCCAACTGCTACACGGCAATCGAGCAGGGCCTGGAAGTCATGCCAGTCCTGAACAAGATCGACCTGCCACAGGCCGATCCGGACCGCGTCAAAGAAGAAATCGAAAAAATCATCGGCATCGATGCCACCGATGCGGTCGAGTGCAGTGCCAAGACTGGCCTGGGCGTCGACGAAGTGCTCGAACGCCTGGTTCACACCATTCCCGCGCCGACCGGCAACTACGAAGATCCGCTGCAAGCGTTGATCATCGACTCCTGGTTCGACAACTACCTGGGCGTTGTTTCCCTGGTACGCGTGCGTCACGGTCGTGTGAAGAAGGGCGACAAGATCCTCGTCAAGTCCACCGGCAAGATCCACCTGGTGGACAGCGTCGGTGTATTCAATCCGAAACACACCCCTACCGTCGACCTGAAGGCCGGTGAAGTGGGCTTCATCATCGCCAGCATCAAGGACATTCACGGTGCGCCAGTGGGCGATACCCTGACCTTGAGCTCGACGCCGGACGTCGATGTGCTGCCAGGCTTCAAACGCATTCAGCCACAGGTGTACGCCGGTTTGTTCCCGGTCAGCTCCGACGACTTCGAAGACTTCCGCGAGGCGCTGCAAAAGCTCACCCTCAACGATTCGTCGCTGCAATACACACCGGAAAGCTCAGACGCACTGGGTTTCGGCTTCCGTTGCGGCTTCCTCGGCATGCTGCACATGGAAATCATCCAGGAGCGCCTGGAGCGCGAATACAACCTGGACCTGATCACCACGGCGCCGACGGTAATCTTCGAGCTGCTGCTCAAGACCGGCGAGACGATCTATGTCGATAACCCGTCCAAGCTCCCGGACCTGTCGTCGATCGAAGACATGCGTGAGCCGATCGTGCGGGCCAATATCCTTGTGCCGCAAGAGCACCTGGGTAACGTCATTACCCTGTGTATCGAAAAGCGTGGCGTGCAGCACGACATGCTGTTCCTCGGTACCCAGGTACAAGTGACCTACGATTTGCCGATGAACGAAGTGGTCCTCGACTTCTTCGACCGTCTGAAATCCACCAGCCGTGGCTATGCTTCGCTGGATTACCATTTCGATCGTTACCAATCGGCTAGTCTGGTGAAACTGGACGTGCTGATCAACGGCGACAAGGTCGACGCCCTGGCGTTGATCGTGCACCGTGACAATGCGCACTACAAAGGTCGCCAGTTGACCGAGAAGATGAAGGAACTGATTCCGCGGCAGATGTTCGACGTGGCAATCCAGGCCGCCATTGGCGGGCAGATTGTGGCGCGGACAACCGTCAAGGCGCTCAGAAAGAACGTATTGGCCAAATGCTACGGTGGTGACGTCAGCCGTAAGAAAAAGCTGCTGGAAAAGCAAAAGGCCGGTAAGAAACGCATGAAGCAGGTCGGTAACGTGGAGATTCCACAAGAAGCCTTCCTTGCAGTGCTCAGGTTGGATAGTTAGGTCCTATGTCACTAAATTTCCCGCTGTTGCTGGTCATCGCCGTGTTCGTCTGCGGCCTGTTGGCGTTGCTCGATCTGCTGTTCCTGGCGCCACGGCGCCGGGCTGCCATTAACTCCTATCAAGGAAGCGTCAGCCAGGCTGACATGGTGGTGGTCGAGAAACTGAACAAAGAGCCGCTGCTGGTCGAATACGGCAAGTCGTTCTTCCCGGTGTTGTTCATCGTACTGGTGCTGCGTTCGTTCCTGGTGGAACCGTTCCAGATTCCTTCCGGCTCGATGAAACCGACCCTGGACGTCGGCGACTTCATTCTGGTGAACAAATTTTCTTACGGGATCCGCCTGCCGGTGATCGACAAGAAAGTCATCGAAGTCGGTGATCCGCAGCGCGGTGATGTGATGGTGTTCCGCTACCCGAGCGACCCGAACGTCAATTACATCAAGCGTGTGGTTGGCCTGCCGGGTGACCAGATTCGCTATACCGCAGACAAGCGTCTGTTCGTCAACGGTGAATCGATCGCCGAACAACTGGTCGGCTCCGAGCCGGGCACGTTGGGCAGCGCCGAGCTCTACAAGGAAAAACTCGGCATTGCCGAGCACCTTATCCGCAAGGAAATGAGCCGCTACCGCGCAGCGCCGGATCGTTCGTGGACCGTGCCTGCCGGGCACTACTTCATGATGGGCGACAACCGCGACAACTCGAATGACAGTCGCTACTGGGATGATCCGAGTATTCCCAAGAATCTGCTGGGCATGGTTCCCGACAAGAATATCGTCGGCAAGGCCTTCGCAGTCTGGATGAGCTGGCCGGAACCCAAACTCAGTCACCTGCCGAATTTCTCGCGGGTTGGCCTGATCAAGTAATCACACACGGCGCTGTTGAACACAGCGCCGAATGCATTTCTGGAGTCGGCATAATCGGCGACAGAAGCATGAAAACAACGATATTCAGGACGTTATTTTTGAACACAGCGTTAATTGTCCCAAGCCTGCGCCGCACCACGGCGATGGCGGTGGAATCCAGCCACGAACTCAGCGTGGGTAAACCGTGAGCGTCTCCTTAAGCCGTCTAGAGCGTCAGCTCGGCTACACCTTCAAAGACCAGGAACTGATGGTCCTGGCCCTGACTCACCGCAGCTTTGCCGGGCGCAACAATGAACGCCTGGAGTTCCTCGGTGATGCCATCCTCAACTTCGTCGCTGGCGAGGCGCTGTTCGATCGCTTCCCGCTGGCCCGCGAAGGCCAGTTGTCGCGTTTGCGCGCCCGCTTGGTGAAAGGTGAAACCCTGGCCGTACTGGCCCGTGGTTTCGATCTGGGCGAATACCTGCGCCTGGGCTCCGGCGAATTGAAAAGCGGTGGTTTCCGTCGCGAATCGATTCTGGCCGATGCCCTGGAAGCGCTGATTGGTGCGATCTACCTGGACGCCGGCATGGACATGGCGCGCGAGCGCGTGCTGGCCTGGCTGGCCGGAGAGTTCGAAGGCTTGACGCTGGTCGATACCAACAAAGATCCGAAAACCCGTCTGCAGGAATTCCTGCAGTCCCGTGGTTGTGAGCTGCCGCGTTACGAAGTGGTGGATATCCAGGGTGAGCCGCATTGCCGGACGTTCTTCGTCGAATGTGAAATCATCTTACTGAATGAAAAAAGCCGAGGTCAGGGTGTGAGTCGTCGTATTGCCGAACAGGTAGCGGCCGCCGCAGCACTGATTGCCCTGGGTGTGGAGAATGGCAATGACTGATTCAACCGCAACTCGCTGTGGCTATGTTGCCATCGTCGGCCGTCCCAACGTGGGCAAGTCCACGCTGCTGAACCACATTCTGGGTCAGAAGCTGGCGATCACCTCGCGCAAGCCGCAGACCACCCGTCACAACATGCTCGGTATCAAGACCGAAGGCGCCGTTCAGGCGATCTACGTCGACACCCCGGGCATGCACAAGGGCGGCGAAAAGGCCCTGAACCGCTACATGAACAAGACCGCTTCGGCGGCGTTGAAAGACGTCGACGTGGTGATCTTCGTGGTTGACCGCACCAAGTGGACCGATGAAGACCAGATGGTCCTCGAACGCGTTCAGTACGTGACCGGCCCGCTGATCGTGGCGCTGAACAAGACCGACCGTATCGAAGACAAATCCGAACTGATGCCGCACCTGAGCTGGTTGCAGGAACAGCTGCCGAACGCGCAGATCATGCCGATCTCGGCCCAGCACGGGCACAACCTGGACGCGCTGGAACGAGTGATCGCCGAGCACCTGCCGGAAAACGATCACTTCTTCCCGGAAGATCAGATCACTGACCGCAGCAGCCGCTTCCTCGCCGCTGAACTGGTGCGCGAGAAAATCATGCGCCAGTTGGGCGCCGAGCTGCCGTACCAGATCACCGTGGAAATCGAAGAGTTCAAGCAGCAGGGCAAAACCCTGCACATCCATGCGTTGATCCTCGTCGAACGTGACGGCCAGAAAAAAATCATCATTGGCGACAAGGGCGAGCGCATCAAGCGCATCGGCACCGAGGCGCGCAAGGACATGGAGCTGCTGTTCGACTCCAAGATCATGCTCAACCTGTGGGTCAAGGTTAAGGGCGGCTGGTCCGATGACGAACGTGCGTTGCGTTCGCTGGGTTACGGCGATCTGTAAACCGTTTGGCAGCACATAGATCTACTGTGGGAGCGGGCTTGCTCGCGAAGAGGATGTAACATTCAGCATTGATGTTGACTGTTACACCGCTTTCGCGAGCAAGCCCGCTCCCACATTGGTTTTGGGTTGTTTTTAAAACTGCGCTCCGTCATTGAGAACCCTGACTTCCATGTCTCAAGCCCCCATCGGCCAACCTGCGTACGTCCTCCACTCCCGCGCCTACCGCGAAAGCAGTGCGCTGGTGGATTTCCTTACGCCGCAAGGTCGGCTGCGGGCGGTGTTGCGTAGCGCGCGGGGCAAGGCCGGGACATTGGCGCGGCCGTTTGTGCCGCTGGAAGTCGAATTCCGTGGGCGGGGTGAATTGAAAAACGTCGGTCGCATGGAAAGCGCCGGTGTTTCCACCTGGCTCAACGGTGAGGCGCTGTTCAGCGGTCTCTACCTCAACGAATTGCTAATCCGTCTGCTGCCCGCCGAAGACCCTCATCCCGCGGTTTTCGATCACTACGCCGCGACCTTGCTCGCCCTGGCCGAAGGCCGTCCATTGGAGCCATTGCTGCGCTCCTTCGAATGGCGTTTGCTCGACGACCTCGGTTACGGTTTCGCCTTGAACACTGATATCCATGGCGACCCCATCGCGCCGGATGGCCTCTACCGCTTACAAGTGGATGCAGGCCTGGAACGGGTCTATCTGCTGCAACCGGGTCTGTTCAACGGCACTGAATTGCTGGCCATGGCCGATGCCGACTGGTCCGCGCCCGGAGCGCTGTCCGCTGCCAAGCGCTTGATGCGTCAGGCGCTGGCCGTTCATCTGGGCGGTCGTCCTCTAGTCAGTCGCGAGTTGTTTCGTAAGCCATAGTTTCGCAAGCCATAGGAACTGTTGATGCTGCGTCAACAGAGCCAAGCTCCCCGTGTATGCTGTGCACCGAACTTTCCCTTATTTCAGGAGCGCTTCCGTGACCACCAGCAATCGCATTCTTCTTGGCGTGAACATCGACCACGTTGCCACCCTGCGTCAGGCCCGGGGTACTCGCTACCCGGATCCAGTCAAGGCAGCGCTGGACGCGGAAGAGGCGGGTGCTGACGGCATCACCGTGCACTTGCGCGAAGACCGCCGGCACATTCAGGAACGCGATGTGCTGCTGCTCAAGGACGTGCTGCAAACCCGCATGAACTTCGAAATGGGCGTCACCGAAGAAATGATGGTGTTCGCCGAACGCATCCGCCCGGCGCACATTTGCCTGGTCCCGGAAACCCGTCAGGAGCTGACCACCGAAGGCGGTCTGGACGTGGCAGGGCAGGAGGCGCGGATCAAGGCTGCGGTGGATCGCCTGGCGAAGATCGGCTGTGAAGTATCGCTGTTCATCGACGCTGACGAGCGGCAGATCGAAGCATCCCGCCGTGTCGGTGCACCGGCCATTGAATTGCACACCGGGCGTTATGCGGATGCCGAGACGCCAGCCGAAGTCGCTGAAGAGCTCAAGCGCGTGGCCGATGGCGTGGCATTCGGTCTGGCCCAGGGGTTGATCGTCAATGCCGGTCACGGTCTGCACTATCACAACGTCGAAGCTGTTGCGGCGATCAAGGGCATCAATGAATTGAACATCGGCCATGCGCTGGTGGCCCATGCGTTGTTCGTCGGGTTCAAGTCGGCGGTGTCGGAGATGAAAGCGTTGATTCTGGCTGCCGCCAAAGCTTAAAAGACAAACACAAAACCAATGTGGGAGCGGGCTTGCTCGCGAATGCGGTGTGGCAATCGACAGAGATGTTGAATGTTGAGCCGCCTTCGCGAGCAAGCCCGCTCCCACATTCGGTGGGTGGTGGCTTTTAAAGCGGTGGGGTTTCCTGGCTCGGCTTGGTCTTGTCGACCCCCGGCACATGCAGGTTGCCTTCAGCGACCTGATTGCCTTCCAGCTGCGGCTGCGTGACCCACGTCAGGATGTCGTAGTAACGACGGATGTTCGCCACGAAATGCACCGGCTCGCCGCCCCGGGCGTAGCCGTAACGAGTTTTGCTGTACCACTGTTTCTGCGACAGGCGCGGCAGGATTTTCTTCACATCCAGCCACTTGTCCGGGTTCAACCCTTCCTTGGCCGCCAGTTTGCGCGCGTCATCCAGGTGACCGCTGCCGACGTTGTAGGCTGCGAGCGCGAACCACGTACGATCCGGCTCCTGGATCGACTCATCCAGTTGCTCCTTCATATAGGCCAGGTACTTTGCCCCACCCATGATGCTCTGCTTGGGGTCGAGTCGATTGGACACGCCCATGGCTTGCGCGGTGTTCTGGGTCAGCATCATCAAGCCGCGCACGCCGGTCTTGGACGTAACCGCCGCTTGCCACAGCGATTCCTGATAACCGATCGCCGCCAGCAGACGCCAGTCGACTTTCTCTTTCTTGGCGTACGTCTTGAAGTGCTGTTCGTACTTGGGCAACCGCTGCTGCAGATGCTGGGCGAAGGTATAGGCGCCCATGTAACCGAGTACATCGACGTGCCCGTAATAGCGATCCTTGAGGCGTTGCAGGGTGCCGTTTTTCTTCACTTTGTCGAGGTAATCGTTGATCTCGTTGAGCAGGCTGTTGTCTTCGCCGGCGGCCACGGCCCAGCTCTGATTGCTGGCGTCACCGAGATCGAAGGCGACCCGCACGTTGGGGAAGTACACCTGGTTCATCGCGACTTCGTTGGAATCGACCAGGGTCAGATCGATCTGGGCTTCGTCGACCATGCGCAGCAAGTCGACGACTTCAACCGCGTCGGATTCTTCGTATTCAATGCCGGGATATTTCTTTTTCAGCTCTGCCAATTGCTCGGCGTGGGTGCTGCCCTTGAGCACCATGATCTTCTTGCCGACCAGATCGCCTGCGTCGGTCGGCCGTGACTGGCCGTTGCGGTAGATGATTTGTGGAGTGACTTCGAGATAGGAGTGGGAAAATCGCACCTGTTTTTTTCGTTCTTCGCTGCTGACCAGGCCGGCAGCAGCCAGCACCGGGCCATTGGGCTTGCCCACCTGATTGAACAGGTCGTCGAGGTTGTCGGCAGTTTCGATCTTGAGCTCGACCCCCAGATCCTCGGCAAAGCGCTTCACCAGCTCGTATTCGAAGCCGGTTTCACCGTTGCGATCCTGAAAGTAGGTGGCGGGACTGTTACGGGTAACCACCCGCAGCACGCCATCCTCCTTTACGCGCTCCAGCGTGTTGGGTTTATCAACACAGCCACCGAGCACCAGGAAGAGTCCGGTTGCGATCAGCCATTTGGCGTACCGCGGACGCAAAGCCGTTGGGGAAAACATCTGCGCAGTATACGCAAAGGACCACGAGCGCCATATCTCGACAGCGAAGGGCTTGTCTGCTAGAGAGTCTAAAACCCGCTTGGAGCCCGCAGGAATGGGCCCGAACAGCATTTTGTGAGATAAAAAATAACCCTCGGCGCGCGCCTGTTCAGGGCCCGAAAACCCGGCCCGACGTTCGGGTACAGCCGTGCGTACCGTTTCGGGTGCTGTCGCGGGCGGTTTAGGCTAGAATGCACGGCCTCAAAGCACACCCCTTCCCGAGGCTGTCCCGAAGATGTTGATCCTGCGCGGCGCTCCTGCCCTTTCTGCCTTTCGCCACAGCAAACTCCTTGAGCAACTGAGCCAGAAGGTTCCGGCTGTCAGCGGCTTGTATGCTGAATTCGCTCACTTCGCCGAAGTTACCGGCGTCCTGACCGGCGACGAACAGCAGGTGCTCGCGCGCCTTCTGAAGTACGGCCCAAGCGTTCCAGTACAAGAGCCAACCGGTCGTCTGTTTCTGGTGTTGCCACGTTTCGGCACTATCTCGCCGTGGTCCAGTAAAGCCAGCGACATCGCTCGCAACTGTGGCCTGACCAAAGTCCAGCGCCTGGAGCGCGGTATCGCGTTCTACGTCGCCGGCCAGTTCAGCGATACCGAAGCGCAGCTGATTGCAGACGCCTTGCATGACCGCATGACCCAGATCGTATTGGACAACCTTGAACAAGCCGCCGGCCTGTTCAGCCACGCCGAACCCAAGCCCCTGACCGCGATCGACGTGTTGGGTGGCGGCCGCGCCGCGCTGGAAAAAGCCAACACCGAGCTGGGTCTGGCCCTGGCCGAAGACGAGATCGACTATCTGGTCGCAGCCTTCGTCGGCTTGAAGCGCAACCCGCACGACATCGAACTGATGATGTTTGCCCAGGCAAACTCCGAGCACTGCCGTCACAAGATCTTCAACGCCAGTTGGGACATCGACGGTCAGAGCCAGGAAAAAAGCCTGTTCGGCATGATCAAGAACACCTACCAGATGCACAGCGAAGGTGTTCTGTCGGCTTATAAGGACAACGCCTCGGTAATCGTTGGCTCCGTCGCCGGCCGCTTCTTCCCGGACCCTGAAACCCGCCAGTACGGCGCGGTGCAGGAACCGGTGCACATCCTGATGAAAGTCGAAACTCACAACCACCCGACCGCGATTGCCCCGTTCCCGGGCGCGTCCACCGGTAGCGGCGGTGAGATTCGCGACGAAGGTGCAACCGGTCGCGGCGCCAAGCCAAAGGCTGGCCTGACCGGTTTCACCGTGTCCAACCTGCAGATCCCGGGCTTCGAACAGCCGTGGGAAGTGCCGTACGGCAAGCCTGAGCGCATCGTGACCGCGCTGGACATCATGATCGAAGGCCCACTGGGTGGCGCCGCGTTCAACAACGAATTCGGTCGTCCGGCCCTGACCGGTTATTTCCGTACCTTCGAACAATCGATCACCACCCCGCGTGGCGACGAAGTTCGCGGTTACCACAAGCCGATCATGCTGGCCGGCGGCATGGGTAACATCCGTGCCGAACACGTACAGAAAGGCGAGATCACCGTTGGCTCCAAGCTGATCGTGCTCGGCGGCCCGGCGATGTTGATCGGCCTGGGCGGCGGTGCTGCCTCTTCCATGGCCACCGGCACCAGTTCGGCGGATCTGGACTTCGCATCGGTACAGCGCGAAAACCCGGAAATGGAACGTCGCTGCCAGGAAGTCATCGACCGTTGCTGGCAGTTGGGTGATAAAAACCCGATCAGCTTCATCCATGACGTCGGCGCGGGCGGTCTGTCCAACGCCTTCCCGGAACTGGTCAACGACGGCAACCGTGGCGGTCGCTTCGAGCTGCGCAACATTCCAAACGACGAGCCGGGCATGGCCCCGCACGAAATCTGGAGTAACGAATCCCAGGAACGCTACGTTCTGGCAGTCGGCCCTGCGGACTTCGAACGCTTCCAGGCGATCTGCGAACGTGAGCGTTGCCCGTTTGCCGTGGTCGGCGAAGCCACTGCCGAACCGCAACTGACCGTGACCGACAGCCACTTCGGCAACAGCCCGGTGGACATGCCGCTCGAAGTACTGCTGGGCAAAGCCCCGCGCATGCACCGTTCGGCCGTTCGCGAAAACGAACTGGGCGATGATTTCGATCCGTCGACCCTCGAGATTGCCGACTGCGTCGAGCGCGTTCTGCATCACCCGGCCGTGGCCAGCAAAAGCTTCCTGATCACCATCGGCGACCGTACCATCACCGGCCTCGTGGCCCGTGATCAGATGGTCGGCCCGTGGCAGGTTCCGGTGGCCGACGTTGCCGTCACCGCTACCAGCTTCGACGTCTACACCGGTGAAGCCATGGCCATGGGCGAGCGTACTCCGCTGGCTCTGCTGGACGCTCCGGCGTCGGGTCGCATGGCCATCGGCGAAACCCTGACCAACATCGCGGCGTCGCGCATCGCCAAAATCTCCGACATCAAACTGTCGGCGAACTGGATGTCCGCCGCCGGTCACCCGGGTGAAGACGCGCGTCTGTACGACACCGTGAAAGCGGTCGGCATGGAATTGTGCCCGGACCTCGGCATCACCATTCCGGTCGGCAAGGACTCGATGTCCATGGCCACCCGCTGGAACGACGAAGGCGTCGACAAGACGGTGACTTCGCCGATGTCGCTGATCGTGACCGGCTTCGCCCCAGTGGCTGACATCCGTCAGACCATGACCCCGCAACTGCGCATGGACAAGGGCACCACCGACCTGATCCTGATCGACCTCGGTCGCGGTCAGAACCGCATGGGCGCTTCGATCCTCGCTCAGGTTCACGGCAAACTCGGCAAGCAGGCCCCGGACGTCGATGACGCCGAAGACCTGAAAGCCTTCTTCGCCGTGATCCAGGGCCTCAACGCTGACGGTCATTTGCTGGCTTACCACGACCGTTCCGACGGTGGTCTGCTGACCAGTGTCGTGGAAATGGCCTTCGCCGGTCACTGCGGCCTGAGCCTGAACCTCGACGGTCTGGCAGAAACCTCCGCCGACATCGCCGCGATCCTGTTCAACGAAGAACTGGGTGCTGTGATCCAGGTTCGCCAGGACGCCACTCCGGACATCCTCGCGCAGTTCAGCGCAGCTGGCCTGGGTGACTGCGTGTCGGTGATCGGTCAGCCGATGAACAACGGCGAGATCAGCATCACCTTCAACGGCGACACCGTGTTCGAAGGTCAGCGTCGTCTGCTGCAACGTCAGTGGGCCGAGACCAGCTACCAGATCCAGCGTCTGCGTGATAACGCCGACTGCGCCGAACAAGAGTTCGACGTGCTGCTGGAAGAAGACAACCCGGGCCTGAGCGTCAAGCTCAGCTACGACGTCAACCAGGACGTCGCCGCGCCTTACATCAAGAAAGGCATCCGCCCACAGGTGGCCGTGCTGCGTGAGCAGGGCGTCAACGGTCAGGTGGAAATGGCGGCCGCGTTCGACCGCGCCGGTTTCAACGCGATCGACGTGCACATGAGCGACATTCTGGCCGGCCGTGTCGACCTGAACGAGTTCAAGGGGCTGGTGGCTTGCGGCGGTTTCTCCTACGGCGACGTACTCGGTGCCGGCGAAGGCTGGGCCAAGTCCGCACTGTTCAACAGCCGCGCTCGCGATGCCTTCCAGGGCTTCTTCGAACGTAACGACAGCTTCACCCTCGGCGTGTGCAACGGTTGCCAGATGATGTCCAACCTGCACGAGCTGATCCCGGGCAGCGAGTTCTGGCCGCATTTCGTGCGTAACCGTTCCGAGCAGTTCGAAGCTCGCGTGGCGATGGTGCAGATCCAGGAGTCGAACTCGATCTTCCTGCAAGGCATGGCCGGTTCGCGCATGCCAATCGCCATCGCGCACGGTGAAGGCCATGCCGAATTCGCCAGCGAAGAAGCGTTGCTGGAAGCCGATCTGTCGGGTTGCGTGGCGATGCGTTTCGTCGACAACCACGGCAAGGTCACCGAAAACTACCCGGCCAACCCGAACGGCTCGCCGCGCGGTATCACCGGTTTGACCAGCCGTGACGGTCGCGTGACCATCATGATGCCGCACCCGGAGCGTGTGTTCCGCGCCGTGCAGAACTCGTGGCGTTCGGAAGACTGGAACGAAGACGCACCTTGGATGCGTATGTTCCGTAATGCTCGCGTGTGGGTGAACTAAGAGCGGGGAGCTGATTGCCGTGTACAAGCTCGGTTTTTTTGTTCCGGCCAGTCATGTCGAGGTGGTCAAAAGCGCTGTGTTCGCTGCCGGTGGCGGGCGGATCGGGGCTTATGATCACTGTGCGTGGCAGGTGTTTGGGTTGGGTCAGTTTCGGCCTCTGGATGGCAGTCAGCCGTTTATTGGTGAAGCGGGGCAGGTCGAGCAGGTTGAGGAATGGAAGGTTGAGCTTGTGGTCAGCGATGAGCTGATTCGGGCGGTGGTGGTGGCTCTGAAAGAGAGCCATCCCTATGAGACGCCGGCTTATGAGGTATGGCGGTTGGAAGATTTCTGATCTTCCTGGCCGCTGAAAATGAGAAACCCGCTGAAAGTGATTTCAGCGGGTTTTTTGTTGGCTGCGATTTGGGGCGTGGCGGCCTTATAGCCGACCAGGTTCTTGTTGATTGAGTACATATCCATTGCTGCGGTAACGGCGGCTTATGGTTTCGCCTTTACGGCGACTCCCTTTGGCAAACGCTCCAAAGGAAGCAAAGGTCTTCGCCCCAAGCGTCCGGCCCCTCGCTGAGGCTCGGCGTTCCTTCGCTCCGGTATCCATCTGGGGGCATCGCCCTACGGTCTGCTTCGCTACGACCTACATGCGATGGATTCGACTGCGTCGAACGGCGCTGCGCGCCAATCCCCAGATAAACACCGGAACGAGGCCTCCCGAAGGGGCGGGTGGATCAAGATCAAAAGCCAGATCAAAAGTTGCAGGCGAGCTAACGCTCGGCCTGTTGAGTGGTGAAAGGCGGGTGTACGCCGCTCCACTGTGGGAGCGGGCTTGCTCGCGAAGGCGGCCTGACAGCCGCCCAATCTCTCGCAGATGCACACGGTTCAATTGTAGGAGCGAGGCTTGCCCGCGAAGGCGGCCTGACAGCCGACCAATTTCTCGCAGACATACGCCGACCCACTGTGGGAGCGAGCCTGCT